>NZ_JBLUQD010000009.1:0-186866 GCF_048068415.1 Pseudomonas sp. NY15463
CGTCGCGGCCCCTGGGCCGGCCTCGGGGCCGCGGCCCCCCCCATTTTTTTCGTCTTCTGCAATGGGGGGGGGGGGGGCACCGACCCCCTGGCGGCCCACACGGCCGCTCCTACAGGTGGAAACGGGTTTACCGGCGTGCCAGACCACCACGCAGCAAGCGACGCGGTGGGTGGCTCCGCAGACCTCAGCAACCTCTACCCCACCAACCCCCGCACACAGAAGTACAGGATCGAAGGCCCCATCAAGCACCCTAGCCCAGTATGGAAAGTCGCGGTCAACGCTCCATACGGCACCAGGCGCCGATCCGTGGCGGCCAGCCCGGCCGTCACCCCGGACACCGTACCGGCCAGGCCACCGAACACCATCGCCGAGCGCGGGTTGTCCAACGCCAGCAAGCGCGCCGATACCGGCGTGAACACCATCACCAGAATGGCCTTGATCAGGCCGGTCGCGATCGACAGCGCCATCACATCGGAACTTGCGCCCAACGCAGCCCCCGTCACCGGCCCGACGATGTAGGTCACCGCTCCCGCACCGATGGTGGTCATGCTCACCGCATCGCGGTAGCCAAAGACCCAGGCGACGCAGGCGCCGACAATGAACGGCAGCACGGTGCCCAGCAGCAGCGCTACCGCGCCGATCATGCCGGCCTTGCGCGCTTCGGTGGCCTGCACCTCGAAGGCCGTGGCAACGATGGCGAAATCGCGCAGCATGGCGCCGCCCATCAGGCCTATCCCCGAGAACAGAGCCATGTCGGCTAGGCCTTTCTGTCCACCGGTCAGCGTGCCACCAACCCAGGCCAGCACCAGGCCGATGACGATGGCGATGGCTGAGCCGTGGACCCGGCCAAAGGTCAGGTACTTCGACAGCAGCACCGACAGCCACATGATTGCGCCCACCACCGCGAAAGCGGTGATCAGGCCATTGTGTTCCAGGGCATTATCAATGATCGGCCACATGTCAGCGACCTCCCGCAGGCACAGCCTGCGCGTTCTGGGTCGTAGGCGCCTCCAGCGGCGGCAGCGGCTCACCGCGATGGCTGCGGCTGATCAAGGCAATCGTCAGCCCGCACACCAGCACCGCACCCACCGCCCCGAGCAGCGCGACCGGCCCGCCATGCAGGGCCGTGACGACGTTCTGCTGGGCAGCCATAGCCACCACCACCGGAATGTACATTGCACCCCAGAAGCCCACGCCAAACTCGCACTCCTTGCTCATGCCACCTTTGCGGTGCATGTACAAGCGTGCGCAGATCAGCAGGATCATGGCGATACCCACACCGCCCACATTGGATTTGACGCCCAGCAGCACACCCAGGAAGTCGCCGACGATGACGCCGGCAAGGGTGCATACGGCCAGCAAGGCCACACCATAGATGATCATTGTTGTTGTCCTCAGCGTTTGTCGAAGTTGCTTGTTGTTGTTCTTCGAAACCAGGAGCGGCGTTATTGGCGGTGAGCCACCTCCTGGCGCAGCAAGGCGTCCACTGTATCGGCTCGGGTATTTTCCAGGGCCACCACCCGGCCCTGTTCGAACACCGCACGCGCCAGACCCGTGAGCACGCTGCCTGGCGGTAGCTCGACGTGCAGGCGCACGCCGCGCTCGTAGGCATTGCGCAACAGGCCACGCCAATCGACGATGCGCGCCATGTTGCCGGCCAACTCGTCACGCAGTTGCGCAGGGTCGTGCATCGGCCGTGCGCGGCAACCGCTCAGCCAGGTGATGCGCGGCCTGTGCACAGCCACCGTGGCGAAAGCCGCCGCCAGTTGCGCGGCTGGCGCGTCCAGCAAACGGCAGTGCGATGGCACGCTCACCGCCAACCGGCGCGCCACGCCCTGGCCTTGGCGGCGAGCCAGGCGCGCCACCTCGGCCATGGCCTCGTCGCGACCGGCGATGACAATCTGGTTGTCACTGTTGAGATTGGCCAGGTACACCTCGTCGCTGACCTGCCCCAGCAATTGCTCGACCTCTGCCTGCGACAAGCCGCTCAGGGCGGTCATGCCATAACCGTGCGGATAGGCCCGCTGCATCAACTCGCCACGCAAGGCCACCAGGCGCACCGCATCGGCGAATGCCAGGGCTTGTGCGATCACCGCAGCGGGATAGGCCCCGATGGACAGCCCGGCGACGTGTTCGGGCGCCGGGCTACGCTGCATCAGCCAGCGCGCCCAGGCCACCCCGGCCAGCAACAGGCACAGTTGCACTGCGCGGGTATCCTGCAGAGCCTCGGCGCTGTCCAGGGCGAGCACCGGCTCGCCGAGCACATCGCAGGCCTCTTCCACCAGCTCTTCACTGCCCGGCGGCAAGCGATGGAGCATGCCGGCCTGCTGGGCACCCTGACCTGGGAAGACGAACAGGCTGCTCATGCTGCCCACTCCAGCGCCGCCCACGGGTCGATGACCAGGCGTGCGCCATTGGTGGCCTTGAGCAATACCCGCCGCGCCGGCCCCGCCCATTCGCGCAGCGCGACGGCGCCGCCTGGGGTTTCCAGTTGCACGTCTACCCGGCAGGGTGCGCAGTCGAGAATCTCCAGCAGGTCGCGAGCCGCTTGCCGTGCCAGCGGTTGCGGGGTGCGCAGCAGCAGGTCCAGGTCACTGTCGGCGTGCAACACCTCGATACCGGTGGCGAGTTGGTAACCCACGCCGCCAGTCGGCCCCCAGGCCAGGTGGCTGCTGTCGAGCACCCTGGCGACGGCCCCCAGCGCATCGAGCGCAGGCCAACAGGCTGCTAACCCCAGTTGTGCACGCGCCACGATCTGCTCAGGGCTCGCTACCTGCGTCACATCCTGCGTGCGCATGAGCGCCGCATAACGTCGCTCACGCCCATCGCCACGCACCCCGACCGCGACCCAACCTTGCGTGCAACCGGCACGCCGCACCACCACCGGCAGCCCCTGATCCAGTACCTGTAACGCCCAGCCCGGCGCGTCGTCAGGCAACATGGCCGACGTCATGCCCCACAGCAAGTCATGCGGGCGCAGGGCGTTCATCTCAGGCCTCCTGCCATTGGCGACGCAGGCGCTCGCGGACCTCGCGAGAAGCGCGCCGGTGCTCACCCTGAAGACGCGACGCCAAGTCGGTAGACTCGCCGATATCACTCACCGCTTGTGCAAGGCATGCACGCACCGTGGCGATATCCGCCGCCGTTGGCGCCTCGGCGCTGGCGACACCCAGCCTGCGCCAGAGCAGGCCCAGCGAGGCGTAACTGGCCAGGTCATAGGCCATCGGCGGCACGTCCGCCGCCAGCGCCTCCAGCGCCTCGACGCTACGCAGGGTAATCCGCGCTGCCGCCGCCTTGCCCATGGCGTGCACCATTACGCCATTGTCATCCAGGGCGATCAGGCGCTGGGCCTGATAACCGTGGGCGAGAAACGCGCCAGACATGGCCTTGCCCACCAGCAACCCGATAACCGGATGCCCGGCCAAGCGTGCGCGGGCATAGGCCTGTACCGCAGCCGCCAACGCCTGATGGATACCCAGCGCCTCCTCGCGGCGCCCGTAGGCCTGACTGGGCACATCGATCACCGCGACGATGGCGCGTTTAGTACGCCCACGATCGGCCTCCACCGCCTCGTTGACCGCCTTGGCCAACCCCCAGCCTTCGAGCAGGCCAACTTCGCCCGAGCGCGCGCGCGGGAAAGGATTGTCGGCATCGGGCACCACGGCGATGAAACGTGCCAGGCGATTGTCCAGCTCACCATCGATGACCTGCACCGAGGCGGGATATCCCCCCAGCGCTTCGCCGCCGGCCAGGCCCGGCAGCCAGTTCAAGGCACGGTTCATGGGGCATCTCCTTGGTAGAGGGCGCGCACCGTGGCGGCGTCCATTTGTGCTACGTCATCACCCAGCCGGGCCAGGCGTTCGAGGTACCAGGCCCAGCGCTCGGCACGCTCGGCGCTGGGGGTGTCGAGTAGTTGCAACAGGGCCTGGCGCACCTGTGTGACATCGTCGGCCACGAAGCCATCCACCAAGGCGCTGGCATGGCGTTGCTCACCGCCTGTCAGGCTCCAGATGAACGGCCGGTCGCTGGCGTTGTATTCGTCGATGCCCGCCTCCTGCTCGATCACTTGCGGGCCATTGAGCCCCAGGCGCGCCTCGCGGGTGACCAGCAGGTGGCTGCACAGCCCCGCGGCAATGGACATGCCGCCGAAACAGCCGACCGCACCTGCGATCACGCCGATCACCGGCTGGTACGTACGCAGCTCGACGATTGCCGCCTGGACCTCGGCAATTGCTGCCAGTCCAAGGTTGGCCTCCTGCAACCGCACACCACCGGTCTCGAGCAGCAATACGGCGCAGGTGGGTATGCCGGCGCGGTTGTCTTCGATTGCCAGCTCCAGGGCACCGGCAATCTTCGCCCCACCCACCTCACCCAGGCTGCCGCCCTGGAAGCCGCCTTCGATGGCCGCCACCACACACGGGCGCCCGGCCAGTAGGCCCTTGGCGATCACCACGCCGTCATCGGCCTGCGGCACGATGCCTTGACGCGGCAACCACGGCGACATCATGCGCTCGAAGGGGTCGAGCAATTCACGGAAAGTACCCTCGTCGAGCACAGCGCGGGCGCGCTGGCGGGCCCCCAGTTCGACGAAGCTGCGGTGACGCAGCAGGCGCTCGGTATCAGTCATGCGCGATCTCCTCGAAACCTTGCTCCAGGCGCAGGCGCACCACACCGGGGGTAGCACCGAAATCATGGATGTCGACTTTCAGCGCCGGCACGGCGCGGTCGGCGAACAGGCGTTGGAACAGTTGTTCCCAGCGCGCCTGGCCGCCATCGACCGAGGTCACGACCTGGATCTCCAGGCGTCCGGCCTCGCCCGGCTCGATCAATACTTCCAGGTCGCCTGAGCTGACGCAGCCCACCAGGGCGCGACCGCGTCCCGGCTGCTGAGCAGGAAAATCAAAGTTCAGGGTCTGCATGTCACACGCTCCCAGCAGATTCGAGGAACAGGCAGGCCGCCAGCAGGTCGGCGGCTCCACCCGGAGAGGCATTCAAGCGCAACAACTGCGCATCCAACTCGCGCAGCCGCCGGCGTCCGCCAAGGCTGGCGCTGCCACCGGCAGCGAGCACGGCGTCGGCCCCTCGCTGCAAGACCTGCAGACCTTCGGGCCCGGCACGCCAGAGCACGCAGGTATCGCTGAGGGTGGCCATGATCGCCAGCAGTGCATCGAGCCGGGCATGCGCCTCGCCCGCACCAGCGGCCCGGCTACGGCGCAGTTGCGGCAAACCGTGTTCGATCACTGCCGGAAAGCCCTGCTGGGCTTGCTCACGCGCGCCGCCCACGCCATGCCGTTGACGGACCTGGTTGCCGTGGCTATCGCTCATCACCGCGACAGGATCATCGAGCAGCGCAATCCGTCCAGCGCGCCGGGCCAGGGTTTCGGCGCTGGCACCGGGGTCGAGGGCGCGAGCGGCGACCAACAAGCCCAAGGCCCAGATCGCCCCGCGGTGGGTATTGACGCCACCGGTGGTGGCCAGCATCGTCGCTTCGCCCTCCCGGCCTAGGCGGCCCAGGGCCGCGCGTAGTGGCAGGCCAATCGCGCCGCACTGCTGCGCGGCTTCAGCCATTTGCCGCAGGCACGGCCACAGGGCCAGGGCCGAGGCGTGCATCAGCGCCAGGCTCATGTCGTGGTGGGCACCATTGCTGCGCCGGTCCACCAGTCCAGGTTTGGGCGACAGGTCGGCTTCGTCGAGCAGCGCGGCGACGGCCAGGTCGGCGAGATGATCAGCCAAGGGCAGCGCGGCGCCCTGCTGCGACCCTGGAGCGCTCAAGCTCGCCGTCACAGGGAGTGGGCTGGTCTCGACGTGCGCGTGAAACGCCTGACGCAGCGTCAGATCGTAGGCATTCATCATCACCAGCTCCTGAACCGTGCAGGTGGGTTGTACAAGCCGCCAGACCACTCCACCAGCTCGGCAATGCTGCGGGCGGCAAGCAGTTCACGGCTGGCGTCGGTACGGCGAATGCCCAGATCCTCCGGCAAGGCCACCAGTCCGAGCTTGCGCAGGCGTTCGGTGTCCTTGGGATCGTGGCGCAGGCCAATCGCGGTGACGCCGGCCACGGCGGCGATCATCTGTCGCCGTTCCTCCAGGCTACGGGCCTTGTACAGGTAGGCGATGCCCTCCTCGGTCAGCAGGTGGGTAACGTCGTCGCCGTAGATCATGACCGGTGCCAGTGGCATACCGGCCTTCTTTGCCACCTCCACCGCATCGAGGGTATCGACGAAGGTGGGCTTACCGCCTTCCTGGTAGGTCTCGACCATCTGCACCACCAGCTTGCGACCACGCTCAAGCAGCGTGTCCGGCACGGTCATGTCCAGCCAGGCGGGGGTGGCATGGCGCCGGCCACGCGGGTCATGGCCCATGTTCGGCGCGCCGCCGAAGCCGGCCAGGCGTCCACGGGTCACGGTGGAGGAATGGCCGTCGCCGTCCACTTGCAAGGTGGCGCCGATAAACAGGTCCACAGCGTACTGTCCGGCCAACTGGCACATCATGCGGTTCGAGCGCAAAGAACCGTCGCGCCCGGTGAAGAACACATCCGGGCGCTGGGCGATGTAGTCCTCCATGCCAAGCTCGGTGCCGAAACAGTGCACGCTCTGCACCCAGCCGGTCTCGATGGCCGGGATCAAGGTCGGGTGCGGGTTGAGGGTCCAGTTACGGCAGATCTTGCCCTTGAGGCCCAAGGATTCGCCATAGGTCGGCAGGATCAGCTCGATGGCAGCCGTGTTGAAACCGATGCCGTGGTTGAGCGACTGCACCTGATGTTTCTCGTAGATGCCGCGAATCGCCATCATCGCCATCAGCACGTGCACCGGCTTGATGTGGCGTGGGTCGCGGGTGAACAACGGCTCGATGTAGAACGGTTGGTCGGCGACCACCACGAAGTCCACCCAGCTGGCCGGGATATCCACCCGTGGCAAGTCATCCACGCGATCCACCAGTTGATTGACCTGGGCGATCACGATGCCATCGCTGAACGCCGCTGGTTCTACCAGCGCCGGGGTGTCCTCGGTGCTGGGGCCGGTGTACAGGTTGCCGTCGCGGTCGGCCATGAAGCCAGCCACCAAGGTGACGTTGGGGATCAGGTCAACCAGCAGGCGCGAATACAGCTCGATGTAGGTATGAATGGCACCGACTTCGAGCAGGCCGTCTTCGAGCAATTGGCTGATACGCAAGCTTTGTGGGCCAGCGAACGAGAAGTCGAGCTTGCGTGCAATCCCGCGTTCGAACAACGCCAGGTGTTCGGCGCGGCTGACGCTGGGCAGGATCATGTGCAGGTCGTGCAGGCGCTCGGGATCGACCTTGGCCAGCGAACGCGAGAGAAAGTCGGCCTGCTTCTGGTTGTTGCCTTCGAGCACCACACGGTCGCCCGGTGCCAGCAGCAGTTCCAGGGCCTCGACGATCCGCTCGGTGGGCAACACCGCCCCCTCGGCCAGATGGCGCACGCGGTCGAGGCGACGCTGTTTCTCGGCGCGGCGCCGCGACCATTGCGGCGGTGGATTCTTCATTGTTGTCATTGGGTGACTCCACGGGTTCGCTGTCGTGAAATCACCTTAGGGCGGCGGCAAGTGTTGTATCAATCAAGCAGGACGTCTATTCGTTACGCTAAAGTTAACGATGACCGATAAGTCATGCTGTTTCAATCCGGCCAATGCCATTACCATGACATTATCTTGTTTCATTTTATGGTCACTCAATCGTTGTAATAGGGTTCGCAACAACTTGCGCCGCTACAGGACACGCCGCGCTGACTTTCACTGACTCACGGACGACACCATGCCCCCACACCTGCCCTTTCCACACATCGGCAAAGCCATCGCCAGCACTGGCAGCGCGCAGTTCCCGCGCAGGCTACATGACTTGATCAGCACCCAACTGACGGTCGATGCCACGCATATTCGTCAGTCGCGCATCGCCTGCGGCGAAGGCGATCCACCGCTGCTGTGCGAGACCGTGTTGTCGCACCCGGCGATTAACCTGGGCGACCCGGCACGCCTGCAACTGGTCCGTAGCAACAATGGCTACCACTATCAGATCACCGTACTGCGCGCAGCACGGGGCGATGCCTTCACGCTGTCCGAGCGGCACTTGCTGGAGGACATCTCGCCGCTGCTGCTGCCAATGCTTGAGAAGCACGGCGACGCCCTGCAGCCGCCGCCGGCCGTTGGCGAGTCGATGCCGGCACGTTTCCTGGAGCGCCTGCAGCAACGCGGCCTGAGCCTTTCCGAGCGTGAGCACCAGGTGTGCCTAGGGCTGCTGGCCGGGCACACCGCGCCGCAGCAAGCGGCGCTGCTGGCATTGAAGGTCAACACCGTGGAAAGTTACCTGCGCCGCGCGGCGATCAAACTGGGCATCAGCGGGCGCCACTCGCTGATGCGCTGGATGTACGACGCCCAGGTGCCGGCACGACACCACTGACGCTTGCGCCTGGCGGCGGCGACTCAATCCCGTGCCAATGCCTCGATCGGGTCGAGCCGGGCGGCGTTGCGCGCCGGCACGAAGCCAAACACGATGCCGATCAGTGTCGAGCAGGCGAAGGCGGTCGCCACCGAAGCCAGCGAGAACACCATCTGCCACTGCGAGACGAACAGGGTGAACAGCGAACCGATGCCGTAGGACAACCCGATGCCGATCACCCCGCCAATCAGGCACACCATCACCGCTTCCACCAGAAACTGCTGGCGGATATCCGACTGACGCGCGCCCACCGCCATACGAATGCCGATCTCACGGGTGCGTTCGGTCACTGACACCAGCATGATGTTCATCACCCCAATGCCCCCCACCACCAGCGAAATCACTGCGATCAGCGACAGCAACAAGGTCAGCGAGCGGCTGGTCTTTTGCACCGTCTGCATGATGCTGTCGAGGTTGTTGGTGAAGAAGTCCTTGGTGCCATGGCGCTGCAACATCAGGGCGTTGACCTCCTGCTCGACTCGCTTGCTCGGCACGCCATCGCGGATGCGCACGCTGATGCTGTCCAGGTGCCGTTGGCCGAACACGCGGCCAGCTGCGGTCTCGTAGGGCAGCCAGACATTCAGACCGTTGTTCGCAGCGAACAGGTTCTTGTTCTCGGCGGTCACACCGATCACCGTGCACGGCAGGCTGCCCAGCAGGATCACCTGGCCAAGCGGATCGACGCCTTTGCCGAACAGCCGCTGACGGGTATTGTGGTCGATCACCACCACTTGCGCCTGGCGTCGGGCATCGTCGGCACTGAAGCCAATGCCGGCATCGAAACGGATGTTGCGCACCTTGAAGTAACGCTCGTTGACGCCGTTGAGCTGCACATCCACGTCGATGTTGCGGTAGCGCACCAACAGGCTGCGGCCGATCACCGGTGTGGCGCTGTCGACGTAGTACAGCTGGTTGAGGGCAGCCACATCCCCTGGCAACAGCGTTTCGATGGACTTGGCCCGGCTGTCGCCGAAGTTGCTGCCTGGATAGATATCGATGGTGTTGCTACCGATCGCCTCGATATCGCGCAGCACATACCCCTTGGCGCCCTCGCCGATAGCCGAGATCGACACCACCGACGTGATGCCGATGATGATCCCGAGCATGGTCAGCAAGGTCCGCATGCGGTGCGATACCAGCGCGATCCAGGCCATGGCGAACGCTTCGCGGAACAACCCCATGCCGGCCACCAAGCGTCTTGGTCTAGGCGCCTCGGCGGCGCCCGGCGCAGACTCGGCGGGCATGTCCCGCGCCGAGCGGTTGCACTGGTCGCTGACGATCTGCCCGTCACTGACCTCGATGATCCGCTCGGCATGGGCCGCCACCTTGGGGTCGTGGGTCACCAGGATCACCGTATGCCCGGCCTGGTGCAGCTCCAGCAGGATGCGCATCACCTCCTTGCCACTGGCAGTGTCCAAGGCCCCGGTAGGTTCGTCGGCGAGGATCACCTGCCCGCCGTTCATCAACGCGCGGCAGATACTCACCCGCTGCTGCTGGCCGCCGGACATCTGGCTGGGCCGATGCGCCAGGTGCCCGGCCAGGCCCAGCCGGGTCAGCAGCTCGCGGGCACGTGCGTGACGCACACCTTGCGCGGTACCGGCGTAGACCGCCGGTATCTCGACATTACGCAGCGCATCGAGGTGCGGCAACAGGTGGTAGCGCTGGAAGATGAAGCCGAAGTGGTCGCGCCGCAGCGCCGCCAGGGCCTCGTCGTCCATGTCGCGGGTTTCCTGGCCGCTAACCTGGTAGCTGCCAGCGCTGGCGTGGTCTAGGCAACCCAGGATGTTCATCAGGGTCGACTTGCCCGAGCCCGAGGCGCCGATGATCGCCACCAGCTCGCCGGCATGGATGCTCAGGTCGATCTGGCGCAACGCCAGAAACTCCCGATCACCCGCCATGAAGCTGCGGCAGACGCCGCGCAACTGCAGCAATGCGGGCGGCTGCTCGCCGCCTGAGGGGCACAGGATGTCCGGTGCAACGCTCATGTTCATGCTCAGGCCCCCGCCAGGTCGCCGACCGGCTCGCCGATCACCACCCGGTCGCCTTCGGCCAGGCCCGCCTTGATCTCAACCTTGACGTTGTTGTTGATACCCGCCTGCACGTCGCGGCTCTGGGCCTGGCCCTTGGCATCGAGTACCCGCACCCGGTAGCTGCCGTCCTGGTTGCGCGGTCCCAGCGCGGCCACCGGCACCATCAGCACCGCCTTGGCGGTATCACGCACGATACGTACCTGGGCGGTCATGGCAATGCGCAGGCGGTGGTCTGGGTTGGGGACCTCGAACAGCGCGTTGTAGAACACCGCATTGTTCTGCCGAGTGCTGCTGGCGCCGGTCTTGTCGGTGGTCTCCAGATAGTCCTGGGGCGCAGGTTCCGTGCCGCGTAGCGTGGCGTAGTAGCGTTTGTCCTCGCCCAGGATGGTGAAGTAGACCTGCTGACCGGGGCTGATATGGATCACGTCGGCCTCCGACACCTGTGCCTTGACCGTCATGGTGTCCAGGTCTGCCAGCTTGAGGATGATCGGGGCAAGCTGCTGGGCGATCACGGTCTGCCCCTCCTGGGTGACGATACCGACTACATCGCCGTCGATTGGCGCACTGATGCGGGTGTAGTCCAGGTTCACCTTGGCCGTATCGACCTGCACCTGGGCGCTCTTGATCTGCGCATCGAGCGAACGCAGCGCAGCCTGCTGCACCTGGTACTCGGACTCGGCGCTCTCATAGTCCTGGCGCGACACCGACTCGTCGCTCTGCAGCAGCTTGTAGCGCTCGTAGACCCGCCGCGCCTGCTGCAACTGCGCCTCGGTGGAGCGCCGCTCAGCGCGCAGCTTCTCCTCGTCCACCTCGGCCTGGCGCAGGGTATTGCGCAGCACCAGCGGATCGATCTCGGCGAGCCATTGGCCCTTCTGTACCTTGTCGCCGAGCTTGACCTTCAATGCGCGCAACTGCCCAGAAACCTGGGCCCCCACGTCCACCTGGCGGATGCCTTCCAGCACCCCGGTGGCCAGCACCGCATTCTCGATATCGCCGCGCTCCACCGTGGCGGTGATGTACAGCGGCGGCTTGGCCGGCGCCTGGATGGCGTACAACGCCACCCCCGCCACCAGGGCCACGGCAATGCCAAGGCCGATCTTGCGCGTTCTGCTCTTGTCCATAAAACGCTCTTCAATCCTGATAAATGTCGCTGGTCCAACGTTCAGCCAGCAGGTCGTACGGCGCTCGGCGGCGTGGGGGCAAGCCTGCCCCCACCCACCACGTTCAACGCGGCACCACCTGCTCCGACCGCGCCTGCCCGTCCTGCCACCACGCCGCTACGCTGTACACCTGCGGCGCCTTGAGCACGCTGTAGTGGTCACCTGGCCCCTGCCACACCTCCAACTGCGGCAACAGTTGCTGCCAGCCGCTGCGCATGGCCGCCTGCTCGCGCTGGTTACCAGCGGCATCGACGCAGGCGTCGGCCACCAGCACCAGCCTGGCCGGCCCCTGGTAGATGGCTTGCGGGCGGTACACCGTGCGCAGCGCGGCACTGAAGGTGCGCAGCGTGCCAGCCAAGGCCTGCACCCCGGCCCGCGCCGGTAACAGCCCGGCTTGCTGCATGGCCGCGTGCAGCAGGCGCAGTTGCTGGTCGTCGTCGGCCCGCGCGAACGCCTCGGCATCGATACCCAGGGCCTTGCCGCTGCCCAGTTGCACGGATTCCACCAGGCGCTGCAACGCCGCCGTGGTGGTATAGGGCCTGCCGCACACGCTGCCGCAGGTCGGCGCCTCGCTGTCGACCAGGGTCAAGGACGCCACCTCGCGCCCCTGCGCTTGCAGTTGGCAGGCCATGGCATGCGCCACCCAGCCGCCGAACGAGTGCCCCAGCAAGTGCACTGGGCCTTGCGGGTACAGCGCCTGGAGCGCCTGCACATGGCAGCGGGCGGCGACCTCCACCTCACGGTGCGGCACGCCGGCGCCTTCCAACCCGCGGGGTTGCAGGCCGTACAGCGGCCGCTCCGGCCCCAACGCATCGGCCAGGCCGACGAAGCGCGTCACACTATCGCCCGCGCCTGGCACGCAGAACAACGGCGCCTGCCCGGCCTGACCGCTCTGGATAGCCACCAGCGGCTGGTGGGCCACACTGGCCGGCGCGCAGGCCAACGCCAGTGCTTCACCCAACGCCTGGCCCAGGGCCTGCACATGGGGCGGCTGCATCATGCTGCGGTGATCACCCGGCACCTCAATGCTGTGCACCAGCGCCGTGCCAAGGGTATCGACCCAGCCCTGGGCCGGGCTGACGCCGCTGCGTTGCTGGGCACAGAACAATTGAACCGGCACATCCAGCGGCTCGATCCGGTAATGGGCCAAGGCATGCCCGTGGGCCAGCTCGCGTTCCAGGAAGTGGCGCAAGGCAACGTCCTCAGCCTCCACCAGGCCGGCATACAGCAATTGCTCGTCGCGGCAAGCGGCCAGCAGTTCATCGAACGCCGGTGCCTGCTGCTCGAGCACCTTCAACTTGGCCAACTGCACCAAGCCCGCCGCGCCTTGGGACTGCCAGTACTGGGTGCAGTGCAATAGCAGGTGGCGCTCCAGCAGCCACGGCCCCTGCCAGCGCGGCTTGCCCTGGTCGGTCAGGCGCGGCAGGAAGGTGTCGATCAGGCCGAGGAAGCTCACCGCCTGATCGGCGCCACGCAATTGCGCGGCGATCTCGTAGGCCAGCACGCCGCCAAACGACCAGCCAGCCAGGCGGTACGGCCCTTGCGGCTGCACCGCGCGAATCCGCTCGATGGCCCGGCTGGCCAGGCACTCCAAGGTCTGTGGTTGGGCTTGACCGAGGGCAATGCCCGGCACGCCGTAGATCGGGAACCCCGGCGGCAGCTGCTGACCCAGCACTGGGAAGTACAGCTCCAGGCCACTGAACTCGTGCAATAGGAACAGCGGTGGCTCATCGCCTTCGCTGCGCACGCTCACCAGCCCTTCGGGCTGCGGCACCATACCCTGCTGCATGAGCTTGGCCTGGCCCGCGACCGTCGGGTACTGGAACAGCTCGGCCAGGCTGCTGGCCAGGCCTTCCTGCTGCAGGCGATTGACCAGGCGGATGGCACTGAGCGAATGGCCGCCCAGCTCGAAGAAGCTATCGTGACGGCCGACCTGGGCTACCTCCAGCACTTCACCCCATACCTGCGCCAGGCGCTGCTCGAGGGCCGTGGCCGGCGCCTCGTGGTGGTCCTGGCCAATGACCCCGAGGGCCGGCACCGGCAGCGCCTTGCGGTCGACCTTGCCGTTGTTGTTCAGCGGCAGGCTGTCCATTGCGACCAGCGCCACTGGCACCATGTACTCCGGCACCCGCGCCTGCAACCAGGTACGCAGGTGCTCCGGGCTCAACGCCGGATCGCGGCGGCTGTACCAGGCCAGCAGGCGCAGTGGCCCCTGGTCCAGGCGCAAGGCTTGCACCACGGCCTCGCCAATGCCTGGACAGCGCGCGATATGCTGCTCGATCTCGCCCAGCTCGATGCGAAAACCTCGGATCTTGACCTGGTCGTCATTGCGGCCAAGGCACTCCAACTGGCCGTCCTCGCGCCAGTAGCCCAGGTCACCGGTACGGTACAGGCGAGCCCCTGGGCGAGCGCTGAAGCGGTCTTCGACAAAGCGCTCGGCAGTCAGTTGCGCGCGGTTCAGGTAGCCCAGCGCCACGCCGTCGCCGCCGATATGCAGCTCGCCCACCACGCCCACCGGCACGGGCCGGCCCTGGCCATCGAGCACGTACACACGGGTGTTGCCGATAGGCCGGCCGATCGGCACGCTGTCGCTGCCAGCCGGCACAGCCCGCACCTCGCTGGTGGTGGCATAACCAGTAGTCTCGGTAGGGCCGTAGCAATGCACCAGGCGCACGTGCGGCGCCACTGCCAGCAGCCGCCTGAATGCCTCGGGCTCGGCACGTTCGCCACCGCACATGAGCACGCGCAGTCCGGCCAGCGCTTCGGGGATCAACTGCACGTACTGGTTGAACAACGCCGTGGTCAGGAACATCACGCTCAGCTCACGCAGCAACGGGGCCAGGCGCACCGGGTCCAGCAAGGTCGCCTGGTCGATCACCCACAACTGCCCGCCATTGAGCAGCGCGCCCCACACCTCGACGGTGCTGGCATCGAACGCAGGGTTGGCGGCGAAGGCCATGCGATCTTCGGCATTGAAATCGGCATAGCCGCTGTTCAGCACCAGGCGAGCGATGCCCCGATGCGGCGTTTGCACGCCCTTGGGCGCACCGCTGGAACCGGAGGTGTACATCACGTAGGCAACACTCTCGCCGCCCTGGGCAAGGTTTGGGTTGTGCCCCGGCATGTCGTGCAGGGCCAGGCGGTCCAAGGCAATGCGCCGGGTCGGCGACTCCAGGCGGTCAGCGGCGCGGCACAGCAGCGCCACTGCCTGGCAGTCGCTCAGCATGTAGGCCTGGCGTTCGGCGGGCGCGTTGCAGTCCAGCGGCACATAGACCGCCGCACACTTGGCCACCGCCAGTTGCGCCACCAGCAACTCCAGCGAGCGTGGCAGCAGGATCGCCACGGCATCGCCAGGAGCCACGCCCTGGCCTATCAAGTAGTGAGCCAGGCGGTTGGAGCGTTCGTTCAGCTCGCCGTACAGCAAACGGTCGCTGCCCTGCACTGCCGCGACTGCCAGCGGATGGCTGGCAACGCGCTGCTCGAACAGGCGGTGCACCGGCAAGTCACGGGGGTAGTCGCGGTCGGTGGCATTGAAACCATCGAGCAGGGTCACACGCTCGTCTGCCGGCAGTATCGACAGGCGGCTCAATGGCGTGTCCGGCACCTCGGCCAGGCACTGCGCCAGTACCGTCAAGGCCTGCTCCAGGTAGGCGCAGACACGTCCGGCGTCGATGCCCTCGGCGCTCTGGGCCGTCAAGGCGAAGCCTGCACCGTCGTCGTCGACGCTCAGGGCCAGCGGGTAGTTGCTACGCTCCTCGGCGCGTAGCAACTCGATGCCGTGCCAGGCGCGTGCCTGTTCGCCGGACGTGGCACTGCCGTGGCGATAGTTGAGCAGCGCGCTGAACAGCGGCACGCCCGCTGGCAGGCCACTGCAACGTTGCGCCTGGGCCAACTGAACATGCTCGTGGCGCAGCAACTCGCTCAGCCGTTGGTGGGTGGCACGCACGCCTTCGGCCACGTTCACCCCGGCCAGGTCGAGACGTAGCGGCAGGCTGTTGATGAACACCCCCAGCGCCCGCTCGCTGCCTTCACCACCCGCCAGGCGACCGAGCAGCACGCTGCCGAACACCACGCTGTCACGCCCGGACAACTGCCCGAGCACCAGGGCCCAGGCCAGGTGCACGAGGCTGGCGGGACTGACCCCGGCCAAGCGTGCCTGCTCGCGCAGTTGCTCGCTCAACCCTGGCGCAAGCACCCGGTACGCCTGGCGCGGAGCATCGCTGCCATGGGGGCGCTGCGTGCCGTAGGGCAAGGTCGGTTCATCGATATCGCCAAGCTGCCTGGCGAAGAACGCTTCGCCAGCTTCGCCCTCGGCGCTGCGCAGGGTCTGCGCGATGTAGTTACGGTATGGCACGGGGGCCGGCAACTGCTGCGCTTCGCCCAGCAACTGCGCGTGCAACTCGTGCACCAGCACCTCCAGGGCCACATGGTCGAGCACCGCATGGTGGAACTGCAAGCGCGCCTGAATACGCGGGCCCTGCGCTTCGCGGCAGTGCAGCAGGCGCAGCAGCGGGGCCTGGGTCAGGTCCATGTGGTCATGCGCCGGATCGTCCAGCGTTGTCACCGCTCGTACCGGCAGGCTCGCCTTGCGCCAAACCGCCTGTACCGGGGTTGGCAGGCCGTCCCAGTGCAGGCTGCTACGCAGGCTGTCGTGGCGCGCGATGACGGCTTGCAGGGCCGTGGCAAAGGCCTGCAAGCGGTTGGCATCGCTGAAGGCGAAGTGCACCTGTTGCAGGTAAGGGTCAGCCTGTTCGGGGTTGGCCAAATGATGGTAGAGAATACCGGCCTGCAACGGCCCCAATGGGTAGATGTCCTGCACATTGGCGTCACCACCGGCGACGGCGGCGACCACGCTATCGATGGCTGGCTGCTCCAGCGCCACCAGCGGCAACAGCTCGGGCGTGATGCGCTGGCAGTCGTGAGCGATACGGTTGGCCGGAGCCTCGGTCACGACACCAGCAGCCACTGTTGCTGCCAGCGCCGAAAGGCTCGGTTCAGCGAACAGCACCTGGATATCCACTTGCAAGCCTCGGCCGCGCAAGCGCGCGAGCAAGGTGAGCGCCAACAGCGAGTGGCCACCCAGTTCGAAGAAGTTGTCGTGCCGCCCGACCCGCTCAAGCCCCAGCAGCTCGGCCCAGACTTCGGCCAGCAGTTGCTCGGTGGCGCCTTGCGGGGCCTCGAATGGCCGACTGGCCAAGGCCTCGGCGCCCGGTAGCGGCAATGCCTTGCGCTCGAGCTTGCCGTTAGGGCTCAACGGCAGCGCCGCGAGGTGCACGTACAGCGCCGGCACCATGAATTCCGGCAAGTGGCGCAGCAGTTCGCCGCGCAATGCCTCCACCGCTTGGGCACGCCCGGTGTAGTACGCCACCAGCCGGCGCTCACCCTGTACTTCGGGTGCCAGCACGGCGGCTTCCTGGATGCCGTCGATAGCAGTCAGGCAAGCCTGGATTTCGCCCAGCTCGATACGCAGCCCGCGTAGCTTTACCTGGTCGTCGTTGCGGCCCAGGTACTCCAAATTACCGTCCGGCAGGTGGCGGGCCAGATCGCCAGTACGGTACAGCCGCCCGCCTGGGGTGAACGGGTCATCGAGGAAGCGTTCGGCACTCAGTTCGGCGCGGTTGAGGTAACCGCGGGCCACCTGCACGCCGCCGATGTACAGCTCGCCGGCTACCCCTTGTGGCACCGGTTGTCCATGGGTATCGAGTACATACAGCTGCGTGTTGGCCACCGGCTTGCCGATTGGCGTGTTGTCCGGCGCCTCGGTGCAGTGCCAGGCGCTGACGTCCACTGCCGCCTCGGTCGGGCCGTACAGGTTGTGCAACTCGACAGCGGCCAACTGCGCCTTGAATCGCCGCACCAGGCTGCCGGGCAAGGCCTCACCGCTGCACAGCACACGCTTGAGCGCGGCAACTTCGGCATCACCGTGAGCCAGGAAAGCGTCCAGCATCGAGGGGACGAAGTGCATCGTCGTGACCTGCTCGCGCACAATCACCTCGCGCAGGTAAGCCGGGTCCTTGTGGCCCCCAGGGCGAGCCATGACCAGGCAAGCACCGGTTTGCAGCGGCCAGAAGAATTCCCACACCGACACGTCGAAGCTGAACGGGGTTTTCTGCAACACCACATCATCGGCACCCAACGCGTATTGCTGCTGGGTCCACAGCAGGCGGTTGACCACGCCACGGTGCTCGTTCATCACGCCCTTGGGCAGGCCGGTGGAGCCGGAGGTGTAGATCACGTAGGCCAGGTGGTTTGGCGTCAGGCCCTGCACCACCGGGTTGCTGTCCGGCTGTTGAGTCCAGCTGGCGTGGTCCAGGTCTAACACCGGCAGGCCTTGCGGCACGTGCCGGGTCGCGGCATGGACCAGCACGGCCACCGGTGCGCTGTCGGTGAGCATATGGCTGATGCGTTCGGCCGGGTAATCCGGGTCCACCGGCACATAGGCGCCGCCGGCCTTGAGGATGGCCAGTAGGCCGACCACCATCGCCACGCCACGTTCCACGCAGATCGCTACACGATCGTCGGGTTTTACCCCAAGGGCGATCAGGTGGTGGGCCAGGCGGTTGGCCTGGGCGTTGAGCTGGGCGAAACTCAGCTCGCCGTCTTCCCCGCGCACAGCCAGCGCGTCGGGGCTGCGCCGGACCTGTGTCTCGATCAGGCCATGCACGGTCTGTTCGAGGTCGTATTCCACCGCGGTGGCGTTGAACTCCAGCAACAGGCGATGACGCTCCTCGGGTGCCAGCAGTTCGATCTTGGCCAGCTCGGCCTGGTCGTTGGCCACCATCGCCCGCAGTAGTTGCTCGAAATAGCCCGCATAGCGGCGCACGCTGCTTTCATCGAACAGCGCCGTCGCGTATTCCAGCGAGCCGACGATGCAGTCATCCTGCTCGCCCAGGTTCAACGACAGGTCGAACTTGGCCAACTGCCCGGCCTGGGCCACCCCTTCGATGTGCAGGCCATCCAGGCTCAGCTCGCCGAGCGATCCCGGCAGCCAGTTGAGGGTGGTTTGCAAGAGCGGTGCGTGAGCCAGGCTACGGCTCGGGCGCAGCGCCTCGACCACCTGCTCGAACGGCAACGCCTGATGCGCCTGGGCCTCCAGCAGCCGGGCCTTGACCTGGCCCAGCAGCGCTGCGCTGCTGACAGCCTCGGGCACTTCGATACGCAGCGCCAGGGTGTTGACGAACAACCCCACCAACCCCTCAAGCTCAGCCCGGTCGCGCCCGGCCACCGGGCAGCCGATCACCACTTCCTGCTGACCCGCCAGGCGTGTCAGCAGGCTGGCCCAGGCGCTCAGCAGCACCATGTAGGGCGTGGCCCCGTGGCGCAGGGCCAGGCCTCGCAGGCCGGCGCTCAGACCTGCATCCAGGCGTACCGGCAACGTGGCGCCGGCATGTTCCTGGCGCGCCGGGCGTGGTCGATCCCAGGGCAAGGTCAGCAACGTCGGGGCGCCGGCAAGGCTGCGCTGCCAAAAGGCCACATGTTGCTGCAAGCGCTCGCCATCCAGCCAGCGCCGTTGCCACAAGGCGTAGTCAGTGTATTGCAGAGCCAACGGCGGCAGCGGATCGGGCAGGCCACGGCGCAGGGCCGGATACAGCTGCGACAGCTCGGCGGTGAGCACCGCCAGCGAGCCGCCGTCGGCAACGATATGGTGCACGGTGACCGCCAGCACGTGGTAGTCATCGGCCAGTTGCAACAGGCTGGCACGCAGCAGCGGGCCTTGGCCAAGGTCGAACGGCAGGACCGCCACCTGCTGTAAATGCTCAGCGAGGCGCTGGGGCGCCTGACGCAGGTCGATCCGTTGCAGCCACCCAGGCCCAGGCGTCGCGCACAGTTGCACCTGCACCTGCTCGCCGTCGGCCATCAAGCGACTGCGCAACGTGTGATGACGCTCGACGATGCGCAGCAAGGCGGCTTCCAGCGCCTGCGCATCCAGCGCGCCACGCAGGCCCAAGGCCATGGGAATGTGATAGGCCTGTCCAGCCTCGCCCATCTGCGCAAGGAACCACAGGCGTTGCTGGGCATACGACAGCATCCCGGCCTGCCCGGCAGGCGCTGGCACGATCGGCGGTACTGCGCTGCCCTGCGCGCTAGTCAGGTAATCGGCCAACGCGGCCAGTTCGGCATGCGCGAACAGCGCGTTCAGTGGCAATTCCGCGCCCAGGCGCAGGCGCACCTGGGATACCAGGCGCATGGCCAGCAGCGAGTGCCCGCCCAGCTCGAAGAAGTGGTCGCGCCGCCCTACCCGCTCAACCTGCAGCAACTCGCTCCAGATCTGCGCCAGGGTGCGCTCCAGCTCGCCCTGCGGGGCCTCGTAGCCGCGCTCGAACAGCGCCGTGCGGTCGGGTGCCGGCAAGGCCCGGCGGTCAAGCTTGCCGTTGGCGGTCAATGGAAATGCCGGCAAGGCGACGTAGGCCACCGGCACCATGTAGTCGGGCAGGTGCGCCTGCAACTGCGCGCGCAAGCCTGCCGGCGTGGCCTCTTCCCCCTCGGACTGGGCCGTGAAGTAGGCCACCAGGCGCGGTTGTCCCGGCTGGTCCTCGCGGGCCAGCACTACCGCCTCGCGGATCCCCGGCAGGCTGCCCAGCCGGCTCTCGATCTCGCCCAGTTCGATGCGTACACCGCGGATCTTTACCTGGTCATCGTTGCGCCCCAGGTACTCCAGGGTGCCGTCGGCCAGCCAGCGCACCAAGTCGCCAGTGCGGTACATGCGCCCTGCGTGGAACGGGTCGTCGAGAAAACGCTCGGCAGTCAGGTCCGGACGCCCCAGATAGCCCCGCGCAACCCCGGCGCCACCCACGTACAGCTCGCCGGCTACCCCCAACGGTACCGGTTGCGCCTGGGTATCGAGTACGTACAGGCGCGTGTTGTCCACTGCCGCGCCAATATGCAGTACCCCGCCAGGCTGAACCACGCCAGAGCTGGCTACCACGGTGGTTTCGGTGGGCCCGTAGTTGTTCACCACGCTGAAGGTCGGGGCGCGGTTGAACTGGCGCAGGCGGTCACCGCCGATCAGCAAGGTGCGCAGGGTCGGGTGGCCAAGCTGCTGGCCGAACGCGTATTCGGCCACCGGCGTGGGCAGGAAGCTCACATCCAGCGGCTGCGCCTGCCACCAGCGCAGCAGCGCATCAAGGTCGTCGTTGCCGTCACCAGGCGGTGCGACATGCACGCAGGCGCCGCTGCACAGCGCCGGCCACAGCTCCCAGGCCATGGCGTCGAAGCCGACGCCGGCCAGGCTCGATGTGTGCCGCCCCGGCCCCACGTCGAAGGCCCGGCAGTGCCAGCCCACCAGGTTGGCCAGGGTCCGGTGCTCGACCATCACGCCCTTGGGCAACCCGGTGGAGCCGGAGGTGTAGATCACGTAGGCCAGGTTGGCCGGGGTCAGGCCGGGTACCTGTGGATTGTCGTCGCGGGCCGGCCAGTCGGATTGGTCGAGGTTCAGCAGCGGCACCTGCACGGCATCCAGCCGCCCGCGCAAGGCTTGTTGGGTCAGCACCACCTGGGGCGCGCTGTCAGCCAGAAGGTAGGCGATGCGCTCATCCGGGTGCGCCGGGTCGACTGGCACATAGGCGCCGCCCGCCTTCAGCACCGCCAGCAGCCCAACCACGGTGTCCAGGCCACGGCGGGCAACTACCGCGACCCGCGCATCAGGGCAGACGCCGAGGGCGATCAACTGATGGGCAAGCGCATTGGCGCGACGATTCAGGGTGGCGTAGTCCAGTGTCTGTTCCAGGCAACTGGCGGCGATAGCCGTCGGGCGTGCTGCGGCCTGGCGTTCCACGTGCTGGTGCAAGGTCAAGGTGAGGTCGTGGGGGTAACCCTGGGTGTTGAGTTCGTCGAGCAACCCGCGGCGCTCTGCCTGCGGCAGTACCGATAGACTGTGCAACGCTGCCTGCCCGCCCTGCTCCAAGGCCTCGACCAAGGTCCGCATGGCCTGCTCCAGGTAACCGCAGACCCGCTCCCCAGGTACCTCGGTGCTGGCCAGCAGGGTCAGGCGCAAGGTCTCGCCGAGGTCGTCGACGCTTAAGGTCAGTGGGTAGTTGCTGTGCTCCTCGGAGTGCAGGATATCGATGCCGGCCCAAGCTGCACGCTCCTGGGCGCTGGCATCGACGGCGCTGTGGCGATAGTTGAGCAGGCTGTTGAACAGCGGCGTCGGCGCAGCCACTGCGCTGCACCGCTGGGCCAACGCCAGGGGAGCGTGCTCGTGGCGCATCAGCGAGGCCAGACGCTGATGGGTGGCCTTGAGCGCCTCGGCCACGACCCGTGCGCCCAGTTCCACGCGCAGTGGCAAGGTGTTGATGAAGATCCCCAAGGCCCGATCGGTGGCTTCGGCACCTTGCAGGCGGCCCATCAACACGGTGCCGAATACCACGCTCGATTGCCCGGTCAGGGCACCCAGCACCTGGGCCCAACCCAGGTGGAACAGGCTCGCTACGCTGACCCCGCTGGCCCTGGCCTGGGCGCGGATGCGCAGGCACAGCGCGCTGTCCAGGGCCAGGCTGTGTACGTCGGTGTGTCCGCCGTCGGCCTGTACGTCCTGCAACTGGTACGCCAGGGTCGGGGTGTCGAGGTCCTCCAGCATGCTTCGGAAGAACGCCTCGTGCTGGGCTTCGCTCACACCCAGGCAGGCCTGGGCCACATAGCTGCGAAACGGCACCGGCGTGCCCAGGCTGGCGCCCAGACCTTGCAGCAGTGCCTGCAATTCGTGGCGTACCACGTCCAGGGCGCTGTGGTCGAGGGCGATATGGTGGAACTGCAAGCTGGCCAGGATCCGCCCGTTCTCCTCGGCAGCCCGGTAGCGCAGGCGAATCAACGGCGCCTGGGCAAGGTCCAGCCAGGGCGCGTCATCGCCCTCCTCGACCTGTAGCGGCGCCTCACGCCAGACCACTTGCAGGGGTTGCTCCAGCCCGTCCCAGTGCACCGAGGTACGCAGGATGTCATGCCGCGCGATCACCCCGCGCAAGGCCTCGGCGAAGGCGTCCAGGCGCTGGCGGTCGGCGAACGCAAACTGCGCCTGCATCACGTAGGGGTCGCTGCCGCTGCTGCTGACGTGGTGATAGAGAATGCCCTGCTGCAAGGGGGCCAGCGGGTAGATGTCCTGTACGTTGGCTGCCCCGCCCGGCACCTGGGCCAGCAGCCGGTCGATGGCGTCCTGTTCGAGCGCGGCCAAGGTCAGCATGTCAGGGGTGATATGCGTGCAACCAGCGGCAATGCCGTTGGCCGGGACTTGCACCGGGCCGCGCTGGCCGGGCTGGTAGCCGCCGCAGGCCAGCAGCGCGATCAACGCCGCCTTGTGCTCGCGCAGTTGTGCCATCAGGTGCGGGTCGCTCAGCGCCTGGCGGTTGCCCTGCACGGCCAGTTGACCCTCCTTCAGGGCCAGCTGGATGTCATGGCTGGCCAAGGTGGCCAGAAGTTGTTCGATGCTCACAGGACGATCTCCATTCTGTCTGTGATGGCTGCGTAGCCGGCCAAGGTGGGTTGTTCGAACAAGGCGCGCACTTCGGCCTCCAAGCCGTGTTCACGCAAGCGCGCGGTGAGGGTCACTGCCAACAGCGAGTGGCCGCCCAGTTCGAAGAAGTTGTCGTGCCGCCCGACCCGTTCAAGCCCCAGCAGCTCGGCCCAGACTTCGGCCAGCAGTTGCTCGGTGGCGCCTTGCGGGGCCTCGAATGGCCGACTGGCCAAGGCCTCGGCGCCCGGTAGCGGCAATGCCTTGCGCTCGAGCTTGCCGTTAGGGCTCAACGGCAGCGCCGCGAGGTGCACGTACAGCGCCGGCACCATGAATTCCGGCAAGTGGCGCAGCAGTTCGCCGCGCAATGCCTCCACCGCTTGGGCACGCCCGGTGTAGTACGCCACCAGCCGGCGCTCACCCTGTACTTCGGGTGCCAGCACGGCGGCTTCCTGGATGCCGTCGATAGCAGTCAGGCAAGCCTGGATTTCGCCCAGCTCGATACGCAGCCCGCGTAGCTTTACCTGGTCGTCGTTGCGGCCCAGGTACTCCAAATTACCGTCCGGCAGGTGGCGGGCCAGATCGCCAGTACGGTACAGCCGCCCGCCTGGGGTGAACGGGTCATCGAGGAAGCGTTCGGCACTCAGTTCGGCGCGGTTGAGGTAACCGCGGGCCACCTGCACGCCGCCGATGTACAGCTCGCCGGCTACCCCTTGTGGCACCGGTTGTCCATGGGTATCGAGTACATACAGCTGCGTGTTGGCCACCGGCTTGCCGATTGGCGTGTTGTCCGGCGCCTCGGTGCAGTGCCAGGCGCTGACGTCCACTGCCGCCTCGGTCGGGCCGTACAGGTTGTGCAACTCGACAGCGGCCAACTGCGCCTTGAATCGCCGCACCAGGCTGCCGGGCAAGGCCTCACCGCTGCACAGCACACGCTTGAGCGCGGCAACTTCGGCATCACCGTGAGCCAGGAAAGCGTCCAGCATCGAGGGGACGAAGTGCATCGTCGTGACCTGCTCGCGCACAATCACCTCGCGCAGGTAAGCCGGGTCCTTGTGGCCCCCAGGGCGAGCCATGACCAGGCAAGCACCGGTTTGCAGCGGCCAGAAGAATTCCCACACCGACACGTCGAAGCTGAACGGGGTTTTCTGCAACACCACATCATCGGCACCCAACGCGTATTGCTGCTGGGTCCACAGCAGGCGGTTGACCACGCCACGGTGCTCGTTCATCACGCCCTTGGGCAGGCCGGTGGAGCCGGAGGTGTAGATCACGTAGGCCAGGTGGTTTGGCGTCAGGCCCTGCACCACCGGGTTGCTGTCCGGCTGTTGAGTCCAGCTGGCGTGGTCCAGGTCTAACACCGGCAGGCCTTGCGGCACGTGCCGGGTCGCGGCATGGACCAGCACGGCCACCGGTGCGCTGTCGGTGAGCATATGGCTGATGCGTTCGGCCGGGTAATCCGGGTCCACCGGCACATAGGCGCCGCCGGCCTTGAGGATGGCCAGTAGGCCGACCACCATCGCCACGCCACGTTCCACGCAGATCGCCACACGATCGTCGGGTTTTACCCCCAGGGCGATCAGGTGGTGGGCCAGGCGGTTGGCCTGGGCGTTGAGCTGGGCGAAACTCAGCTCACCGTCTTCCCCGCGCACAGCCAGCGCGTCGGGGCTGCGCCGGACCTGCGCTTCGATCAGGCCATGCACGGTCTGTTCGAGGTCGTAGTTCGCCGCGCTGGCATTGAAGCCCAACAATAGGCGTTCACGTTCCTGCACCGGCAGCACGTTAAGGCGCTGCACCGCCAGGTCGGGTTGACGCTCGAGGGCTTGCACCAGGCCTTCGAGAACCGCCTGCATTTGCTGGCATACCCGCGCGGCGCCAACCTCGGCAGGCACCTGCGCGGTCAGGCGCAGGGCATCGCCGAAGTCATCGACATTGAGGCTGAACAGAAAGTGCGTGCGCTCCTCGCTGGACAGGGTCTCGATGCCCTGCCAGGCCTGGCGCTGCACCGCACCTTCCGCCTCGCCGTGGCGGTAGTTGAGCATGGCGCTGAACAACGGCTGCGGCGCAGCTACGGCGCTGCAACGCTGGGCCAGGGCCAGGGAGGCATGTTCATGGGCCAGCAGCGCGCTCAGCCGCTCGTGGGTATTGCGCACGGCCTGGCGCACGTCAAAACCCTCCAGGTCCAGGCGCAGCGGCAGGGTGTTGATGAACATGCCCAGGCCGTGGCTTGCACCGTCGCCACCGCCCATGCGCCCCAGCAGCACGCTGCCGAACACCACGCAGGCCTTGCCGCTGGTCGCTGCCAGCAAGCGCCCCCAGGCCAGGTGCAGCAGGCTGGCAGTGCTCACCCCAAGCTGACGGGCCTGGCTGCGCAGTTGACGCTGCAAGGCCTCGGGCAGTCGAAGGCGCGCCTCATCGATTGTCCCAACGTTGCCGGCTTGCGGGTTGAGGCCGTAGGGTAAGGTCGGCTCGTCGATATCGGCCAGTTGGCCACGGAAGAACGCCTCGTGCTCGGCTTCGCTGACACCCAGCAACGCCTGGGCCACGTAGTTGCGGTACGGCACCGGCGGCTGCGCAGGCTCACCCCCGCCATGCAGGCAGGCGAGCATTTCTGCGCGTACCACCTCCAGCGCGGTGTGGTCGAGCACCACATGATGGAACTGCAAGGTGGCCAGCAGCCGTGGGCTACCGGGCGTGCGCCTGAAATACAGACGAATCAACGGCGCCTGAGCCAGGTCCAGCCACTGCGCGGCGGCCTCGCGCTGCTCACGTACCAGCAACGGGGCTTCACGCCACACCACCTGTACAGCGTGCGGCAGGCCCTCCCACAGCACTGCTGTACGCAGAATGTCATGCCGGGCGATTACCGTGCGCAGTGCGTCGGCAAAGGCCTGCAAGCGCTCCTCACTGTCGAACGCCAGGTGCGATTGCAACACGTAAGGATCATGCCCACGGGCGCCTAAGTGGTGGTAGAGGATGCCCTCCTGCAACGGCGCGAGCGGGTAGATGTCCTGCACGTTGGCGGCCCCGCCCGGCACGCTCTCGACAATCCGCGCGATCTGCGCCGGGGTCAGCGCCACCAGGCTGAGCATGCCTGGGACGATCTGCCGGCAGCCGGCAGGAATGCCATTGGCCGGCACTTGCACCTGGCGGGCCGGACCTTGGGCTGCAGCCAGCGCGGCCACGCTGGGCTGGCTGAACAACTGACGCACATCGCATTCGATGCCCTGGCTACGCAACTGCTCCACCAGGCTTACCGCCAGCAACGAATGACCGCCCAGGCTGAAGAAGTTGTCGTGCCGGCCAACCCGCTCAACGCCCAGCACCTCGGCCCAAACCTGCGCGATGGCGGTTTCGCGCGCGCCCTGCGGCGCCTCGAACACCGGGCCGGCGAGGCTGGCCGGATCCGGGTCGGGTAACGCACGCCGGTCGAGCTTGCCGTGGGCGGTCAGCGGCAGCGCATCCAGGGGAATCAACGCCAGCGGCAGCATATGCGCCGGCAGGCGCGCAGCCAGGGCCTGGCGCAGCTCGTCGAGATCCACCTCACCGTCGGCGCGCAACCAAGCCAGCAAGCGCTCGCCACGCACCAGCACGGCAGCCTCGGCGATCCCCGGCTGCGCTACCAACGCCGCCTCGACCTCGCCCAGTTCGACGCGCATGCCGCGGATTTTCACCTGGTCGTCGTTGCGGCCCAGGTAATCCAGCGTACCGTCGGCGTTCCAGCGCACCAGGTCGCCGCTGCGATACATGCGCCCACCCTGGAACGGGTCGTCGACGAAGCGCTCGGCCGTGAGGTCCGCGCGGCCCAGGTAGCCCCGGGCGACCCCGGCGCCACCGATGTACAGCTCGCCCACCACGCCCACCGGCACCGGCTGTCGCTGGTCATCGAGCACGTAAGCCCGAGTATTGGGCAGCGGCTTGCCGATATGCACCACGCTGCCCGGGGTAACCTCCCCGGACGTCGCCACCACGGTGGTTTCAGTGGGGCCGTAGTTGTTGACCACGGCAAAGCCCGGCGCACGGTCGAATGGCCGCAGGCGGTCGCCGCCGGTCAGTAGCGTGCGCAGGGTTGGATGGCCCTGGCCCTTGCGCAGTACCTGTTCGGCCAACGGCGTGGGCAGGAAAGCGACCTCCAGCGGTGTCGCCTGCCACCACTCCAGCAGCGTCTGCACATCATCACCGGCCACCGCGACCGGGGGCAGGTGCAGCGCGGCCCCGGCGCACAATGCCGGCCAGACCTCCCAGGCCATGGCGTCGAAACCGAAGCCGGCAACGCTGGCCGTCTGGCTGCCGGCGCCCAGGTCGAAGGCCTCGCAGTGCCAATGCACCAGGTTGGCCAGGGTCCGGTGCTCGACCATCACGCCCTTGGGCTGGCCGGTTGAGCCGGAGGTGTAGACCACGTAGGCCAGGTCGTGGTCAGTCAGGCCCGGCACCTGTGGATTGTGCTCGGCGGCGCTATGCCAGTCGCCGAGGTCCAGGTCCAGCCTTGGCACCTCTTCGCCCAGACTCGGGCCGTGCGACTCGGCCAGCACCAGCGCAGGCGCGCTGTCGTGCAGCAGGTAGGCAATCCGCTCAGCCGGATAGGCAGGGTCCACCGGCACGTAGGCCGCGCCGGCCTTGAGCACGGCGAGCAAGGCCACCAGCCGTCGTGGCGAGCGCGGCAGGCACAGTGCCACCCGCGCGCCCGGGGTCACGCCCAGGCCGATCAGGTGGTGGGCCAGGCGGTTGGCGGCGCAGTTCAGCTCGCCGTAGCTCAGCACGTCGTCACCTTGCACCACCGCGCGGGCGCTGGCGGTCCGGGCCGCCTGGGCCTCGACCAGGGCGTGCACGGTATGCCCCGTCGGGTAGTCCCGCACGTGCTGATTGAAGCCTTCGAGCAGTTGTGCACGCTCCTCGGCCGCCAGCAGCGGCAGTTGTTCAACTGGCAGCTGGCCGCCGTACTCCAGGGCCTGCACCAGTTGCTCCAGGGCATTGGCCATCCAGCCAGCGACGCGTCCGGCGCCGATGCCGGCCTGGGCCAGCACGCTCAAGGCAAAATCGTCGCCCAAATCGTCGACGCTCAGGGTCAACGGATAGTTGCTGCGCTCCTCGCCACCCAGCAGGCGCACGCCCTCCCAGATACCTTCGCCGTCACGGCGCGCCTCAGCGTTGCTGTGGCGGTAGTTGAGCAAGGCGCTGAACAGTGGCTGGCCGGCTGGCAAGCCACTGCAACGCACGGCTTCGGCCAGTGCGGCATGCTCGTGGCCAAGCAGTGCCGAGAGCCCGGCATGGGTAGCGCGCACGGCCTGCTCTACCGGGGCACGGGTGTCGACCCGCAGCGGCAAGGTGTTGATGAACACCCCCAGCGCCCGGTCGGCGCCCTCGCCACCTTGCAGGCGGCCCATCAACACGGTGCCGAACACCACGTCACTGCGGTTGGCCAGCACCCCGACCACCCGTGCCCAGGCCAGGTGCGCCAAGCTGGCGGCGCTAACACCCAGTTGCCTGGCCTGCTCGCGCAGGCGCAGGGCCAGTGCGCCGTCCAGCGCCTGATGGGCCTCCTCGATGGCGTGACCCTCACCTTGCACGTCATGCAGGCCAAAGGGCAGGGTCGGCTCTTCGACATCGCCTAGCAGCGCGCGGAAGTACGCTTCGTGGCGCTGACGGTCGTTGCCCAGGCGGGCTTGGGCAACATAGTTGCGATACGGCACCGGCGTGCCCAGCGCGCGGGGCTCGCCGCGCAGCAGCGCGAGCATTTCGCTGCCGACCACGTCCATGGCGGTATGGTCCAGGGCCAGGTGGTGGAACAACAGGATCGCCACCACCTGGCGGTTGGCCGGATCGTGGGCATAGACCAGCCGCAACAGTGGCGCCTGGCCCAGGTCGATACGCTGCTGACGGGCGTCGAAGCGCACCTGCAACTGGTCGATCAGCGGCAGTGGGCTGGTGCCGTCCAGGGCGATCTCGTCCACCGCCAGCTCAGCGTGGCGCCAGACCACCTGCACCGGCTCCGCCAGGCCTTCCCAGACCAGCGAAGTGCGCAGGATGTCATGCCGTGCGATCACCTGCTGCAAGGCTGCGGCCCAGGCTTGCAGGCGCGCCAGGCTGTCGAAGGCCAGGCGCGATTGCAGCAGGTAGGGGTCGCCCTGAGCCGCGCTCAGGTGGTGGTACAGGATGCCCTCCTGCAGCGGCGCCAACGGGTAGATTTCCTGCACATTGGCAGCGCCACTTGGCACCGTGGCGACGATGCGCTCAATGCTGGCCTGATCGAGCTGCACCAGGCTGAGCATGTCCGGCGTGATGCCATCGGCGCCGGTCGGAACCCGGTTGGCGGGCACCTGCACTTCGCTGCCACTGCCCACTGCCGCGGCCAGCGCGGCCAGGGTCGGCTGGGCGAACAGCACCCGCACATCGGCGCCCAGGCCCGCCTTGCGCATGCGCTCGATCAGGCTCACGGCCAGCAGCGAGTGGCCACCGAGTTCGAAGAAGTTGTCGAGCCGCCCTACTCGCTCGACCTTCAGCAAGTCAGCCCAGATCGCCGCCAAGCGGGTTTCCAGCGGCCCCTCGGGCGCGGCGAACGCACGGCTGAGCACATCGCCCTGGCCCGGCGCCGGCAGTGCGCGGCGGTCGAGCTTGCCGTTGGCAGTCAGCGGCCACTGGGCAACCTCCACGTAGGCGGCGGGCAGCATGTAGTCGGGCAACTGGCCCAGCAGCTGTTCGTGCAAGCTGGCAATCGCCGGCGCCTGGTCTTCGGCCTGGAAGTACGCGACCAGGCGCTTGTCCCCAGGCACGTCCTCGCGCACCAGCACCACGGCGTCGCGTACCCCGGCACAAGCGGCCAGACGCGTCTCGATCTCGCCCAGTTCTATGCGGAAGCCGCGCAGCTTGACCTGCTGGTCACTGCGCCCCAGGTAACGCAAGGTGCCGTCGGCCTGCCAGGCCGCCAGGTCGCCACTGCGGTACAGGCGCGCCCCCGGCTCGCTGCTGAAAGGATCATCGATAAAGCGCTCTGCGGTCAGTTCCGGCTGGCCCAGGTAACCCAGGGCCACGCCGTCACCGCCAATGTACAGCTCGCCCACCGCGCCCACCGGCAGCGGCTGGCGACGGGCGTCGAGGACGTAGCAGCGGCTGTTACCGATCGGTACGCCGATAGGAATTGCCCCTGCCCCCACGCTGCGGATTTCATGGGTGGTACTGAACGTGGTGGCCTCGGTCGGCCCGTAGCCGTTGAGCAGGTGTTGGGGTGCACCGCCTTGCAGCACCCGGGCAATCACTGCCGGATCGAGTACATCGCCGCCGACCATCAGGTAGCGCAGCGTAGCGAACACCGGCAACAGGGCATCGGCGTATTGGTGGAACAACCCGGCAGTCAGCCACAGTACCGTCACGCGGCCTTCGAGCAGCGCTTGGCCAAGGCTATCGGGTGCCAGTACCTGGTGCTGGTCGATCACCACTACTGCGCCGCCATTGAGCAGCGGTGCCCATACCTCCAGCGTGCTGGCATCGAACGCGGGGTTGGAAGCAAAGGCTACCCGGTCGTCGCCGTTGAATTCGGCGAAACCGTTGTTGATCACCAGCCGCGCTACGGCCCGATGCGGCACCTGCACGCCCTTGGGCGTGCCAGTGGAGCCAGAGGTGTACATGATGTAGGCGGCGCTGTCGGCCGCCACCGCCAGCACCGGGGCATCAGCTGGGTAAGCGGCCAGGTCGAGGGTGTCCAGTTCCACGCGCTGGGTATGGCCGGGGCGAGGTTGGTCACTGTGAGTCAGCAACACGCGCGCCCCGCAGTCTTCGAGAAGAAACGCTTGGCGCTCCACCGGCGCATTGCCGTCCAGCGGCACATAGGTGGCACCGCAACTGCTCACCGCCAGTTGCGCGGCCACAAGGTCGAACGAGCGCGGCAGCAGCAGCGCCACCCGCTCGCCCGGCAGCAGGCCAACGGCCAGCAGGTGATGGGCCAGGCGGTTGGCGTGCTCGGCCAGTTCGGTGTAATGCCATTGGCGCTGGCCGTGAATCACCGCCACGCTGTCGCCGCAGGCGGCCGCACGGGCCTGGAACAGCGCATGCAAGGGCTGCTCGCGCGGGTAGTCGCGGCAGGTGTCGTTGAACCGGTGCAGCACCCGTTCGCGCTCGCCCGCCGGCAAGCTGGACAGCCCGTACAGCGGGCTTTGCGGGGCCTGTTCCAAGGCCTGGGCAAGCTGCTCCAGGGCGCAAGCCAGCAGCGTACAGACCTGCCCGCCATCGACCTGGGGCACGGCCTGCACCGTCAGGCTGAGGCCTTCACCCTGGTCGTCGACGTTGACCACCAATGGGTAGTTGCTGCGCTCGCGGGAGGCCAGCAGCTCGATACCCGCCCAGCCAAGGCCGTCGCCTGCGACCTTGGGGCTGGCATGGCGGAAATTGAGTAGGCTGGTGAACAGCGCCTGGTCGCTGGGCACGCCACTGCAACGCAGGGCCTGGGCCAGCGAGGCTTGCTCGTGGCCGAGCAGCCTTGCCAGGCGCTGGTGGGTGCGACGCACACCTTCGGCAACGCCCATGGCATCGACGCTGACCCGCAGCGGCAAGGTGTTGATGAACATACCCAGTGCCCGGTCAGCCCCTGCGCCACCTTGCAGCCGGCCAAGCAGCACAGTGCCGAACACCACCTCCTGGCGGCCGGACAACTGCGCCAGTACCTGGCCCCAGGCCTGGTGCACCAAGCTGGCGATGCTGACCCCCAGCTGGCGCGCCTGCACCCGCAGTCGCACAGCCAACGCCGGGGCCAGCGCGTGCGTGTGATCGAGCACCTGTACCCCGTCACCTTGCACATCGCGCAGGCCGAACACCTCGGTCGGCGCGTCGATGTCCGCGAGCATCTCGCAAAACAGCGCCTGGTCGCCTGCTGGGTCGGCATCCAGGCGGCTACGCGCCACGTAGTTACGGTACGGCACGCTGTCCAGCGCCAGGCGGCGCCCTTGCAACACCGCGCCGACCTGGTTTACGAGCAACTCGGTGGCGGTGTGGTCGAGCAGGATATGGTGCAACAGCAGGGTCGCCTCCAAGCGCTCGCCATCGCGGTGGCGCACCAGTTTCATCAACGGTGCGCGGTTCAGGTCCAGGCGGTGCAGGTCGGCGCTTGCAACCACCGGCAGGCGGGCCTGGCGATGTACCACTTGCACCGCCTCCTCAAGGCCCTGCCAGTGGATGCTGGTACGCAGGATGTCGTGCTCGGCAATGACCGTATCCAACGCAGCGATAAAGCCTTGCAGCTCGTTTTCGCCAGCAAACGCAAAGCGTGCGCGCAGTACGTAAGGGTCGGCGCCATCGCTGGCCAGGTGATGGTAGAGAATGCCTTGTTGCAAGGGTGCCAGGCCGTAGATGTCCTGTACGTTGGCACAACCGCCGGGAATCCCCGCCACCAGTTGGTCGATGTCTGCCTGCCCGAGGTTGGCCAGTGGCAGCATGTCTGGCTCGATCCGTGTGCAGCCAGCCGGCACGCGGTTGGCCGGTACCGGTGCAGCCTGTCCGGCGGTCACCGCAGCGGCCAGGGCCGCCAGAGTCGGCTGGCCGAACAGCACCCGGACATCCGCGGCCAGATCGTGCTGACGCATGCGTTCCACCAGCTTGACCGCCAGTAACGAATGGCCGCCAAGTTCGAAGAAGTTGTCATGGCGGCCGACCTTGGCGATGCCCAGCAATTGTTGCCAGATCTGCGCGATGAGCTGCTCGGTCTGGCCTTGCGGCGCCTCGAAAGCATGCCGGGCGAAGGCGCTGCTATCCGGTTCAGGCAACGCCTTGCGGTCGAGCTTGCCATTACCGGTCAGCGGGAAGCTGTCCAGACGCACGAAGGCGGTGGGCACCATGTAGTCAGACAGGTCCTGCAGCAGGGCTTGGCGCAGTTCAGCAACCGTAGGGGCGACGCCCTCCTCAGCCAGCCACCAAGCCACCAGACGCACCTCGTCAGCGCTATCGCGGCGAGCCAGCACTACCGCCTCGCGGACACCGGCGCAGGCCGCCAGACGAGCTTCGATCTCGCCCAATTCGATTCGAAAGCCGCGGATCTTCACTTGCTCGTCGTTACGACCAAGGTACTCAAGGCCGCCATCGGTGGCCCAACGTGCCAGGTCGCCGGTCTTGTAAAGCCGACCTGTCGGGTTGAACGGGTCGGCGATAAAACGTTCGGCGCTGAGTTCGGGGCGGTTGAGGTAGCCGCGGGCAACCCCGGCCCCGCCCACGTACAGCTCTCCGGTCACCCCGGCCGGCAGCGGCTGGCGGTGGCTGTCGAGCACGTACAATTGCAGGTCCGGGATGCGCTCGCCGATCGGGCTGACGCCCACCAACTGCGCGTCGGCAGCCTGCAGCGGACGGTAGGTGACGTGCACCGTCGTTTCGGTGATGCCGTACATGTTCACCAGCCGCGTGCCGGCGTTGCCAATGCGCGCGTACCACGGTTTGAGCGAGCCTGGTTCCAGTGCCTCGCCACCGAAGATCACCTGGCGCAACGAATGCTGCAAGGGGCTGCGGCCTTGAGCCGCGACCAGTTGACGGAACGCACTGGGCGTCTGGTTGAGCACGCTCACACCGCTCTGGCAGAGCAGCGCGTAGCAAGCATCCGGGTCGCGACTGATCGACTGGGGGATAATCAGCAACTGGCCGCCGTAGGCCAGCGCGCCCCAGATTTCCCACACCGAGAAGTCGAAGGCGAACGAATGGAAAAGCGCCCAGACGTCCTGGCGGTTGAAGCCGTACCAAGCGTCAGTGGCGCCGAACAGGCGACTGGCGTTGCCATGCTCGACCATCACCCCCTTGGGTAGCCCGGTCGAGCCGGAGGTGTAGATCACATAGGCCAAATGTGAAGGCAGCAGCTCCGGGCGCAGCGGGTCATGTTCAGGTTGTTCGGCCAGGCACGGATCGTCCAGATCCAGCAACGGCGCTGTGGGGGTGCCGAGCGTTGCCACGCTGTCAGCCTGGCAGAGCACCACCGAGGGCGTACTGTCTGCCAGGGTGAAGGCAATCCGCTGGGCCGGCGCGCCGGGGTCGATGGGCACGTAGCCAGCGCCGGCCTTGAGCACCCCGAGCATGGCGATGATCATCGCCGGGCCACGCTCGACGCAAATCGCCACCCGAGCCTCTGGCCCTATGCCCAGGCCGATCAGGCGATGGGCCAGTTGGTTGGCGCGGCGGTTGAGCTCGCCGTAGCTGATGCTCTGTTGCTCGAAGATCAGCGCGGTGGCCTGCGGGCGAGCCTTGGCGTGCGCCTCGAAACGCTGGTGCAGCAGCGGCGTGGTGGCAAATGATTGCAACGGCTGGTTGCTGGCACGCAGCAGGTGCTCACGCTCGTCGGGGGGTAGGATGTCCAGCGCCTGCACCGAGGTGTGCGGGGCGTGCTCAAGCGCCTGGGCCAATTGCCCAAGGGTCTGCGCCAGGTAGCGGGCGATGCGCTGCGCGCCAATCTGGCTGGCCACCAACGCGGTGATGCGAAACGCCTCGCCCAGGTCGTCGATGTTCAGCGTGAGTGGGTAGTTGGTGCGCTCCTCGGCACCCAGCACGTGGATACCCGGCGCCACCTCGATCACCGCGTCCGCGTCCCCCGCCGCGCTGTGGCGATAGTTGAGCACGCAATTGAACAGCGCTGTGGGAGCGGCGACACCGCTGCAACGCTGGGCCTCGGCCAGCGAAGCCTGCTCGTGGCCGAGCAGGCCGCTCAGGCGCTGATGAGTGGCGTGCAGCCCTTCGCTGACGCTCAGAGCGCCCACATCGACCCGCAGCGGCAAGGTATTGATGAACATACCCAACGCCTGTTCGCCGCCGGCACCGGCCTCCATGCGCCCCAGCAGTACGCTGCCGAACACCACGGTCTCGCGCCCGGAAACATGCCCCAACACCCGCGCGATGGCCAAGTGCATCAGGCTCGCCGGGCTGACGCCGAGCTGCCGGGCCAGGCCACGCAGGCGCAGGCTGAGGGTAGGCTCCAGGGTAAGCCGGGCCTCTTCTACGGGCAGCCCTTCGCTTTCGGCCAGGCCAAAGGCCAGGGTGGGCTCGTCGATATCGCCGAGCATCTGGCCGAAGAAAGCCTGCTGCGCCCCCGCATCACGGGCATTGCGTGCTTCGGCCAGCAGATCGCGAAACGGCACGGCGGGCCCTACTTGCTCGGCGTTACCAGTCAGATGGGCGTGCAACTCGCGACGCACGATATCCAGCGCGGCGTGATCCATGACCGTGTGATGGAACAGCAGCAAGCCGACCACTTCCTCGGCGTGACCCGGCGCATGGACCAGGCGCAGCAATGGCGCCTGGGCAAGATCGAGGCGAAAATGCCGACTGTCGAAACGCGCGCGCAATTGCGCCAGGGCGTCGCCCGGCCCATCCAGTTTTACCGCCTCGCACAGCAGTGGAGCCTCGCGCCAGACCACCTGCAGCGGCTCGTCCAAACGCTCCCAAAGGATTGCACTGCGCAGAATGTCGTGACGCTGGATCACCCACTGCAAGGCTTCGCAGAACGCCGCCAGGTGCGCGGCGCTGGCAAAGCGCAACTGGGCCTGCAACAGGTAGGGGTCGCCGGCAGTGGCACTCAGGTGATGGTAGAGCATGCCCTCCTGCAGCGGCGCCAGCGGGTAGATATCCTGCACGTTGGCCGCCCCGCCCGGGACCGTGGCGACGATCCGGTCGATAGCGGCCTGGTCCAATTGCACCAACGGCAGCATGTCGGGGGTGATGCGCAGCGCCGGGCTGACCCAGTCATCGCCCTGCCCGGCCAGCATCGCCAGCAGCGCCGGCTTGTGGTCGGCAAGGGCCTGCCACAGGTCGTCGTCCAGGGCATCGTCGGCGCCAAGCACCACCAGGTCGTCACAGTCACGTTGCAGTCGGATCGCGCGGGTGCACAGCACCGACATCAGTTCGCTCAGGGGCATGAGGTAAGCATCCTGCTTTGCCAAGTCAATAAAAGTCGGGGGTGAAACTAAAGGATCGGGGCCGCCGGGGCTGACATGGGAAGCCGGGACAAACCCAGGCAGGTAACCCGCCGCGAACCAAGCGACGCGGTGCATGGCACCGGCGTCGCAGGTGTTCGCGGGTAGACCCGCTCCCACAGCAGTTGCGCAAGCTGTTCGGCTTGGTTAGGTCAGAGCCGACGCCGCGCCGCCAAGCCTGGGATGGTCGTGCGCGGCACCTCCACGCGGGCCGCCTGCAATTGGGTGCTGGCGGCAAGGCCGGCCAGGGTCGGTTGGCTGAACAAGCTACGGGCATCGGCATGCAGGCCGGCCTGGCGCATACGCGCCACCAGGCTTACAGCCAGCAGCGAATGCCCGCCAAGTTCGAAGAAGTTGTCGTCGCGCCCGACCTGCTCGATGCGCAGCACCTCGCTCCAGATCTGCGCCAAAGCGGCTTCCAGTTCACCTTGCGGCGCCTGGTACTGACGACTGATCACCGCGTCTGGGCCTGGCGCGGGCAGGGCCTGGCGGTCGACCTTGCCGTTGGGGCTAAGCGGCCAGGTGTCCAAAGCCACGAAGGCCGAGGGCACCAGATGTTCGGGCAGGCGCGCCAACATGTGGCAGCGCAGCGCCTCAAGCCCTGGCGCGCTGTAGCCCGGGCGGCAGGTGAACCATGCCACCAAGCGCTCCTCGTGCATTGACACCAGCGCCTGCTCAAGCCCGGGGTAGCTCGCTAATTGCACCTCGATTTCACCAGGCTCGACGCGCAGGCCGCGCAACTTGAGCTGGAAATCATTACGGCCAAGGAACTCCAACTCGCCGTCGGCGCGGTAGCGTGCCAGGTCGCCGGTGCGGTACAGCCGCTCGCCGGCCACGAATGGGCTGGCGATAAAGCGCTCGGCTTGCAGAGCGGGCAGGCCAAGATAGCCGCGCGCCACGCCAACCCCGCCGATATGCAGCTGGCCCACCGCACCGAAGGGTACCGGCCGGTCATGGGTATCGAGCAGGTACAGGCGGGTGTTGCAGATGGGCCGCCCGATTGGCGGCGCGCCAAGGGGCAGCGCCTGCTCGGGTTCCAGGGTCCAGGCGGTGCTATCCACGGTGGCCTCGGTCGGGCCATAGACATTGTGCAGGCGTACCCACGGCAGGCGTGTACGTACCGCCGCTGCCATGGCCAGGGTCAACTCGCCGCCGCCGCAAAAAATGTCACGTAGCCCGGTACAGCGTTCGACGCCCTCGACGTCGAGGAAGGGTTGCAGCATGGCCGGCACGAACTTGACGCAGGTCACGCCCTGGGTTTGGATCAGCTCGGCAAGGTAGGCAGGGTCACGATGGCCGTCAGGGCGTGCCAGCACCAGGCGCAGGCCAGCACTGAGGGGCCAGAACAACTCCCAGACCGATCCATCGAAGCTGAACGGTGCCCGTTGCAGCAGCGCATCGCCTGGGCGCGGTGGGCACAGGCCAGTGCCCCAATGCATCAGGTTGCACAGGCCGCGGTGCTCGACCATCACCCCTTTTGGCGTGCCGGTAGAGCCTGAGGTGTAGATCACGTAGGCCAGATTGCCAGGGTGCAGGCCGGGCACCACCGGTGCGTGGGCAGGCTGCTGATGCCAGGTGTCCCGATCCAGATCCAGGGTGGGCACACCGCTGCCTGCCAACAGGCCTGCGCTAGCAGCATGCACCAGCAGCACCTGGGGCGTACTGTCGGCCAGCATGTAGCGCAGGCGTTCGTCGGGATAACTGGGGTCCAGCGGCACGTAGGCACCACCGGCCTTGAGTATGCCCAGCAGGCCGACCACCAGCGCCAGGCTGCGTTCGACGCAGATCGCCACTCGGCTATCGGGCTGCACACCCATGGCCCGCAACTGGTGGGCTAAGCGATTGGACTGCTCATCGAGCTGGCGGTAGCTCAGACGCTGTTCGCCGGCCTGCACGGCCACCGCATCAGGGCAGCGCCGAACCTGCTGGGCGAATAGCGCAGGCCAGGTCTGGTGCACGGGGCTGCTGGCATCGTCAGTGGCGTTGAGGCCGACCAGCAACGGCTGCAACTCCTCCACCGGCACGCTACACAACTGTTCTAGCGGGCGTTGAGCGCCGTGGCCCAGCAAGCCTTCCAGCGTATGCAGCAAGTACGCCAGCAGACGCGCCACACCCAGGGTGCGCGGCGCACGTAAGTTCAGCTGGATGGCCTCGCGATGCTCATCCACAGCCAGCATAAGCGGTTGGCTGACCACCTCGCTGGCCTCAAGCAGCTCGACACCGGGCAAGCCAACCTGGCCAGGCGCGCTGCCCTGGCGGTAGTTGACCAGACTGTCGAACAGCGGCACGCCAGCCGGCAGCGCGCTGCAACGCTGTGCCAGCACCTGCGGCGCATCCTCATGCGCGAGCAACCCTGCCAGGCCTTGGTGAGTGCGGGTCAGGGCCTGCCCAAGGCTCAGGCCGGCCAGGCGCACTCGCAGCGGCAAGGTATTGATGAACATCCCCAGCGCTCGCTCAGCCCCCTCGCCCGCGGCCAGACGGCCCAGTAGCACAGTGCCGAACACGACCTCGTCGCTGCCCGACAGGCAGCCCAGCACCTGAGCCCAGGCTAGGTGGAAAAGACTGGCCAGGCTGACGTCGTGTTGGCGCGCCAGGGCCTGCAAGGCCTGGACCAAGGCAGGCGGCAGCGAATGCTCGAGCGATTGCAAGTCATCAGGATCGACAGGCAGGCTGTCCACCCCGAGCACCCGGGTAGGCGACTGGAAGTCGCCGAGCAGCTGAGTAAAGAAAGCCTCGTGCTGCTCTTCACGACCCGCTGCGCGGTGTGCCACAGCAAAGTTACGATAAGGCACCGATGCCGGAATTTCAGCGCCCTGCCCGGCCATGAACGCGCGCAGTTCAGCCATCAGCAAGCCAAGCGATACCGCGTCGTTGACCAGATGATGGAAACGCAGCAGGCCCAGCCAACGCCGCTGCTCGGTGTCTTCGGCAACGCCCAAGGCCATCAATGGCGCGTGGCGCAGGTCCAAGGGTTCACAGGTGGCACGCAAACGCGCCTCAGCATCGCGGCCTGCGGGCAACTTGCGCATCGGCAGCGCGGCGTGGCGCCATACCACCTGCTGCGGCTGCGCCAGCGCCTCCCAGGCAAGACTGGTGCGCAGGATGTCGTGGCGCGCAATCACCTGTTGTAGAGCGTGACTGAATAGCTCAACCTGCTCGCGGCTGGCAAAGCTGAACAGAGCCTGTTGCTGGTAGGGGTCGCAGGTATCGGTGATGTGGTGGTACAGCAGGCCCTGCTGCAACGGCGCCAGCGGGTAGATTTCCTGCACATTGGGAGCGCCACCTGGTATAGCAGCGACAATGCGGTCGATATCCGCTTGTGCGAGGCTCGTCAGCACCAGCAGATCGGGCGTCAGTTGCTCGCACGCAGCCGGCACCCGGTTATCCGGCACCCGCTGCATGGCGTTGCGCCGGGTGGCGGCGGCCAGGCTAGCCAGGGTCGGCTGGCCGAACAGCACCTGCACATCGGCATGCAGACCTTCGGCGCGCATGCGCTCGATCAACTGCACCGCCAGCAGCGAATGGCCGCCCAGCTCGAAGAAATGGTCATGCCGGCCAACCTGCGCGATCCCCAGCAGCTCTGCCCACAGCACCGCCAGGCGCTGCTCGATGGCGCCTTCAGGTGCGACGTAGGTATGCCGGATGCAGGCCTCGGCGCCAGGCGCCGGCAGCGCCTGACGGTCGAGCTTGCCGTTGGCGGTCAATGGCCAAGCCTGCATGACCTGATAAGCGCTGGGCAGCAACGCCGTGGGCAGGTGTTCGGCCAGGTGTTGGTGCAATTGACGCGGCGTCACTTCTGCCGAGGCGATGAACCAGGCCAGCAAGTGCCCGCCCTGCACCATGACCACGCATTCCTGCAAGGCCGGGTGGCGGGTCAGCGCCGCTTCGATCTCTCCCAGTTCCACCCGCACGCCGCGGATCTTCACCTGATCATCATTACGCCCCAGGTACTCCAGGGTGCCGTCAGCCAACCAGCGCACCAGGTCGCCGGTACGGTACATGCGCCCGCCATGGAACGGGTCGTCGAGAAAACGCTCGGCGGTCAAGTCCGGGCGCCCAAGGTAGCCCCGCGCAACGCCGGCACCCGCCACATACAACTCACCCACCACGCCCGGCGGCAGCAGACGCTGGTACGAATCGAGCACGTACAGGCGGGCGTTGTCCACTGGACCACCGATATGCAGCGGCCCGCCGCTATGCAAGGCGCCGTAACTGGCGACCACGGTGGCCTCGGTGGGACCGTAATTGTTCACCAGTGCGTGGCGTGGACTGCGCTTGAGCTGGCGCAGACGGTCACCGCCGATGAGCAAGGTACGCAGCGTCGGGTGATCATGGCCCTGGCCAAGGGCGTGTTCAGCCACCGGCGTAGGCAGGAAGCTGAGGTCAAGCGGCTGGTCGCGCCACCAGCGCAGCAAGCTGTCGATATCCTCAGCGCCTTCTTGCCGCGGAGCCAGGTGCAGCGTGGCACCAGCGCACAGCGTCGGCCAAACCTCCCAGGCCATGGCATCGAATCCAAAACCGGCCAGGCACGACACCTGCTCGCTAGCCTTCAGGCCGAACGCTCGGCAATGCCAGTCGATCAGGTTTTCGAGCATACGGTGCTCGACCATCACCCCCTTGGGCTGGCCGGTAGAACCTGAGGTGTAAATCACATAGGCCAGGTTGTCCGGCCTCAAACCGGGTACAACAGGGTTGTCCGCCATCAAGGGGGTCGCCGGGTCGAGGTCGAGTCGTGGTATCCCTGAAACGGGCAGGTCGATCCGCGCCTGGCTCAGCAGCGCCTTGGGCGCGCAGTCTTCGAGCAACCAGGCCAGGCGTTCGCCGGGGTGCGCGGGGTCCAGGGGCACATAGGCAGCACCGGCCTTGAGCACGGCCAGCAGGCCAACCAAGGTGTCCAGGCCGCGCCTGGCGCAGATCGCTACGCGATCCTCGGGCAGCACACCCAGGGCGATCAGTCTTTCGGCCAGGTGGTTGGCGCGCCCGTTCAGCTCGGCGTAGCTGAGGCTGCGCCCTTCATGCCAGGCGGCGACAGCCTGCGGCGCAAGGGCCGCCTGCGCCTCGATACGTCGGTGTACGCAACGCGCTTGGACGGGAAGATCCTGCCTCTGCCCCTGCCCCCAGGCCTGCAACTGGGCGTGCTCGGCGGCGCTCGGCAGGTCGAAGTCGGCCACTGCCAGCGCCGGGTCGGCCAGGGCCTGATGCAGGATATGCAGCAGCCGGTCAGCCAGGGCCTGGGCTTGCTGCGCGCTGAACCAGGCCAGGTTGTAGACCAGGTGCAGCCAGGCCTCCCCAGTTTGACGATTGCTGCGCAAGTGCAACGTCAGCGGGGTCGGCTCGTGGCCGCTGCTGACCTTAACGCTGCGCCCTTGGATCTGCCCGTAACGCAGGGCGTTGCCGTCTTCTTCGAACGACACGCTCAGCTCGAATAGTTGCCCTCGGTCTTCACGCAGCAGGCCCAAGGCACGGTTGAGTTCGCTCAGGGCAAAGCGTTGATGACGGTAGTCCTGCCTGAGGCTGTCACGGATGCCGTGCACCAGGTCGGTGAAGCCCAGCTGGCGACCGAAGCTCATGCGCAAGGCACTGACCTGGGTGAACAGACCCAGGGTGGCCTTGAAGCTTGGGTTGGCACGGTTGCGCACTGGCAGGCCGACCACCCATTCGTCGCGCTGCCAGATGCGACTGCAATACACATGCAGGGCTGCAAGCAGCACATGCAGGGCCGAGGCGTTCAGTTGCCCGGCCAGGCACTGCATGCGCGCCAGCAGGTTGCTGTCGAACGGCAGGTCCAAGGCCTGACTGGGCGGGGTGGTATCAGCCGCTAGCGGCGCGAGGCCTTTGGGCAAGACCAAGGGCTCAGGCAGGGCCTCAAACTTGGCCAGCCAGTAAGCGCGATCGCGCGCGTGACGTGCCGATGCCTGATAAGCGACATCGTCGTGGATGAAGGCGCTGTACGAGGGGGCCTGGGCCGGCAACGGCTGACCTTGTTGCAACCGCCCGTAGTACTGCCCCAACTGGCAGAACAGCTGGTCGAAGCCCCAGCCATCGATGATCAGATGGTGGGCCTGACCGGCCAGCAGGTGCCGCTGGGGGTTGAGTTTGACCAGGAAAAAGCGCGCCAGGGGGCCGCCCTGCAGATCGAAGCGCTGCATCATGCGCTGTCGCATCAGGTGCCGAGCGGCGGCCTGCGGGTCGGCCTCGTCGCTCAGGTCGAACAGCGTAAGCCCGAGGCTCAGCGACGGCTCGAAGCGCTGACGAGGCAATCCGTCGGCGGCGCATGGCAGCAATTGCGTGCGCAAGCCATCGTGCAGCGCAACGAGATGCGCAAGGGCCTGGCCCAACAGCGCGCTATCCAGCTCGCCGTCGAGTTCGATGTAGCCACCGATGTTGTAGAGCGGTGAGTCGCCGCGGCTGATCTGGTCCAACCAGATGTCGCGCTGAGCGGTGGTCAGTGGGTAGGTGTCGGTGGCAGACATGAGCGTGGCGCGTCCTTGCGAATGATCGTCCGCGGATTCAAACACCGGCCTGCACGCGTGTATGGCCCCTTAAACCCGGACAACGCCGCACGCGTAAAAGTTGCTGATTTTCTTGTAGGAGAATCGCTACAGCAGAGGGTCATTCATGGCCTACCTGCTCACCCGCGATGCGCAAAGTGCGGCAATACGCTGTTTTTTGACGTCAATTTGCCGCCTTTGCGTCGTTCTTCGCATGCCTGCCTGTTTATCCACGCCAAAACGTATCGCTGCCGACGTGGCATTTTCTGTCCCCCATTTCCATGACAGACACCGGCCAGGCTCAAGGCTTGAATAGCGCCACGCCAGCAGCTCAAGGACAGGACTCGACCAGCGAACCGCTCGTCGAACGCCCCGAATCAAGGAAGACACCACCATGAGACTGACCGACAACCTAGCCCGCCGCCCTGCCCCGCAGCTTTACCTGGAACTCGGCGAACTGGTGGCCCGCAGCGGCGAGCAGGACTTTGCCGGGCACATGTTCCAGTTGCTTGGGCAACTGATGCCGATCCAGCGCCTGGACCTCAGCGAATGGACCCTCGACATCCGCGAGCAACGCATCGAGCACATCCGTGCCTTGGGCTGCGCGGGCGCCTACACGCCCCTCACCGCGACCGAACCGCTGCTGCAGAGCGTATTGCAGATGCACGACCCGGTGTTGATCCAGATAAGCGTGCCGTTGGGGCGCCCGCAACAACCGCGCAGTGCGCACCAATGCAACTTGGTGTCGTGCCGCGGTGAGCGGCGTTGGGTGATCTGCTGCCAGCGTCCGCCTTGCGAGCGCGCCTTCACCCTGGCCGAGCTGTCGTTGCTCAAGAGCCTGTCCGACACCTTGTTGCCGCTGGTCGAGCACCACGCCTTGCGGCTCCAGACCCAGCCGGCCGACGCCCCGCACCTGGCCGACAGCCAGTCGGCCTCGTTGCGCGCCGCCTTTGGCGAGCGCCTGGCGCGCGGCGCCATCAATCTGTCCGGCCGCGAGCAGGAGGTGTGTCTGGGCCTGCTCACCGGCGGTACGGTGCCGCAAATGGCACAGCAATTGAACGTCAAGAACAGCTCGGTGGAAACCTATCTCAAGCGCGCCACTGCCAAGTTGGGGGTCAGTGGCCGCCACGGGCTGACCCGCTGGATGGCGGGAGCCTGAAACCGCAAGGAAGCCTGCAATGCACCGATTCACCCTGACCCTGCTGGCCGCCACCCTGGCAGGCTGCAGCCTGGTTCCGCACTACCAACGCCCGTCGACTCCGGTCCCCGAGCGCTATCCGCAAGGGCCGGCCTACCCGACGATCGCGTTCACCCAAGCCCCCGAACACTGGCAGACCATGTTCCGCGACCCTGCCCTGCGCCAACTGATCGAGACGGCCCTGGCCAACAACCGTGACGTGCGGCTGGCCCTGCTCAATGCCGAGGCGACTCGCGCCCAGTACCGCGTGCAGCGCGCCGAGCAGCTGCCGCATGTCAGCCTAGATGCCAGCGGCCAGCGCCAGTACCTGCCACGGCGCATGACCGGCACCGACAGCGGCGTGATCAGCAGCACCCAGGCCGTGACCTTGGGCGTCAGTGCCTACGAACTCGACATGTTCGGCCGCCTGCGCAGCAGCAGCGAGCAGGCGCTGCAAACCTACCTGGCCAGTGAACAGGCGCGCCGTGCCGCACAACTGAGCCTGGTGGCCAGCGTGGCCAGCGTGTACCTCACCTGGCGTGCCGACCAGGAACTGCTGGCGTTGGCCGAGCACACCCTGGCCGCCGACGAACAGAGCCTGCGCCTGACCGCCGGCCAGGTGCGCGTCGGCACGCTATCGGCACTCGACCGCATTCAGGCGCAGACCCGGGTCGACAGCACCCGCGCGGCGGTGGCGCGCTACCGCCGCCTGGCGGCCCAGGACCTGAACCAACTCGGCGTGCTGGTGGCCGGGCCGGTCGCAGACGACCTGCCTGGCCTGCCCCTTGCCCACGAGCAAATTGCCCCGGTGCCGGCCGGTATGCCATCGGACCTGCTACAACGGCGCCCGGACATTCTTCAGGCCGAGCACCAGTTGCAGGCGGCCAACGCCAATATTGGCGCGGTGCGTGCGGCGTTGTTCCCAAGCATCAGCCTCACCGCCAATGCAGGTACCAGCAGCCAGGCGCTGGCCGGGTTGTTCGACGCAGGTTCGGGCACCTGGCTGTTCAAGCCCCAGATCAGCCTGCCACTGTTCAACGCCGGCAGCCTGCGCGCGAACCTGGACTACGCCAAGTTGCAGAAAGACATTCAGGTGGCGCAGTACCAGAAGGCCATCCAAGAGGCGTTTCAGGAAGTCGCCGATGGCCTCGCGGCGCGCGCCACCTACCAACGCCAGTTGCAGGCCCAGCGCGACATGGTGAACGCCAGCCAGCGCTACCACGACCTGGCGCAGAACCGCTACCGCACCGGGGCGGACAGCAGCCTGACCTTCCTCGACGCCCAGCGCCAGTTGTTCAGCGCCCAGCAGGGGTTGATTGGCGATCGCCTGGCACAACTGGTGGCCGAGGTGAACCTGTACGCCGCGCTCGGTGGCGGTTGGGACGCCAACCCACACCTGTAGACAGTTCCCTCTTCTCGAACCTGCACAGTCCTGGGTGTTGCAGCAAAGCTTGCCTGCCGTGGTCACAGGGTTAGAGTGGAAACACCAGCCTGGGCATTGCCACAAGGTAAAAATGCAGCAACACCCTGCAGATTTGCCAATTGTGCAAGGCAAATACGCATGACAGGATCCAGCGATCCACCCGCGCATTCCAGGCTTCACCTTGGAAATCAATAACAAAGCAGGGAGACCGCGATGAACGCGCATGCTCAGCCCACGGCCACGGATCACGTGTTGGCCGAAGTCCGCAACCACATCGGCCACCTCACCCTCAATCGCCCCGCAGGACTCAACGCCCTGACCCTGGACATGATCCGCGCCCTGCAATACCACCTGCACCGTTGGGCCCTGGATGACCAGGTGCACGCGGTCATGCTACGTGGCGAGGGGCCCAAAGGCTTCTGCGCCGGGGGTGACATCCGCTCGCTGCACGACAGCTTCAAGGCCGGCGAGCAACTGCACGCGACGTTCTTCGAAGAGGAATACGCACTGGACCTGTGCCTGCATCACTACCGCAAGCCGGTACTGGCGCTGATGGACGGTTTCACCCTGGGCGGCGGGATGGGCCTGGCACAGGGCTGCGAGCTGCGTATCGTGACCGAGCGTAGCCGCCTGGGCATGCCTGAAGTGGGTATCGGCTATTTCCCCGACGTTGGCGGCAGTTATTTCCTGCCTCGCGTACCTGGCGAGCTGGGTATCTACCTCGGCGTCAGTGGCGTACAGATCAAGGCCGCCGATGCGTTGTACTGCGGCCTGGCCGACTGGTATCTGGACAGCGAGTGTCTGGCGTCGCTGGATGCGGGGCTGGATCGGTTGCACTTCGGTGACTACCCACTCAAGGACCTGCAGAACCTATTGGCCAGCCTCGGCACCCAGGTACTCGACGATGCACCACTGGCCAAGCTTCGCCCAGTGATCGACCACTTCTTCGCCCTGCCCGACCTGCCCAGCATCGTCGAGCAACTGCGCGCGGTGACCATTGGCGACAGTCACGCCTGGGCCTTGCAAACCGCAGACCTGCTGGAAACCCGCTCGCCCCTGGCCATGGCCGTGACACTGGAACTGCTGCGCCGCGGCCGCCACCTGGCGCTCGAAGACTGCTTCGCCATGGAGTTGCACCTGGACCGCCAGTGGTTCGAACACGGTGACATCATCGAAGGTGTTCGCGCGCTGATCGTCGACAAGGACAAACAGCCACGCTGGAACCCACCTACCCTCGCCGGCCTGAACGCGCGCCGCGTCGCCCACTTCTTCGAAGGCCTGTAAGGCCGGGAGCCTGTGTATGCAAGACCTGGAACTGAGCGAAGAACAAGTCATGATCCGCGACATGGCACGGGACTTTGCCCGTGGCGAAATCGCGCCCCAGGCGCAGGCCTGGGAGAAAGCCGGCTGGATCGATGACGGCGTGGTGCGCAAGATGGGTGAGCTGGGTCTGTTGGGCATGGTCGTGCCCGAGCAGTTCGGCGGCAGCTACACCGACTACGTGGCCTATGCCCTGGCAGTGGAGGAAATCTCTGCCGGCGACGGCGCCACCGGGGCACTGATGAGCATCCATAACTCGGTCGGCTGCGGGCCACTGCTAACCTACGGCAGCCCTGCGCAGCAACAGGCATGGCTTGCGCCACTGGCCAGTGGCGAGGTGATCGGTTGCTTCTGCCTGACCGAGCCTCAAGCCGGGTCCGAGGCACACAACCTGCGGACCCGTGCCGAACTGATCGATGGGCAGTGGGTCATCAACGGGGCCAAGCAGTTCGTCAGCAACGCGCGTCGGGCCAAACTCGCCATCGTGTTTGCCGTGACCGACCCTGAGCTGGGCAAGAAAGGCTTGTCGGCGTTCCTGGTGCCCACCGATACGCCGGGCTTCAAGGTGGACCGCAGTGAACACAAGATGGGCATCCGTGCATCGGACACCTGCGCGGTGACACTCGACAACTGCCGCATTCCGGCAGACAACCTGTTGGGTGAGCGCGGTAAAGGCCTGGCCATCGCCCTGTCCAACCTTGAAGGCGGACGCATCGGCATCGCTGCGCAGGCGCTGGGCATCGCCCGTGCGGCGTTCGAGGCGGCCCTAGGCTATTCGCGCGAGCGTATCCAGTTCGGCAAGCCGATCAACGAGCACCAGAGTATCGCCAACCTGCTGGCCGACATGCAGGTGCAGATCAATGCGGCGCGCTTGCTGATCCTGCATGCCGCGCGCCTGCGCACGGCGGGCAAGCCCTGCCTGTCGGAAGCCTCCCAGGCCAAGCTGTTCGCTTCGGAAATGGCCGAGCGGGTGTGCTCGATGGCCATTCAGGTACATGGCGGGTATGGGTATCTGGAGGATTACCCGGTGGAGAAATACTACCGTGATGCACGCATCACCCAGATCTATGAAGGCTCAAGCGAGATACAGCGCATGCTGATCGCACGGGAGCTGCGCCACTACTCGATCTGAGATCAGCAACTGCTCCCGCCGGTTGGCGCATCAGCCCGGTGGGAGCAACGATCATTGCGTCACATCGCGTGACGCAGCATCTGCACGACCTGCGCATGCAGCGCCGGGTCACCGCATGCCACCACACAACCGCCCTGCTGCGCTGAGCTGCCGTCCCAGGCGGTGATCACCCCGCCGGCGCCCTGGATGATCGGCATCAGCGCCTGCACATCGTAGGGCTGCAAGCTGGCTTCGACGATTACGTCGACAAAGCCCGAGGCGAGCATGCAGTAGGCATAACAATCACCGCCATAGCGCATCAGCCGAGCTTTGCTGGCCACATCATTAAAGGCGGCCTTGCGTGCATCGGTGTCGAACATGTCCGGGGTGGTACACATCAGCGTGGCCGCACCAAGATCGGCGCACGCGCGGGTCCTCAAGGGCGTACCGCTGCGCCAGGCGCCTTCGGGTGTGCCAACGAAGCGCTCGCCGGTAAACGGCTGGTTCATCACGCCGATGCGCGGGGCGCTACCGTCGTTCAGGGCAATCAGCGTGCCCCACAGCGGCAGGCCGGTGATGAAGGCGCGGGTACCGTCGATGGGGTCGAGGACCCAGGTCAGTGGGCTGCTGCCCACGGCCACGCCCTGCTCTTCGCCAAGGATGCCGTGCTCGGGATAGCGCGCCTGGATCAATGCGCGCATGGCATCTTCAGCAGCCTTGTCGGCCACGGTCACCGGGTCATACAGACGCCCGCCCTTGTCCTCGACATCCAGCGCCGCACGAAAGTACGGCTGGATCGCCGTTGACGCAGCATCGGCCAGTTGTTCGGCGAAGGCACGGAATTCACCGATCTGTTCAGTGCTCAGGGACATGCAGCTTGCCTCAGTTGTTTGACAAAGGCTCGCATCATACCCGAGGCCGGTGCCGCGCGGCCCCTCCACCGTTGCATTTACCGCGCAGCTGTCCCAAGCTCTGCGCTTCCCGACGCCACGGACCGCACGATGCCCAGACGCCGCCTCTTCCTGATCGCCTTGTCGCTGCTGATCCTAGTGCCTGGCGTGCTCAGCTATCTATGGCGCACCCCGCAACCGAGCCCGCCCAGCTTGCCGCCGCACAGCTACGCCAAGGCGTTGCGTCAGGCACATGAGGGCCTGCCGGGGGCGGCACGCGTGCTGTACCAGCAATTGCAGCGTGACGACCTGCCCCCCATCCGCCGTGCGGCGCTATACGCCGAGTTGCCTCACTACCCTTCGCCCCAGGCCTTGAAGCTAGCCCGCCAGGACCTTGAACACGATGACCCGCAGGTGCGGCGCGCAGCCATCGCCGCGATCCGCCGCCTGGTGCCTGCCGCGCAACGCAGCCTGGTCCTCGGGCCACTGCTCGAGGATGACGACCAAAGCGTGCGCTTTGCGGTAGTCGACGCCTTGCTGGGGCTCGACTCCGACGCCATCGGCCTGTATTTCGGCCCGTTGCAGCAGGTGCTTGAGCAGTACCAGCAAGCCCTTGAGCATGAGCCCGACGATGCCGTGGCGCAGGAGCACCTGGCGCGCCTGTACATGCACGAACAGGCCTACCCCCAGGCGCAGGCTGCGCTAGAGCGCAGCCTGGCGCTCGCCCCTGAAGGGCTGGACGCGCTGGCGACCCACGTGCGTCTGCTCGAGCGCCTCGGCCAACCCGACGCCTCCCGCGAGGTGCTGGCCAAGGCCTTGGCCCTGCGCCCGGACTCGGCGTTCCTGCAATACCAACTGGGTCAGTGGCTGACGCGCCACGACCAACCCGAATACGCCCTGCTCGCGCTGTCTCGCGCCGTGGAACTTGAGCCTGACAACAGCGACTACCGCTACACCCTAGCGGTCACCCTGCATCAGCTGGAGCAAGTCGAAGCCGCGCAGCAGCAACTGGAGACACTGCTCAGCCACCAACCCGCCAATCGCCGTGCCAGGGTGCTGCTGATCCAGTACTGGAAAGAAACCGGCCAATTACAGAATGTCCAAGTGCTGCTGGCCGAACTCGAGCAGCAGAACCCCGATGACCCGGCATTGCAACAGGGGTTGTAGGTGCTTAACGGGCCAGTTGAACCCTGATCCCCCCGGCAAGGTCCAGTGATAGTAGGAGAGCGGCATGACCATTGCGGCGTGCCCACTGCCACAGGAGATTCGACGTGGCCGTTGCACCGCCTTTGGAGGAGCGAGCCCTGATCTTGGCTCCAGCCACGCTGGGAACCCAGACCCGGCGTGTACTGACCCAGGCTGGCATTGCCTGCCGCCAGACGTGCGACGTGCATCGGCTGGGCCGTTGGTTGGACGATGGGGCCGGACTGCTGGTGATTGCCGAGCCCGCCTTACCTACCGATGCGCGTTCGCCCTTGCACCGTTTCATCGAGCGGCAACCGGGCTGGTCCGACCTGCCCATCGTGTTGCTGGTCACCCAGGCTGCCCCCGGCGCGAACGCCTTCGGCAACCTGCTGGCGCTGAGCGCGCCGTATGCCGATGCCCAGTTGATCAACCTGGCCCTGTGGGCGCTGCGAGCCCGACGCGGGCAGTACCAGGCACGCGATCTGCACCAACAGCTAGAAGCTCAGGCACTTGCGCAACAGGCCGTGCAGCAAGCCCGCAAGCTGGATGCGATCGGCCATTTAGCTGGGGGCTTTGCCCACGACTTCAACAATCTGCTAACCAGTATTGGCGGCAGCCTGGAATTGATCGAGCGGCGGCTGTGCAAAGGGCGCAGCGATACGCTCGCCTCGCCTTTGCAAATGGGCCGCCAGGCAGTTGCCCGCGCGGCCCTGCTGACCCGGTGCCTGCTGGCGTTCTCCGCTCGCCAAACGTTGCACAGCCAAGCCGTGGACCTCGGTACGCTACTGAACCGTGAGTACTTGAGTCGCCAATTGGCGCAGGGGATCACGCTCAAGCTGCAATGCGATGCAGACCTCTGGCATGCCTACGTCGACCACGCACAACTACGGGCCTCGCTCGACAGCCTGTTGCGCAACGCCTGCGAAGCCATGCCCAGCGGCGGCGTGCTGAGCATCGAGGCACACAATGTTCGAGCCGACGCCTCCACCGAGCTGGCCCAGGGCGATTACCTCTGCCTGAGTATCAGTGACACTGGTCAAGGGATGTCAGCCACCACCCTGGAGCGCGCGTTCGAGCCATTCTTTACCACCAAGCCCGTTGGCCGGGGCGTGGGACTTGGCCTGTCGATGACCTATGGCTTTTGCAAACAGTCGCGTGGACGTTTGACAATGCACAGTCAGATCGGCAAAGGCACCGTGGTGCAGGTGTACCTGCCACGTTACAGGCCAAGCACTCAAAACAGTAGCCAAGCCACGCTACCCAAGGCAGGCGATAGTCGGGCCATCTTGTTGGTCGAGGACGACCCTGACGTCCGCCAACTGGTCAGCCAGTCGCTTGAGGAAGAGGGACTGCGGTGTGTCGTGGCCTGCGATGCCGAGCAAGCGCTGGAGCAGCTACAGACGACCCAGCCGTTCGGCCTGATGATTACTGATGTGGGTCTGCCCGGCATGAATGGTCGACAGCTGGCGGAGATCGCCCGCACCCTGCGCCCGACCCTGGCGGTATTGTTCATCACCGGTTACGCCGAAACGGCCACAGAACGGGGAGACTTTCTCGGCCCCGGCATGCAGCTGCTAAGCAAACCCTTCGAGCTGGAACAATTACGTGAGCGCGTGTCGCAGATGCTGACCCGTCATTGAGACGCCTCAGCCATGCAGCATGCGCTTGACCTGCTGGCAAAGGGCTTCGAGGGTGAACGGTTTGTACAGCAAGGCAACGCCCTGCTCCGCCAGCATCGGCGGTTCGATTTGCTCCTCGGTGTAACCGGTGATGAACAGCACCTTCTGTCCAGGCTCGAGCATTCGCATCGCCCTGGCTGCCTGTCGGCCATTGAAGCCATCCGGCAAGCCAATGTCGGTAATCACCAGATCGAAGGGCCCGCCGACACGAAAATGGCCCATACCGGTGTTGGCGTCGCTGGCATCGTCAACCGCATAGCCTCGGTCGAGCAAGGCTTCCTTCATCAATCGGCGCAGACTCACTTCATCATCGATCAACAGTAGCCGCTCGCCCTGCACGGCAAACGGCTCCAAGTCAGGCATTTGCGGTTCGGGCAGGCTGCCTGGGTAGCGCGGGAACATCATCATCACCCGCGTGCCCTGCCCTTGCACCGATTCGATCCACACATGTCCGCCGGATTGGCGGACGAAACCGTGCACCATGGGTAGTCCCAACCCGGAGCCACGCCCCAGGGCCTTGGTGGTGAAGAATGGCTCGAACGCTTGTCTGAGGTCCTCGGCGGACATGCCATGGCCGTCGTCTTCCACTTGAATGGCAACGTAGTCGCCCGCCGGGAGGGATGACCGCCCCTCCTGCACTGTGGTCAGCCGCTCGTTGGTGCTGCGTATCGACACCCGGCCGCGCCCCAGGCAGGCTTCGTGAGCATTGGCGCACAAGTGCAGCAGGCTGTTGCGCAACTGGTCGGCGTCGAGCTGAACCGGCCAGAGCTCCGTATCCAACTGCCAATCCAACTGGATTTCACTACCCAATGACTGGCGCAGCAGCGATTGCGCATCACGCAGCAACTGGTTGATGTCCAGCGGCGTCGGCGACAACGGCTGGCTGCGGGCAAACGCCAGTAGGTTGTGAGTCAAGCCAATGGCACGCTCGGCACATTCACGGGCCAGTTTCACGTAGTATTCCAGATTCTCCTGACGGCCCTGCAACAGACGCCGCTCAAGCAGTTCCAAGCTGCTACCGACCCCACTCAGTACGTTGTTCATTTCATGGCCCATGCCGCCGGCCAGCTTGATCGCCGACTCCAAGCGCGAACTGTCGCGCAGCGCAGCCTCGGCCAATTGCTGCACCGCTTGGCGCTGCTGGCTGATGTCACGCCCGACCAGCATGGGCATGGCTTGACCCGATACCGTGGTCCAGGAAAACCAGCAGTAATGGCCATCGACGTGGCGTATACGTGCCTCGAAAGTTGACGCCCCGCCCTGCTTGCCCAACGCGATGAGTGCCAGAAGCGCCTCGGTACAGTCGGCCGGATGCAGCAACGCCAGCAGGGAAGCGGAGTCCACTGGCGATGTCGGCTCAGACCAACCCAGTAGGCGTTGTCCGGACGGATTGGCCAACCGCAGGCACTGCTGGCTGTCGAGCATCAACATCACATCGGGGGACAGTTGCCAGGTGTACTCGCTGTTCGCCAGGTAGCTTGCCAGTTGCGCCTCGAACGACTGCGCCCGTTCGCGCCACTCACGGGTGAGTTCGGCGTCGACCGAGGCGGCGATCACGGTATGCAGGAAGCCCGCCACAGAACCGTAGTCATCGCGCAGCGGCGAGTAGTAGCAGGCAAATGGCCCTTCGCCAGAGCCTGGCAGCCTCACCGCCTCGACGTAGCTACCGTGCCCCTCCAGCGCCTTGAACAGCGCGGCCCCCATAGGCGGATCGGCCGCTTCCCACAAGTCGTGGAAGCATCGCCCTTGCAGCCCGCGAATCGGGTAGGCGTCATTCTGCACCACGCACAATTCTGGTCCCCACACCACGGCGCAAGGGAACGGTGACAATTGCAGCATGTCGACAGCAATGCGCAGGGCCGGTGGCCAGTGGGACAGCGGCCCCAGCGGGCTACGGCTCCAATCGTGACTGACGATGCTACCGTTCAAGCTCTGCGCCGTATCGGGCGCAGGGGCCAGGAGCACTATCTGGGTCTGTTCGCCCAGACGCTGGGCTTTAGCGACCAATGGCGTGCCCCCTGAACCGGATGGATCGGTGCATCATGGCATCAGCCGCCTGGGTGGGTGGGCGTGGGTCCTGGTCCATGGTTGTCGTTTCCACAAGCATCCTGTTCGCAGCAGCCTAGCACATCACACACCGAACATGGCGGCCTGGCCACTGACGGCTATGCTCTAGGGGCTTCATTCCCAACGACTGCACAGGCGTGCGCAGATGAACACTAAAATCCTGGTTGTGCTGACCAATACTGCCAAGTACCCCACGCTCAAACGAGCCACTGGCTTGTGGCTCGGCGAGGCCGTGCACTTTGTTGATACCGTGCAACAGTCGGGGTTCGAGGTAGACTTCGTGAGCCCTGCAGGCGGCTATGTGCCGATTGACCCGCACAGCTTGCAGATGGCACCGGACCTCGACTGGCAATGGTACGACGATAACACCTTCATGAGTCGCCTGGGTGCCACTCTGAGCCCGAGCCAGGTGAAGGCCGATGACTACGCCGCGATCTACTACGCCGGGGGTCACGGCGTAATGTGGGACTTCCCCGACAGCCTGCCGCTGCAAGACCTGGCGCGGCGTATCTTCGAACGCGGCGGCGTGGTGTCGGCCGTCTGCCATGGGGTGGTGGGGCTGCTTAACGTCAAACTCAGCGATAACAGCTTGCTACTCAAGGGCCGCAAGGTGACCGGCTTTTCCAACACCGAAGAAAAGCTTGCTGAATTGGACAAGGTGGTGCCATTTCTGACCGAAAACGAACTCGGTGGCCGCGGTGGGGACTACAGCTGCGCGGAGGAGCCTTGGCAACCGTTCGTGGTGGAGGATGGCGCCTTGATCACGGGCCAGAATCCTGCATCGACAGGCTTGGTGGCCGAAGCGGTGATCAAGCGACTACAGGGCCGATAGCCGGCAATCAGCGCAGGCTTTCGCAGCGCCTGAGGGGGCAACGGCTTCGCTAGCCGCGCCCCCAACAGCCTAGCGCACGGCATCACTCGACGTTCAGCACTCCCCGGCGCACTTGGTCACGTTCGATCGACTCGAACAGCGCCTTGAAGTTGCCTTCCCCGAAGCCGTCGTCCCCCTTGCGCTGAATGAACTCGAAGAATACCGGGCCCAGCAGGGTTTCCGAGAATATCTGCAACAGCAGGCGCTGATCGCCCTCGGCCGAGGCGCCATCGAGCAGGATGCCACGTGCCTGCAACTCGCCAACCGGCTCGCCATGCCCAGGCAGGCGCTCTTCGAGCATCTCGTAGTAGGTTTGCGGCGGTGCGGTCATGAAGCGCATGCCAAAACCCTTGAGGGCATCCCATGTCTTGAGCAGGTCGTCGGTGAGAAAGGCCACATGCTGGATGCCCTCACCGTTGAACTGCATCAGGAACTCCTCGATCTGCCCGGCCCCCTTGGACGACTCTTCGTTGAGCGGGATGCGGATCATGCCGTCAGGTGCGGTCATGGCCCGGGAAGTCAGACCGGTATATTCGCCCTTGATATCGAAATAGCGGATCTCACGGAAGTTGAACAACTTCTCGTAAAAGCCAGCCCAGTAGCTCATGCGGCCACGGTAGACGTTGTGAGTCAGGTGATCAATGATCTTCAGGCCCGCGCCGACGGGGTGGCGGTCCACGCCATCGATGAACTTGAAGTCGATATCGTAGATCGAACTGCCTTCCTCGTAACGGTCGATCAGGTACAACGGCGCACCACCGATGCCTTTGATCGCTGGCAGGCGCAGTTCCATCGGGCCGGTTTCGATGTCCACCGGCTGGGCGCCCAGGGCCAGGGCACGGGCATAGGCTTCGTGGGCGTTACGCACGCGAAACGCCATGCCACACACCGACGGCCCATGTTCGGCGGCGAAATATGACGCAGGGCTTTTCGGTTCGTTGTTCAAAATCAGGTTGATGCCACCCTGACGATATAAGTGCACGTCCTTGGAACGATGGGTGGCCACCTTGGTGAAACCGAGCATCTGGAATACCGGCTCCAGCACTCCGGGCGTGGGCGATGCAAGCTCGATGAACTCAAAGCCTTCCAAGCCCATCGGATTGTCGAAGAGATCTGCCATGTTCATGTCCTCATCTGCAGCGAATAAACGTTTATCGGAGGGGGGCGATGCCGCGTTGCAGAGGGGGTGAGCAAGGGATGCCGCGTACGCTGCGGGCGAGGTAGTCACCGATGATCAGCTTGAACACAGGGTTTGTCATAGCGACCGATTCCAGGCGGTTCGATCCCTCGGTAGAGGGCAACCTTATTGTTGTATTCGTAAACCGATTCTACAGGGCGTAAATATCTTTGTCGCGCTTTAGTTAACGGGGCCAGCCGACAAACGGCTATCCTGTACCTGATCCGATCACCAGCTACAAGGTTCGTACACCATGCCACTGACCACTCGCCGCCCTGCCCGCTGGAGCTGGCGCACTCTGTTACCTTGGGGCGTGGCGGTGCTGCCGCTGCTATGCGGGCTGGGAGTGATTCGCTGGCAGAGCGAACACGAAATCCGTGCCAGCAGCCAAGGTACCGCCCAAGAGGTGGTCCAGCACATCGAGACGATCCTCGACAGTCTCGCAGCGACTGCCAACCAACTGCTGCCCAAAGCCGGACAGCCCTGTGCACAAGTAGAGCTGGCATTGCGTGGCGAGGTCACACGCAATGCCTTCGTGCGTTCTACCAACTTGTTCGATCACGATACGCTGTATTGTTCATCGCTGTTCGGCGATTTCGACGAACCGGTCGATGCCCGCGACTACACCGACGGCACGCTATGGCTGATGGACGGCAACTCGGTGACCCCTGGGCATTCGCTACTGGTATACCGGGCCAGCCAAGGCCAGCGCGGGGCCATTACCACGCTGGACGGTTATCACTTGTTGACGGCCCTGCGCCTGCTCGGAGCAGGTGCAGAGGTGTACGTGCAGGTAGGCAACCACTGGCTGGGCCAGGATGGCCAAGTGCGCAGCGGCGCGCTGCCGGTGCCAGCCAGCGCCCTGGTCACCCTTGGCTCCAGTCGTTACCCGTTCAGCGTTCGTGCAGGCTTCGGCCCGGACAAGGCCGCGCAGCTTCTGCGCAGCCGCTATCCGGCGCTGTTGAGCCTGCTATTGGTGCTGGGTGTGTTGGCCGGTATGGCCTGCCGCTGGCAGCTGCGCCGGGCCAATTCACCGCGAGCGGAACTTGCCCGTGCGCTTGAAGCTGGCGAATTCCTGCCCTACTTCCAGCCTGTGGTACGCAAAGACGACTACCGCTGGGCCGGCGTCGAAGTGCTGATGCGCTGGCGCCACCCACGCGAGGGCTTGGTTCGCCCGGACCTGTTCATTCCCTATGCCGAGCACAGCGGGCAGATCGTCGACATGACCCGCAGCCTGATGCAGCATACCGCCCAAGCCTTGGGCCCGCACTCGACGCTGCTCGAAGACGGCTTCCACATCGGCATCAACATTACTGCCGATCACTGCCGTGACATGAGCCTGATCGACGACTGCCGCGCCTTCTTGCAACATTTCCCCCCTGGACGGGTGACGCTCACGCTGGAACTCACTGAACGCAAGCTGATCGAGCCAACGCCGATCACCCTTGAAGTGTTCGAAAAACTCCACGAGATGGGGGTCATGATCGCGCTGGATGACTTTGGCACTGGCCAGTCGAGCCTCAACTACCTGCGCCAGTTCAAGGTCGACTACCTGAAAATCGACCAAAGCTTCGTCGCCATGATCGGTGGCGATGCCCTTTCTCAACACATTCTCGACACCATCATCGAGCTGTCCGGCAAGCTGGCCCTGGGCATCGTAGCCGAAGGCGTGGAGACCACGGCGCAGCGCGACTATCTGGCACGTCATGGGGTGGACTTCCAACAAGGCTACCTGTTCGCCCGGCCAATGCCCTTGGCTGAACTGTTGTTGGCCCTGGCGGCACGCCCAGGCAGCCTGCGGTTGCCGCAGGCCCCTGCCCCTGAGATCATACGCGGCTGATTTATCCCTCCTCCTCCCGTTTCAGAGGCATTCGTGTCAAAAGGCATTGTTTCGTCGGTCATGGCATCCTGCCTGTTCGCCGTGATGTATTACTACACTTCCTTCCTGGCCCCACTGGACGGCGAGGAAATCTTTGGCTGGCGGATCCTGCTCACGTTGCCCTGCCTGACGCTGTTCATGCTGTTCTCGCGTGACTGGAAACACGTCGGTGCGCTGCTTGCACGGGTACGCCAGGCTCCGCTGTTGCTGCTAGGCATGCTCGGCACCTCATGGTTGATGGGCGTGCAGCTCTGGCTGTTCCTGTGGGCTCCATTGCACGGGCGCAGCCTGGAAGTGTCGATGGGCTACTTTCTGTTGCCCTTGACCATGGTCCTGACCGGACGGCTGGTGTATGGCGAGCGACTGTCGCGCCTGCAAACCGTGGCAGTCGCATGTGCGGCGATTGGCGTGGGGCACGAGCTTTATCAGCACGGTAGCTTCGCTTGGGAAACCCTGGTGGTGATGCTCGGTTACCCGATCTACTTCGTGCTGCGCAAGCGCTGCCGCACCGAGCACCTGGGTGGACTGTGGTGCGACATGGGCCTACTGCTGCCTTGGGCTTTGTATTTCGTGGTCCAAGGACCGCTGAGCGCAGCCGACCTGGCGCAGCACCCGGCACTCTACGGCCTGATTCCGCTGCTCGGCGTGATCAGCGCCTGCGCGCTGATCACGTACGTGCTAGCCAGTCGTTTGTTGCCGTTTAGCCTGTTCGGGCTACTCAGCTATGTCGAGCCGGTGTTGCTGGTGGCCGTCTCACTGCTACTGGGCGAGACCATCGGCCCCGACCAGTGGCTGACCTACCTGCCGATCTGGGCCGCGGTGCTGGTGCTGGTGCTCGAAGGCATCAAGCACCTGCTGCGTCAGCGACAGCGTCTGGTGTAAGACGCACCTGACGTACCCGACGCTCCTCGACCGCCACCACTGTCATGCTCCAGCCATTCCAGATGAGCTGATCCCCCACCACCGGAAGGCGGTCCAGCAAGCTCATCACCAGACCCGCGAGGGTCTGGTAGTCCTCGGTGGCGCGCGCGGCAAATCCGGTCCGGGCCTGAACCTGAGCCAGGTTCAACGCACCGCTGACGACGAAGCCACCGGCCTCCTCGACCACGCCCGGGCCTTCCACCTCGCTGGCATCAGGCAACTCGCCGGCAATCGACTCGAGGATATCGGTCATGGTCAGCACGCCGGTAAAGTCACCGAACTCGTTGACCACGAAGGCGATGTGGGTCGACTGCGCACGCATCTGCTCCAGGGCATTGAGGATGCTGAAGCTCTCCAGCAGGTTCAACGGTGCGCGCGCCAGGGCTTCAAGGTCTGGCTGGTTGCCGGCCAACAGTTCCTTGAGCAACTCCTTCTTGTGCACGAAGCCCAGCGGCTCGACGCTGTGGCCATCACGCAGCAACGGCAGGCGTGAGTAGGACGAGTTGACCAGCATCTGGGTGATGGCCTCGGCCGGCTGCGACAGGTCGATCACATCGACTTCGGCGCGCGCCGTCATCACTGTGCGGATCGGCCGCTCAGCCAGGTTCAAAACACCGCTGATCATCACCCGTTCGCGGCGATCGAACACCACCTGCTCCTCGCCACCTTCGACCAGGTCGGCGATTTCCTCGCCCACCTCGTCCGCTTCCACGCGGCGCCCGCCCATCAGGCGTAGTACGGCGTGTGCGGTGCGTTCGCGCAGCGGGCGATGCTGCTGCACGCTGCGCTTGCGGCGGGCACGGGCCAGCTGGTTGAACAGCTCGATCAACAACGAGAAACCGATGGCCGCATACAGGTAGCCCTTGGGAATGTGGAAGCCCAGGCCTTCGGCAGTCAAGCTGAAACCGATCATCATCAGGAAGCCCAGGCACAGCATGATCACCGTGGGGTGGGCGTTGACGAAGCGCGTCAGCGGCTTGCTGGCGACGATCATGATGCCGATGGAGAAGATCACCGCGATCATCATCACCGACAGTTCCTCGACCATGCCAACAGCGGTGATCACCGCATCCAGCGAGAACACCGCGTCGAGCACCACGATCTGCGCCACGATCGGCCAGAACGCGGCATGACGCAACGTGCCGGAGGCTTGGGTCACATGCCCTTCGAGGCGCTCGTGCAGCTCCATGGTGGCCTTGAACAGCAGGAACACACCACCGAACAACATGATCAGGTCACGGCCGGAGAAGCTCTTGCCGAAGATCTCAAACAAGGGCGCGGTCAGCGTCACCATCCACGAGATACTGGCCAACAGGCCAAGACGCATGATCAATGCCAGAGACAGGCCAATCACACGCGCGCGGTCGCGCTGATGCGGCGGTAGTTTGTCGGCGAGGATGGCGATGAACACCAGGTTGTCGATACCCAGTACCAGCTCGAGGACGATCAACGTCAACAGGCCCAGCCAGGCCGTAGGGTCGGCTAGCCATTCCATTAGCGGGTACTCACAAGGCGGGCGTCACAAGGACGCAGGGAGGAAGGCCGGAAAGGCCAAGGACTGGGGGGCTCCGAGAAGCGGCTCATAGATACCTGGATAGAAAAAAGGGAATGTGATCCTACAATCGAAGCAGCTTTTCGTTACAGCAAGAAACTATTACAAAAGCTGTAACAGGGGCTGTGGGCATTTTCCTTCAATACCCAGCCTGTCGGCGCTCGTCAGGATGCTGTGGTCTTGAACCCTGAAAGGAAATTTCCAATGAGCTTGTCCCTGTCCATGGCGGCGTTCGCGCTGGCTGCCTCCATTTCGCCCGGCCCGGTCAACATCGTCGCCCTTGGCAGCGGCGCTCGTCACGGCCTGCGCGCCTGCCTCGGCCACGTTGCCGGCGCCACCCTGGGTTTTTGCCTGCTGCTGGTGCTGACTGGCCTTGGCGTACATGAACTGCTGCTGCGCTGGCCGCTGCTTGGCACGCTATTGCACGGAGGTGGCGTGTTGTTCCTGCTGTACATGGCCTGGAAGCTGGCCAGCGATGATGGGCGCTTGCAAGGCGACGCCACGCAACAGGCACCCAGCGCCTGGCACGGCGCAGCCATGCAGTGGCTCAGCCCCAAGGCCTGGCTCGCGGCGGTGGCTGGCGTGGGCGCCTATACCGGCGGTGAGCAGCAATTACTGTGGCTGTTCACCTGGATCTACGCGCCGATCTGTTTCGTGTCGATCGCCAGTTGGGCCTGGGCAGGCAGTGTGATCCGCAGCTACCTGCACCAACCGCGTCGGCTGCGTCTGTTCAACCGTGCATTGGCGCTGTTGCTGGTGGGTAGTGCGGGGTATCTGCTACTGGGCTGAAACGGCGGCGATTCACCCTCAGCCTTGGCGGTAGTGCCCAGGCGTCGTCGCCAATTGGCGCTTGAAGGCGCGCTGCAAATGCGCTTGATCGGCGAATCCGGCTTCCAGCGCGACCTCGACTATCGGGCGCCCAAGGCGCAGTTGAGCCCGAGCATATTGCACGCGCTGGTCGAGCAGGTAGCCATGCGGCGTGAGCCCGAAACGTTTGCCGAAGGCGCGAATCAGGTACGCACGCGAGAGCCCCACCGCAGCGCAGACATCCTCCAGCGTCAGCGGGTCAAGCCGATGCGCGCGGATGAACGCTGCCGCCATGTCCAATTGTGGGTGCGGCATATGCCGATGTTCACCGCCAGGCTCCAGATACCCTGGTAATGCGTCGAAGAACGCGACCAGCGACTGCGCCTTGAGAGCGGCACCGTGCTCGCCGAACAAGTCGGCGAACACGTTGAGCAAATGTGCGTACAGGCCCGGTGCGGGACTCATGGTCGCCTGCGGCAGCTTGAAGTGCAGTGCCTGCAACCATGCCAGGTCGACGAACAGCATCAGGTAGGACCATGGCTCGCCCTGGATTGGGTTGCAGGTATGCACCACGCCAGGGTTCATCAGCACTGTGGTGCCTGCCCTGACCTCGTGCTGCGAGCCGCCCGTCAGGTAGGTGCTACGCCCTCCGGTAATCACGCCAATCGAAAAACTTTCGTGCGCGTGGGCGGCGTAGCAGACCTGGCGCCCGTCCCCTACCCGGCGCGCCTCGACGAAGGGCAACGCCGGGTCGCGCCAGAACCGCGAGATCTCGATCATGCCATCCCCCTTGCGCATCTGATCAGGGAGACTTTTACCGGCAGCGGGCTGCACGAGCAAGCTTGTACGGGCGTGAGGTCAAGGCATGACCGGAGGGATGTACTGCAACGTGTTGCCCAATGCCCACAGCAGCACCAGCACCAGCACCAAGGGCACGTGTACCAGCAATTGCACGAACGAGAAGCCAATCAGATCGCGCGCCTTGAGCCCCAGCACGCCCAGCAGCGGCAGCATATAGAACGGGTTGATCAGGTTCGGCAGCGCCTCGGCGGCGTTGTAGATCTGCACCGCCCACCCCAGGTGGTACTGCAAGTCATTGGCGACCAGCATCACGTAGGGCGCCTCGATGATCCACTTGCCGCCGCCTGAGGGGATGAAGAAGCCAAGTACCGCCGAGTACACCCCCATCAGCAGTGCGTACGTGTTGTGAGTCGCGATCTGAGTGAAGAACAACGAGATATGGTGGGCCAGCGTCTCACCGTCGATACCCTTGACCTGGGTAAGAATGGCCGCGATAGAGCCGTACAGCGGAAACTGGATCAGCACCCCAGTGGTGGTGGGCACGGCGCGGGCCACGGCATCGAGAAAGCTGCGTGGACGCCAGTGCAATAAGGCGCCGAGCATGATGAACAACAGGTTGTAGGTGTTCAGCCCGGAAATCGCAGTGATCGCAGGCTTGGTGGCAAACTCCTGGTACAGCCAACCGGCGGCCAAGGCGACCAGCAACAGGATCAGGATCGGGCTGTATTCGAGCCACTCGCCGGGGCGGGTGCGCCGAGGCGCAGGCGGGGCGCTGAAACTAGGGTCGACACCGCAGTCTTCGGCGCTACGGGCGCTGCTGGGGCCCGGCGCGGTGGCGTAGGCGACCACCAGCGAGACGATCACCAGCGCGGCCAGCATCACACCCGACTGCCAGAGAAAAATGGTTTCGGTGAACGGGATCACGCCTGTGATCGACAGGATCGACGGCGGCAGGCTGGCCGGGTTGGCCTGCAGTTGCGCAGCCGAGGACGACAGCCCCAGCGCCCATACCGCGCCCAAGCCCAGGTAGGCGGCGGCACCGGCGGCGCGGTAGTCCATTTTCAGCTCGGTGCGTCGGGCCAGGGCGCGTACCAGCAAACCGCCGAACACCAGCGACAGCCCCCAGTTGAGCAACGAGGCAAGCATCGAGATCAGCGCCACCCAGCACACAGCCGAACGGCCGTTTTTTGGCAGCCGCGCCAGGCGGTCGATTAGCCGAGCGGCAGGCGGCGAGCTGGCGACTACATAACCGCCAATGACCACGAAGGCCATCTGCATGGTGAACGGAATCAGGCTCCAGAATCCGTCACCGAAGGCTTTGGCGGTGTCGGTGGGCTTAGCGCCCATTATCAGGGCGCCCAGGCACACCAGCACCACGGCCAGGGCGGCGAACACCCAGGAATCGGGGAACCAGCGTTCGGCCCAGTTGGAGCAGCGCAAGGCAAAGCGGGCGGAGCGGCTGTCTTGAATATCAGCGGCCACGGGGTTTTCCTTTTATTGGTTTTGTAGGTCTTGCAATACTGAAACACGCAAAACCCTGTGGGAGCGGGCTTGCCCGCGAATGCGGCAGTGAATTCACCAACGCATTCGCGGGCAAGCCCGCTCCCACAGGATCAGGGATACGGCTTAAAAGGTCATTTCCTTCACATCGTCCGGCACGATCAGCTTGCCGGCGGTCTTTTCGATGATTTCCTCGACGCTCACTCCTGGCGCGGTCTCGCGCAGGATGAACGCACCGTTCTCGATCTCAAGGTAGGCAAGGTCGGTCAGCACCTTGCGAATGCAGCCGGCCCCGGTCAATGGCAGGCTGCACTTGGGCAGCAGCTTGGACTCACCGTCCTTGGAGGCATGGGTCATGGTGACGATGATGTTCTCGGCGCCGGCCACCAGATCCATGGCGCCGCCCATGCCCTTGACCAGCTTGCCAGGGATCATCCACGAGGCGATGTTGCCTTCCACGTCCACCTCGAAAGCGCCCAGTACGGTTAGGTCCACATGCCCGCCACGGATCATGGCGAAGGACTGCGCCGAGTCGAAGATCGAGGCGCCACGGCGGGCGGTGACCGTCTGTTTGCCGGCGTTGATCATGTCGGCGTCGAGGGTGGCTTCGGTGGGGAACTCGCCCATGCCCAGCAGTCCGTTTTCCGATTGCAGCATCACATCCATGTCGGCAGGCACGTAGTTGGCCACCAAGGTGGGGATACCGATGCCAAGGTTGACGTAGTAGCCGTCCTTCAGTTCTCGGGCGACGCGTTGCGCCATCTGTTCGCGGGTCAGTGCCATGGTCAGGATCTCTTTGTTGTTCTGAAAGATGGCGCTCAGGCCTTGACGGTGCGCTTTTCGATGCGCTTTTCGAAGGTGCCGACGATCACCCGGTCGACGAAGATGCCGGGGGTGTGGATCTCGCTGGGCAGCAGCACACCGGGCTCGACGATTTCCTCGACCTCGACCACGGTGATCTTGCCGGCGGTGGCCGCCAATGGGTTGAAGTTCTGCGCAGTGTTGCGGTACACCACATTGCCGTAGTGGTCGGCCTTCCAGCCCTTGACGATGGCGAAGTCACCGGTGATGGATGTTTCGAGGATGTATTGGCGGCCTTTGAACTCACGCACTTCCTTGCCCTCAGCCACGGGAGTGCCGTAACCGGTAGCGGTGTAGAAGGCTGGGATGCCAGCGCCGCCAGCGCGCATTTTCTCGGCCAGGGTACCTTGTGGGGTCAGTTCCACTTCCAGCTCGCCACTGAGCAACTGGCGTTCGAACTCAGCGTTTTCGCCAACATAGGAGGCGACCATCTTGCGAATCTGCCGGCCTTCGAGCAATACGCCCAGGCCGAAGCCATCGACGCCGCAGTTGTTCGACACCACGGTCAGGCCCTTGACGCCACGGCGCTTGATCTCGGCAATCAAATTTTCAGGGATGCCGCATAGGCCAAAGCCGCCGGCCAGCACCGTCATGCCGTCGGTCAGGCCTGCCAGGGCCTCTTCGTAAGTTGCTACACGCTTGTCCAGTCCGGCCATGCTCAGTCGCCTTTTGTCGTTGTTGGAACCGTGCAGTCATCTTCACCGCAGGCGACTGATTTGTTAATTTTGTTTTCGTCATTGATTGATAAATTTTCCAAAACAAAAGGCCAACCCCCTCATGAACGTCAAGCAGTTGCGTGCCTTCGTCACCGTGGCCAAGTACCAAAGCTTTGCCCAAGCCGGCGAACAGCTGCATGTCTCGCAACCAGCCTTGAGCCTGACCATCAAGGCGCTGGAGGACAATCTTGGCGGCGCCCTGCTTACCCGTACCACCCGCAGCGTCAGCCTGACCGCAGAAGGCGAGGTGCTGCTGCCACTGGCACGGCGCCTGCTGGCCGACTGGGATGACACCGAGGAGATGCTGCGCCAGCGCTTCACCTTGCAACTGGGCCGGGTGTCGGTCGCCGCCATGCCCTCCTACGCCGGCAACCGGCTGCCCGAGGCGCTCAAGGTGTTCCGCCAGCGCTACCCGAAGGTCAACGTCACCGTGCACGATGTAATCAACGAGCAGGTCCTGGAACTGGTACGCCATCGGCGCGTCGAACTGGGCATCGGCTTCGAGCCCGACAGCTGCGAAGCGCTGCTTTTCCATCCCTTGTACATGGACCGTTTCGTCGCCGTGGTGCCTGCCGACTCGCCCCTGGCCCGGCAACCCCAGGTCCGCTGGCAAGAACTGCTGGCCCAGGACTTCGTCGCGCTGCAACGGCCCTCAGCTGTGCGCCTGCTGCTCGAACAGCACGTAGCCGCCGAGCACGGCAAGCTCACCGTGGCGTTCGAGAGCCACCAGCTGGCGACTGTCGGGCGCATGGTTGCCAGCGGTCTGGGGGTGAGTGCCGTACCGGCGCTGTGCATCGAACAGATGCTCGAACTCGGCGCCTGCTGCGTACCACTCACCGACCCCACCGTGGAGCGGCGCATCGGCGTGATCGCCCTGGCCGACCACAAACTGTCGAAAGCTGCCCAAGCGCTGCTTGAGGTACTGCTTTCACACGCCCATCCACAGGAGATGGCATGCGATACGTGAATCTGGCGGGCATCTCGCGGTTCCGGCCATCGGCCAAGGCACGTGGTACATGGGCGAGCCCCCCGGGCACAGGGCGTCCGAACACGCAGCGACTGCGAGGGTGTAACGGTGCCAGGCGCCGAATGACTCAATGGAAGTCTCGGCTGCGCACATCCAGGCCCTGCAACAACGCGCTGACATCCTCCAGCCGCCGGGCAATCAGATGGCGCACCCCGCTCTGCTGCTCCAGCCGCCCGCTCACCTTGAGCAACTGCGCACCGACCAGCGCCCGGCGCTGACGCTCGGCCAGCTCACGCCAGACCACCACATTGAGCATGCCGTGCTCGTCTTCGAGGGTTACGAACGTTACACCACTGGCGGTCTGCGGGCGCTGACGCCCGACCACGATGCCGGCCACGGCAATCTGGTCACCCTCCTCCAACCCGGCCAGTTCTGCCGAACTGCGACAGCCCAGTGCCCGCAGGCGTGGGCGCAGCAAGGTCAGGGGGTGGGGCCCGAGCGTGGTGCCCAGGCTCTGGTAGTCGGCCAGCACGTCTTCGCCCACGCTCGGCACCGGCAGTTCGACCGCAGGCTCTGGCACCGGCCCCAGTTGCGCGAACAACGGCAGTTGCGCCTGCACCGCCGCCACTTGCCAACGCGCTTGGTGCCGGTCACGGGCCAGCCCACGCAATGCCCCAGCGTCGGCGAGCATGGCACACGCGCGACTATCCAGGGCAGCGCCTAGGCACAGGTCTGCCACATCGCGCCAAGCCCGCTGCGCCCTGGCCTGTACCAGGCGCTGGGCATCGGCCTCGGCAAAACCACGGATCTGCCGCAAACCAAGACGAATGGCCAACTCGCCCGCATCCACAGGTTCCAGGGTGCAATCCCAGTGACTGTGCTGCACATCCACCGGACGCACCTCGATACCCTGGCGGCGCGCTTCCTGCAATAACTGGTCGGGGCTGTAGAAGCCCATCGGCCAGCTATTGACCAAGGCACAGGTGAAGATCGCCGGTTCATGGCATTTCAACCAACTGCTGGCATAGCACAGCAAGGCGAAGCTGGCGGCGTGGGACTCGGGGAAGCCATAACTGCCAAAGCCCTTGATCTGCTCGAAGATGCGCTCGGCGAAAGCGCGTTCGTACCCATTGCGCAGCATGCCGTCGATCAGCCGCAACCGATGCGGCTCCAGGCCACCATGGCGCTTCCAGGCGGCCATGCTGCGGCGCAGTTGATCGGCCTCGCCGGGGCTGTAATCGGCGGCGACCATGGCCAGCTCCATCACCTGCTCCTGAAACAACGGCACGCCCAAGGTGCGCTCGAACACGTCTTCGAGTTTTTTCGACGGATAAGTGACTGGCTCGACCTTCATGCGCCGACGTAGATACGGATGCACCATGTCACCCTGGATCGGCCCTGGGCGCACGATCGCCACCTCGATTACAAGGTCGTAGAAGGTGCGTGGCTGCAAGCGCGGCAGCATGGCCATCTGCGCACGCGATTCGATCTGGAATACCCCCATGGTCTCGGCACGGCTGATCATCGCGTAGGTGGCCGGGTCTTCCTGGGGGATGCTCGCCAGGCTCAGCTCACGCCCGCGGTACAAGGCCATCAGGTCGAAGCAGCGACGCAAGGCGCTGAGCATACCCAGGGCCAGCACATCGACCTTGAGCAGCCCGACCATGTCCAGGTCATCCTTGTCCCACTGGATCACCGTGCGCTCGGCCATCGCGGCGTTCTCTACCGGCACCAGTTCGTGCAGCGGCTGGTGGGAGATGACGAAGCCGCCGGGGTGCTGCGAAAGGTGCCGGGGAAAACCAATCAACTGCGCCGCCAGCACCAGGATGCGCCGCAGCGAAGGGCTCTGGGCATCGAAGCCGGCCTCAGCCAGACGCTCGGCATCCGGGATACGGTCGCTCCAGCGGCCACAGCACTTGGCCAGGGCATCCACCTGATCGGCAGGCAGCCCCAGCACCCGTGCCACATCACGCACAGCCCCTGCAGCGTGGTAGCTACTGACCACGGCCGTCAGCGCCGCACGGTGGCGACCGTAACGGCGAAACACGTATTGGATCACCTCTTCACGGCGGTGGTGTTCGAAATCCACGTCGATGTCCGGCGGCTCGTTGCGCTCGCGTGACAGAAAACGCTCGAACAGCAAGCGATGCGCCATGGGGTCGAGTTCGGTAATGCCCAGCACGAAGCACACCACCGAATTGGCCGCTGAGCCTCGCCCCTGGCACAGGATGCGCTGGCTACGGGCGAAGGCGACGATGTCGTGCACGGTCAGGAAATAACTTTCGTAGCCCAACTCCTCGATCAAGGCCAGTTCCTTGGCCAGCAACGCGTGCACCTGGTCGCTGGCCCCCTGCGGCCAGCGTGCGGGCAGGCCCCGTTCGCACAGGCTACGCAGCCAGCTCGCGGGGGTATGCCCCTCAGGCACCAACTCGCGGGGGTAACGGTAGTCCAGCTCGCCCAGATCGAAGCGACAACGCGCAGCGATGGTCAGGGTTTCGGCAAGCAGCGGCGCAGGATACAACGCTTGCAGTTGCTCCAGCGTACGCAAGTGGCGCTCGCCATTGGCGAACAATAAGTGCCCCGCCTCGGCCACGCTGCAATGGCCGCGAATGGCCGTCATGCAGTCTTGCAAGGCGCGGCGGCCACGGGCGTGCATGTGCACATCGCCACACGCCACCAAGGGGACATCGAGCCGTGCGCCGAGGGCCTGCAACGTGGCCAGGCGCTCACGGTCGTCGGTGCCGCGATGCAGGTGGACGGCCAGCCACAGGCGCTCACCGAACAGCCTGCGCAACTGCTGCCCAGCGCTGACATCGGGCTGTGCCTCTGGCACCCACAAGGCCAACAGTCCGTGATGATGAGCGGCCAGGTCATCGATCTTTAACTGGTAACGTCCCTTCTCGGTCCGGCGCCGGGCCAGGTTGATCAAGCGGCACAGGTTCTGATAACCGGCCAGATCCTCTACCAGCAACACAAGCTTGGGGCCCTGCTCCACCTGCACTTCGCTGCCGACGATCAGTTTGAGCCCGTGGCTCTTGGCCGCCTGCCAGGCCCGCACGATGCCGGCTAAGGTGCATTCGTCGGTGATCGCCAGGGCCTGATAGCCCTGCTCGTGGGCACGTCGGAACAGCTCATCGGCACTGGAGGCGCCGCGCTGGAAGCTGAAGCTGGACAGGCAGTGCAGCTCGGCATAGCCCGGTACGCTCATGCGAACCAGCCCTGCAACCACAGCGGTCCGGGCTGCGCCAGGTCGCGATAGGCCCAGCCCTGCAAGCCGTCGCGGGTCTGGATGCGGTAGTAGTCACGCCGCACATCGCCGCCATCCCACCAGCCCGACTCGATGCGCTCGGCGGGGCCAAGCAGTTGCAAGCCGGCTTCAGGCAGGGACACTGGCTCGGCGAGCAGCCAGCCCGGACGACTGCCCGGGGTGACGCTCAGGGCACTGGGCCCGCCCTGCCCGGTCAGTTGCCAGGCGCACTCCGGGCGGTGGTCCGCCTCGGCGCGCAGGCCACTGACCGCCTCGTCCCCCAACCGTGCACGCAGCCGTTCGCGCAGTTGTTCCCAGGGTTGCGCCTGCTGGCTGCGCGCATCGAACAACCCCTGGCGCTGCGGCACGAAGGGCGGCAAGTCGGCGGCCACCAGGCGCAGGTTGCGCACGGGTGCTTTGATGCGCAATGGCTCCAGCCGCCCACGGGCCAGTTCGAACAGAATCGCCGCCTCGCGCTCAGCCGCCAGCAAACCCACCGGCAGGCAGGTGTCCGGGCCCTCGGCATGCTCCAGGTACAGCACGAAGCGCTGCACGCCACAATCGCGGCCAGCAAGGAAAGCCGCCAGGTCATTGAGCAGCCGGCGCAACGGGAACAACAACGCTTGGTGCGACTCGACATCGAAATTCAGCTCAAGCCGCACGTCGAAACGGTCTGGCGGCTGGTAAAAATCCAAAGCCAGGCTGCGCAGGCCGAACAATTGATCCAAGTGCAACTGCACCTGGGCGCTGAAACGCCTCGCCAACGCCTCCCTAGGCAATCGCATGACCTGTTCGAGCCGACGCAGTCCCATACGAATGAAGGCCTCGCAGGCCTCGGTGGGCAAGCCGGCACGCTCGATGGGCAGTGAAAGCAAGGCTTGGTGCGTGGCCTCGGGGTCGGTTACGGCCAGACCATCGTGGGCGTTGGCCAGCACGCGCGCCGCGACCGGGTTGCTGGCCAATACAATGCGCTGGCGCAATCCCAGCTCAGCCAACTCGTGGCGCAGTCGCGCTTCGAACGCAGGCCAGGGGCCGAACAGTTGCAGGCTAGCGCCCACTTCCAGCAACAGGGCGCGCGGGTAATGCACGCTGACTTGGGCACTGAAACGGTAGGCCCAGGCCGCCAGCAACTGTTGCAGTTGCTCGATACGTGCAGGCTCGGCCTCGACACAGGTAAAACCATCGGCCAAGGCGCGAGCCGCTGTGAGGGTTTGCCCGGGGCGAAGCCCGAGCTGCCGTGCTGCCGGGTTGACCGCCTGCAGCACGCGGCGTTGGCTCGGCCCCTGGATCAGCACCAGCGGCGCATCAGGGTCGTCGCGCTCGCGCAGCACGCTGTCCAGCGCCAGCTGCGGTAGCACGATGCAGGCCCAGAGCATGATGCTCAGCCTCGGGGAATGGGCATGGACGGTGGCAGGCCGCCACGGCATTTGAGCACCCGCCACTGTGCCGGTTGCGTGTCGATGGCGATACGCAAGGCCGCTGGCGACGGGTTGTTGGCCGCGTGTTGCCCACGACAGGCGAAGGCCAGCGCAGCCCCACTCTCGGCAGCCACCTGCAAGCGACGCAGGGCGCGGTCGTTCGCCCGCTGCGGCCAGCACAGCACCGCCGCGCAACTGCCCGAACGCAGGCATTGTTCGGCGGCCCATAGTGTATCTGCGGCGCTGGCATCGACCTGGGCCAGCCAACGCAGGTCTACCCCTGCTGCCTGCCAGGCCGGTGCGTAGGGGATGAACGGCGGCGCCACCAGAACCACGCGCTGGCCCGCCGTGGTGAGCCGCGCCAGGGTTGGCCACAGCAACTGCAACTCGCCAGCACCGGGGCTGGCCAAAAGCAGCTCGCTCAATGCCGCTGCTGGCCAGCCACCGTCAGGCAGGCGTTCGTCCAACAGCGGGTGGCCGCTCGGTTGCAAACCCTGGGGGCGGGCCTGGACTTGCCGCCCACGCCAGACCTGGCGCTGGTCGAGCAGGCGGTCGAGTTCGACTACCGCGCCCATCAGTCACGCCTCAGCAGGCCGCAGAACACGCCTTCGATGAAAAACTCGCGTTCAGGACCGACGTCGATGGGTTGGTAGTGGGGATTGCGTGGTAGCAGCCGGTAGCCTTCGCGAGTGCGTTGCAGGCGCTTGATGGTGACCTCGCCGTCGAGCCTGGCGACCACGATCTGGCCATCGCGGGCCTCGCCTTGCTGGCGGATGCCGACCAGATCACCGTCGAAGATGCCGTCGTCGACCATCGAGTCGCCGCGCACCTTGAGCAGATAGTCAGGCGTGCGGCGGAACAGGCTGGGATCGAGCAGCAGTTGCTCGTGGATGCCCAGGTCAGGGCCGATGGGCGCACCGGCCGCCACTTGGCCAAGCACCGGCAGTTCGAGGATTTCGGGCCTGCGCAAAGGCTCGGCCAGGCGGATACCGCGTGCCTGATTCGGGGTGACGTCGATGTAGCCCGCCTGACACAGGGCCGTGATGTGTTTGCGCGCCACGCTGCGCGAAGCGAAACCGAAGCGCTCGGCGATATCGGCCAGCGACGGTGGCTGGCCTTGATCGGTGATGCGCTCGCGGATGAACGCCAGGATGGCGCGGCGTTTGGGAGGTAAAATGTCCATGGAGTACATTTGTACTCTTTTCGGCGTACACTGAACAGCCCCCTTCGTCGCCAGACTCGGCTATGATGGCTGCTGAATTGTTTCTCCTGCCAGGATGCCCAATGCTTACCGCCTTGCTGTTCGACCTCGACGGAACCCTCACGGACACCGACACCCTTCATCTGCAAGCTTTCCGCAAGCTGCTGCATGACTACGACGGGCGCGGACTGACCCAGGCACAGTTCAATACCCAGGTCAGCGGCCGCTCCAACGGTTTGCTGTTCGCCGAGTTGTTTCCGCAAGCCGACGCCCAGCAACGCCAGGCCCTGGCCGAGCGTAAGGAAGCACTGTTTCGCGAGCTGTCACCCACGCTCAAGCCTTTACCCGGCCTTCTGCGCCTGCTGGAGCATGCCCGTCAGCACGCGATCGGCACGTGCGTGGTCACCAACGCACCACGCCTGAATGCCGAGCACATGCTCGGCGCCATGGGCATCGAGGCGTGCTTCGAGCATGTGCTGGTCGCTGATGAACTGGCGCGGCCCAAGCCTGACCCGCTGCCCTACCTCACCGGCCTGCAACGCCTGAAGGCCGAGGCCGCACAGGCCCTGGCATTCGAAGACTCTCTGCCGGGCGTGCAAGCTGCCAGCGGCGCAGGGATTTTTACCGTGGGGCTGGCCACCACCCAATCAGCCGAACGCTTGCACGGTGCAGGGGCGCAACTGGTCATAGAGGACTTCGACGACCCACGGCTGTGGGCCTTGATCAAGGGCATGTCATCCTGAGTGCGACGACCGCTCAGGATCAGCGCCGCTTGTAGCTCTTGTTACCAGAGGGCGTCAGGCAATACACCCCGCCCCGGGGGCCGGTGCAATAGTTGCCGCTGCCACAGCCACACCCGCCCTCACTGGCACGTAACGGCTGGATGTTCGAACGCCCAGCGAATACGGCGCTGCAGCTTTTTTTCGAAGCGCTGATCGACCCGTCGTTGCACAAAAAGGTGTCGCCGTCGCATCCGGCAATCCCGCCCTTGCGACCGGAACACGGGGTATTGGCCGCCTGGGCTGAGGATATGGCAAGGCACAGCGCGAGCAACGGCAGGCTCAGCCAGCGCATCGGGGCAAGGTTCATCGGGCACGGCTCCTTGTGACAAGTGGCTCAATGCTATCACTCTGATGCGGGTCAAGGGCGATACCCTGGGCATCCAGTAATTTGCGAAGCTTCCTACAGCGGTGTCGGAGGCGGCCTGCTTTTTACCGCCCCCTTCAGCCCGCCATCATCGGACCTGGATGTCGTAGCCCAACCATGAGGCCCTGCCATGCCCAGACACGCCCGCCCTATCGCCGCCTTACGCACTACCCTGCGCCAACTGCTGGCCCATGACATCAGCAACCCCGACGACAACCCGAACCTGTCGGGAGTACGCTTTTTCTGCGCAACCGACGAGCCGACCCGCATGCTCATCGAGCAAGTCGAGCTACAGGCCAGCGCCGTACTGTTCGACGCCAGAGGACGTGCCATCGAATGCCACATGCGCGAGGCGGCCATCGAGGGCGTACGGATTCGTCAGAAACCCAACAGCGCCGAAAACGAAACCGTGATTCGCATCGCCTTGCCAGAAAAAGGCTACATCACCATCAGTACTGCGCGTCTCTGAGGCCTGCGTGACAGATGGACTTGCGGCCCTGCGCTCGACACGTGAAGCTTGCAGACTCCAGCGCTCCCGGATTCGCTCATGGAACTGCACATACGCCTCGAAGGCCGCAAAGGCCTTGCCAACCAGCTCTATCAGCAATTGCGCGCCGGTATCGACAGTGGCCACCTGGCCGCCGGTACCCAATTGCCCCCGACTCGCCTGCTCGCCGAGCAACTGGGCGTCTCGCGCAAGACCGTAGCCGAAGCCTATTCACGCCTGACCTACGAAAACCTGCTCAGCGGCGTGGTAGGACGTGGCACCTTCATTACCCCGCGTCGCCCCGTGCACGCCGAGGAGCCTCAAGCCATTGCACTGGCCGCCGCTGACAGCCTCAAGCGCTGGCAGCAGCGCGCCACGGTGTTGGGTCGTCGCGCCCTGGACGCCCCCTCGCGCTACGATTTTATTGGCGGCGCTTCAAGCAAGGCTCAGTTCCCCTTCGACCAGTGGCGCACATGCCTGCTCTATGGCCTGCGCCGCAGCCAGCGCCACCCCGACCGCCATTTCGCCCCCCAAGGCCTGCTCGAACTGCGCGAGGCCATCGCCCACCACATTGCCTACGCGCGCGGAGTGCACTGCACAGCCAGCGATGTATTGGTGTGCAACGGCGCCCAGCAGGCTTTGGACTTGATCGCCCGGGTGCTGGTCGAGCCCGGCTGCAAGGTGGCCATGGAAGACCCCGGCTACCCACCGGCACGCCAGCTGTTCCTGGCCCTTGGGGCACACCTGCAGTCGGTACCGGTGGACGCCGAAGGGCTGTGCGTGGAACAGATCGAAGCGGGCACCCGGCTGATCTATGTCACTCCCTCGCACCAGTTCCCCCTGGGCATGCCCATGAGCACGCCACGCCGCCAGGCCCTATTGGCGCGGGCCGCCGAGCTGGGCGCGCTAGTGATCGAAGACGACTACGACTGCGAGTTCCGTTATGCAGGCCCTGCGGCCGAGGCCTTGCAGCGCCTGGACCGGCACGGCCTGGTGGCCTACGTCGGCACGTTCTCCAAGACCCTGCTGCCCGAGCTGCGCCTGGGCTACGCGGTGTTGCCACCGGCAGTGATGCCTGCGGCCTGCGTGGCCAAGCACTTGACCGACTGGCACAGCCCAAGCGTGCAACAGTGGGCGCTGGCGCGATTCATCGCCGAAGGCCATCTGAATCGGCATATCCGCCGCTGCCACGAGGTCTACAGCGCGCGGCGCGAGCGTATCCTGGCGCGCCTGACGGGTGACCTGGCACCTTGGTTCGACGCCGTGCCAGCCAGCGCCGGTTTTCACCTGAGCGCACTGGCCAGGCCTGGGGTGGATGTGGAGCTTTTGATCAACCTGGCGCGCAAGGTCGAGGTCGGGCTTTACTCACTGGCGCCGTTCTTCAGCCACGCGCCGGTGCGCCCTGGCTTGCTGCTGGGCTTCGGCGCCATCGAGCTGCTGGACATCGACCCGGCGCTGGACCGGGTCGCCGATACCTTGCAGCGCCTCAGTTGACCGCTGCGAGGTTGATCGCCCGCCGATAACCGTCCGGGGCGAAACGCACGGTGACCAGCAGCATGGCCAACACCGTGCAGGCCAGCAGGGTCCAGGAGGCTTGAAAATCACCGCTGACATCGCGCAACCAACCGGTGATGTAAGGCACGATGCCGGTGATGATGAACCCTACCCCCTGTACGAAGGCCGCCAGGCTTCCAGCCTCGGCGGGGCTGCGCACATGTTCGAGGGTCAAGGTCAGGCTGAGGCTGAAGCAAGCCCCTAGACCCAAGCCGATCATCGCCACCCAAAGCCCCATGGCGCTGGTCGGTGCCAGTAGCAGGCCGGTGAAACCGCACAACTGGACCAGCAGTGCCAGCCACAGGCCGGGCCGTCGGTCCAGCCGCTTGCGCAGCAGCAGCGGCAGCCCCACAGCCCCCGCCACTTGGAAGATGGTCATCAGGCCCACCATCTGGCCGCCGCCCTGGGCAGTGCCGCCGTGCTCCATGTGATAGGCCGGTAGCCAGGCCACCATGCTGGTGTAGCCGCCGTTAATCAGTCCGAAGTACAGCGCCAGCAACCACGCCCGGCGATTGCCGAACCAGCGCCCGCCCGATGCGCTGGCCAGGCCAGGTGCAGGCTGGCGAGGTCGCCAGGCGATCCAAGCCAGCAGGGCCAACAGCGCGGGTAATGCCCACACCCCAAGCCCTACCTGCCAGAGTCCGGCCCGCGCGGTGATCGCCGGGCCCAGCACCGCCGCCAGTCCGCCGCCGCTCATCAAGGCCGCCGAATACAGGCCCATCGCGGCGGCCAGCCGGCCCGGGAACCAACGATTGACCAAGCCCGGCATCATGCCCTGCACCACCGCGACCCCAAGGCCGGCCAGCACTGCACTGGCAATCAAAGCCCAGGCGCTATCCAGTTGTAGGCGCCACACACAGGCCAGGGCAATTGCGCACAGCCCGGCAAGCATACCGGCGTGTTCGCTGAGCCAGCGCCGTAGCCAAGGCTGCAACAGCGGCACCAAGCCCATGCACAACACCGGCAACGCTGTCAGCAGTGCTGCCTGCTGGTAGCCAAGGCCGGTGCTCTGGCGCATCGGTTCGAGTAGCGGGCCGATACTGGTGAGGATCGGCCGCAGGTTGATTGCCAGCAGCATCACCAGCAACAGGTTCAACGCCGCACTCATGCTTGGCTGGCCTGCTGCCACTCACGGTACAAGCCGTCTTCACCGACGGGCTTGAGCGCCCGCAGGGTCAGGCTCTGCTGTTGCGGCGGGCGGGCCATCTGCGCATACACGGCAGCGGTGGACAGGCCATAGGGTTCGCCTTCGCTGTTATCGTAGGCGAACCAGGCGCGCTCGATGCCGCACAGGTGCATAGCGGCCAGGCACATTGGACACGGATGGCCGCTGGCGTAGATCTCGGCACCGTCCAGGCGTGGCCGACCCAGCACCTGAGCAGCCTGACGGATGGCTTGCAGCTCGGCGTGGGCGGTCGGATCCTGGGTGCTGTGGATCTGGTTGACGGCGCGGGCGATCACTTGCCCCTGATACACCAGCACGGCGCCAAACGGCCGACCTCCGGCATGGATGTTGGCGCGGGCAAGGTCGAGGGCTTGGCGCATGAATGCTTCTTGGGACATGAGTCGGGTACTCGGTAAAAGACCCGGCCATTATCCCGACTGCACCGCCTGGGCAGAAATGAAGAGATTGGATGCCTCCCAGTGGCCACCTGAATACGCCATTGGCCTCCTGGCAAAGCGCAGGATTGGCTATTCGGCCTGGGCCGCGCTGCCGCTAAGGTAGCGCCATCCCTGAACCTGTCGGAGAGATGCCATGCACGAACGTATCGAATGGGCCAAGCACGCCCCTGAAGCCTACAAGGCGATGATCGGCCTTGAGCAGGCCTTGTTGGCCTCGGGCCTTGAGCACTCGCTGCTCGAACTGGTGCGCCTGCGCGCCTCGCAGATCAACGGCTGTGCCTACTGCATAAACCTGCACGCCAACGATGCGCGCAAGGCCGGCGAAACCGAAGCGCGCCTGCAAACCCTGAGCGTGTGGCGCGAGACCCGCTACTTCAGTGCGCGCGAGTGCGCAGCCCTGGCCTGGTTGGAGAGCCTCACCCGCCTGCCTGAGCGTGGCGCACCGCAACCTGAGTACGCCGCAGTGCTTGAGCATTTCACCGAGAAAGAGGCCGTCAACCTGACCCTGGCGATTGCCACCATCAATGCCTGGAACCGGTTTGGCGTGGGCTTTGCGATGGTGCCCGCCTGACGCAGGCGTTACGCGCATCAAGCACGCGGGATTACTTCAGCGGCCTGCGCCACACCGCTGCGGCCACATCCACAGGCTTGGGCAACAGCTTGTTGTCGAGGAACAACTGCGCCGTCTGCTGCTGGGCCGCGACGATCTCGTCGCTCACCAGCAGCACCGGCGATGCCGGACGGTGGCTGAAGCTGCGCTGCACCACCGCCTCGGGCAAGCCCATGAACGCCGCCAGGGTGCGAATGCTGCCGGCCTCGTCGCTACGGGTGAGCGCTTCGGCGCGGCTGATTTCATCCAGCAGTTGCACCACAAACTGCGGGTTGGCCTGCACGTAAGGGCGCGCGCCGAGCATGAAAGGCCCGATCAGGCCAAGCCCCTGCCCGTCCGCCAGCAGGCGCGCCTTGCCCTCCAAATCGATGGCCGAATAGAACGGGTCCCAGATCGCCCAGGCATCCACGCTGCCGCGCTCGAACGCCGCCCTGGCATCGGCCGGGGCCAGGTACACCGGCTGCACATCGCGGATGCTCAAGCCAGCCTTGGCCAGCGCCCGCAGCACCAGGTTGTGGGCACTGGAACCCTTCTGCAGAGCAATGCGCTTGCCTTTGAGCGCAGCAACCGTGGTGATCGGGCTGCTCTTGGGCACCAGAATCACTTCAGCCTGGGGCTTGGGCGGTTCGGCGCCAATGTACAACAGGTCGGCCCCCGCTGCCTGGGCGAAGATCGGCGGGATATCGCCGGTTGAGCCGATGTCCAGGCTACCGATGTTCAAGGCTTCAAGCATCTGCGGGCCGGCAGGGAACTCAATCCACTCAACCCGCGTGTTGGCGAAACGCTGTTCCAGCAAGCGGTGCTGCTTGGCCAGCACCAGGCTGATCGAGCCTTTCTGGTAGCCGATGCGCAGGCTGGCCGGGTCGGCCGCCTGGACGCTGCCGGCGAGCACCGCCAGCAACAGCGCGGTGAAGCGTATCAAGGCCATGACTTACTCCTTCCAGTCGGTCGAGGGTTTTTCCCAGAGGTTGATCCCACCCTCCACGGCATGCTGGTCGATTTCGGCCAGTTCCTCGGCGGTAAAAGTAAGGTTGTCCAAGGCCGCGACGTTCTCGATGATCTGCTCGGGCCGACTGGCACCGATCAGCGCCGAGGTCACCCGGCTGTCACGCAGAGTCCAGGCCAGGGCCAGCTGGGCCAAGCTTTGGCCGCGACGTCGGGCGATCTCGTTGAGTGCCCGAGCGCGCGCCAGGTTGGCCTCGCTCAAGTGCTCCGGCAGTAGCGAAGCACCCCCCGCACGGTTGACCCGGGCATCGGCCGGTATGCCGTCGAGGTACTTGTCGCTGAGCAGGCCCTGGGCCAAGGCGGTGAACACGATCACCCCGACACCGGCCTGCTCGGTGGTATCCAGCAGTGCGCCTTCGATCCAGCGGTTGAACAGGTTGTAGGACGGCTGGTGGATCAGCAGTGGCACCTTCAACTCATTCAGCAACGCCGCGATTTCCTGGGTCTTGCCCGCTGAGTACGAGGATATGCCGATGTACAACGCCTTGCCCTGGCGCACGATGTCGGCCAGGGCGATGGCGGTTTCTTCCAGTGGCGTGTCGGGGTCGAATCGGTGCGAGTAGAAGATATCGACGTAGTCCAAATCCAGGCGCTTGAGGCTCTGGTCGAGGCTGGCGTGCAGATACTTGCGCGAGCTGCCGCCCTGCCCGTACGGCCCTGGCCACATATCCCAGCCGGCCTTGCTGGAAATAATCAGCTCGTCGCGGTAGGCGCGCAGGTCTTCGCGCAGCAGGCGGCCGAAGTTGATCTCGGCGCTGCCGTAGGGCGGCCCGTAGTTGTTGGCCAGGTCGAAATGGTTGATGCCGACGTCGAAGGCGGTGCGCAGCAGAGCGCGCTGGGTGTCGATGGGGGTGGCGTCGCCGAAGTTGTGCCACAGGCCCAGCGACAGGGCCGGCAGCACCAGGCCGCTGCGGCCGACTCGGCGATAAGGCATGCGCGCGTAGCGCTCGGGGTTGGCAAGGTAGGTCATGGGTGCTCTCGTTCGAAGTGAGGATTGGCGGGACGGCGCAGGCCCAGGTGCTCACGCAGGGTGCGGCCCTGGTACTGGGTGCGGAACAGCCCACGGCGTTGCAGTTCGGGCACCACCAGCTCGGCGAAATCCTCCAGCCCTTGCGGCAGGTGCGGCACCAGGATGTTGAAACCATCGGCGGCGCGGCCTTCGAACCAGGCCTGCAACTGATCGGCGATCTGCGCCGGGGTGCCGACCAGGCTGAAGTGCCCGCGGCCACCGGCGATGCGTTGGCCCAGCTCGGCCAGGGTCAGGCGCTCGCTACCGGCCAACTCGGTCAGCAACTGCTGGCGGCTGCGCTGGCCGTCCTCGGTGGGTGGCAGTTCAGGCAGCGGGCCGTCCAGCGGGTAGCCGGACAGGTCGAAGTTGCCGAGCATGCGGCCCAGCAGCGCGACACCTACGCGCGGCTCCACCAGGCGTTGGAACTGCTCGGCCTTGTCCTGGGCTTGGGCCTCGGTGTGCCCGACAACCACGTACACACCGGGCATGATCTTCAGGTCATCCTCGCTGCGGCCATGGCGAGCCAGGCGGCCTTTGAGATCGGCGTAAAACGCCTGTGCAGCGGCCAGCGAGGGTTGTGCCGTGAACACCACTTCGGCGCTCTCGGCAGCCAGCTCCCGACCTGTCTCGGAGGAGCCGGCCTGCACCAGCACTGGTCGCCCCTGGGGCGAGCGCGCAACGTTCAGCGGTCCCTTGACCCGAAAATGCTCGCCGGCATGTTCCAGTGCACGCACAGCATCGGGCCGATGGAACTGTCCGTCGACCTTGTCGCGCAGGAAGGCGTCGTCGGCCCAGCTGTCCCACAGCCCTTGTACCACCTGCTGGAACTCTCGGGCGCGGGCATAGCGCTGAGCATGCGCGATATGCCCGTCGCGGCCAAAGTTGCCGGCCTCGGCGGCGGCGTCGGAGGTCACCAGGTTCCAACCCGCACGCCCGCCCGACAGATGATCGAGTGAGGCGAACTTGCGTGCCACGTGGTACGGCTCGTTGTAGCTGGTGGTGGCGGTGGCGATCAGGCCGATGCGCTCGGTCACCGCGCTCAGCGCCGACAACAAGGTGAGCGGTTCGAAGTACACCGAGCGGGCGCTGTGGCTGGCCAGGGCATCGCTGGGAGCGGCGACGCTGTCGGCGACGAACAAGGCATCGAAGCAGGCGTTCTCGGCGATCTGCGCCGCGCGGCGGTAGGTAGCGAAGTCCAGCGGATCGGCCGGCACGTCCGGGTGGCGCCAGGCGGCGACGTGGTGCCCGGTGGCCATGAGGAAGGCACCGAGGCTGAGTTGGCGAGTGGCCATGATTGCTCCCAGGTAATGTGAGGCGGTCAGGGGCCTGTCGCGAGCGGGTGATGGCTGCGCGACAGGGCTGCAAGCGTCAGAAATCCTTGCGCAGTTGCACGCCGAAGTAGCGCCCGTCATCGCGTGGCACTGCGCGGTAGATGTAGTCGCCACCACTGGCCAGCATCTGCGCATACGACTTGTCGCCCAGGTTCTTGCCCAGCAGTGCTACACGCCAGCCGTCGTTGTAGTCGGCCAGGGCGATGCTGGCGTTCCAGATGCCGTAGGCGCCCTGCACGGTGTCGGGGTTCTGGTCGAGGCTGAACTGCACAGCGTCCTGCCAGTTGAAGTCGCTGGACAGCTCCAGGTCCAGGCCGTTATCCAGCGCGATGCTGTAGTCGGCGCGTACGTAGCTTTTCCAGTCCGGGGTGAACGGCAGGCGGCCACCGTCGATGTCGCAGTTGGCGGCAGCGCCGGCTGGGCAGTTGAAGTGGTCGACCCGCGCCTTGGTATAGGCCAGCGCCGCCGACAGCTTGAGCTGGCGGGTGGCCTGGAAGCTGGCGTCCAGCTCAACGCCCTGGGTCTTGACCTTGCCGGCGTTGACCAGACGGGTCACCACCTGGTTGGCCACGGTGTCGAAGAAGTTGGCCTGGTAGTTGTCGTAGTCGGTGTGGAACAGCGCAAGGTTGGCCACCAGGCGGTTGTCCAGAGCGGTGCTCTTGAGGCCGATCTCGTAGGCATCGGAGGTCTCTGGCTTGAGCGCGCCAGTGTCACGCGGCTGCATGTTGAAGAACACGTTGTAGGCCGGGCCTTTGTAGCCACGTGAATAGGTGACGTAACCGGTGAGGTTATCGTTGAAGTCGTATTGCAGGCCGGTGCGACCGCTCCAGCCGTCTTCATCCACCGCCCCCGAGCTTGCCGTCGATGGCTGGATACCGGTGACCGCCGTGGCCGAGGTCGAGACTCGGCGGTGGTCGTACTCCAGGTCGTCGTGGGTCCAGCGCAGGCCGAAGATCGCGCGAAAATCGTCGGTGAAGTTGAAGGTGTTCTCGCCGAACAGCGCCACGCTGTCATTGGTGGTGGAGTAGTCAGCACGGCCGTTGTTGGACACACCGCCGTTGACCGACAGGCGCTGGTACACCTCGTTGGAGGTGCCGTGCATATAGAAAGCGCCGAGCACGTATTCGTTGAACTGCCCCTTGGGCGAGGTCAGGCGAAACTCCTGGCTGTATTGGTCGTAGTCCAACGTGCCCTTGTCATGCGAGGCTGTGACGGGCAGCAGCGCACGGCGGTCGCCATCCTGGTACTGGGTGTTGTCCCAGCCGCGCCAGGCGCTGATCGAGGTCAGGGTGTAGTCGCCCAGTTGCCAGTCCAGTTGCGCCGACAAGCCTTGGTTCTCATCGATCACGTGGGTCTTGTAGTCGCTGCTGATATCGCGGTTGTGCGCACTCGGCACGACCGCGCCAAGCTGGTTGGTGAAAGCGGTGCTGGCCTTGGTCACCACACCGCTGGGCAGGGTGTCCTCGCCTTTCATGTAGTCGGCGATCAAGGTCAGGCGCAGGTCTTCGCTGGGCTCGAACTCCAGCTTGCCGCGCACGCCCTTGCGCGCATAGCCGTTGACGTCATGGCCGGTGGCGAGGTTCTCGACATTGCCGTCGTAATCACCCCATAGCGTGCTCAACGAGCCCTTGAACTGTTCGCTCAAGCGACCGCCGATACCGAAGCGCAGGCGGTTTTCATCGCCGCCGCCAAAGTGCGAGTAGTCCACATAGCCGTGGGTCTGCTCGGGGATGGCCTTGCTGACCACATTAAGCACGCCAGCCGAGGCGTTCTTGCCGAACAGCGTGCCCTGCGGGCCACGCAACACTTCGATGCGTTCCAGATCCAGCAGGTCGAGGGTGGACTGGCCGGGACGGCCGAACACCACGCCGTCCACCACCGTGGCTACGGTCGGCTCGACGCCGGGCGATGTGGAGATGGTGCCCACGCCTCGAATGAAGAGCGACGTGTCCTTGTTCGAGGCGCCGGCGCGGTAGTTGAGGGTAGGCACTTGCTGGACGATGCTGGCGACATTGTTGCGGTTGTCGCGCTCCAGTTGCTCGCCCTCGACCACCGACACGGCCACCGGCACTTTCTGCAACGGTGCCTCGCGGCGTGTGGCAGTGACCGTGACCGCCTCCAGGGCGGCAGGCTCCTCGGTGTGCTCAGGCTGCGCCGCCTGGGCGCCCTGCCCCATGGCGGCCAGCAATACAGCGGTGGCCAACGGCCCACGACGAAGGTTCGGAGAAGACGGAGTACGGCTTTTGTGCATGATGCTTACTGCCCTGAAAGACCAGACGATTAGGGAGGCTGTGGTTGTCTGGTCTCGCTCGTGCGAGTGGCAGGCGCTTGCCGACAGCAGCGCTTGGTAGCGCTAACACGGTGAAGTATCAGGGGGCCTTTTTTGCAGGTCAAATACTAAAAAATACGATTTATATGCTTTTTTGGTATTTATGAAGCAGCTGCAAGTTAGCGCTAACATCGCGCTTTCATGGTCAACAATGATCTTGTGGGAACGGGTTCACCCGCGAACAACGGCGCAGCCGGTGCCATGTACCGCGTTGCCTGCTTCGCGGTGGTCCGGCACTCCGGTGAACCCGCGCCCACAGGATCGTTGTTGGCCCATCATGCTCTGATGACAGGAGACGCGTTGTGAGCGCACCCCGCGATACCCCACGCAAACGCCGCGGCGCCGGGCGCGTCACTCTTGCCGAAGTGGCCCGTGTGGCCGAGGTTTCGGCGATCAGCGTGTCGCGCTATTTCAACCAGCCCGAGCAGGTCTCCGGGCCGCTGCGCGAGCGTATCCAGGCGGCGGTGCAGCAACTGGGCTACGTGCCCAACCTGGTGGCCGGAGGCCTGGCCTCGGCACGCGGGCGTATTGTCGGGATGGTCATCCCGAACATTTCCGGGCCAATCTTCGCCCAGACCATCCAGGCGTTCAGCGACACCTTGGGCCGGCATGGCTATCAGTTGTTGCTGGCCTCCAGCTACTTCAGCGAAGCCCAGGAAGAAAGCGCCGTGCGGGCCTTTCTGGGGTGGTCGCCGGCAGCCCTGGTAGTGACCAGCCATTTCCACAGCCCGGCCACCGAAAAGATGCTCGCCGACGCCGACGTACCGGTGGTGGAAATCTGGGACTATGTGCCTGAGCGCACGCCGTTGCAGGTAGGTTTCCTGCACTTCGAGGTGGGGGTACAGGCCTGTCGCTATCTGCTGGACAAGGGGCATCGGCGGATTGCCTTCGTGCAAAACAGTGTCGCCGCCGACTACAGCGCACTGGAGCGACGCGACGGCTACGCGCACACCCTGCGCGCAGCCGGCCTTGAACCCTGGGTGTTCGTACCCTCAGCCGAGACCGCGCCTTTCGAAGCTGGGCGCCAGGCCATGGAGGCGCTGATCCGCCGCAGCCCAAGGCCCGATGCGATCATCTTCGCCAACGACAACCTTGCCGCTGGTGCCCTGCTGGCCGGGCAGCGCGCCGGGCTGCGCCTGCCCCAGGACATGGCGGTGATGGGCTTTGGCGACTACGCCTTCGCTGAAATGCTGCTGCCCAGCCTGACCACCTTGCGCCCGCCCTCGCGCGAGATCGGTGAGGTGGCGGCGATGCGCGTGCTGCAACATCTGGGGGTGGCGCCCTGTGACAACGAGGTGCCGCGCCTGAACCTGCTCAGATGTGAGCTGGTGGCCAGGGAAAGTGCCTGAACCTGCCTGCACGGGGGCGACCGGGAGGAACATAAAGGGAGACCCTGAAAAACCTCATGTCGGCAAGCGACCGTTCAGTGACGTCCATCATATGCCGCTATCGATACCAACCACGCTGATATCATTGCGCGTGATAATAACCTTCGCTGCGTTCGATTCGTGCGTCACGCGCAAGACACTCACACTCCGCCCACTATCAATACATTGGCGGAGTTCTCCATGGATCACTCACTCAAACCCTTGCGCTTTCCCCTCGCTGCCCTGGCAGTGGTGGTGCTCAGCGCATGCGGTCGTACCCCCGACGCCGTGCAGGCTCCCGCCGCGCCCAAGGTCAGTGTGGCCAAGGTCATCGAGCAGCCAATCAATGAATGGGACGAGTTCACCGGCCGCCTGGAAGCGCCGGAAACCGTCGAGGTACGTCCACGGGTCTCCGGCCAGATCGACCAAGTCGCGTTCACCGAAGGGGCTCGGGTAAAAAAAGGCGACCTGTTGTTCCAGATCGACCCGCGTCCGTTCCAGGCTGAAGTGCGCCGCCTCGAAGCGCAGCTGCAACAAGCCAAGGCCAGCGCCCAGCGCAGCGCCAACGAAGCCCGCCGTGGCGAACGCCTGCGTGACAGCAATGCGATCTCCGCCGAGCTTGCCGAGTCGCGCAGCAGCGCTGCCGCCGAAGCCCGCGCCGGGGTCGATGCGATCCAGGCCCAACTGGACCTGGCGCGCCTGAACCTGAGCTTCACCCGCGTGACTTCGCCCATCAGCGGCCGCGTCAGCCGCGCCCAGTTCACCGCCGGCAACATCGTCACCGCCGACGTCACCGCGCTGACCAGCGTGGTCTCTACCGACAAGGTCTACGCCTACTTCGACGCTGACGAGCGCGTGTACCTCAAGTACACCCAGCTGGCCCGCGAAGGCCAGCGCGGCCAGAGCACCCCGGTGTACCTGGGCCTGACCAACGAGACCGGCAACCCACACCTGGGCCAGATGAACTTCGTCGATAACCAGGTCAACCCACGCACCGGCACCATCCGTGGCCGCGCCGTGTTCGACAACCGCGACGGTCAGTTCACCCCAGGCCTGTACGCACGCCTGAAACTGGTCGGCAGCGCGCAATACGACGCGGTGCTGATCAACGACGAAGCGGTCGGCACCGACCTTGGCAAGAAGTTCGTGCTGGTGATGGACAAGGACAACCAGGCCAACTACCGCAACGTGGAGCTGGGGCCGAAGCTTGAAGGCCTGCGCATCGTGCGCAGTGGCTTGGCCAAGGAGGACCGCATCGTGGTCAAGGGCCTGCAACGGGTACGCCCGGGCTCGCAGGTCACCCCTGAAGAAACCCCGATGGCCAGCGAACAGACCCTCGCCGCCCTCGCCCAGCAGCGCCAGGCCCTCGAAGCCAGCAACCCGGCGCCGAAGGTGGCGGGTGCCAATGTCAAAGTCGCCAGCGCCCAAGCGCCACGCGGTTAAGGGACAACGCCGATGAACTTCTCGAAATTCTTCATTACCCGGCCAATCTTCGCCGCGGTGCTGTCGCTGGTGCTGCTGATCGCAGGTTCGATCTCGCTGTTCCAGCTGCCGATCAGCGAATACCCAGAAGTGGTGCCGCCGACCGTGGTGGTGCGTGCCAACTTCCCCGGCGCCAACCCCAAGGTGATCGGCGAGACGGTCGCCGCGCCCCTGGAGCAGGCGATCACCGGTGTCGAGAACATGCTGTACATGTCCTCGCAATCCACCGCCGACGGCAAACTGACGCTGACCATTACCTTTGCCCTGGGCACCGACCTGGACAACGCGCAGGTGCAAGTGCAGAACCGCGTCACCCGGACCCAGCCAAAACTGCCGGAAGAAGTGACCCGGATCGGTATAACCGTCGACAAGGCCTCGCCCGACCTGACCATGGTCGTGCACTTGACCTCGCCGGATAAACGCTACGACATGCTCTACCTCTCCAACTACGCCATCCTCAACATCAAGGATGAACTGGCGCGCCTGGGCGGCGTGGGTGATGTGCAACTGTTCGGCATGGGCGACTACTCGCTGCGCGTGTGGCTCGACCCGAACAAGACCGCCTCGCGTAACCTGACGGCAAGCGACGTGGTGGCGGCGATCCGCGAGCAGAACCGCCAGGTCGCGGCAGGCCAGTTGGGCGCCCCGCCCGCCCCTGGCAGCACCAGCTTCCAGCTGTCGATCAACACCCAAGGCCGCCTGGTCAACGAAGAAGAGTTCGAGAACATCATCATTCGTGCCGGGGCCGATGGCGAGATCACGCGCCTGAAGGACATCGCCCGGGTCGAACTCGGCTCCAGCCAGTACGCCTTACGCTCGCTGCTGAACAACCAGCCGGCGGTGGCCATTCCGATCTTCCAGCGCCCAGGCTCCAACGCCATCGATATCTCCGACGAAGTGCGCGCGAAGATGGCCGAGCTGAAGAAGGACTTCCCCGAGGGCATGGACTACAGCATCGTCTATGACCCGACTGTGTTCGTGCGCGGTTCCATCGAAGCGGTCGTGCACACCCTGTTCGAAGCGCTGGTGCTGGTGGTGCTGGTGGTGATCCTGTTCCTGCAAACCTGGCGCGCCTCGATCATTCCGCTAATGGCCGTACCAGTGTCGCTGATCGGCACCTTCGCGGTGATGCATCTGTTCGGCTTCTCGCTCAACGCACTGTCGTTGTTCGGCCTGGTGCTGGCCATCGGCATCGTGGTGGACGACGCCATCGTGGTGGTGGAGAACGTCGAGCGCAACATAGGCCTGGGGCTCAAGCCGCTTGAGGCCACGCAAAAGGCCATGAGCGAAGTGACCGGCCCGATCATCGCCACGGCCCTGGTGCTGTGCGCCGTGTTCGTGCCTGCCGCGTTCATCTCGGGCCTGACCGGGCAGTTCTACAAGCAGTTCGCCCTGACCATCGCGATTTCCACGGTGATCTCGGCGTTCAACTCGCTGACCCTGTCGCCCGCCCTGGCCGCCGTGCTGCTCAAGGAGCACCACGCGCCAAAGGACCGTTTCTCGCGCCTGCTGGAAAAGCTCCTGGGCGGCTGGCTGTTCGCGCCGTTCAACCGCTTCTTCGACCGCGCCAGCCACGGTTACGTCGGCGGCGTGCGCCGGGTCATCCGCTCCAGCGGCATCGCCCTGTTCGTCTATGCCGGCCTCATGGGCCTGACCTACCTGGGCTTTTCGTCCACCCCGACCGGTTTCGTGCCGGCCCAGGACAAGCAGTACCTGGTGGCCTTCGCCCAGTTGCCGGATGCGGCCAGCCTCGACCGCACCGAGGCGGTGATCAAGCGCATGAGCGAAATCGCCCTCAAGCAACCGGGCGTAGCCGACTCGGTGGCATTCCCGGGCCTGTCGATCAACGGTTTCACCAACAGCCCGAACAGCGGCATCGTGTTCACCCCGCTCAAGCCGTTCGATGAGCGCAAGGACCCAAGCCAGTCGGCGGCGGCCATCGCCGCGTCGCTCAATGCCCAGTTCGCCGATATCCAGGACGCCTACATCGCGATCTTCCCGCCACCACCGGTCCAAGGCCTGGGCACCATCGGCGGCTTCCGCCTGCAAATCGAGGACCGCGGCAACCTGGGCTACGAAGCGCTGTACAAGGAAACCCAGAACATCATTGCCAAGAGCCACAACGTACCGGAGCTGGCGGGGCTGTTCACCAGCTACCAGGTCAACGTGCCGCAGGTCGATGCCGCCATCGATCGCGAAAAAGCCAAGACCCACGGCGTAGCGATCACCGATATCTTCGACACCCTGCAGGTCTACCTGGGCTCGCTGTACACCAACGACTTCAACCGTTTTGGCCGGACCTACCAGGTCAACGTCCAGGCTGAGCAGCAGTTCCGCCTCGACGCCGAGCAGATCGGCCAGTTGAAAGTGCGCAACAACCTCGGTGAGATGATCCCGCTGGCGACCTTCCTCAAGGTCAGCGATACCTCCGGCCCTGACCGGGTGATGCACTACAACGGCTTCATCACCGCCGAAATCAATGGTGCGGCGGCACCGGGCTACAGCTCCGGCCAGGCCGAGGCGGCGATCGAGAAGCTGCTCAAGGAGGAGTTGCCCAATGGCATGACCTTCGAATGGACCGACCTGACCTACCAGCAGATTCTTTCGGGTAACACGGCACTGTTCGTCTTCCCACTGTGCGTGCTGCTGGCGTTCCTGGTGCTGGCAGCCCAGTACGAGAGCTGGAGCCTGCCGCTGGCGGTGATCCTGATCGTGCCAATGACCTTGCTGTCGGCCATCACCGGGGTGATCGTTTCCGGCGGCGACAACAACATCTTCACCCAGATCGGCCTGATCGTACTGGTGGGCCTGGCGTGCAAGAACGCGATCCTGATCGTCGAGTTCGCCAAGGATGAACAGGCCAAGGGCCTCGATCCCCTCGCGGCTGTCCTGGAAGCCTGCCGCCTGCGTCTGCGCCCGATCCTGATGACTTCGATTGCTTTCATCATGGGTGTGGTGCCGCTGGTGTTCAGCTCCGGCGCCGGTTCCGAGATGCGTCATGCCATGGGTGTGGCGGTGTTCTCGGGGATGATCGGGGTGACCGTGTTCGGTTTGTTCCTGACGCCGGTGTTCTTCTTCCTGATCCGCCGTTTCGTCGAGCGTCGCCAGGCCCGCAAGGCCGAACACGCACCGGCTTTGGAGAACCACGCATGAACCTGCTCAAACCCCTGACCCCGAGCCTGCTGGCGCTGGCCCTCGCGGCCTGCGCGGTGGGCCCGGACTATCACACCCCGGACACCGCACCAGCCAAGCTGGACAATGCCGAGCAAGCCCAGGTGTTCGACCGCAGCCGCTTCGAAAGCCTGTGGTGGAAGCAGTTCGACGACCCGGTGCTGAACCAGTTGGTGCAAGCATCGCTGGACGGCAACCGTGACCTGCGCGTGGCGTTCGCGCGACTGAAATCGGCGCGGGCAATCCGCGATGACGCCGCCAACGACCAGCTGCCGGTGGTCACCAGCCGCGCCAGCAGCGACCTGGGCAAGGGCCAGGTCCCCGGCCAGACCGAGCGACGGGTCAACAGCGAGCGTTACGACCTGGGCCTGGACATGGCCTGGGAGCTTGACCTGTTCGGCCGCATCCAGCGCCAGATCGAGGCCAGCGAAGCGCAGGAGGCGGCCGCTGCGGCCGACCTTGCGCAGTTGCAGGTGAGTCTGATCGCGGAACTGGTGGACGCTTATGGCCAACTGCGCGGCGCGCAGCAGCGCGAGCAGATCGCCTTGGCCAACCTCAAGACCCAGCAGCAGTCGCGGGACATCACCGTCACCCTGCGCGATACCGGGGTCGGTAACGAACTCGACGTGGTGCGCGCCGACGCCCGCCTGGCGGGTGTCGAGGCGACCGTGCCGCAGTTGCAAGCCGAACAGGTGCGCGCGAAGAACCGCATCGCCACCTTGCTCGGTGAGCGCCCGGATGCGCTGAGCGTGGACTTGTCGCCCAAGGCCCTGCCGGCAATCGCGAAGTCGTTGCCGGTGGGCGACCCTGGCGAGCTGCTGCGCCGCCGCCCGGACATCCGCAGCGCCGAACGCCAGTTGGCAGCAGCGACGGCGAACGTGGGTGTGGCCACGGCCGATTTGTTCCCACGGGTCAGCCTGAGTGGGTTCCTCGGTTTTACCGCCGCACGTGGCTCACAGATCGGCTCATCGGCAGCCAATGCCTGGGCGCTGGGGCCTAGCATCACCTGGGCGGCGTTCGACCTGGGCAGTGTGCGGGCTCGCCTGCGTGGGGCCAAGGCCGATGCCGAAGGGGCACTGGCCAGCTATGAGCAGCATGTGCTGCTGGCGCTGGAGGAATCCTCGAATGCGTTCAGCGACTATGGCAAGCGGCAGCAGCGGCTGCTGGCGTTGATGCGTCAAAGCGAGGCTAGTCGCAAGGCAGCAGAACTGGCGTCGATCCGCTATCGCGAGGGAACCGTGGACTATCTGGTGTTGCTCGATGCCGAGCGCGAGCGCTTGAGCGCCGAGGATGCCCAGGCCCAAGGCGAAGTCGAGCTTTATAGCGGGATCGTTGCAATCTACAAGGCCCTTGGCGGGGGCTGGCAGCCTGCTGAGGTCGCCAGTTTGCGCTGATGCGCTTGGTTTGAATTGAAAGCTCCTTTGGTTGGAACCTCCCCCAACCGTTTGCCCCGATAGCCTTTGGTTATCGGGGCTTTTTTTTGGTTCTCGGGCGACTCGGCGATAGCAGCCAGCCTCCTGACAACCCTCGCGGCAAGGCTGCGAGCCAGGCTACCAGCAGCCGTGTGCAACAAGTAGCTACGAGACTCGGTTACCAAAAGTATTGATATGTAACAAAACATTCAGCCGGCTTTTGGTTTTAAATTGAACGACCATACAATAATAGCCATGCGCCATTATGCCTTCGTGACAGCGGCGCCCTCCTCCATTTCCACTTCCTACGAGGCCAGAAGGATGCTGACCAATGCGCCGCTTCGCCTGAAATTGCTGTTGATTCTCCTGTTTCCACTCCTGGGTTTTCTAGCGCTGACCGCGGTCTATATTGGCGATAATTACCGCACGCTGCGCGACATGCAGGACACTGTCGTCACCAGCAGCAACGCCCAGTCGTTGAGCCAGCTCATTACGCTGCTGCAACGCGAACGCGGTGCCAGCGGTGTGTTCATCGGCAGCCGAGGTGCGACGATGGGCAATCGTCTGGCGCAAATGCGCAGCGAAAGCGACGTAGCCATCGACGTGGTGCGACGCCTGCCAACCGCTGACGACGCCGACATCGCCAACGTGCACAACACTCTCGAAACCCTCGCAACGCTGCGTGAGCAGGTCGACAAACTGGCCATCGACAGCACCGCCTCGGGCGCGCGCTACACCGAGATTATCAAGACCCTGGTCGGCTACACCCATTCCCTGGAAAACCGCGTCAGCAACACCGGGGTCGTGCACGCCCTCAACGCGTTGAACCAGTTCATCGAACTCAAAGAGCGCGCAGGTCGCGAGCGCGTGCTTCTCGGCCTTGCGTTCAACCAGGGTCACTTCGATGCTGCGCTGTTGTCGCGCTTTAGCCGTAACCTTGGCGAGTTCACCGCGTACGCCGAAAGCTTCCAGCGCAAGGCCCCCGCAGCGGTGCTCAGCCAGTACCAGCAAAGCCAGCAGACTCCGGCAGCGATAGAAGTCGGCAAGCTCCAACGCCTGGGCTTCGAACGGCCGCTGGGCGAGGCACTGGGGGTCAAGCCTGAGGCCTGGTTCGAAATCGCGACCCAGCGCATTGATCAAATGGGCGAGGTTGAACAGGCGCTGGCACAAAGCGTCGCTCGCCTGGCCAAGGATGCCCGTGGCGAAGCCAGTCAGGCGCTGTGGCTGACCATCGCTGGCGCCTTGCTGGCCCTGGCGATGGTCGCGCTGCTGTCATGGCTGATCATCGGCAGCATCGGCATGGCGGTCAAAGACATCAATGCCGCCCTCGACGGCCTGGCGCGCCGCGACCTGACCGCACGCACGGGTTACCGCAGCAAGGATGAGTTCGGCCAGATCGCTGAAAACCTCAACCGCATGGCCAACGAGCTGACCGACATCGTCCAGGAGATCGGCAACGCTACCGCACAGGTTGCCACAGCCGCCGAAGAATCCTCGGCAGTGACCCTGCAAACCAGTCGCAGCGTCGAGCAGCAGCGCCAGAGCACCGAGCTGGTGGCCACCGCCATCAACCAAATGAGCGCCACTGTGCGTGAGGTGGCGCAGAGCACCACCGATGCCGCCAGCCTGTCCCAGCAGATCCACGCCAGCACGACCCAGGGCCGTATCGAGGTCGACGGCACCATCGACTTGATTCGTGAACTGTCGAGCCAGGCCGAGCAGACCGCAGCCATCATCGATGACCTCAAGCAGGAAAGTGATGCGATTTCCTCGGTGCTCGATGTCATACGCGGGATTGCCGATCAAACCAACCTGCTGGCGTTGAACGCGGCCATCGAAGCGGCCCGTGCCGGTGATCATGGCCGTGGTTTTGCGGTGGTGGCCTCAGAGGTGCGCACGCTGGCACAGCGCACCCAAGAGTCGACCGGCAATATCCAGCAGATGATCAGCAACCTGCAGGCCGGCTCCGACAGGGCCAGCAGCTCGATGCTCGAAACACTGGGCAAGGCGCAGTCAGGCGCTAGCCGCGTTGGCCGCGCCGGCGAGCTGTTGGCGTCGATTACCGAAGGCGTAGCGCGCATCAGTGACCGCAACATCCAGATAGCTTCGGCGGCCGAGGAACAAAGCTCGGTGTCCGAAGACATCAACCGCAACGTCAACGAGATCAACGACCTGGTGATTCAGGTAAGCGCCGGCGCACAGCAGACGGCGGTGACCAGCCAGGAACTGGCGCGCCTGGCGGAGCATCAGCAGAACTTGGTGAGCCGGTTCCGTACGGCTTGAGCAACGCTTGGGGGCCGCTTGCGGCCCCCTGCGTCGCACAGGCAAGGTCCACGTTCAATACGCCTGCTTCCCCGTAAACGCATTCAGCGTGCGCACCAGAATCACGAAATCCAGCCAAAGCGACCAATTGTTGATGTACTCGATATCCGAGTTCACCCGCTGGATCATCTGTGCAATGTCCTTGGTCTCGCCCCTGAACCCGCGGACCTGCGCCAACCCCGTCATCCCAGGCTTGATGTTATGCCGGGCGAAGTAGTCGAAGATATCCTGCGAATACTGCGTATCGTGCTGCAACGCATGTGGCCGTGGCCCGACCAACGACATCTCGCCAGTGAGCACGTTGAACAGTTGCGGCAGTTCATCCAGGCTGGTACGCCGAATGAACGCGCCGATCCGGGTCAGGCGCGGATCGTTCTTCTGCGCCTGGTGAATCACCCCGTCCTCGGGCTGATGCACCTTCATGCTCCTGAACTTCCAGATCCGAAACGACTCCCCTGTCCAGCCCATGCGCTCCTGGCGAAAGAACACAGGCCCTGGGCTGTCGAGCTTGATCACGACCGCCAGCACCAGTAGCAGCGGCGAGATGCACAGCAAGATCAGCGCGGCCAACACGCGGTCTTCGAGGTTCTTGAGGAACAGGCTCATGCCGGTCAGCGGCGTCTCGGACAAGGTCAGCACCGGAATACCGGCAATCTCGCGCACGCTATGGTTGATCAGGCGCAAGGAAAAGATATCCGGCACCCAGTTCACCGCGATGCACTTTTCCAGCAGCTTCAAGTAGACATCGTTGATGACCTCGGAGCCTGCCAGAGGCGTCACCAGGTACACCGTACGGATGGCATGCTGGGTGACGATCGCTTCGAGGTCCTCGATCTTGCCCAGTACCGGCAAGGGCTGCCGGGTTTCCTCCGTGCTGATCGCCCCCTGCCCGGCAGGATCGAGCAACACACACCCCACCACCCGCTCTCCCAGCCACGGGTTGTTGCTGATCTTCTGGTACAGAAAACTGGCCAAGTCCCCGGCGCCGATGATCAGCGCGTTCTCCATGCGGTAGGCATGAGCCATGAAACGCTTCTGCACCTCGCGTACAGCAATGTGCAGGAACAACTGCACGAAATAACCGATCACGAACAACTCGGCCATCAACAACCGCGAATAGGTTTCGCTCTGCTTGGTCAGGAACGCCATCACCACCAGGAAGCAGAACGTCGCCGACCACGCCTTGAACAGGCGGAACGCCTTGACCGTCAGACCGACGTTGGTGCGGTAGATCGCGTAGTGGTCGTAGATCACCGCCAGTGCGCCAATCAGCAGCAACAGCATGATCACGTAGTCGGAGGTCAGGTAACCGATCTGTTCGTAGATTAGGTACCACGCCACGCCAGTCACCGCGATGCCGTCAAGGCCTGCCTGGATGGCGTTGCTGACACTGCTTCGGCGCTGGAGCAAAGAGCGGCTGCTGCGGGGTTCGAACACCATGGTCAAGCCTCATCGAAGTGAGCGTCGTCAAGCGCCTGGCGCCAAGCAAAGCATCACCGCACCGGCGACGTGCACGGCAGTGCGCCTTGTCGGCGGATTTCCAGGGTGTCATGACGGTTGATATCACTGTAGCAGCAGCCCGCCTTCAGCGTGGTCTGTAACGCGGGTAAAACAGTGCGCGCAGCAAGAACAGCGGATTGCCCACCACATAGCGCATGAACAGCCGTCGCGGCTCTTTGAATAGCCGATACAGCCATTCGCCACCCAGCCGGCGCAACCAGCGCGGCGCGCGGCTGACCCTGCCACCGAGAAAATCCAGGATCGCCCCACCACACACGATCAGGCACGGCGCACCGTTGGCGGCCAACTGCGCGGCCACCGCCTCCTGCTTGGGCATGCCCATACCCAGCACGATCAGTTCCGGCTGTAGGCGCCTGGCCATTTCCAGGTAAGTGGCGGTGTCGGCGAAACCGTCGTGCACCGACACCACCTCAACCCCGTAGCGCGCCCGACAGTGGGCCACCGCCTGACTCAAGTACGGCTCGCAGGTGCCCCAGAACGCCACACGCCGCCCTGTGTAAGCGCCCAGCAAACGCGGGATCAGGTCGGTGCCATTCATATTCAGGCCAGGTTCGCGGCCGAGCCTGCGCAGCAAGATGGCCATGCCCGAACCGTCACGCAGCAACCAATCGGCGGCGGCCAGCGAAACCGCGTAGTCGGCACTCCCCGCCACCAGGTTGAGGGCATGGGCATTGACGAACCCCAGCACGGTCGGCGCCTTAGGCTGGGTCAGGGTATCCAGCACCTGCTGCCCGTGCGCCGAGTCGCGAATCAGATACAGGCTGTCGAGGACAGAAGTCCAACGGGCCTGCCAGGTGTGATCGTTCATGGCTGGTCATCCCGTTTGGAACGCACCCACTCGACCTGGCGACGTACCAGGAAGCTCACGTACAGGGGAATCTTTTTCGCCGCGTAGAACGGCGCGTACAGCAACACCGAAAAGGCGATCTGCTCGCGGGCAAAACGCGCCCAGGCCACCACCACCGCCACTACCAGCAACGCCAGTGCGGCCGCGGCCAGCCAGGCCGGACCCCATACCCCGAAGATCAAGCCGGCCAACCAGCACAGCAGCAGCACCCCAAACTGCACCAGGGCCAGCAAGGCCAGGGGCGGCACCATCAGGTCGATGGCCATGGCCAGCAGTCGCCCGTTGCCTCGCACCAAGGCCCCGAGCAGCAAGCGTGGCGCATCGGCCAGTACCACACCGAGGTGGCCATGCTCCCAACGCGTGCGTTGGCTGGTCAGGCCCTCGTCGCTGCTCGGGAACTGGCTGCTGACCCGCGCCTCAGGGCAGAACAGCGGGGGCTTGGCGTGACGGCAAAAGTCCAGGCCCAGCTTGAGATCTTCTACCAAGTGGCCGCTGGCCAACTCCACTTTCGCCAGGTCTTGCCAGAGAAACGCCATGCCCGCTCCCATCAACTGGCATGGCAAGCCCAACCGCGCCCAGCCGCGTGGGCGTACTAGGTTTTTCACACGCCAGGCGAACTCAGCCACCAACACCCGCAACCCAGCGCCTGGCGGCGCGTGCATCAGGTACAGAGCCTGCACTGGCCGCGCGCTGGCCAGGCAGCAGCGCGCCAGGCGCTCGATGGCCCCCTCGCCCACCTGGCAGTCCGCGTCGATGATCACCAGCACCTGCGGCGCATCGGCGGCTAGGTAGCGCACGCCATGATCCAATGCATAGCCTTTGCCACGGTGCTGAGTGTCGTTCCGCTCCACCACCTCGGCGCCAAAAGCTCGCGCCAGCGCGGCGGTGTCGTCGGCACAATTGTCGGCGACCACCAGCAGGCGGTCGCCCTCGCGCAACTGCGGGGTGATGCTGGCCAGGGTCGTGCGGATGACCGCCGCCTCATCATGCGCCGGCACCAACACCGCCACCGGCCCGCGCGGACCTGCGGCCACAGGCGTTGGTCGGCTCGGCAGGCAGGCCAGCAGCACCTGAAGCAACAACACCAGCACCGGATACAGCACCAGCAGCGCCAGTGCCGCGAACAGCCACGCCAGCAGATCGATCATGGGGATGCCCTGAAATGGGCGGCCAGCTTGGCCGCTTCGTGGTCGATGTCGTGGCGTTGTAGCACCCGCTGGTACGCCGCCTCGCCCAGTCGTTGCAAGGCATCGACCGGTTGCGTCAGGCAATCACTGATGGCCTCGACCAGCGCCTGCACCGAGCCTGCCGGGAACAGCCAGCCGTTCTCACCCGCGCGTACCAGCTCTGGAATACCGGCCACATAAGTGGTCAGCACAGGCCGGCGCAGGGCCATGGCCTCCATGATCACCACCGGCAACCCTTCGGCGAAGCTGGGCAACACCAGCGCGCGGGCGGCGAGCAACTCCTCGCGCACTTGCACGCCGCTGATCCAGCCGGTAATGCGCACCTGACCTTGCAGCCCATAGCGGGCGACCAGCGCTTCGATCGGCTTGCGCAGCTCACCATCGCCGGCCAGCACCAGTTCGAAGCGATGCCCTTGTCGAGCCAGTTGATGCGCAGCTTCGACCAGCAACAACTGGCCCTTCTGTTCGCACAAGCGCCCGACACACACCAGGCGCCGCACCTCGGGCACGGGCACTGGGGTTACCGCGTGGAAGGCGCGCTCCAGGCCGCAATGCACCACCTTGACCTTGGCCCAGTGCGCATGGGCCACCCAGCGGTACAGCTGACTGCGGCCGAAGTCACTGACCGCGACGACGAACGCTGCGCGCTGCACTTTCTCGCCCAGGTGCAGAAATTGCGGTTTGTCGAACTCCTCCGGGCCATGCACGGTAAAGCTGTAGGCAGGCCCGCCAAGGGCTGCGGCCAGCATCACCACTTCGGCCGAGTTGGTGCCGAAATGCGCGTGCACATGCGTGCTGCCAGCGGCCTTTAGCCATTCCAGCAAGCGGCAGGCCTCAAGCAGGTAGACCACGTGGTACGGCCATGGCCGGTCGGCGCGCCAGCCCATGCGCAAGGCCAGGCACACAGCCTGGGCAAAATGCCGGGGCGCCGCGCGCAAGGCCTTCAACGCCGGTCGCAGCAAGCCCTTGAGGCCGTCCTGCAGCACGTAGCGGGTCCGTTCACGCTCGGCCAGATCCTCAGGGTCTTGCAGCGCGGCGTCCCAGCCGCGCAGGGCAAAGCGCTGAACCTCCAGGCCCTGACGCTCCAGCGCGAGGATTTCGCGACGGATGAAACTGTGGCTGACCTTGGGGTACTGATTGACGAAATAGGCAATGCGCATAAGCCTCGATCCTTGTTCCTTGAATGGATGATGCCGCTTGCCCGTCATTCGCCGCCTTGCAGCGCTGGCGCCGTACCCTCGGCAGCACAATCGGCCTTGGCAGCCCGCGCGGTCGGCGCTGCCAGCGTCGTTTGCAAGCGCGCGAATACCTCATCCAGCAGCGCCTGACGGCGGCGATACATGGCACGTTTCTTCGGCGTGATGTCTTGCGCCGCGCGTTGCGCTGCGGCCAACGGCAAGCTGAAAAAGCCCTCGCGTTGCGCAGGCGTGGCGCCGTTTTCGAGCCAGATGACATCGTAGTTGGCCGCAAGGTCCAGGGCTTTTTCCTGGCCGAAATAGGCGTGCCGGTGATGACGATAGGCGTCGCTGACCACATACAGGTGCTCGACCCCGAGGCTGCGGGCCAGGCACTTGAGCACTTCGAGCAGCAGGCTGCGCGGGCGCAACCCTTCGAAATCCTTGGTCAGCTCGCGGTAGATGTTCAGCGACGTCTCGCTGTCGATGCCTTTGTGAATGCCCTGCACTGCCCCCACGAACAGGCACAGGCCTTCCTGGGTGCGGCGCAAGGTGAAGGCCAGCGAGGCCACGCGCAGCTCGCCCATGAAGAGGTTGAGTACCAGTTCCCCCTCGCGCTTGAACCAGATCGCCCGGTCCAGCACCACGCTGCATCCGGCGCAATACTGCGACAGGTCGCACACCAGCAGGCGCTCGTCACGCCCCAGCAACAGCAGCAGAGGCTGCTGGTGGACCACCACTTCGTAGTGCGAAGCCACCGCCTCCAGACGCTCGGCGGCATCCCAGGACTTGCTGATATACGGCCAGTGCACCACGCCCACGCAGTCCACCCCCAGCCGTTCGAAACGTGCCTGGCCCAGTGCTGCGTGCATGCGCTGCAAAAACGGCTTGAGCAGCGGCCATTGGCGCTGGATGTTCAGGGCCAGCTTGAGTCTGTCCTTGAGCGCGCGCACCGAGTATCCGGGGTGCAGGGTCAGGACGCTGTTGACGATGGTTTTAACCCACATAGGCCTCTCACTTGTATTCAATCAGCGCGGCTTGGCCTGCGCCCAGCCGGTGCCAGGTGAACCTGAGCTGCCCGAGCATCTCGGGAAACTTGCCCAGCACCAGGAACAGCGCCTGCACCCAGTTCTCCCGCCGAGAACGCGCCCCCTTGCGCGCCAGGCGCAGCACTTGCAACGGATACAGCACCGCCAACGACAACCCCCAGCCCCCCACCAGCAGGCACGCCAGGGCGATCAGCAGCGGCAGCCCCAAGCCCCACATCCAGGCCCGACGCGACTCGCGCAACCAATGCCGTTCAGGCGGCGCACCATGCAGAAAAGCCCCCTGCGCATAGGCGTAGCCGGCGCGCAGGCTACGCCGCCACCATTGGCCAAAACGGGTCATGGCGGCATCGTGCAGGGTCATTTCATGGTCCAGGCGCCAGATTTTCCAGCCCGCCGCGCGCAGGCGTACACACAGCTCGGGCTCTTCGCCGGCGATCAATCCGGGGCGGTAGCCGCCCACCGCGGCGAACGCCGACACACGCATCAACGCATCGCCGCCACAGGCGCGCGCCTCGCCCGTGGGGGTGTCCCATTCCAGGTCGCACAGCAGGTTGTACACCGACTGCTGCGCAAAGCGCTCGCGGCGTCGACCGCAGGCCACCGCCACCTCGGGGCGGGCGTGCAGGAACGCGGCGGCATATGCCAGCCAACCCGGCACCACCTCGCAGTCACCATCGACGAACTGCACCAGTTGCACGCTAGGCAGCAGCGACTGCAACCGGGCGAAACCTTCGTTACGGGCGCGGGCGGCGGTGAACGGCGTGCGCATGTCCAGTGCCAGGACCTCGACACCCAGGGCTTCGGCGCGCTGCACCGAACCGTCGCTGGAGCCAGAATCGACATACACCACCTGCTCGACCGCCTTGACCAACGACGCCAGGCAGCGAGCCAGACGCTCGCCTTCGTTACGCCCGATGACCACGGCCCCAATCCCGGTGGTATTCATCGCTACATCACCGCTTCGCGGGGTGCACGGGCCTTGATGGTGGCCGGCACGCCGATGGCCAGGGAGTTGTCCGGCACATCCACCAGCACCACCGCGTTGGCACCGATTACCACGTTGTCGCCGATGCGGATATTGCCCAGTACCTTGGCCCCGGTACCGATATCGACATTGTTGCCAAACACCGGTGCACATGGTTCATCGACGTTTTTCAGGCCCACCACCACGCCATTGCGGATGCGGCAGTCGTCGCCGAAGCGGGCGTAGCCGCTGACCACGATGCCGCCGAAGTGGTCAATGATGAAGTTACGGCCAATTTCGACCTCGCACGGCAGTTCCACCCCGGTGAGGATCTGCACGCACTTGAACAGCACCTTGTAGATCAGCGAGCACAGCTTGCGCAGCGGCGCCGGACGCACGCCGTAACGCCAGCGGCCGAAGCGATAGACCAGCAAGACCCAAAAGCCCTGGGCGCCCCAATCGCCCCCGTGGGCACGCAAATCGGCGCGAACGTTTTCGAACATGGCTTCACCTAACGAGTGGGTTGGGTGGCAAAACGGGTGGCCAGCAACAGCCCCCAGGTGGCCTTGGCGTGCCGCCAGCAGGCGTGGATGGCTGGCCAGCCTCGGCGCTTGAGCAATGCCTTGAGTGCCAGCACGGCATCGCCCACGCACACCAGCAGCATATGCAGGGCCAACCCCGAAACACCGTGGTGCTTGCGCATGTACAGCAACTCGCTCTCGATCTGGTAGGCCGAGATCTGCCGGCTGGCCGCCTCCAGTGCCGCCACCGACTTGGAGCTTTCCCCACCGATGTGCACCACCGTGGTGTGGGGGTAGAACACCACTTTCCAGCCAGCGGCCTTGACCCGTTTACAGTGATCGACCTCCTCGTAATAAAGGAAGAAACGCGGGTCGAAAAGGCCGACCTGGTCGAGCACCTCGCGGCGTACCAGATAAAAGCAGCCCGGCAGCCAGTCGCATTCGCGCACCGAGGCGTGGTCCCAGTCCATCTCATCGACCATCTTCAGGCCCGGAAAGAAACGTCCGAGTCCGGTCCGGCTGACGAACACATTCAGCGGCGTCGGAAAATAGCGGCAGGACGGCTGCAATGTGCCGTCGCGCCCCACCAGTCGCACCCCCAGCACACCGCAATCGGGATGGGCATCCATGTAGTCGAGGGTCTTGGCCAGGCTGTCTGGAGCAACGAAGGCGTCTGTGTTGAGCAGCAGTGCGTAGCGCCCACGCAGGTGCGCCAGAAGCTGGTTATTGGCGCGGCCAAAACCGACATTGCGCGTGTTGCTCAGCAATAGCGCATCCGGGCAGACTTCGGCCATGCGCGCCAGCGAATCGTCGGCCGAGGCATTGTCGACCACCAGGTAGCTGGCCAAGGTCTCGCTGCCAGCCCGGCGCAGGGCGTCGAACATCGGTTGCAGCAACCCGGCGGTGTTGAAGTTGACCACCATGACGTCCATCGGCTTGTCAGTCATCACGAGGTTCCCCAAAGAAATACGCCTGGCGCTGCTTGGCCAACAGCGGCTCCAGCGCCGGGTCGAATGATCCGGTGCGCTGGTTGAGCAACTCGGCCCACGGGTAGGTGGCGTGGCGTGCCTCGATATGCGCGACCAGTGCGTCGAAGCTGCAAATCACCTTGGCCGGGTTCCCGCCCACCACGCTGTTGGGCGGCACATCCTTGGTCACCACCGCACCGGCAGCCACCACCGCGTTGGGCCCGATCGTGATGCGCGGCATGATGATCGCGCCGTGGCCGATGAACGAGTTGTCGCGAATATCGATGTAGCCCACCGAATCCAGGTGCTTGCCGTAGGCCAACTCGATCAGCGCGACCACCCCGTCGTGGCCGATCAACGTGCAATCGGACAACCCCACGTTGTTGCCGATGCGGGTCAGCGGTGGGTCGGTCACATTGCAGCCGGTATTCATGTGCAGGTTTTCCCCCACTGAATAGAACGAGCCCCAGCGCGTCAGGTATTGCCCCCAGGCATAGGGCGTGGGGTTGCAGAATCGCTTGTAGGCCGAGCGGCCATGCCCGGTACTGTGGGCATAATGCGTCAGCGCCTTGCGTATCCATCCAAACATACGGCTTGCCTCGCACGTGATGCGGTCATGAACGGTCCCTGAGGCGAGTTTGGTCGGCTACGCACGAGGATGACCGCATCGCTCTCAATCCCTGGTTGCTGCATGCCTGTTCAGGCGGTCGTGCCCTTCATCTGTTGGTTGAGGTGGTCGGCCAGGCGCAGCGCGAACTGCAGCAGCGGCATGGTCGGGTTGGCCGCGCCGCCGGTGGCGAAGATACCGCTGCCGGCGACGAATAAGTTGGGCGTGCCGAACACCTTGCAGTCGCTGTCCACCACACCATGCTCCGGCGACATCGCCATGCGGGTGGTGCCCATGTGGTGGGCATGTGGCTGGATATTCAAAGGCAACGAGGTGTCGTAGACGAATTCGTTGAGTTTGACGAAACCCAGATCCGCCTCGGCGAACTGCTTAGCCAGTTCGGCGCCAATGCACTTAATGGTGTGACGGTCGGCATCGGCCAGTGCCCAGTGAATATTGGCCTTGGCCACGCCCAGCGCGTCCTTCTCGTCAAGCAGCGTGAGGCGGCTGTTCACGTTCGGAAACTGTTCGATCATGGTGCCCAGCACGCCGTCGCCGGGGCAGCTGAAACTGGCGATGAAATTCACCTTGCTGGCCAAGCCGGTGTCGCAGGCGAGGTTCTCCAGGAAGCGCTTGACCTCGGCCGTGCGCCCGTAGGTCTGGATATCGGCCAGCACCGACGCGGCGACATTGCCCTTGCCAGCCTGGTATTGGGCGACAAAGGTGTCAGTGGTGTAGTACTGGCGCTGGTCGGTGGGCAGGCCGCTCTTGAGGATGAACGTGCCCATGTCGACGTTCATATGATCCATGAAGCAGCGTCCGACCATGCCGTCGTGACGCACCACGCCGGCAGCCTGCAACGATTGGCTGTTGAGCAGTTGCCGGGCGTTCTCCAGCGCGCCCATGGCGAGGATGAAATGCCGGGCCTGGACGCGCTCGCGGTGTTGGTCGTAGTCGGACACGACCACCGCCGACAGACGCCCGGCGCTGAGGTCGAACTCCAGGTCCACGCAATTGCAGTTGAGGAAGACGTCAAGCCCTGGCGTATGCTCCAGGGCTTCGGCGTACTTCTTTGCAAAGCGCGTCGGCGGGCTGAGCAGGAAGCGATCGGCCTCGAAATCGTCGCCGCCAAGGTCCGCATTCACCGCTTTGAACGGGGCGCCTTCGGGCAGGTCGACGATGGCCATGGCCTCGGGCAGGTAGCGTTCGATCTCAGCATAGGCGATCGGCCAACCGGGCAAGCCGACCGGCGGCCCTGCGGCGAAATCCGAAGGATCGAAGGGCCGACAGCGTCCAGCCCAGTGATTGGAAGTGCCCCCCAGAAAGCGCAGGCGCGTTTCGCCTGGGTACATCTCAAGGCCACTGGAGGCGCAGTGGTAAAGGTCCTGGGAGCGCTCGGCATAGTCATGCCCACCGCCTTCGGCCAACAGCACCCGCCAACCGGCGCCCGCCAGGCGCAGCGCCAGGGTGATGCCCGCAGGGCCGGCGCCGAGGATGCAGACATCGTAGGGGCCACCCAGGGCCTTGTGCGTCTGATAATCCTTGATCATGGCTGAGCATCCCGAAAGTAATGCGCAGGCAAGACCCAGCCGTTGATCACGACGAACCCGCCTTTGTCAGCGTTCTTGCGTGCAGCCGGCACGGCGACCGCCTGGGGGATTGCGCCGAACGCCACGGCAGCGGCGCCCAACAGCACACAATTGCGCATGAATAGCCTACGGCCCGACACCCCGGAACAGAACTGCCACTTCCCCATGATTGCAAGCCCCAAGTCCATTATTGTCTCGCGGCGGCGCTGTACCGCGCCGACCGTACCCCCGTTACCACCCCATCAGAGCCAGTTGAAGAAGTCTGTCAGCAGGACCCCGCAAAGCGCCCCGACGCCCAGCATCGGCAGCACGATCAGTTCACGTTTGAGGTTGAACATGCCCAGCTTGCAGTTGACGTACACAATCAGCACCAACGTCGGGAAGGTATGCAGCGCCACCCCCCAGATCGCCAGTTGCGTGCCGCCCAAGGCCAGCAACAGCGGCAGGCCGCCCCACAAGGCGACCAGCCGGATGATGTTGTCCATGGCCTGGTACTTGGTCAGCCCTAAGGCCAGCCAGACCTGATGCGCCAGGCTGTAACGCAGGGTGAAGAACGACAGCGACAGAATGGCCAGCATAGTGCCTGCCCCGGCATAGCGCTCGTCGTACATCCAACTGATCAGCAACGGGCTCGCGGTCAGGAAGCCGCCGCACACGAACAACAGCACCAGATCGACCATCAGGCGAAGGCGCTGGTAGAGATGCTTGAGGCGTTGCGTGTCACCTTCGCGCGCCGCCTCGCTGAACGACGGCAACGCCACGGCGCCGACGACCTTCAGCAAACCCGTCTGGATCGACCCCAGGATCAACACCGCGATGGAATAAACGCCCAGCTCGGTCTCGCTCATGCTCCCGCCGAACCACATGCGGTCGCCGTACATGGCCAGTACACCGACCATCGACGACAGCAAGATCCAACGGCCGAACTTAACCAGCTCGTCCAGGGCGCTGCGGTCCCATTGCAGGCGATTGGCCGGACCGTCCATCGCCAGATGCCCGAGCAGCGTACTGGTCAACGCACCCGCAAGGCCTGCGACCACCAGTGACCAGACCGAGCGGGTCAGCCAGGCCAGCACCAGCATCACGATTAGCCCGACAAGCTGCGAGGCCAGGTCGATCAGGACCACGCGCTTTTGCTGCAGGGTGCGCACGGCAATGTCCATCTTGGTCGACTGCAGGCCATAGATAATCGCCGAAATACCCGACACCGCCAGCACTTCAGGCAGTTGCGGGTCTGCGTAGGTGGAATGGGCAGGCCACATCTGGGCCACCTGCGCCAGCCAGGCGGCCAGGGCCAGCAGCAGGGTGAGGCCGAACAAGCTGAAGCCGCGCAGTATCTGCACGGTCCAGGCGGTATTGAGAAACAGCGGATCCTCGCCGCGCGGGCTCTGGATGATGTTCTGGCGCAAACCCACATCCGAAAGCAGGTGCAGCAGCACCGACACGGTGGTGGCGATGACCATCATGCCGAACATCTCGGGCACCAGTAGCCGCGCCACCAGCAAGTTGCCGCCCAGACGCATCACCTGGGAGGCCACCAGCGCCCCGATATTCCATGCCCCCGCCCATATCGCGCGCCGACGCAGGCTGCCTGCTGCTGACACATCAATCGACGGCATGGGCATATCCCTGACTGAAATGGCTAAAGGTCACTATAGTTTCAATCAGCCATGATGCTAGCTCTTCCACCACAGGACAGGTGCCTGCCGCCCATGCCAGAACATCTACGCGCATTGATCGTCATTTTGTTGCTGGCCTGCGTGGTGTTCGTGCTGGCACGCCAGGCCGCCAGCGACCTGGTGCCCGAGCAGGATTTCAAGCGCAGGCGAAACCTGTGGTTCGCCATGACCCTGCTGGCGTTCTTCTCGTTCAGCTACTGGGTGTACGTGGCCGCAGGCGCAGTGCTGCTGATGCTGGCGGGCAAGCGCGAGCGCAATCCCACCGCGCTGTTTTTCATGTTGCTGTTCGTCATCCCGCCGGCCTCGGTGCAGATTCCAGGCTTTGGCGTGATCAACTACTTGCTCGATCTCAACCATATCCGCCTGCTGGCCTTGTGCGTGCTGCTGCCCGCCTCGCTAGCCCTGAGCCGGCGCCCCGACACCCTGCGCTTCGGGCGTACCTGGCCAGACCGCCTGCTGTTCGCGGGCATCGCGCTGATGAGCGCACTGTACTTGCGTGAAACCACGCTCACCGACACCCTGCGCCAGGCGTTCTACCTATATGTCGATGTCTTCCTGCCCTACTACGTTGCCAGCCGGGGCGTGCGCGAGCTGAGCGACTTCAAGGACGCAATGCTGGCTTTCGTGCTCGCCGCCTTCGTGCTGTCGATCATCGCGGCGGTGGAGTATGTACGTCACTGGTTGCTGTACAACGCACTGATGGACGCCATGGGCGTGCAATGGAGCATGACCGGCTACCTGTCGCGCGGCGGCTCGCTGCGGGCCAGCGCGACCACCGGGCAAGCCATCGCCCTGGGCTTCGTAATCAGCGTGGCGATCGGCCTGTATCTATTCCTGCAAGGCCTGGTGCGCAGCCGCCTGCAACGGCTGTTGGGCGCGCTACTACTGGGCGCCGGGCTCTTCGCCCCGCTGTCGCGAGGCCCGTGGATCGGCACCGGGGTGATCATCGTGGCCTTCATCGCCACCGGTCGCCAGGCGCTGAAACGCCTGACCCTGCTGGCCCTGGCCGGCGTGCTGACGATTCCGCTGCTGGCGGTGGTCCCCGGTGGCGACAAGGTGCTGAACCTGCTGCCCTTCATCGGCACCATCGAAACCGAGAACATCACCTACCGCGAACGGCTGATCGACAATTCGTGGATCGTGATTCAACGCAACCCGCTGTTCGGCTCGTTCGATTTTCGCAGTACCCCGGAGATGCAGTCGATGATCCAGGGCGACGGTATCATCGACATCGTCAACACTTATATCAGCCTGGCACTGCGCGTCGGTCTGGTGGGCCTGGCGTTGTTCGTCGCGTTTTTCCTCAGCGTGCTGGCGGGCCTGCACAAGGGCTTGCGAGCCTTCCCCGACAAGGACCACCCCGAGCGCGTGCTGGGCCGAGCGCTGCTGGCCACGTTGCTGGGGATCCTGGTGATCATCTTCACGGTTAGCAGCATCACCGTGATCCCTATCGTCTATTGGTCGATTGGCGGGCTGGGGGTGGCCTATATCCAACGCGTCCGCCTGCTGCGCCAGGCCGAGGCCTCCCCCCTACCCCAGCCGAGCCTTCAACACAGGTAACTGCCATGCCCGCATCGCGCCTTGCCAGCCGCGCCTGGCTGCTGCTCGCCCTGCTGCTCGCCCCCGTGGCCCACGCTTCGCAATGGGCGGTGCAGATCGATGAAAACAACGGCCTGCCCAGTGTCACCCGCGGTGGCGGACCAGCGATGCTCGCCAAGTTCGATTTCTGGGCCCAGGATTGGCGCTGGACCGGTTTCCAATCGGCGATGCGGGTAGAAGGCCCCTATCGCTACAGCCTGCTGGGCCGTAACCCGGACCTGGACTTCGATCTCAAGGCCGCCATCGGCAAGGCCGACGCACACAGTCTGGCCTGGACCTTCGATCTTCAGGCCCACAGCCGCCAGTCGAATGTCAAAGGCGGCGGGCTGGTGTTCCAGTTCGACCCGGCCATGCTGACCGACGAAATGGGCGCGCCGACACTGCTACCGGACAACCGTGGCTGGGCCTGGGGCAGCCAGGGGCGGCGTATCGAGATGCGCTTCGAGCCGCCGCTGGCCCGGGTGTACTTCGAGCAGGGCAACCCGCGCGAAGTGCGCGCGTTCTTCTACCAGAACACCATCGTGCCGGGCCACCAACAGGTCACGGCGAGCTTGACGATCAGCGGTGACATTGCCCTGGCACCCACTCCAACCGAGCGCTTCGGGCTCGCCGATCCGAGTACCTGGCCGGATGATCAGTTGAACTGGCGCACCTCGCCGGTGGACCTGTCGTTTCTCAATGCTGCGCAAAAGCCAGCCGGCAAGCGCGGCTTCGTCAAGGCCGTGGGCGAACAACTGCAATTCGCTGACGGTACGCCTGCGCGCTTCTGGGGCACCAACCTGTCGGCCTACGCACTGTTCAAGAGCCCCGACGAAGCCATCAAGGAGCAAGCCAAGCGGCTGTCGGCGCTGGGTTTCAACCTGGTACGCCTGCACCATCACGATTCACCCTGGGTCAGCCCGAACATCTTTGGCGATATCAGCACACTGCGCGACACCCAGCGCTTGGACGAGGAGTCGCTGCGCAAGATCGACCTGTGGATCAAGAGCCTGAAGGACGAAGGGATCTACGTATGGCTCGACTTGCACGTGCAACGCCCGCTGACCGCCGCCGACCGCATCGAGGCCTTCGATGAGGTGGCCAGGGGTGACCGGGCAATCGACCTGAAAGGCTACGCCTACGTGAACCCCAGCATCCAACAGGCGATGAAGCGTTTTGCAGAGCAGTACCTAAGCCATGTGAATCGCTACACCGGCTTGGCCTACAAGGACGACCCCGGCGTGGCCGCGATCTTGCTGACCAACGAAAATGACCTGACCCAGCACTACGGCAACGCCCTGCTGCCGGACAAGGGGGTTGCGCACCATAGCAGCTGGTACATGACCCAGGCCAAGGCGTTCGCCCAACAGCACGACCTGTCCGCCGACCGCACGTGGCGCGCTTGGGAGCATGGCCCGTCGAAGCTGTTTCTCAACGATCTGGAGCACCGCTTCGACGCCGACCTGATCGCTCACCTGCGCGCCCTGGGGGTCAAGGTGCCTATCGCCACCACCAGCACCTGGGGCGGCAATGGCCTGAGCGCCTTGCCCGCGCTGACCAGCGGCGACGTGATCGATGCGCACGCCTACGGCGGCACCGGCCAACTTGAGCGCAACCCATTGACCAGCGACGGTCTGGTGGACTGGCTGGCAGCCGCCCAGGTGGTTGGCTGGCCGATGACCGTGACCGAGTGGAATGCCGAGCCCTTCCCGACCCCTGATCGGCACTCGCTGCCGCTGTACGTGGCTGCGACCGCAAGCCACCAAGGCTGGGCGGCGATCATGCAGTACGCCTACAGCCAGCAGGCCTTCAGCGGCTGGAGCACGGCAGACAACTGGCACGCCTACAACGACCCGGCCATGCTCGCCACCCTGCCTGCCGCCGCCCTGTTGTATCGGCGTGGCGACGTGCACCTGGCATCCACCCGCATCGTCTTTGCACCCACCGCGCAAATGCTCTACGAGCGCCCCATCACCCCGGCGAACTCCGTCCTGCTACGCACCGCCGTCACCCAGGGTCGCCTGCAAATCGCCCTGCCGCAGACGCCTCAGTTGCCCTGGCTCAAGCCTGGGCAAATTGCGCCGGATGCCAGGGTGCTGAACGACCCCGATCAATCATTGCTGCCAAACGATGCCAGCGAGGTCCGCAGCGATACCGGCGAACTACGCCGCAACTGGCACCAGGGTCTGTACACCATCGACACACCGCTGACCCAGGTGGCCACCGGCTGGCTGGGGGGGCAGACCATCAGCCTGGGCGATGTCCAAGTGCAATCCACCACGCCTTACGCCAGCGTGGCGGTACAAAGCCTTGACGCCAAGCCCCTGGGCGAGTCGCGGCGGCTGCTGGTATCGCTGGGCACGCGCGCGGTGCCCAAGGCAGACGACAAGATCCCGTTCAACGTCGAACCCTTCACGGGCACGCTGCGCATCAAGGCGCCATCGGGCCTGAAACTGTCCAGCCGCAATGCCGATGGGCAGGCGCAGACGCTGCCGGCCAGCTACGAAGCGGGGCACTACCTGATCCGTTTCGACGGCTCGATGATGGCCAATTGGCTGTTCCTCGAATAGCCATCTAGAGTCTCTGAAGGCCTGCCAGGCAGGCCTTCTTCCCGGCGGTTCAGGGGCGATTGCACAGGCAACGGATTCCAGGAGGGCGGGATGAAGTTTCTGGTCGTCGGTGGCGCAGGCTACATCGGGTCGCACATGGTCAAGTACCTGCTCGGCGCAGGTCATGAGGTGGTGGTGGCCGACACCGCGCCGGCCCGCGCGGGCATTCAGTGGGCAGAGCTGGACATCGCCGATGCCCACGCACTGGAGGCGCTATTTGCCGAGTATGCGTTCGATGCGGTGTTCCATTTCGCTTCGTACATCCAGGTCGGTGAATCGGTCAGTGACCCGGCCCGCTACTACCAGAACAACGTCGCCGCCACCTTGACGCTGTTGCACGCGATGGTGCGCGCCGGCATTCGGCATCTGGTGTTCTCATCGAGCGCAGCGGTGTACGGCGACCCCCACTACAGCCCCATCGACGAGGAACACCCCAAGGCCCCCATCAACCCCTATGGGCGCAGCAAGCGCATGGTCGAACAGGTGCTGTTGGACTACGACCGGGCCTATGGGCTCAAGTCGGTGTGCCTGCGCTACTTCAACGCCGCCGGGGCCGACCCGGATGGCCAACTGGGCGAGTGCCACGAACCTGAAACCCATCTGATTCCCTTGATTCTGCAGGCCGCCTCAGGACGGCGCGCGGCCATCACCGTGTTCGGCAAGGACTACGCCACCCCGGACGGCACCTGTATCCGCGACTACATCCACGTCGCTGACCTGGCCTCGGCGCATGCCTTGGCCGTGGACTACCTGCTCAAGGGCGGCGAAAGCGCTGCGTTCAACCTGGGCAACGGGCTGGGCTTCTCGGTACAAGAGGTGATCGACGCTGCCCGTGCGGTGACCGGCAGGCCGATCACCGTGCATGAAGCACCGCGTCGGGCTGGCGACCCACCCAGCCTGGTGGCTGATGCACGCAAGGCCAGGCGGCTGCTGGGCTGGGAGCCGCAATACACGGAGCTGGAGGAGATCGTCGGGCATGCCTGGCAGTGGGAATTGAAATACCCCTGGACTTGAGTGCCGCGCGGCCCGTTGTAGGAGCGGCCTCGCCGGTCCGGCGCCCCGGCGAGGCCGCTCCTACACGGACGCATCGCATCCACCGTTGCGACGTCAATAATACGACCGCGTCTCGGGTTCAGCCTTGTTCAACACGGCCCCCAACAAGTTCGACTGCGCCAGATGGTACAGGCAGTCCTCGATGTCCTTCTTGCTGTTGCTACCGTTGGCGACTACCAGCAAGACGCAGTCGAACTTGGGCAGCACGTTGATCGCATCGTCCGAACTCAACAGCGGCGGCAGGTCGAAGATGCAGATGCGCGATTCGTAGCGCTCACGCAGGTCGCTGATCAGGTGGCTGACCTTGGCAGAGGAAAGCGTCTCGGTGGACAACGGGATGGGTTCACGGGTCGGCAGCACCACGAAACGTGGCAACGCCGGGTTGACCAGTACCTCTTCAAGCCCGGCCTTGCCGCTGATCAACTCGTTCAACGCCTTGTCCATCGGCAGCCCCAGGGCCTTGCCCACGCGCGGCCTGCGCAGGTCGAAATCCACCAGCAGGGCCGTCTTGTTGGTGTGGTGGGCGATACTCATGGCCAGGTTGACCGCCAGCACCGTCTTGCCCGCCTCCGGCGTGGGTGAGGTGATTGCTAGGGTACGCCAGCCGTTTTCCTCCATGGCCTGTAGCACCTGGGTGCGCAGCAGGTCGAAGGCCCAGCTCATGTTCGAGTTCTTGTTATAGGCAACGATGCGCTGACGCTCCAGATGCTCGGCCTTCAGCGGCACCACCTTGGTCTGCACGTAGTCGAAAGGGCCCAGTCCATCTGGCTGCTCCAGCGCGGGTGCAGGTTGTTGCGTGTCCGCAGCACCGGACGAAACCGAGTGAACGTTCTTGCCAACCGCCGGCGTGATCCTGTCCATCACTGCATTCCCTATTCAAACCGAGCCATAGTTTTTATTAGCAGAAGATCCAAGGGCATGTAGAACAGGTGGATGAGCAGCAGCAGTAACGCCACAAGCAGCACCCCTGCAACGATCAGCCCGACCCGCCACTGCCTGCGCTTGGCTAGCTCCGCCTGGGTGGCGATGAACGGCACCGACACCAGCACGCGCTTGCCCAGTACGCTTTCCAAGGCCCCTGCCCCGCGTACGCGCTGGTTGAGCATCTCCAGCAGCATTACCAGTGCGCCCCCCCCCGCCGGTGCCAGCACCAGACCCAGGGCGACGATCTTCTTGCGGTTGGGCTTGACCGGTTTCTCCGGCACCCGTGGCGGCTCCAGCAACACGAAGCGATCGGCTTTGTTTTCCTGTTCGAGACTTTCGCTGATCTTGGCGCCCATCTCCTTGGCACGGATTTCCTCGTACTTCTTGCGCGCATTGTCGTGGTCGCGCATCAGCGTGACCAAACCACGCTCGACCTGGGGAGCCTGAAGAATTTCGGCTTCGATGGTTTCCATTTTCTTGGAGAGGTCGCGTTTTTGCTGAGCCAGCGAAGCGATGTTGGCTTGGGCAGCAGCGATCTTGGCCTGTGCACGGGCAACATCCAGGCTGACCCCGGTCGCCCCGCTGCTGGCGCTGCCGGAGGCTTCAAGGGCCTGGATCTTGCGCTGGATCGCGATCACATCAGGGTGCGCGTCGGTGTAGCGGGTCAGCAACCTTGCGTACTCGGCCTTGAGGCTACCTAGGTCCTGAGGCTGGCTGGCACTGGCTGCGCGGTTGCCATCGGCGTTGCGCGAGGCGACGCCGGCATTGGCTGCCGACAGTTCCAATTGCAGGTAGCGCAGTTCTTCCTGGGCGTTCTTGTAGTCGCGGTCGACTTCGCGGAACTCCAGCTCTGAACGCGACAAGGTGTTCATGCGCAGGGTCTGGTTTTCCGGCAATGCGTTGGCGTTGGCCTGCTTGTAGTCGGCCAGCTGGTTTTCCAGCGTCGCAAGCTCCGCGCCGAGCTTGTCCGCCTCCTGGGTGAGGAATTGAGTGGTCTCGGTGGCGCGCTCGGTGCGCTGCTTCATGTTTTCGTTGAGGAACAGGGTGACCAGCTGGTTGGCCACCTCGGTGGCGATTTGCGGATCCTTGTGGTCGAACGACACGGTGAACGCCACGGTGGTCTCGCCACGGCCCTTGACGAAGGTGCTCAAGGTGTTGACGCCGATGGCGTTGCGCATCAGGTCGACCTTGTCCGACTCGCTGAGAGCGCGCGCGCTGTCGGCGAACAAATGGTACTGGCCGATGATCTGCAACAGGTTGTCACGGGTCATGACCCGCTGGCGGATCACTTCAATACGCTCGTCGGCCACGCTCGGGTTGTTGGTGCCGACCAGCTCCGGGGAGATCTGCTGCGACTCCACCAGGATGGTGCCAACCGCCTGATAGACCGGCGGCACACTGATCGCCACCGCCACGGTGGCCGCCAGTATCACTACGATGCTCACCCCTAGCAGCAGGGCTCGGTCCTTGATGATTGCAATGTAATCTTTGAGGGAGAGCTCGTATTCGGACTTCATGGCGGTCACCAGGCTGAAGTTCAGAAGTCGGGATACCTATAGGTCAAGGTCAGGCCGACGATTGTTGCAGCGGCATCCGGCGCGCCGGTTTGGCGGCGCTCCTTGTACATCAAAGATAGGCGCAGATCCCAGAAAGGCGAAAACTCACGTGACGCCCAGGCACTGTAGCTTTGCAGGGTATTCGGGGTTTGCCCCTTGCTGTCCTGCCACAGGGCATCCAGCCCCACGCGCGTCAGTTCATCCACCGCGTAACTCCAGATGCCGTGCACCAGGTCAAGCTGGGCGAAACCGCCCTGGGCACTGGCCACGGTAGTGCGCTCGGCGCTCAGGCTGGCATCGGTGCGAGTGCCGCGGTAATCCAGCAGGACTCCGCCTTCACCGCGTCTTCCGCCTGCCGAACCCGATACCTGGTTGACGCCGATGTGCGCACGCCCGGTCAGGCTGTCAGTGATCTGGTACTTCATGCCCACGCTGGGCGTGTAGCTGTTGGAGGCCACCGCCGTGTCGCTCTGATCCGGCTCGTAACGGCGAATGCGCAGCCCGCCGAACACGTCCGTACGCTCGCTCAAGGCATAGGTGAGCGTAGAAATATTGGCCAGTTCGTCATAGCCGGTCAGGCTGGCGATGTCGTAGGTTGCATGGGAATAGCGCGTTTCGTTGTCGAACGTGGTACGTGCGCTCAGTGCGTGGCTCCAGTCGCCGGATAGCATGCTCATCTTCTGCGTGCCATCGGTGGTCACCACACCGGTATCCAGCACGGTACCCGACAGGGTCGAGCTTTCGAGGTACTGGGCGCGCAGGCCGAAGTGGCCTTTTTCGGTATCACGCCGCCAGCCCAGGCTCAGGTCTGGGTCCTGGCGATTGGACTGTACCGAGGTATCGGAGGAATGCAGCACGTGCACCCCAAGTCCCAAGGTCAGTTGGTCGCGGTCGAAAGTCCCGACCAGGTTGTAGTTGGGCTCGATGAGTGTTCGCATCACACCCTTCTCGTCAGAGGTCAGCAGCAACGGGTTGCTGTCGTATTCCACGGTGGTTGGTATTACCACCGAAGACTGCCAGAGCGCGGCCTGGGCCAGGCCGGGAAACGGCAACATAAGAACTGCCGTTGCAATACGTGTTGTTCGAAGGATAGGCACTGTACGGTCTTAATGAAGTGAGGCGGGCTCAAGGCACGATCAGCGTATCGCCCGCCTGGAGTTGGAAGTTGGTGGACATGTCACGCCCGGACATCAAGTCCTTGTAACGCACCGGCAGCACTTTTTGCTGACCAGCGTTGGTACGGATAATCTTGATGCCGCTTTCGTCGGCGAACTTGTCCAATCCCCCCGACATGCTCAAGGCTTGCAGCACGGCAGTAGGGCCAGTCATTGGCACAGGCCCAGGCTTGAGCACCTTGCCCTGCACATACACGAGGTTGCCTGCGGTGCCGGTCACCACGACACTGACATTAGGGTCGGCCAGATAGGGCTTGAGCCCTGCGGCCACCTTCTTGGCGGCGGCCGTTACGTCAAGGCCGGAGACGTCCAGGCGCCCGGCCAAGGGAAATGTGATGCTGCCATCGGGCAGTACGGTGGTTTCCTGGCGCAAGGTGTCTTCTTGCCACACCGAGATCAGCAATTTGTCGCCAGGGCTTAACAGATAGGGGGAATTGGTGTCGCCGGCCTGGGCAGTGGAGCACAGCATCAGCACGCAAAGCAGAGCGAACATTGAACGCAGCATGGGGTCCCTCCTGCCAGCTTGGCATGCAAAGAGCACTGATTGAGAACAGCACACTAACTCTCGCTCCAGTCCCGCCGCAGGTTGCGGCGCGATGGCCTCTATCTTCCTGGAAGCCCGTTGCCACGGGGCTGATACTGCAAGGCCGCTGGCAACTGGAATATAGCAATGGATACAAAATTGACAAGCCGAACGACGCGCCGCAGAACCGGCTGAGTCAACCGTGCAACCGGGCCAGACTCACACTTTGTTGCGGTTGGCGACTGCGACGAAGCCGATCACAGCAAAGCCGAACAGCCAACCCGCCGTCGCCAAGGGAATGACGTTGGTCTGGCTGACGTAGGCGTCCGCAGCCCGGGCCGCACCGCTCATGAGCACCAGCAGGAAAATCGACTTGATGAAAAGTGTCGAGCGCATGATCCCCTCCTAATAAAGAGGATAAACATCGTTGTCTGGGCGGGTTCCAGCGCAGGACTACGTGGCTGGTAAATTGAGCTTATGGGCAGAGTGACACTACGTCAACGTTCCGACACCATAATAAAATTCAATGGCAAGCCACCATAATCGTCAAAATTCCGCCAACAAAAAAATACATGTCCATGTGCTACTTCAGGCAAAAACAAGTATCGCCATGACGCAAAAATAAGTGGCTAATTTCTGCAAAAAGCATGAGTAAAGTGGCTAAATGGCGACCATGAATTTAAACAGCCCCCAACGCGTAGCCACGTTGGGAGCTGTTAAATACATGAGAACCTGAATGGCTATCGTCAAGGCTCGCGTCGCAAACGTGTCACGCTCGCGGCAACAAATCCAGAGTGCGCTCTACTTCATTGATATCAATGGTAAAACCCTCGCCCTGAGGTGTGCCGACAACGAATGCGAAGTGCTGACCATCGCGGTCAGCCAGGTACTTGTAGTAGCTGACGAATCGGTTTGGCGGCTGCAACGGGAAAATCGTACCACCGGGTTGCAATACATTGACCCCGTGCACCAGTTGGCTGCCCTCCACCCCCATCACCACCTGCGCACCGGCACAGGCCGCGACGATGGCCGGTACATCCAGCTGCATGGGGTTGATCACCCGAAAACCCCGGGTCTGGCGCAGGTGTTCGGCAATTTCCAGCTCATTGCGCAACAGGCGCAAGTCGCCTTCACTGCCACGCAGGATGAAGACGCCGGGGTGCGGTGCGTGTTCGACATGTGCCAACAGCTTGTTGCCCATGTCCCGGTAGCGCTGATAGCGGCTGCGGTTGTTGCTGGTGTCGTCGAACACCACCAGTTCGTGGAAGAACGCCGTGCGCAAGCGCAACGGGTTCATACCCAACCAATCCTCATAGGCCGGCCCTTGAGTGAACACCGGGTATCTGGCTGAGGGCGCGGTGGTTACCGGCACCCCTTCATCGCAGGCCAGCGCGTAGGTGGCGCAGTCCTCCATCAGCCAGGTACCGAACCAGGCGTTACCGTTCTGTGTGCAGTAGATCGCTGCGCGTTCGATCTCGCTCTCCACCCTCAGCGGCGGAAAACGGTTGGGTTTGAGCGACAGCCAATGGGATGCAGCGCCTTTGTACAAAGCCCCTTCGAGTAGCCAGACATCCTTGATCAGGTAGCCCCGCGTCGGCCCCTGCTGCATGCGCACGCCACCCTGCATGGTGGGGCCTGGGTGCACGTAAGGATAGAAACGCTTCCCCTCCCAACCGGTCACCCGTGCCAGTTGATCCGGCAGGTAGAACGCAGGCGGTGAGACGGTGACTTCGCCTGGGGCAATGTCCCAGCACTTGTCGGCGACTTGTTTGATGTCGATGTCAGGTTGCCGTGCCAGGCGCTTCCTGGCCATGTGCCGATACGCGGCCAGCGACCACGTGTACCCCCGCGCGGCCGGCGCGCGTCCAGGCTTGGAGATATCGGTTCCCATGCAACGCCCTCCGCAGGTCGCGACCTTGGTTCAACTGCACTGCACGCACTCCATCGCCGGTGGCGACGGCAAGCTGGCATAGCGGCTACGCAGGATCTCGAGAAACTGCTCGCCGCCACTCGCCTCGCCATACAGGTAGATCTTGTGCAAGCCGCCGAACACCATTTCCTGGTAGCGGCTGGCGACTTGCGCCGCACTCGAACCGTCCGGCACACCGAGATGAAGGGTCAGCTTGTCGCCCTCCATCGCGAACAAGGGGGTCTCCCACAAGAAACTCGCGCGGCCGACCTTGGGCAGGCGCACGAACAGGTAGGCATGGTTGTTCAGGCCGTCGATATCGCCGCCGCGCCGCCGCTTCCACTTCAACAGGCCGTCGTCCGGGCGGGCCAGGCACAAGCCGATATCGTAATAGTCGTAGCCATTCTCCAAGGCCCACTCCAAGGCCATGAAGGTGGTGATGGAGTTGACCTCACGCAGTCTCTTGGCGTCTGCAAAGACCGCTTCGCAGTAACCGAAGCGCAGGGTACTCCAATAACGTTTGCCACCACGGATGATCTCGCAGCCCAGATGGCAAGCCACCACCTCATCGCCCAGGGTGATCAGGTCCAGGCGCCCGGCGCCTTTGGCCAAGCGCACCACATCATCACTGGGAAACTGCGCGGCATGCACGCCCTGGCGAGCGCTGGCGTATGGCCTTAGCAAGTCGCGGTCGGCCATGGCGATCTCGGCATCGTCAGTGGTTTGGCGCATCCGATAGAGCGGTCGATGTTTACGGATGCTGCGGCGCAGTTCACTGTCATAACGCGCGGTGATGTCATCCAGCGGGCGCCCCAGGGGCACCACTGCACTGAGGTAATGCGGTACAGACAACGCGCCGGCAGTCGGCATTTCACTGATAACCACGACCTGGCGCGCGCGGTCAGGTGCCGGCTCTACGCTGAATTCGGGCTGCCCCTGGCGGTCCTTGCCGGCGATGAGCAGCTTGGCCATCGCCCGCTGCTGCTTGCGACCGATGTAGAGAATTTCGTAGGGGCTATGCTCCTGCAACTTGAAACGTGCCACTTCCCAACGCCAGAAGCAGGCACGCCCCAGCAGGTCGCGTAGCGCATTGGCAGCGTTACGCAACTCATACCGCATGGAAGGAGAGATGAATCTGCGCGCAGCGGCCGCCAGCAATGCTTTCATGTCGTCGCCCACATCCTTTGCCAAGCGTTGAGGCCAGGGCGCAAATGCCCGGTGGATTATCGTTGCCGTCACCCAACATCTTGATATCCCTTGACTATTTGGGGCGAGTCGGGCGGCACCACTGAACACAAGTAAAGATGCCACCGACGAACCTCGCAAGCGGCGTTATGACATCACTGGTAAAGATTTCATGACGCCGAACGGCCGACGCATCAATCCATACGCGATTTATCTACCGCCCTGCATCAACGTTCACTGCCTTTGCCGATGGCCCTTACGAACCCAGGAGCCCCGCCCGGCAGTCACTCAAGCGCCGGGCGTCGCTGTGCATGATGGTGTTGCAGCCACTGGCGCAGCGCTTCGGCGGGCATGGGCCGCCCCAACAGATAGCCCTGGCCCTGATCACAGCCGGCATGGCGCAGAAAGTCGAACTGCGCCTGGGTCTCGATGCCTTCGGCGGTGATACGAAAGCCCAGGGCATGTCCCAGATCGATGATCGCCCGGGCGATGGCGATCGCATCGTCGTCGTCGGGCAGGTCCTTGATGAAGGCACGGTCGATCTTCAGGTGATCGATAGGTAAGGCGCGCAGGTAGGCCAGCGACGAGTAGCCAGTGCCAAAGTCGTCCACGGCGGTAGCCACCCCCATCGCCTGAAGCTGCGCCAATACTGCGCAGGCTTGTTGCTGGCTTTCCATCAGCAGGCTTTCGGTGATTTCCACCTCCAGCAGGTTGGCAGGCAGGTCGTGCCGCTCCAGGGCACAGGCCAGGCTGGTGACATAGTCGCTGCGTTCGATCTGTAAAGCTGCGACGTTCACAGCCAACGGCCCTGGCAGCGAATCACTGGCGCGCCATTCGGCCAGTTGCCTGCACGCCAGCTCCAATACCCGCTCGCCCAAGGGAATGATCAACCCTGTACGTTCGGCCAAGGGAATGAACGCACCTGGCGAGACCAGTCCATGCTCCGGGTCGCGCCAGCGTAGCAAGGCCTCGACCCCTTCCAGGCGACCGCTGAACAAGTCAAGTTTAGGCTGATACCACAGCTCGAACTCGTTGTGCTCCAACGCCCGACGCAGGTTGCGTTCCAACTCCAGGCGCTGCTGCAAGCGCGCGGTCATGTCCGGGTGATAGGGCCGCCAGGCATTGCGCCCGCTTTCCTTGGCCGCGTACATGGCGGTGTCAGCATGACGCAGCAGCGCGTCGGCATCCTCGCCATGCTGCGGCGACCACGCCAGACCAATGCTGCCGGTCACCAAGCCTGCGTTGCCGTTGAGATCGAAGGGGCGCTGCAAGCAACGTAACAAGGCTTGGACCTGATGACTGACCTGGCCCTGCGCGCCTTGGAGCATGAACACAAACTCATCGCCCCCTAGCCTGCATACCCGATCCTGGGTATCGAGTTCCTGCAGAAAGCGCGCAGTGGCTTGTTGCAGGAGTAGGTCGCCCATGGGGTGGCCGAGGCTGTCGTTGATCTGCTTGAACCCGTCGATGTCCAGCATCAGTACCGCTAAGCCCTGGCCACCGCGAATTGCCTGGGTCAGCTGTTGCTGGAACAGCAATCGGTTGGGCAGACCGGTAATCGTGTCGTAGTGAGCCAAGCGCTCGAGCAAGGCCTGGGACTGGCGCAGCTCACGGTTACGCAGTTGCAACAGGTACTGTTTGCGATTGAGCTGAGCCACGAACAGACTGAACAGGCCAGTACAGGCCAAAGCCAGGAAGAACAGCGGCGAAGTGAACGCATGCGGCAACGACCAACCTCCACGGGGCGCCGCCACCAGTTGCCACGAGCCGCCTGGCACGACGACGTCCAGTTTTACCTGGGGGTTGTCGAACAGCTGCGGATCCCCCCAGATCAGCTCGCCCTCGGCGCCCTTGCCGTCAGCCCCACGCACCGCCAGCTCCAGGCCGGCGTCGGGGCTCACCCCCGCAGCGCGCAGCAGACGATCGATATCGGCCACGATCGACAGGTTACCCCAATACAACTTCACCCCACGCTTGCCGGGAATGAATACCGGGCGCCGATAGATCAGCGCGCGTCCGCCCTGCTTCAATGGCAAGGGGCCGGCCAACACCGCTTCGCCGCGCTCGCGCGCCGTCTCCAATAGCGGCATCTGCGTCGGCAGGTAGCGATAGTCCAGGCCGATGATGCTTTCGTTGCCCGCCCGCGGATAAACATCGTGAATCACGTCGGCTGGGGCCAGGGCGATATGACGCATGTAGGGCACCGAAACCAGCGCATCGCGAGCCATGGCCTGAAAGTGCGGCTCACTGATGCCACCGTCGGTGCTGATCAGTTGCGCGATGCCTTCGGCTTCGGCGAACGCCGCACGCAGTTGACCTTCGAGGGCCGCGCGCACCCCGGACAACCTGGACGCAAGGCTCGCCACTTCTTCATTTTGCGCGCGTTGCGCATCCAGTTGCCCAAGCAGTGCCGAAAGGCCGATTCCGACCACGGCAAAGCCCACCGGCAGCAAGCGACTGAGGGTGCGGCGCAGAGCGCCAAAGGGTGAGGGCGGTTGGTCAACGGACAAGGAATGGCTACCGGTCATAGGCCTGAAATCGAACGCGATCTATCCTGTATCGGCGCAGCTGGGGCAATGTTGAGCCAGACTGGTGTTTTTCCAAGGGTAAGCGCATGCTCAGGAGCTGAAGCGTTTCACCTAGCCAAACACATGAGGTGCAGTAACCATGGATCGTCTGCTCGACTCGCTGTTTCCCGCCCCCGAAGACATTCCTGAAGCATGGCGTCTGGACGCACCACTGGAGCAACGCGACTATCTGGTCGCAGGCGAACTCAGGCACTGGGACGGCCCACTGGCCACGGTACGCAGCCCGGTGTGGCTCAAGGACGCCGAAGGCGAGCGCCAGGTGCTGTTGGGCAGTGCGCCCCTGCTCGATGCCGACACCGCGCTGCAAGCCCTGGATGCGGCAGTGCAGGCTTACGACAAAGGTCGCGGTGCCTGGCCGACGATGCGGGTTGCCGAACGTATTCAGCATGTCGAAGCGTTCTTGGCGCGCATGCGTGAACAACGCACCGCAGTGGTCAAGCTGCTGATGTGGGAAATCGGCAAGAACCTGAAGGATTCGGAGAAAGAATTCGACCGCACCTGCGACTACATCGTTGATACCATCAATGCCCTCAAGGACCTTGACCGTCGTTCCAGCCGTTTCGAACTCGAACAAGGCACGCTCGGCCAGATCCGACGTGCACCGCTGGGTGTAGCGCTTTGCATGGGGCCTTACAACTACCCGCTCAACGAGACCTTCACTACGCTGATCCCGGCGCTGATCATGGGCAACACCGTGGTGTTCAAGCCCGCCAAGTTCGGCGTGCTGCTGATTCGCCCGCTGTTGGAAGCATTCCGCGACAGCTTCCCGGCCGGGGTGATCAACGTGATCTACGGGCGTGGACGCGAGACCGTCAGCGCGCTGATGGCCAGTGGCAAGGTGGATGTATTCGCCTTCATTGGCACCCACAAAGCCGCCAGCGACCTGAAGAAACTCCATCCGCGCCCGCACCGCTTGCGCGCAGCGCTGGGTCTGGATGCGAAGAATCCGGGTATCGTGTTACCCCAGGTCGACCTGGACAACGCGGTGGAAGAAGCCGTCACCGGTGCTCTGTCGTTCAACGGCCAGCGTTGCACGGCCCTGAAGATCCTGTTCGTCCATGAAGACGTCGTCGAGCCCTTCCTCGACAAATTCCAACGCAAGCTCGCGACTCTCAAGCCCGGCATGCCGTGGCAGGCGGACGTGGCACTGACCCCGTTGCCAGAGCCGGGCAAGCTGGACTACCTCGACGCCCTGGTGACCGATGCGACCGCCAAAGGCGCCCAGGTCATCAATGAAGGTGGCGGACGCAGCCGTGGTTCGTTCTTCTACCCGGCCCTGCTCTACCCGGTGAATCAGCAGATGCGGGTGTACCACGAGGAGCAGTTCGGCCCAGTGGTGCCGGTGGTGCCCTACCGCGATTTGCAGACAGTGATCGATTACGTGCTCGACTCTGACTTCGGCCAGCAGCTGAGCCTGTTCGGCAACGATCCCGAGACCATTGGAGCGCTGGTGGACACCTTCGCCAATCAGGTCGGGCGGATCAACATCAACGCCCAATGTCAGCGCGGGCCGGATACCTATCCGTTCAACGGGCGCAAGAACAGTGCCGAGGGGACCTTGTCGGTGCATGACGCATTGCGCGTGTTTTCGATTCGAACCTTGGTCGCAACGCGGTTCCAAGCGGCTAACAAGGAACTGATCAGTGAAATCATCCGTCATCGGCAGTCGAGCTTCTTGACCACCGATTACATTTTCTGATTAGAGACTGCGCGGTGGCCATCGGGGGCGTGCGCGATGGCGACCGACTGCTGCAAGCAGCGACCAAGCCGGTTGAAAGCCGCACCACTTTGCTTGAAGCTTGAGTCTTGTAGCTTGGAGCTGCTTCTCAATGCGAATCATCGAAAAATCCGGCGTACAGGTACGCAGCCTCACGCCGGCCGAGGAAGAATTGCTGGCCGGTTTCGCCACCGGCCAACTCGCAGGCCCGCGCCTGCTGCAAGCCAACCAGTGGCTGATGAACGTGCGCGGCGCCAATCAATGGCTGGCCTGCGACTGTCGCAAGGACGCCCTGCCGGTGCTCAACATCTCGTTGAACGGCAATACCGGCACCTTGTTCCTGCGTAATAACCCCGACACCCCGGAACACGCCGCTGGCTGCGCGTTCAGCAAGGACGAACGCGAACCCGGCGAGCGCAGCGAGACCAACAGCCAACCGGCCGCCTGGCTGGCCCCCGACAGCCCGCTGCGGCTGATCGGCGACTATCGCCGCACCAACCCAGGTGAAACCGCTGCGAGCCCGGCGCGCGAGGGTGGCGAACGCCGTGAGCAACAACGTCTGCTGTCGCTGTTGCTGACCTGGATCGAGGCCAGCGGGCTAAATGTCTATGCCACGCATCTGAAGAAAGACCTAAGCGCCCAGTTCGCCGAGCTGCGCGGCGTGGCCGGTCGCTACCCACTGCTGGAGCGGGTGCCGGCCAGCAACTACCTGGAAACCCGCCTGGACATGAAGCACATGATGATGCTCAAGTCCCGCCTGCGCGAAGCCACGGTGTTCGGCAACCACCGCCGCCACGGTCTGCTGCTGGACTGCGTCGAACACATCAAGGGACGCAAGGTAATCGGCGCCCGTAGCGAGGACGGCATCGACTTCCAGGGCCATCACCAGTTCTGGGGCGGCAGTCGCACCACGGGGCCCCTGCTGGCGCTGGCGTTGTACTCGCCGACCACCGCAGGTAGCCATTTCTATGAACTGATCCATGTCGCCAGCGTGCCGGTACTGTCGCGCGGGCACCTGTTCCCGGTGTATCGCGACGAAGAACGCGAGCCGCTCAAGGCGTTGGTGTCGCTGATCGACTGGATGGCCAGCAAGGGCGTCAAGGTGCTGATGCGCCGCCCCGTCATCGGCGGCCAGGTGATGGATGAACTGGTGCTCACCTCCGACGGTGATCGGGTACTGTCGGTGTCGTTGCTCGAACAGCCTGTCGGCCCCGAACCGGATGCCGAGAACTTCAAACGCTATGCCGACTTCAAGAGCCTCGAGACGTTCCGCAAGTACGTGGCCGGGTTCTTCATGCGCGAACGCTAGCGTTGTGCAGCGCAAACCAAGGCCCGGCGCGCGGGGCCGCAGTACGGCCCCGCGTGGGTGTCAACCCAGAAATAGCCGATAAGCAGGGTTATCGGTCTCATCCCAATACCGATAGCCCATCTGCGCCAGTGCCTGCGGCAGCCCCGCCAGCTCATCGTGCGGCACCTCCAGCGCCGCGCACACGCGCGCCTCGGCCGCCCCATGGTTGCGGTAGTGGAATAGGCTGATGTTCCAGCGCTTGCCCAGGCGTTCGAGAAAGCCCAGCAAGGCCCCAGGCCGTTCGGGAAATTCGAAACGCAACACGCGCTCCTGCGTCCCGGGTGCTGCATGCCCACCAACGGTGTGGCGCACATGCAGCTTGGCCAGTTCGTTGTCAGTCAAGTCGAGCACCTGATAGCCCTGCTCACCCAAGCTGGCGAGCAATTGCCCGCGAGGGTCGTGCTGCGGATGGGTCTGTACACCGACGAACAAGCGCGCCTCCTTGCCGGGGTAGTAGCGGTAGTTGAATTCGGTGATCTGGCGTTTGCCCAGGGCCTGGCAGAACGCACGGAAACTGCCCGGTCGCTCGGGGATGGTCACGGCGATGATCGCCTCGCGCTGCTCGCCAAGTTCGGCACGCTCGGCCACGTGACGCAGGCGATCGAAGTTGACGTTGGCACCGGAGTCGATGGCCACCATCGCCAGACCCTGCACCCCCTCTCGGGCCACGTACTTCTTGATCCCCGCCACCGCCAGTGCACCGGACGGCTCGGTGATCGAGCGGGTGTCGTCGTAGATATCCTTGATCGCAGCGCACAGCTCGTCACTGCTGACGGTGACCACTTCATCCACGAAATGCCGGCACAGCTCGAAACAGTGGGCGCCGATCTGCGCTACCGCCACACCGTCGGCGAAGGTTCCGACCTGCGGCAGGATTACCCGCTCGCCTGCGGCCATGGCCGCTTGCAGGCAGTTGGAGTCTTCTGGTTCGACGCCGATCACCTTCACCTCTGGGCGCAGGTATTTCACGTAGGCCGCGATGCCTGCGATCAGTCCGCCGCCGCCCACCGGAACGAAGATCGCATGCAGCGGGCCGGGGTGCTGACGCAGGATTTCCATGGCCACGGTGCCCTGCCCGGAGATCACATCTGGATCGTCATAGGGCGGCACGAACGTCGCACCGTCGCGGTCAGCCAGGGTCAACGCATGAGCCAACGCATGCGGAAAGCTCTCGCCATGCAGCACTACATTGCCGCCCCGCGAACGCACCCCTTCGACCTTCAACGAGGGGGTAGTGGTGGGCATGACGATGGTCGCACGGATCCCCAGGTGGGCCGCTGCCAGCGCTACGCCTTGGGCATGGTTGCCCGCCGAGGCGGTGATCACGCCACGCTCACGCTGGACAGTGGTCAAGCGCGACAACCGGGTGTAGGCGCCGCGGATCTTGAATGAAAACGTGGGCTGCAAGTCTTCGCGCTTGAGCAGTACCGGATTGCCCAGCGCTGCCGACAAAGCCGGCGCGGCCTGCAAGGGCGTTTCGATGGCCAGGTCGTACACGGGTGCCGACAGAATGCGGCGCACCTGCTCGGACAGCAGTTGCTGGGGGGTGACGGCGGCGCGCGGGCTGACGCTCAGATTGGTCATCGATGACTCCTGGTTTTCTTCGATTTGCCCAGGAGTCAGAGAGAAGAAACCCGCCTCCAGGGCGGGTTCGGTGCACGTACGCGCTAGCCCGCCAATCCGATAATGGCGGTAATAATAATGGCGGCGTGAGCGTGCGGGAATGTGTTCATAGGCAGGGAACTTATCCTGCCCATACATGGCAAGTCAACACGCTTTGCTGGCCTGCTGCGCCGGCAGCGGCAGCACAATCAGCGCCAGCGCGCCCCAAGAACGCCGTACACCGTAAAAAAGCACGTACGGCGCAGCCCTCAAGCCTTGGGCAACCTGATGCGAAACTGCGCACCGCCGAGTACCGACTGCGCCACCGTCAGGCTGCCACCCTGCCCCTCGATGGCCCGTCGACTGATCGCCAGGCCCAAACCGAAACCGCCCGTGCTGCGGTCGCGGCTGCGATCCAGACGGTAGAACGGTTGGAAGATTCGCTCACGCTCCTGTGGCGGGATACCGATACCGTCGTCTTCGACCGTCAGCAGACAGCCTGCTGCGTCCTGGCTCAGGCACAGCATCAAGGCTGCGTCGCAATAACGCATGGCATTGCGTACCAAGTTCTGCACGGCACGCGCGGTCAGCCGCGGGTCGAGCACGAAGCGCGGCAGCTCGCCTTCGCAACGTACTTCCCAGTGGATACCCCGGCCATCGAGTTCTTCGGCAAAACCACCCAGTACACTGTCAACCAGCTCCAAAAGCGACACCTCGACCCGTTCGCGGGCCTGGTCGGCGTTGTACAAGCGACTGTACGACAGCAGCTCCAGCACCAGTTCGTCCAGCTCGCGCACATGCCCCACCAGCGCCAACAGGCGCTTGCGGCAATCCGGCGGCACTTCGTCGAACAGCAGTACCAGGCCGAAATCCAGGCGGGTGAGCGGCGTGCGCAATTCGTGGGAAACCGCATTGAGCAGTTCGCGCTGCTGATTGACATGGCGCTCCAGGTCGCCCGCCATGGCGTCGAACACCCCGGCCAGTTCGCCGATGTTCGAGCGCGGCGAAATGTGCGTACGTTCGCTCATCACCCCCTGCCCCAGACGCCGCGCAGTCTCCTTGAGGCGCTCCAGGTCGCGCCAGTGCGGCCACACCCACAGCAACAGGCAACCGAGCATGGCTGCGCCTATCAGCACCGTCACGCCCCAGGACAGCAGGTTGATGTCCACAGGGTCGGGCGGTGAATGCAGACGTACCACCCAGCCATCGCCCAGCGGCGCCAACACAGTTTCGTAGTAGCCCCACTCGCCGATGCGCACGGCATGCAGGCCGTGCTCCAGACGCGCGCGTTCTTCTGGTCGCAGGTCGGCGTCGCCAATCGGCAGCAGGCTCAGTTGCAGCGGCGCGAACGCCGTGGCTAGCTCCTGCTCCACGGCAGGCCACTGCTCCACCGGGGCCTGTTGGAACTGGCGCACGATCAACGCCTGCACGCCCTTGGCCTGATCGAGGTTGAAATTCACGAAGCGCTGGTGGAAAGCGCCGACGATGGCATCAGGTATGAGCAACAAAGCCCCGGCGTAGGCGACGATGATCAGCAGGTACAGCCGCACCAGGATCTTCAGCATGACGGCTCAGTACTCCCACTCGACCCGGCTGAACAGGTAACCCTTGCCCCACACGGTCTTGATCTTGCGCGCCTCGCCCGCGCTGTCATCGAACTTGCGCCGCAGCTTGGAGATGGCCACATCCACCGAACGATCGGTGCCGTTGAATTCGATACCGCGCAACTGTTGCAGGATCCGGTCGCGACTGAGCACCTCGCCGGCATTGCGCGCCAGCACCACGAGCAAGTTGTACTCGCTGGCGGACAGCTCGACTTCCTCGCCGCGCCAACTGACCACGCGTTCGTCCAACGCGATACTTAGCCCGCCGACCTGGATCCGCTCGCCGTCCAGACGCGGCTCGTTGACGCTGCTACGGCGCAACAGGGTACGCACGCGGGCCAGCAGGACCCTGGGTTCGCAAGGTTTGGTCACGTAGTCGTCGGCGCCCATCTCCAGCCCTAGCACCTGGTCATGACTGTCGTCGCGAGCGGTCAGCATGAGAATTGGCAGGCTGCGCGACTGCTGGCGCAGCAACCGGCACACCTGCAGGCCATCAAGCCCTGGCAGCATCAGGTCGAGGATCACCAGGTCCGGCCGCGCCCGTTGCAGCGCCTCCAGCACATGATCCCCCCGGGCGATCACCTGGACGTGGAAGTCGTTGCGTTGCAGGTAGCTGGCGATCAGTTCGGACAGGGCGCTGTCGTCTTCGACCAGGAGAATGTTCGGCATGGGCGGATCATGTGCGTGTGAAGAACGTGCAGGATAACGAATTCACCATGCTCCTCGCCGCCTGTTCACATATTTTCACAACACAGGCCCCAACTGGACAGTCGGCCGCGTGAATGAGAGGGTTGGCACATCGTCTCTGTGGACCTGCTTGCCATGCCTGATGCTCTCCCCCCCTGCTCCATCCTGATCCTCGCCGGCGGTCGCGGCCAACGCATGGGCGGTCGTGACAAGGGCTTGGTGGCGTGGCGTGGCAAGCCGCTAGTGGCGCATGTGCAACGAGCGGTGCGCGGGTTGAGCGACGACGTGGTGATTTCCTGCAACCGCAACCACAGCGCCTATGCCCACTACGCCGATCAACTGGTAAGCGATGCCGAAGCGGACTTCCCTGGTCCGTTGGCGGGCGTTATCGCCGGGCTCAAGGTCGCGCGGCATGATTGGGTAGTGCTGTTGGCGTGCGACGCGCCACAGATCGAGCGCACGCTGGTAGAGGCGCTACTGGCCAAGGCCTGTGAGCATGACAGCGCCGCCATGGTGCACCAGAGTGGCTATTGGCAGCCGATGTTCAGCGTCTTGCCGCGACGCATGCTGGCGCAGTTGGAACAGGCCTGGGCGAGCGGCGAACGCAGCCTGCAAAAAGCCCTGCGCGTGGCGCCGATTCAGGCACTGGAGTGTGCCGAGGATGATCCGCGCCTGAGCAATTTCAACAGCCCGGAACGGCTTCAAGACTGAGCCGCGCCACTGAGCTTGGCTCGGTAAACCCCAGGGCTGTGCCCGGTCCACTTCTTGAACGCACGGTGAAACGCGCTAGGCTCCTGAAAGCCCGTCTGTGCGGCGATGTCGCCGATGCTCAGGCGGCCCTCACGCAACAACTCGAATGCCATGGCACGCCGTACTTCGTCCTTGATCTGCTGGTACGAACGCCCCTCGCGCTCCAGGCGTCGGCGCAAGCTGCTGGCGCTAAGCCGATGCCGCTCGGCCATCGCATCGAGGGTCGGCCACTGCCCGTAATGATGGGTGCGCAGGTGACGATACACCTCGGCCACCAAGCCATCGTGGTTGCGAAAGCGAATCACCAGCCCCTGCGGTGCGCTACGCAGGAAGGTCTTCAGGGCCGCCAGGTCCTGTACCACCGGCAGACGCAGCCAGGCGCTGTCGAACTCCACTTCGGTCCGCCCGGTGCCAAGGCGCACATCCGGGCCCCACAGCAGCGCATCGTCTTCCTGGGCGGGGCGCGCCAGGGCCATTTCGGTACGGTCGATGGCGATGCGTCGCCCGGCCAGCCAGCACAACAGGCCGATCACCAGCACCAGATAGGTTTCCTCGGCGTAGACCCGTGTCTGTGGATCAGGTATGTCCGATTGCAGGCTGATCACCGCCCGTGCGCCACGCACCGTGAGGCTGCCGCGCAGCTCACGCAGGAACAGGCCGAAATTACCCAGGCACTGGCGCAAGGCTTTCTCCAGCGTCGGCTCCTGGATCAATCCACGGCAGATCAGCGCGAAGCTGCCTAACGGCATGCCATGGCTGTCGAGGCAGAAAAATTCGTCGCCCAGCGCCTCGATCAACGCCAGCCACAGACGCGCGAATGCCTTGGCCGGCACCCGCGCCTGGGGTTGGGCCAACAGCGCCGGATCGATGCCTACCGCGCGCAGGTGCGCGTCGCGTACCTGTGGCTGATCGCGCAGGGCATGCAGCATGGCCTTGAGAAAGTACACCGCGACCGTGTCGGTATCGCGCATGACAGAAATCCGCTACTGAGTGGCAAAAAACGCCAAGTTGGCTGAACAGATCCGGCATAGGTCCGCGCCAGGCCTTTGTCTAGACTCCTTGCAGCCTCACCGGCGGCGGTCATTCTCGCAGAGCCCTGCCCCGCCTTGCCACGTCTTCGCATATGGAGCCCTCTATGAGCAGCACGCAAATCTACGTCGTCAGTGCGGTACGTTCGGCCATCGGCAGCTTTGGCGGGGCCCTCAAGGACCTGCCCCTGGCCGAACTGGCCACGCAAGTCACCCGCGCCGCCATCGAACGCTCCGGGGTCGAGGCCGCACAGATCGGCCATCTGGTGATGGGCCACGTGATCCCCACCGAGCCGCGCGACGCCTACCTGAGCCGTGTGGCGGCGATGAACGCCGGCATCCCGAAGGAAACCCCAGCTTTTAGCGTCAACCGCCTGTGCGGCTCGGGCCTGCAAGCGATCGTCTCTGCGGCCCAAGGCCTGTTGCTGGGCGACAGCGACATCGCCCTGGCCGCTGGCGCCGAAGCGATGAGCCGCGGCCCGTACCTGCTGCCCCAGGCACGTTGGGGTGCGCGCATGGGTGACCTGCAAGGTATCGACTACATGGTCGGCGTGCTGCAGGACCCGTTCGAGCATTTCCACATGGGCATTACCGCCGAAAACGTCGCCGCCGCCCACGGCATCACCCGACAGATGCAGGATGAACTGGCCCTGACCAGCCAGCGCCGCGCCGCCCAGGCCATTGCCGAGGGGCGTTTCGACGGGCAGATCGTGCCCATCGAAGTCAAGACGCGCAAAGGGGTCGTGCAGTTCACCGTGGACGAAAACGTGCGCACTGAGGTGACAGCAGAACAACTGGCCGGCATGAAGCCTGTGTTCAAGAAGGACGGCAGCGTCACTGCCGGCAACGCCAGCAGCATCAATGACGGCGCCGCCGGGCTGGTACTGGCCACCGAGGATGCGGTGCGCCGCCTGGGCCTCAAACCGCTGGCGCGGCTGGTGGCCTACGCCCACGCCGGGGTGGAGCCAGCACTGATGGGGCTCGGCCCGATACCGGCCACCCAGAAGGTGCTGCAAAAGGCGCGCCTTAAGGTCGGTGACCTGGATGTAATCGAATCCAACGAAGCCTTCGCGGCGCAGGCCTGTGCGGTATCGCGCGCGCTGGATTTCGACCCGGCGAAGGTCAATCCCAACGGTTCGGGCATCTCCCTAGGCCACCCGGTAGGCGCTACCGGGGCGATCATCGCCACCAAGGCGATTCATGAATTGCAGCGTGTGCAGGGCCGCTATGCCCTGGCTACCATGTGCATCGGCGGCGGCCAAGGCATCGCCGTGGTCTTCGAACGGGTTTGAGGAGCGCAGCATGAGTATCGAACAGATTGCCGTGATCGGCGCCGGCACCATGGGCAATGGCATTGCGCAGATGTGCGCACTGGCAGGCTACCCGGTGCTGCTGGTGGATGTGTCCGACGCCGCCCTGGAGCGCGGTGTCACCACCTTGGGCAAGAACCTCGAACGCCAGGTGAGCAAAGGCACTGTCGACGCCGACAAAGCCGCTGCGGCAAAGGCACGCATTCGCACCAGCACCGACTACACCCAACTGGGCGGCGCACAGCTGGTGATTGAGGCGGCAACCGAGAACCTGCAACTCAAGCAGCGCATCTTGCAGCAAGTGGCAGCCAACGTCAGCGAAACGTGTGTGATCGCCACCAACACCTCGTCGTTGTCAGTGACGGCGCTCGGCGCCAGCATCGAGCACCCCGAGCGTTTTATCGGCGTGCACTTCTTCAACCCGGTACCGATGATGGCACTGGTCGAGATCATTCGCGGCCTGCAAACCAGCGACGCCACCTACGCCAAGGCGCTGCTGGTCACCGAAAAGCTCGGCAAGACGCCGATCAGCGCCGGTAATCGCCCAGGCTTCGTGGTCAATCGCATCCTGGTGCCGATGATCAACGAGGCGATTTTCGTGCGCCAGGAAGGCTTGGCCAGTGCCGAGGACATCGACACGGGCATGCGCCTGGGCTGCAACCAGCCGATTGGCCCACTGGCCTTGGCCGACCTGATCGGCCTGGACACCCTGCTGGCGATCATGGAAGCGTTCCACGAGGGCTTCAACGACAGCAAGTACCGGCCTGCCCCGCTGCTCAAGGAGATGGTTGCCGCCGGCTACCTCGGGCGCAAGAGCGGTCGCGGCTTCTTCAACTACTGACGGAGACGCGCCATGCCCGCGTTCGATGCCGCCCTGCGTTGTGCCCGTTTCGAAGAGCGTCGCGAGCGGGCCATGGCGCTGTTCGCCGAAAAAGGTTTCGGCCAGGTCAGCATGCGTGAACTGGCCGCCCATGTAGGCCTGGCCGCAGGCTCGCTGTACCACCACTTTCCCAGCAAGCAGGATTTGCTGTACGACTTGATCGAGGAGCTGTTCGACGCGTTGCACGCCACGCTCGATCAAGGGCGGCGCGCCAAGGCACAGGGGCAACCCGTGTTGGTCTGCCTGATTGCCGCGCATTGGCGGCTGCACGCGCAACGGCCCTTGCTGTATCGCCTGGCGGAGCGCGATTTCTGTTGCCTGACCCCGATCCAGCAGCAGGACCTCGCGCAATTGCGCCAACGCTACGAAGACGGCCTGCTGCGCCTGGTCGCGCCAAATGCACGCCTGAGCGGTGAAGCACTGGCCGCCGCCGGCCAGGTGCTGGCCACCCAACTCAACCAGTTACCCACCCTACTGCGTGCCCGGCGCTTGAGCGAGGCGCAAGGACTGGCGTTGATGGAAAGCCTGGTGCTAGGAGGAATCGAGCGGGCGCTGCACTGAGCGAGCACCCGTCAACGAATCTGGTGCTTGTGCAGCAGCCGATAGAACGTTGGCCGGGAAATCCCCAGCACCTTGGCGGCGATGCTCATGTTGTCGCTATGCCGGTCGAGTACGTCGCACAACGCCTGGCGCTCGGCGCGGTGCTTGTAGTCTTCGAGCGTGCCCAAGGGCTGGTCCTGTTCGTGCAAGTCTTGCAAGCCCAGGTCCTGGGCTTCAATCTGCCGCCCTTCGGCCAGAACCAAACCACGCCGAACACGGTTGGCAAGCTCACGCACATTGCCCGGCCAGTCGTGCCGCCCCATGGCGGCAAGTGCGTTGTCGCTGAACGAACGCGGGCGCCGCCCGGTCTCCAGGCTGTAGAAACGCGCGAAATGGCTGGCCAGCATCGACAAATCGCCATGTCGCTCACGCAGCGGTGCGGTCACGACCTGCAATACGTTGAGGCGGTAGTACAAGTCCTCGCGAAAACGCCCCAGGCCTATGGCCTTTTCCAAGTCGACGTGGGTCGCCGCGAGCACCCTGACATCGACCGCAATCGGCTGGCTCGCGCCGACCCGCTCGATCTGTTTCTCTTGCAGAAAACGCAGCAAGTTGGCCTGAAGCTCCAATGGCAAGTCACCGATTTCGTCGAGGAACAAGGTACCGCCATGGGCCGCCTCGATGCGCCCGACCTTGCGCTGGTGCGCGCCGGTGAACGCACCTTTTTCATGGCCGAACAATTCGGACTGGATCAGGTGCTCAGGGATCGCACCGCAGTTGATCGCGATGAACGGCTGGTCATGGCGCTGCGACAACCGATGCAGGGTGCGCGCCACCAATTCCTTGCCGGTCCCGCTCTCGCCACGGATCAATACTGGCGACTCGGTGGGTGCCAGCTTGCCCAGCAGCTTGCGCAGTTCGCGGATCGCTCGACTCTCGCCCAACAGTTCATGCTCGTGTTCATCGACCCGCACCGCACCTTGACCACGCAGGCGCGCCATACCGAAAGCACGCCCGAGGGTGATCTGTACCCGCGACACGTCGAACGGCAGGGTATGGAAGTCGAAGAACCATTCGCAGACGAAGTCGCCGACATTCTGCATGCGCAATTCCTCGGCGCTGAGCACCGCGATCCACTCGGTCTTGCTGCGCTTGATCAGGTCCTTGACCGCATCGGGGTGGCGCAGGTGCGAGGCTTGCAAACGCACCAAGCCGACATCGCAGGGGTGTTCAAGTGCCGCGTCGAGGGTGCAGCTGCTGACATCCCAGCCAACACTGCGCAGGACCGGAAGCAGGCGATGGCAATCCTCGCAGGGGTCGACGATGAGCAGGCGACGCTGGGATGAAGGTTCAAGCATGACCTTTCCTTGGCGCCGGTTTTAGGTTTTTTTCGTATAAACAGTAAGTTGCGACGCCAAATAAACAGTAGCAATGAACTTGACGCGCCCCACTACCGTTGGTCAGTCCGTTTTATCCCAGACGCGGCCTACAGGGAATTTTCAGGCCTGATCAGCGTCCCACTCGCGAACACCGACAACTCTGCAACATGACCGGTTAAAAAATTTTCAAAGGTGTGTGACTCCAACCCTGATCAAGAGCATCAGTACAATTAACCCCGCGCTGCATGTGAGACAGGAACAACATCGCGGAAAGACCTTTTCGCTGTTTGGGACCATAGAGAGACCGAACCATGAATGCCCCGCTGCGTGTCAACGAAGCCCTGCTGATTGCCGACCACGCCTTCGAACCGTTCCAGTGCGTTGCCTGGGACGCCCCCAACGGGACCGGTGAGCTGACCCTGGCAGTGGTCGATCGGACCAGCACCCGCATTGGCGCCAAGCAAGTCTCCTCGCGGGTCTACTCGGACCCTGCGCAGTGGGCCAGCCTGATCGAGGAAGTGCGCGCCGAACTGCGCCAGAAAGGCTACGACCTTCAGCCCTGGTCGATGCCCGCGTAAGTGATGTTGTAATTGCAGGTGCGTGCTCGGCACGCACCTGCTGCAACTTTCAAATCGCCCAGCTGCAACTTTCTTTGTTCGCGACGTTATGTCGCAGCTATTAAGTTCGCTGACATTGCGGCAACTGTTCGATGTGCTGGTATTGGGCCTGAAGTTGCTCGGCAAGTTGTCGTGCCCGCCCCAGACGCACAGCCGCAAGTTCCATATCCACCACCAACGTGCTGCACGGTAACGGTGTAGGCGCCTGCCATCTTGCCAGGCGACCATCGGTCAGGAGCAGGCAGCGCTGCACTTCATGGGGTACCCGCTTGCCCCGCGCCAGTAACCATTGGCGCGCTTCTTCCAGCGCAGCGAACAGCGGCGTGCCTCCGCCTGCACCCAACGCCTGCAACCAGGGTTGTAACGCAGCAGACGCCTTGAGGCCGTGACGCTGCCAACGCGGCGCATCGCCACTGGCAGTGAGCAACGCCAGGCGCGCGCGCTGCCGGTAAGCCTGGTCGAACAACGCCGCCAACAGCCCCTTGGCTTGGGACAACGCCTGATGCCGACGCGTGGAAGCCGACGCATCGACGATCACCAGCCATAGCTCGGGTGCCTGGGCCTGACGCTGCTGCCAGCACAGGTCGCGACGCTGCCTAGGACGGCCCTTGAGCAAGGTAGCCAGCCAGGCGATACGGCCCTGCTCGGCCGCGCGAGCACGGCCACGCGCAGCGCTTGGCAGCTTGCCGATACGGGGCCTGGCATCCGTGGCCTGATCAGGGTGACGACGGATGCTCAGGGCTTTTTTGCCCAGTTCGGCACCTCGCGCCGCGCACCAGCATCTACCGGCTGTGGCGGCAACGCGCCCCAGTCGCCCTGCCCTTGACGTGGCTCGGCTTGTCCGGCCTGTTGTGGCGGTGCCGCCTGCGGTTGCGGGGCCTGGGCGCCACGGCGATGACGCAAGGCGAATTCGGCCACCGCGTCGATATCTTCTTCGCCGATGGCCGGTGCACCGCGCCAGGCGGCGTGAGCACGAGCGGCGCGCAGCCAGACCAGGTCGGCGCGCAAACCGTCGACGCCCGCGGCATAGCAGCGCTCGGTGATCAACGCCAGTGCTTGATCGTCCAGGGCAATCGCAGCCAAGCGCTCGCGGGCGCCATGGCAGCGCTCGCGCAACGCCCCCTGGGCCTGGGCCCATTGCGCACAGAACGCCTGTGGGTCGCTATCGAACGCCAGCCGCCGACGGATGATCTGTTGCCGTGCGTCAGGCGTTGGCAAGCCGTCGAGGGCGACATTGAGCCCGAAGCGGTCGAGTAACTGCGGGCGCAGCTCGCCTTCTTCGGGGTTCATGGTGCCGATCAACACGAAACGCGCCGAATGCCGGTGGGAGATGCCATCACGCTCGATGCGGTGGGTGCCGCTGGCGGCCACATCCAGGAGCAGGTCGACCAAGGGGTCGGGCAGCAAATTGACTTCATCCACGTACAGCACGCCACCATCGGCATGCGCCAGCAGCCCCGGCGAGAAACGCGCCTGGCCCTGGCCCAGCGCGGCGTCCAGGTCCAGCGTGCCCACCACGCGCTCCTCGGTAGCCCCCAGCGGCAGAGTGACGAACGGTGCGTCGCCCAACAAGTCAGCCAAGCCTCGGGCCAAGGTGCTCTTGGCCATGCCGCGCGGGCCTTCGATCAGCACACCACCAATCTTCGGGTCGATGGCGGTCAGGCACAGCGCCAGTTTCAGCGGCTCGGCGCCGACAACGGCGGCCAGGGGAAATTGTACGGGTTCGCTCATGGTCAGCAGTCTTCCTCGCCGTCGAGCAGCTGTTGTTCGAGGCTTTCGCGGTAATCGCCCGGATGCTGCCACAGACCACGCTGCTGGGCTTCCAGCAAACGTTCGGTGAGGTCGCGCAGGGCTTCGGGGTTGTGTTCGCGCATAAAATCACGGGTTGCCGGGTCGAGCACGTAGGCGTCGGCCAGACCTTGGTAATGATGGTCATCGATCAAGTGCGTGGTGGCATCGAAGGCGAACAGGTTGTCCACTGTCGCGGCCATTTCGAACGCCCCTTTGTAGCCATGGCGCTTGGCGCCGTCGATCCACTTGGGGTTCAGCGCACGGGCACGGATCACCCGGTTGAGTTCTTCCTTCAAGGTACGGATGCGTGGCCGGTCGGCCTGGCTGTGGTCGCCGTGGTAGCTGGCGCGAGAACTGCCAGCCAAGGTCTCGGCTGCGGCCAGCATGCCCCCCTGGAACTGGTAGTAGTCGTTGGAGTCGAGCAGGTCGTGCTCGTGGTTGTCCTGGTTCTGCAACACCGCCTGCACCTGGCTCAGGCGCTGGGCGAAGCGTTCACGCGCGGGGGTGCCTTCATCACTGGCACCGTAGGCGTAGCCGCCATGGTTGAGGTAGACCTCGGCCAGATCCTCACGTCCGTGCCACAGGCGCCCGTCGATGGCGTTCTGCACGCCTGCGCCGTAGGCGCCGGGCTTGGCGCCAAATACCCGCCAGCCGGCTTGACGGATGGCCAGCTCGGTATCCATGCCCTGATCGAGCAAGGCCTGGCGGTCACTGCGTACCCGCGCGGCAAGCGGGTTCAGATCATCCGGCTCATCCAGCGCGGCTACCGCCTGCACGGCAGCATCGAACAAGCGAATCAGATTGCCGAAGGCATCGCGGAAGAATCCCGACACCCGCAAGGTGACGTCTACGCGCGGGCGATCCAGCAGGCTCAACGGCAAAATCTCGAAGTCATCGACCCGCTGGCTGCCAGTGGCCCATACCGGGCGTACGCCCATCAGCGCCATGGCCTGGGCGATGTCGTCGCCACCGGTGCGCATGGTGGCAGTGCCCCATACCGACAGGCCCAACTGGCGCAGGTGGTCACCGTGGTCTTGCAGATGGCGCTCCAGAATCAGGTTGGCCGACGCCCAACCCAAGCGCCAGGCCGTGGTGGTGGGCAGGTTGCGCACATCGACCGTGTAGAAATTGCGCCCAGTCGGCAGTACGTCCAGGCGTCCACGGCTGGGGGCACCGCTGGGCCCTGCGGACACGAAACGCCCGGCCAGTGCCGCCAGCACACCCTCGATTTCCGCAGCGCCACAGGCATCCAGTTGCGGCGCCACCTGCTCGGCCAGCGCTTGCAAGACCTGGCGCACCGGTTCCCAGTCCTCCTGCGTGGGCAGTGCCAGCGTACCGTCCAAGGTCTGTTCGATGAGCGCCAGTGCCAGTTGCTCCAGACGCTCACGGGTGTCACCGGCAGTACGCCATAGCGCTGCGTCCTGTGCTTGCAGCATCGCCGGACGCGGCCCCTCCCACGGCAGACCCAGGTCACAATCCAGTGGGTCGATGCCCAACGCCAACGCCTTGGCCAGGCTGCGGATCAGGCTGGCGTTGCCGCCCTTGCCATCGCCGCGCTCGACCCGCAACAGCGCCAGCAGCGTGTCACGGCGCAGACGGCCCTCGGGCGACTGACCGAAAATGTGCAGCCCATCGCGGATCTGCGACTCTTTCAGGTCGCACAAGTAGGTGTCCAGGCGTGGCAGCCAGACCGCCGCGTCGTCGAGCTGGCCTTCGAGCGCAAGCTCGCGGTCGATATGGTTGGCCTTGACCAGTTCGAGGATATCGCGCTGCAACTCACGCGCGCGGCGCGGGTCGAGCAACTGCGCTTCATAGTACTCGTCGGCCAGTTGCTCCAAATGGCGCAGCGGGCCATAGGATTCGGCGCGGGTCAGCGGCGGCATCAGGTGATCGATGATCACCGCCTGGGTACGGCGCTTGGCTTGGGCGCCCTCGCCCGGATCGTTGACGATGAACGGATAGATGTTTGGCAGCGGCCCCAACAGCGCGTCCGGCCAGCATTGATTGGACAGCCCAACGCCCTTGCCCGGTAACCATTCGAGGTTGCCATGCTTGCCCACGTGAATCACCGCGTCGGCAGCGTAGCCGTTGCGCAGCCAGAAATGAAACGCGAGGTAGCCGTGCGGCGGCACCAGGTCCGGGTCGTGGTAGACCGCGCTGTGATCGACCTGATAGCCCCGTGCTGGCTGGATGCCAACGAAGGTCAGGCCGTAGCGCAGGCCCGCCACCATCATGCGCCCGGCGCGATACATCGGGTCCTGTTCAGGCGCGCCCCAGCGCTCGAGTACGGCGCGCTGGTTGGCCTCAGGCAAGGCGGCGAAGGCGGCGTGGTAATCGGCCATGCTCAGGCTTTGGGCGCAGGGGCGCTGGTCGAGGTGGTCCAGGTCGTTGGTCACTCCGCCCAGCAACTGGTGGATCAGTTGCGTGCCGCTGTCCGGCAGACCGGCCACCGGATAGCCCTGGGCTTGCAGAGCGTTGAGGATGTTCAGCGCCGCGCCCGGAGTGTCCAGGCCTACGCCGTTGCCAATGCGCCCATCGCGAGTCGGGTAGTTGGCCAGCACCAGGGCCACGCGTTTTTCCTGATTGTCCAGGCGCTGTAGCACCACCCAGCGCCGGGCAAGCTCGGCGACAAAATCCATGCGTTCGGGATGCGCGCGGTAACACACGACATCCGACTGGCTGCGCTCGCTGCGCCAGGCCAGGTCCTTGAAACTCACAGGTCGGGTGATGATGCGCCCGTCCAGCTCCGGCAAGGCGATATGCATGGCCAGGTCCCGGGCACCCAGGCCCTGCTCGCTCTGCTCCCAGGCTGGCTGGTTGTCCTGGGCACAGATTGCCTGCAGCACCGGTACGTCGCGACGCAGTGGACGCAAGTTGGGCCGCTCGGGGCTGGACAAGGCGAACCCTGTGGTGTTGATCACCACCTGCGCCTGCACCTCATCGAGCCACTGCTCGACCTGATCCAGGCAACCGGCCTCCTTGAGACTGGCCACGGCAATCGGCAGCGGGTTCAGGCCACAGGCCTGTAAACGCTGGCAGAACACGTCGATGAACGCGGTGTTGGCTGCCTGCAAGTGCGAGCGATAGAACAACAACGGCGCCACCGGCCATTGTGGGTTCCATTCGGCGTACCAGTCCTGTAGCTGCGCGCTGGGCCTGGCCGGGTGGTACACCGCCGTGCGCGGCAACGGCTGCGGTTCATCCCAGGCGTAGTCACGTCCAAGCCACTGGCTGGCCAGGCAGTTGAACAGGTTGACGGCGTTCGCCTTGCCACCCTGGCGCAGGTAGTGCCAGAGGCGCTCGGCCTGCTCGCCGCGCACGCTGCCGAGCCCCGTGAGTTCGGGATCGGGGCGGTCGTCGCCGGGCACCAGGATCAGGTGCACGCCACGGCTGGCCAGTTCCACCAGTTGCTCGACACCGTAGCGCCAGTAACCCACGCCGCCGTGCAGGGAGACCAGGATCACCTTGGCATGGCGCAACACCTGGTCGACATACAGGTCGACCGATGCGTGGTTCTGCACCTGCATCGGGTTGGCCAGACGCAGGCTGGGGAAATCGTCCGGCAACTGCTCGGCGGTATCGGCGAGCAGTGCCAGGTGCGAATCGCCGCTGCAGAGAATCACCAGCTCTGCCGGGGTCTGGCCGAGGTCGGCGATGCTGTCGTCCGGCACGAAGCCGCCGGGCTGGGTCCGCAGCAGGTGCATCGGTCAGGCGCCCAGGGCCTGGCGCAAGCGCGCCTCCAGCTGATTGGCGTCCAGATCCTGGCCAATCAGTACCAGACGGGTGATGCGCGGCTCATCCTGACGCCAGGCGCGGTCGAAGTGCTTGTCGAAACGCGTACCCACGCCCTGGATCAGCAGACGCATCGGCTTGCCGGGGATGGCGGCGAAGCCCTTGGCGCGCAGGATGCCGAACTCGGTGACCAATTGGTTCAGGGCCTCGAGCAGCAGGCCTTCGTCGGCCTCGGGCAGGTCGATGGAAATGGAATCGAAGGCGTCATGGTCGTGGTCGTCGTGCTCATCGCCGTCATGGTGCGAGTCGTGGTGGGTGCGACGACCATCGATGTGCGCCTCGGACTGCGCGCCCACGCCCAGCAGCACGTCCAGCGGCAGACGACCGCTGCTGGCTTCGATCACCTTGACCGCTGGCGGCAGCTCTTCGGCCACCTCGGCACGCACCTTGGCCAAGCCCTCGGCGTCGATCAGGTCGGCTTTGTTCAGCACTACCAGGTCGGCGCTGGCCAGTTGGTCGGCGAACAGTTCATGCAGGGGCGATTCGTGGTCCAGGTTGGGGTCGAGCTTGCGCTGGGCATCCACCTGCTCGGGGTAGGCGGCGAAGGTGCCGGCAGCCACGGCTGGGCTGTCGACCACGGTGATCACCGCATCGACGGTGCAGGCGTTACGGATTTCAGGCCACTGGAAGGCCTGCACCAGCGGTTTGGGCAGTGCCAGGCCGCTGGTTTCGATGAGGATGTGATCCAGGTCGCCGCGGCGTGCCACCAGTTCGCGCATCACCGGGAAGAACTCTTCCTGCACGGTGCAGCACAGGCAGCCGTTGGCCAGCTCGTAAACCCGGCCGTTGGCTTCTTCTTCGCTGCAGCCGATGCTGCATTGCTTGAGGATTTCGCCGTCGATGCCCAGCTCGCCGAACTCATTGACGATCACCGCGATGCGGCGGCCCTGGGCGTTGTCGAGCATGTGGCGCAGCAGCGTGGTTTTACCCGAGCCGAGAAAGCCGGTGACGATGGTGACGGGAAGCTTGGCCAGTGTTTTCATGTCGCAGTGCCCTTGGCAGCTATGGCGCGGGCAAGCGGTACGACAGCCACGGGCGTTGCCGGCCGGGCGCGTTCGCCACCGGATCACCCCGCCCGGTTGAATGTCGAAAACGTCGCGAGGCAGGTCTCCTGGCTTGCACGGTGCCGGCCAAAGCCGACCGGCTGGCGCCTTCCCGCGCGCTGCGCAGTGGCTGTGCCAGACCTTTGAGTGCCTACAGTTGCGGGGGCAGCCGCGGCTTCTACCGCGTTCCCGTCTTAGCTCCGGCGCGCGCCGGAGAACCTCGAACCGGCAAGGCTACGCAGTGCTCGCACGACGGTCAACCGCCCGACACGATTGACGCACGTCCGGCCGCGTGATTTGCTAGCGCCCTTGCGTCAAGGTGCCCCTTTGGGGGTGAAACGGGAAACCGGTGCGTCGTGCGTCTATCGAAAAGGCCCGACAAGGCCGGTGCTGCCCCCGCAACGGTAAGCGAGCAAGGCGTCTGATCCACTGTGCCAGTAGTCCGGCATGGGAAGGTGACGCCAACGCTGGAGCCAGGCTCCACCTCGCCAGCCCGGAGACCGGCCTTGCGTGCTACCAACACCCCGCGGTGGGCGGGCGCTGTCGTACTCCCTGGGCCATTTCGCGCCCGGGGCCGCCGCGCTTGCCCGTTGCCAAAACAAAAGCAGCAGAGGAACGCGTCATGCCTATCAGCAGTGCCAAACACAGCATCGCCACCCCGGTTACCCTCAGCCAGCGTCTGGTCATCGCGGTGGGCGCCTGCCTGCTGGGCCTGAGCCTGGTATATTTCGCCGGTTTCTCGCACATCGAGGCGGTACACAACGCTGCTCACGACACCCGCCACAGCGCCGCATTCCCCTGCCACTGAGTAGCCCAGCATGATCATGCGCATTGCCCGCACGGCGGGTTTCAGCGGGCTGCTCGCCGCCCTGCTGTTGACGTTGCTGCAGAGCTTCTGGGTGGCCCCGCTGATTCTGCAGGCAGAAACCTACGAAAGCGCCGCACCAGTCACCGAACACCACGAACACGGCAATGCCACTGCGACCCACGAACATGAACACAGCGCCGAAGCCTGGGCGCCGGAAGACGGCTGGCAACGGGTGCTGTCCACCACCGGTGGCAATCTGGTGGTTGCCGTGGGGTTCGCGCTGATCCTAGTGGCCCTGTATAGCTTGCGCGCCCCCGGCCGGACCAGCACGGGCGCTTGGTGGGGCCTGGCCGGCTTTGCAGTGTTCTGTCTGGCACCGACCCTGGGCCTGCCGCCGGAACTGCCAGGCACTGCCGCCGCCGATCTGGGGCTGCGCCAAAGTTGGTGGATCGGCACTGCGGCCGCTACGGCCGCAGGCCTGGCACTGCTGGTGTTCGCCCGGCATTGGCTGTTCAAGGTGCTTGGCGTGGCGCTGCTGGCGATCCCGCACGTGATCGGCGCACCGCAGCCGCCCGTGCACGAAAGCCTGGCGCCCGAAGCGCTCGAAACGCAGTTCAAGGTCGCTTCCTGGCTAACCAACGCCGCGTTCTGGCTGGCCCTTGGCCTGCTCAGCGCCTGGCTGTATCGCCGCTCCAGCCAAGCCTGATGGCGGCCTGTACACAACCGCCTGCGCTGTTCGCGGGCTTTGGCTGCCGTCGCGGCTGCCCGGTAGAGACCCTGGCCGCCCTGCTGCGCCGGACCCTCGCCGGGCATGGCCTGCCCGTCAGCGCCTTGCGCGGTATCGCCAGCATCCACGCCAAAGCCCGCGAGCCAGGGCTGCTAGCCTTGGCCGAGCACCTGGACCTGCCACTTGTCTGCTTCGACGCAGGACACCTGCTGACCTTCGAGCCACTGCTCAGCCAGCGTTCGGCCGCCGCCTTCGCCCAAACCGGTTGCTGGGGCGTGGCCGAGAGCGCAGCATTGTGTTTGGCCGCCAGCCAGACCCAACAGCCACGCCTACATGTGCCCCGCCAAGTCTTGGGTGGCGCAACCCTAGCGCTGGCCTGCGGCGGATAATCCGTACTTTTTGCAAGGATCCTTCATGACGGTCTACTTCATCGGCGCAGGCCCCGGCGACCCGGAATTGATCACGGTCAAAGGCCAACGCCTGATCCGCCAATGCCCGGTGATCATCTATGCAGGCTCCCTGGTCCCTCCGGCGGTACTCGAAGGCCACAGCGCCAGCCATGTGATCAACAGCGCCGAACTCCACTTGGAGCAGATCATCGAGACCATGCGCCAAGCCCACGCCAACGGCCAGGACGTGGCCCGGGTGCACAGTGGCGATCCGAGTTTGTACGGTGCCATTGGCGAGCAGATTCGCCACCTGCGCGAACTGGGCATCGACTACCAGATCATCCCCGGAGTCACCGCCACCGCGGCCAGTGCAGCCCTGCTCGGCTGCGAACTAACGCTACCGGATGTAGCACAGACCGTGATCCTCACCCGCTACGGCGACAGCTCGCCGATGCCAGCCGGCGAACAGCTTGCCGACCTGGCCCGGCACCGCAGCACGCTGGCCATCCACCTGGGCATTCGCAACTTGGCGCGCATCGTCGAGGAACTGCTGCCGCACTACGGCGCGCAGTGTCCGATAGCCGTGGTGCACCGCGCCACCTGGCCCGACCAGGACTGGGCCAGAGGCACCCTGGCAGATATCGTCGAGCACGTCGCACGCAAAGGCTTCCGGCGTACCGCGCTGATTCTGGTCGGGCATGTGCTGGGCGATGCGCCGTTCGCCGACTCGGCGCTGTACCGCGCCAGCCATGCCCACCTTTACCGCCCGGGCACTTGAGCTGATTGCTCGATCACGCTACGACGTAGCACACTGGTGCTCCCCTACCGACAGAGGCCATGACCATGCTCGAACTGCGCCCCAACTGTGAATGTTGTGACCGTGACCTGCCGGCCGATAGCCCGGATGCAGTCATCTGCTCGTTCGAATGCACGTTCTGCCAAGACTGCTCCGTCGAGCGCCTTCAGGGCCGCTGCCCCAATTGCGCCGGCCAACTGAGCCCCCGCCCGACCCGTGTTGGCCAGGCCTTGCAGAATAACCCTGCTTCCACTCAACGGGTCGTGAAGGCCCATAGCACCTGCGTTTGAGTCTCGAAGCACGAGGGCGGTCCTACGCCATCTTGTAGTCCTTTTCAACAAAACCCTGTTGTATTTTCAACACGCCTATACTGTCCTATTACCAAGGCTCCTGAATCTCCGTAATGTGCGCTCCCCCCAGCTCTGCAGCCCCAGGCCGAGCCTGCTGGTTGGCTGGAAGCGAGCACTTTTGAACAGGAGTTTAACCATGACATCCGTGCTGCTGGTCGATGACCATCACATCGTTCGTCTTGCCGTGCGCATGCTGTTGGAGCGTGAGCGGTTCACCGTGGTCGGCGAGACCGGCAAAGGCAAGGAGGCAGCCAGCCTCGCGATGCAAACCCGGGCCGAGGTTGTCATTCTCGACATCGGCTTGCCGGACCTTGACGGCATGGAGGTGATCAAGCGCCTCAAGCTGCTGGAGCCGCCCCCGAAGATCATGGCCTTGACCGGCCAACCTGCCGACCTGTACGTGCGCCGCTGCATGGATGCCGGCATCAGCGCCTTCGTCAACAAGGACGAGGACCTCGATGCTTTGGTGTTCGCCCTCAAGGCCCTGGTCAAGGGCTACTCGACCTTTCCCCAAATGGCGGTCAACAGTAACTCCCTGGAAAGCGAAAGCGAACGCCTCAAATGCCTGTCAAACCGCGAGATGGAGGTGTTGCGCAGGCTGTGCGCCGGCCAATGCAACAAGCTGATCGGCGAGCAGATGAACCTCAGTGCCAAGACCATCAGCACCTACCGTGGGCGTATCCTGGAAAAGCTCAAGGCCGAGTCGCTGGTGGAGATGGTCGATCTGGCCAAACGCAACAAAGTGGTCTGATCCAGTGTACAAAGGGCCTGCGCTTTGCCTGCTGCTGGTCGCGCTGATACCTTGGGCGCACGCCGAAACTGCGAGTGAAAGCCGCCACTTGCTGGCACGCTCGCACAGCGCGGCGTCCACTCTGAATCTAACCTTGCCTGACCGGGCATGGCTGACCACCCACGGCGATTTGCGCCTTGGCATCTCGCATCCTGATTACCCGCCCTTCGACATCAACGCCAGCCAGGCGGACTACGAAGGGCTGAGCGCCGACTACGCCGGGCTGATCGGCGAGCAGCTCGGGGTCTCGTTCCAGATCAAGCGCTACCCGACCCGCGCCCTGGCCATCGCGGCGTTGCACCGCGGCGAGATCGACCTGCTGGGCACCTCGAACGCGTTCGAGGCTGCCGATGCGGAGCTGACTCTGAGCCAGCCCTATGCCGACGACCTGCCAGTGATCGTTGCACGTCAGGGCCAGTCGCTACGCGAACCCGGCGCCATGTCCGGGGTACGCCTGGCCATGGTCGATCACTACCTGCCCCTGGAAACCGCACAGCAGCTCTACCCTGACGCCCGCCTCAGCCTGTATCGCTCGACCCTATCGGCCGTCGCGGCGGTCGCGCTGGGCCAGGCCGATGCCTACCTGGGCGATGCAATCAGTACCGACTACGTGATCGGCAAGGGGTATCAGGAAATGGTCAGGATCGATCACTTCGTCATGGCTCCGGCCGGGGCTTTCGCGTTCGCCCTGGATCGCGACAACACGCGCCTGCTGCGTCTGGTCGATACCGCCCTGTTGCGGATCGCTGACAGCGAACGCCTGAACATCCTGCGTCGCTGGACACGAGGCAGCACGACCACGCTACTCAAGCGCAACCTGGACGCACTCACCGCCGAGGAGCGGGCGTGGATCGAACATCACCCTCGCATCCGCGTGATGATCAACACCAGCCTCGCACCCGTCACCTTCAGCGATGCGCAAAGACAACCGCGCGGGCTGGCCATCGATGTGCTCGAACAAATCAGTCGGCGCACCGGCCTGCATTTCGACATGGTCGAGTCGGACTCCTTCGCCGACATGCTCAAAGCCGTGACCCTGGGTAACGTCGACATGCTCGGGGCAATCGGCTATGACCCGCAGCAAACCACACGCCTGCGCTATACACGCCCGTTCATGGTCACGCCTCGGGTCCTGGTGACCCGTAACGACGCACCGCCCCTGGATCCTGAACGCCCGCTCGACGATCAGCGTGTCGCCGTGCTGCAAGGCTCGCCCCTGCTCAGCGACCTGCATCAAAGCGCGCCACGCGCACGCGTGATCGAAGCGCAGAATCCACTGCAACTGTTGCAGTTGGTGCAGGAAGGCAGAGCGGATGTGGCCTTGAGCCCACAGGTCAACGCGGCCTATTTCATCAATCAAATGGGCAAGGGCCGCCTCAGGATCGCCGGCCAGTTCGGCGACGAGCCCATCCCCGGCACGTTCGCCGTCAACCCTGCCCACCCGCAGCTACAGGCCATCCTGGACAAGACGCTGTTGAGCCTAGCGCCGGACGAGCTGGACCAGTTGGTCAAGCGCTGGCCCAGCAGCGCCGTGGCCAGCGACAGCCCGTGGCGCAACTACCGCACCCTGGCCCTGCAGATACTGGTACTGGCCGGCGGGCTGCTGGCAGGCGTGGCGTTCTGGAACAATTACCTGCGCAAGTTGATTCACCAGCGCACCAAGGCCCAACGCGCCCTGCAGGAACAGTTGGGGCTGAGCCGGGCCTTGCTTGAACAACTGAGCCAGGCGAAAAACGATGCTGGGCAGGCTAGCCAAGCCAAAAGCACCTTCCTGGCGGTCATGAGCCACGAAATACGCACCCCGATGAACGCAGTCATCGGCTTGCTGGAACTGGCCCTGCAAGACAGCCGGCATGGCCGCAGCGATACCCTGGCACTACAGACCGCGCACAGCTCGGCGGTCGGCTTGCTTGAACTGATCGGCGATGTGCTCGACATCTCGCGGATCGAGTCGGGGCACATGAGCCTGCAACCTGCGCCCCTGGATTTGGTAACTCTGGTCCGCGCGACCCTGCGCATGTTCGAAGGCAACGCACGGGCCAAGGGCATCGCCCTCCAAGCTACGCTGCCAGAGTCCCCCTGCTGGGTCGAAGCCGATCCGCTACGGCTCAAGCAGGTGCTGGCCAACCTGCTGAGCAATGCGATCAAGTTCACCGACACCGGACAGGTCAAGGTCAGACTACAGACCCTGCCCGGCGCCGAAGACAGCCTTGCGGTCCGGCTGTCGGTCGAGGACAGCGGCGTCGGTATCAGTGCCACCGACCAGGCTCGGCTGTTCCGCGCCTTCGCCCAGACCGACGTGCAGAAGGGGCGCCAAGGCGCCGGGTTGGGCTTGGTGATCAGCCGCAACCTGTGTGAGTTGATGGGCGGCGAACTGAACCTGCACAGCCAGCCAGGCCAGGGCACTGGCGCACATGTTTGCCTGAACCTGCCGCGCGCACATGCGCCAAGCGCGCCGGCAAGCACCGACGCCGAGCCCGAGCTTGCCGCGCCGCATCCGTTGCGCATCCTGGTGGCAGACGACTATCCGGCCAACCTGCTACTGCTGGACAAGCAACTGCGCTCGCTCGGCCATCACGTTAGCCTGGCCGAGCATGGACAGGCCGCGCTGGCGCTCTGGCAGGATGGGCAGTTCGATGTACTGATCACCGATTGCAGCATGCCGCACATGGACGGCCACGCACTCACCCGACAGATCCGCGCGCAGGAACGCGAACGCCAGCAGCCTGCCTGTCGAATCATCGGGATCACCGCCAACGCGCAAGCCGAGGAACGCCAGCGCTGCTTGGACAGCGGCATGGACGAATGCCTGTTCAAACCGCTCGGGTTGGCCGCTTTACAAGCCAGCCTGGCTCATGTCGATCGACTGCCGTTCGGCGAGCACACGCCACATCAACGCGCCAGCGGCTTCGAGCTGGCGAAACTGCGCCACCTGACCCAGGATGATCAACACTTGACCCTCACACTGCTCGGCCAGCTAGCCGACAGCACAGCCCAAGACTTGCAAGCGCTGCGCGAATTGGGTACGCACGCGGCACCCGAGGCGCTGGCGATGGCTGTGCACCGGATCAAGGGCGGCGCCAAGATGCTCAGGGTCAGTGGCGTGGTCGAAGACTGCGAGGCCATGGAACAGGCCATCGAACAAGGCAAGGCCTTGCAAGGGCCGCTGGCCGTACTGCTGGCCAGCCTGCAAAGCCTGGAGCGCGAACTGCGCCAAGGCTTCAATGCAATTGCAGGGTCGAATTGATCTGGCTGATCGCATCCACCACATGCCGCGAGCCTTGCTGGATCTCCATGATCACCGTGCCGGCCTCGTTGGCCAGCTCCACGCCGATCCCGGTGCGGCTCAAGCTTGACTGCATACTGGCCACGGCGGTCAACGACAGGTCATGGTTGCGCTTGACCACTTCGACGATTTCCACGGTCGCCTTGCTGGTGCGTGCCGCCAGGCTACGCACCTCGTCGGCCACCACCGCGAAACCACGCCCGAACTCACCCGCGCGCGCAGCCTCGATCGCCGCATTGAGGGCCAGCAGGTTGGTCTGATCGGCGATCCCACGGATGGTCAGCACGATCTGGCCAATCGCCTCCGACTGGCGACTCACCGCATCGATACTGCGCGCGGCATCGTTGAGTTCGGCGGAGATCTGCTCGATCACCTCCACGGTCTGTTGCACGACTTCAGTCCCCTTGCGCGCGCAGGCGTCGGTCTGCACTGAGCTGGCATGGGCAGCATCGGCGGCGGTCTGCTGGGTGCTGACCTGCTGGGTGATGTCGCTGGCGAACTTCACCACCTTGTACAAACGACCCTTGTTGTCGAAGATCGGGTTATAGGAGGCCTCCAGATAAACCGTGCGACCGTGCTTGTCGACCCGTTCGAAGCGGTGAGAGTGGTATTCGCCGCGGTTGAGCGAAGCCCAGAATTCGCGGTACTGCGCCGACTCGCGCTCGTGGGCCAGGCAGAACAGCCCATGATGGCGGCCAACCACCTCTTCCAGGCGGTAGCCCATGGTGTCGAGGAAATTCGGGTTGGCTTTGATGACCCTTCCCTGCGGGGTGAACTCGACCACCGCCATGGATCGACCGATGGCTTTGAGCAGGCTCTCGCTTTCGTGCTCTTCCATCACGTGACGGGTGATGTCGGAGGCGATCTTGATCACGCTGGTCACCTGCTGGCGCGCGTCGAGCACCGGCATGTAACTCGCCTCCAGCCACACCTCGCGGCCGCTCTTGTCCAAGCGCTCGAAGGTGCCACTGATGGCCTTGCCTGTAGCCAATTCCTGCCACAGCTGTTTGTACTCGGCGCTCTTGGCGTAGCTGGGGTCACAGAAGATGCGGTGATGCTTGCCGCGAATATCGTCGGCGGCGTAACCCATGGTCTTGCAGAAATTCTCGTTCGCATCGAGGATCGTGCCATCGGGCGCGAACTCGATCATCGCCATGGAACGGCTGATCGCGGCAAACTTTGCCTCAATGCCTTCCAGGGCTTGGTGGCAACGCTGAATCTCGACCAGATCGGACTTGCGATGGTACTCGAACATGACCGGGCCTCCTTCTGCCCACAGGATGTTCCTGAGCATAGATCGGCGTGCGCACCGTGCAAGCGAACTGACATCACCGCGGCGTGGACCCTACCGCGCGGCACTGCTCAGGAGCTTTCGCGTACCACCAGTTCGAATCCCAGGTCCTGGCGCTCGCTTGCGACCCGTTTGCCATCGAGCAGGCTCAGCAGCGCCTGGGCGGCCACCCGCCCCACCGCTGCCCGTGGCGTTCGTATAGAGGTCAGCGGCGGCACCATATGCGCAGAAGCCGGCAAGTCATTGAAGCCCACCATGGCCACCTGACGCGGCACCTCGATGCCTTGACGCAGGGCTTGTAGCACCGCGCCTTGGGCCAGGTCGTCGTTGCAGAAGAAGATGCCGTCGACATCCGGTGCCTTGGCCAACAAGCCGCTGAACAATGCACCGCCCAGGCCGATCGATGACGGCTGCGGGTCGAGCATTTCCAACTCGGGCGCGTGCAATCCGGCATCGACCAACCCTTGACGGAACCCCTCGGCACGCTGCATGACCCGTGGATCGAGCTGCGCGGCGATGAACGCCAGGCGCCGTCGGCCCCGGGCAATCAGGTGACGCGCCGCCGCCCGGCCTGCTTCGTGCTGGGAGAAGCCAACCGACAGCTCGCCGGCCTCGCCAACCAGCTCCATCATGTGCACCCGTGGCACCCCGCTGGCCGCCAGCAACTGGCGCGCACCGTCGCTACGCTCGAAGCCGGTGAGCAGGATACCGCAGGGCTGGTATGCCAGGTAATTGCGGATCAGGTTCTCTTCTTCGGCGATATCGTAGTGATAGTTGCCAATCAGCACTTCAAGACCACGCGGCCGCATGACCTCGTGAATGGCCTCCAAGGTATCGATGAACAACTGGTTGGACAGTGACGGAATCAATACCACCACCGACTGGCTGCGCGCCGAGGCCAGCGCGCGGGCTGCCGGGTTGGCCACGTAACCCAGGCTGGCGGCGGCGCTCATGACTTTTTCGACAAGCGTCGGCGCCACTGTGCTGACCCCACGCAGGGCGCGCGAGGCGGTAATGGGAGAGACCCCGGACAGTCGGGCGACTTCTGCCAGAGTGGGACGACCTGTGGTGCGCGAGCCGATACGGGACATGGATGTTGTAATTTTACTACTTGCAGGAATGGGGAACGGTCACTAAGGTAGCGCTGTCTCAGGACGCAGGCAATGCAAACCTGGTAACGGTCATGCAGCACGCGTCCATACTGCCTAAGACAAGACCAATAACACCCGGGAGGGTGGCGCACGCAACTCTATCTCGGCCTGACCGAGACAGCGCTATCTCACCCAGCAGGAGGTACTGATGAACCCTTCCCTGTCCGCGATCGTGGTCATGGGCGTTGCTGGCTGCGGCAAGAGCTGCGTCGGCGACGCCATTGCCAGGCACAGCGGCGGCCGCCTGATCGAAGGCGATGCCTTTCACCCAGCCGAAAACATCCAGAAGATGAGCGCTGGCATTCCCCTGAACGACGACGACCGCGCCGGCTGGCTGATACGCCTGGGTCAGGCACTACAGGACACCCTCGCCGCTGGCGAGCGCCCTATCCTGACCTGTTCTGCACTTAAGCGCCGCTACCGCGAGACCTTGCGCGAGGCAGTGCCGAACCTGAGGTTCGTGTTTCTCGAACTGACGCCGGAGGAAGCTGAAAAGCGGGTTCTGGCACGCCCCGGCCACTTCATGCCCGCAAGTTTGATCGACAGCCAGTTCGCGACGCTCGAAGCGCCACATGGAGAGCCGCTCACCTTGGCCTTGGATGCCACCCAGTCCATCGAGCGCCTCGCTGATGCCGTGGACAACTGGCTAAAGCCCCACGGTGAGCGGAGCCTGGCGCGCACGGCCTGATCGGGCAGTTCTCCAGCTCACCAAAGATAGCGCTGTCTTACCCTGTTACCGCACCACGCTACGCCCCTAAAACAACGACAAGACCGAGGCTGACGATCCATGTTCGGACTAGCTACTGATACCTTCCTGCTGCTCGACGCGCTGGTCACCATCGTCGGGCTGATCCTGCTGATCACCCATTTCAAAGTCCATCCCTTCGTTGCCCTGACCCTGGCGGCAGGCTTCCTTGGCCTGACCTCCGGCATGCCGGTGGCGAAGGTGATGAAATCGTTCCAGGACGGCTTCGGCGGCGTGCTGGGCTTTGTCGGCATCGTCCTGGCCCTGGGCACCATGCTCGGCAAGCTGATGGCCGACTCCGGGGGGGCCGACCAGATTGCCCAGACCCTGATTCGCGCCTTCGGCAAGCAGAAGGTGCACTGGGCAATGATGTTCGCCGCCTTCCTGGTGGGCATCCCGCTGTTCTTCGAGATCGGCTTCGTGCTGCTGATCCCGCTGGTGTTCATCGTCGCCCGCCGTTCGGGGGTTTCGCTGGTGAAGATCGGCATTCCGCTGCTGGCGGGGCTTTCGGTGGTGCACGGCCTGGTACCGCCACATCCGGGCCCGTTGCTGGCAATCGGCATCTTCCACGCCGATATCGGCAAGACCATCTTCTACGGCCTGCTGGTGGCGTTGCCCACGGCAGTGATCGCAGGCCCGCTGTTCGGTAATTTCATTTCCCGCTACATCCCCGGCAACCCGTCCCAGGAGCTGATGGACCAGATCGCCCGGGACTCCAACCAGCAGAACCTGCCAAGCTTCACCATCACCCTGGTTACCGTGCTGCTGCCAGTGGTGCTGATGCTGCTCAAGACCTTCGCCGACGTGGTGCTACCAGCCGAGCACATCGTACGCCAGTGGATGGACCTGATCGGCCACCCGATCACCGCCCTGCTCGCCGCCTTGCTGCTGGCCTTCTACACCTTCGGTTCGGCCCGTGGCTTCAGCCGCCAGCAGATCATGAAGATGCTCGACCAGAGCCTGGCCCCCACGGCCGCCATCGTGCTGATCGTCGGCGCCGGCGGAGGTTTCAAGCAAATGCTGGTAGACACGGGCGTTGGCAACGTGATCGGGCAAATGGCCGTTCAGGCCGAGATCTCGCCGATTCTGCTGGCCTGGCTGGTAGCGGCCGTGATCCGCATTGCCACCGGCTCCGCCACCGTCGCGACCATCACCGGCGCCGGCATCGTCGCTCCGGTGATCGACCTGGTGCCTGGGGTCAACCGCGAACTGCTCGTGCTGGCCACCGGAGCCGGCTCGCTGATCCTGTCGCACGTCAATGACGCCGGTTTCTGGCTGGTCAAGCAATACTTCAACATGACCGTGGCCGAAACCTTCAAGACCTGGAGCATGATGGAAACCATCCTGTCGGTGGTCGGCATCATTTTCATCATGCTGCTGTCGATGGTGGTGTGACCGTTGATCGGGATGATGGCACCTTGCTGAGCGGGCCACGGCCCAAGTGAGACAGAGGCCCTGCCCGAGCAGGGCCTTTGACTTTTCCAGCGCAAGGGAGTTTGACCGATGACACGTGCCTTCCTGCTTGCAGCCCTGCTCGCCTCACCCATGGCCTTTGCCGTGGGGACCGGCACCACCTACCCCGACGACCCGCACAACCCGGCGCCCCAGCCGGGGGTCGACAGCACCCTGAACCCCATCGAGAAACCCGTGCCCAGGGACACCGACCCACGCATCAAGGGCAACGACCCGGAAAGCCCACCGGCCAAACACAACGATGACCGTGACCTCCCAGGCATGGATGGCGGCAGTGGCTCGGAAGGCATGGGGCGTGACGGCGGCAGTACCGGCAAGCCGTGAAGCCGGTCAGGCCCTTCAGATCACGCTCACCACTGCCGCTTGTCGGGCCGCGTGAGGCCCAGCTTTTCGATCTTGTAGCGCAGCATATCCCGCGACAGTCCAAGCAACCGGGCTGACTTGGTGACATTCCAGTCGGTCCGGTCGAGGGTGCGGCAGACCATGTCGCGTTCCATGTCCGGCAAATTGGCACTGGCGTCGACCTCGCGGCGCGGGGCCTCGAAGGCCAGCACGGCGGCCGGCTGGGCCGGTACGTCATCGACCAACGTCAGGCACAGGTTCAACTGGTGCGCACCGATCACCTCCGAGGGTGCCAGTAAAACGGTTTGCTCCAGCATGTTGCGCAACTCGCGTACGTTGCCAGGCCAGCTGTAGTTGAGCATCAACGCCTCGGCTTCGGCCGAAAAGCGCAGGTTCGGCTTGCCGTAGCGACGCCCATGGTGGGCCAGGAAATGCCGGGCCAGGCGCAGGATATCCTGACCCCGCGCGTGCAGGCGCGGCACCTTCAGGGCGATGATGCGCAGGCGGAAGAATAAATCGCGGCGAAACTTGCCCTGCTGCACCATCTGTTCGAGGTTGCAGTTGGTGGCGCTGATCACCCGCAGGTCGACCTTGCGCTCCTTCACCGCGCCGATCCGGCGGATACTGCGATCCTCCAGCAGCTTCAGCAGCTTGGCCTGTAGCACCAGGTCCATTTCACCGATCTCATCGAGGAACAGCGTGCCGCCGTCAGCGGCTTCCACCAGGCCCACCCGGCGCTCCTTGGCATCGGTGAAGGCGCCCTTCTCATGCCCGAATAACTCGGCCTCCAACAGGTTGGCCGGAATCGAGGCGCAGTTGAACTCGATGAACGGCCCCTTGGCCCGACTACCGTCGAAATGCAGTGCTCGCGCCACCAGTTCCTTGCCGGTACCGGTTTCGCCTTCCACCAGCACCGGGGGTAGATCGCCGCTGGCCATGCGCCGCTCGGCTTCCAGCACCTGGCGCAAGGTGTGCTTGAGTTCAAGCATCGCCGGGGACTCGCCGATCAAGGCTTGCAACCCGGACTTCTGCGCCTCGCGCTCCTGATAGAACGACAAGGTACGCTCCAGGCGCTCGGCGGCCAGGGCCTTGTCCAGCATCAGCTTGAGTTCAGCCAACACCACCGGTTTGGTGAGGTAATGGAAAGCGCCCTCTTTCATGGCCAGCACCGCGTCCTCGACGTTGCCATAGCCGGTCATCATGACCACCTTGAGCTCCGGCGCCTGCGTCACCAGGGCGCGGAGCAAGTCGTGGCCGCTCATGCCCGGCAGAGAGTTGTCGGTCAACACCGCGTCAGGCAAGGCCCGCGCGACGTGCTCTAAGGCCAGCTCTGCACTGTGACACACGGCGACCTCGAAGCCTTTCAGCTTGAGGTAGGTACTGATGTTCTCGGCAAGGATTTCATCATCCTCGACCACCAGGATGCTGTGCTCCATGGTCCCCTCCCACTGCGATATTGAAGATCAGGCTGACACGGGTTCCTTCCTCTTCGCGGCTGCTCAGTTCGACCGAGCCGCCAAAACGTTCCATGATGCGCTTGACCAGGGCCAGGCCAACGCCTAGCCCGCCCTGCTTGGTGGTGTAGAACGGCTTGAATACCATGCGCCGCTGCTGCTCGCTCATGCCTTTGCCGGTGTCACTGATCGACAGCATCACCTGGCCACCCTCCAGCCGTTGCACCTCGGCGCGCAATTCGCCGCCCTGGGGCATGGCCTCCAAAGCATTGGCGAACAGGCTATTGAGTATCTGGGTGAGTTGCAGTGGCTGGCTGGCCACGCGCAGCTCGGCAGCCCCGCACAAGACGAAGCGCACCGCATTGCGTTCGATCTGGGGGGCGAAGGTCTGGCGTGTATCCTCGATGGCCGCCACCAGCTCCACGGCCTCGGGCTCATCACTGGTCGGGCGCAACGACACCAACAGGTCGCGTACCCAGCGTGACATGCGGTCGACCTGGGTGATGATGTCGCTGATATTTTTCTGCGCAGCCGGGTTGGCGATTTCCTGGGCCAGCTCGGCACTGGAGCGGATCGTGGCCAGCGGGTTGCGCAAACTGTGGGCCACCGCCGAGGACATCTCGCCCAGGGCGACGTAGGTTTCGCTGGCGATCAGCCGCTCCTGCTGATGGTGCATCAAGCTGGCAGCGCGGCGCACGATCCAGAACAGACCGAAATACACCAGCGCCCCTCCCAGCAGGGTCGAAACCCAAATCAGCACATAGCCACGCTGAATGCGTCGCACCAGGTCCTGGGGTTCCTTGTAGATCTCGATCATGGCCAGCACATGCTCGCCCTGGCTGTCGAACAACGGAATGTAGTTCTCGATGAACAGGTGGCGCGGCTCGCGCTGAAACTTCTGTTCTTCCCGGTCATCGTGCGCTTTGTGGTAGCTGGCCGACACGGACTTGCGCGAACGGAAGGCGTGCTCCAGGTCGCTGTCGCGACCGATGTGCTTGCCGATCAGGTGCGGATTGGTCGACCAGATCACCTTGCGATCACGGGCGTAGGCGTTGGCCAGCAACGTGTCGGGCAGGTGCTCGATATGGTCGAGGAACTCCAGGCGAGTCGATTGGGCGAGCGCTGCGGAGAACTGCAGATGGCCATGGTCCAAGCGTGGATCAAGCAACTCGCCCATGGTAGTGCCTGGCGGCAGTTGCGAGTGACGCACCTCGGCCAGGGCCATGGCCTGGATGAAGCGTGCAGTGAGCACCGCATCGCGCTCGACGCTGTCGCGCACCACGAAACGGGTCGATACGTAACCCAACCCGCCAGCCACCGAGGCGATAATCAGCAGGCTGACCAGCGAGAACCAGCGCAGCAAGTTGAATTCGCGCAAGGGCGCAGCCAATCCCGCGGGGGTAGGCTGCACCGCACCATGGGCGTCGTGCTCAAATGTCTGCATGGCGTCGAATCCACCTGTCAGCGAGGTGAAGGGGCATCCCATGGCGGCGCCCTACGGCAGTGGATAACCACATATCGCCGCGATCCCCGCCAGGATCTGCTTGATGAGGTAGCAAAAAGCTAGCCAGTATCCATTGAAAATATTTTGTATTTAATAACAAAAACTTAAATACTTTATGCAATCTAGATTCTAGATATACCCCCAATGTTGGGTACTATTTCCCCCAAAATTTAAAACTAATAAAATCAAATATTTACATTTTTTATAATGCAAAGAATCAAGAGTTGGCTACGCGAAAACTCAGCGATACGCGAGTCCCACCGCCCTGGCGGCTACTCAATCGCACCGAACCACCGAAGCGCTCCATGATGCGCTTGACCAGCATCAGCCCCACTCCCAGTCCGCCTTGCTTGGTGCTGAAAAACGGCCTGAAGGCCATGCGCTGCTGCTGCTCGCTCATGCCCTTGCCTGTGTCGGCAAAACGCAACACCAGGTACCGCCGGTCGTGGCGCACACACTCGATGTGCAATTGCCCACCCTGCTCCATCGATTCCAGCGCATTGGCAATCAAACTGCTGAAAATCTGCCCCAGCAGCGCCGGCTGCCCCAACACCCGCACAGACCCGATCGTGGGCACCCGCACCTGCACCCCGGCGCGACGCAGCAGCCCGTCGCAGGCTTGCAGGCTTTCATTCAGGACCTGAGCCAGGTTCACAGCCACCGCCTCGTCATTGAGCGGACGCAACGACTGAAGCAGCTCGCGCACCCACTGCGACATGCGGTCGACCTGGCTGATGATGTCGTTGACGTGCCGCTGTGCGGGCCCCTCGTCGAAGGCCTGCGCCAGCTCGGCGCTTGAGCGGATACTGGCCAATGGATTGCGCAAACTATGGGCCACCGCCGAGGACACCTCCCCCAACGCAACGAAGGTTTCATTACCGATCAGGCGCTTCTGCTGCACGGCCACCAGCCGCGCAGCGCGACGCATGATGCCGTAGAGCCCGACGTACACCAGCCCCCCCCCTACGGCGATAGCCAGCCAGATCAGCATCAGGCCATGTTCGATGCGCACAATCAGGTCGTGCGGTTCCTTGTAGATCTCGACCATCGCGGTAACCGTCTCGCCACCGGCGTCGAACAGCGGGATGTAGTTCTCGATGAACAGTTGCTCAGGTGGGGTGACGAACTCCTGCTCGCTACGCGCGCGCTCGGCATTGTGGTAGCTGGCCGACACGCGCATCTTGTACTCGAAAGCCCGGCTCAGGTCGTCGTCACCCTCGATCAGCTTGCCGATCAAGGCCGGGTTACTCGACCAGATCACTGTGCGGTCAGGGGCATAGATATTCGCCAGCAGTATGTCCGGCAGGTGGGCGATATGGTCGAGAAACTCACCTCTGGCGTTACGCCGGGCGGCCGGGTCAACATCAGGCATGGCCCGGTCGGTCCGCGGGTCGAGCAACTCGCCCATGGTGCGCACGTTGGGAATCGAGACATGGCGCACTTCAGCGTCGGCAATGGCGGTGATGAACTGCGCAGTCAGCAAGGCGTCACGCTCGACGCTTTCGTTGATGATGAAGCGGCTGGAGATAAGCCCCAGCCCCGCCGCCACCGATAGGATGATCGCAAGGCTCACCCAGGCGTACCAGCGCAGCAAGTTGAACGGTTTGCGCACGGCCCCCGCCTCAGCGCTGGGCGCAGTTGAATCAGGGCGATGGACGAGGTCCATGACGGGCTCCGCAACTGGGCACGATTCATTGGTTATAGCCCAGAGTTGGGGAATCAGGGTCAAGGCTCGGCCAGCCCCTGCAGCAATCGATAGTCGCGCAGCACTGCGGGAACGTAGCGACGGGTCTCGGCGAATGGCGGCACCACCCGGCCCCGGCTCAGCACCGCCTCGGGCCCGGCGTTGTAGGCCGCCACCGCCAGGGTGATGTCATTGTCGAACAGGGTCAGCATACGCTTGAGGTAACGTGCCCCGCCGTGCACGTTGGACTCAGGGTCGAGCACATCCTTGACCCCCATGGCTTTGGCCGTGTCCGGCATCAACTGCATCAGCCCCAGCGCCCCCTTGGGCGAGCGGGCCTTGGGGTTGTAACCCGACTCAGCCTTGATCAGCGCATGCAGCAAGGCCTGCGGCACGTCGTTGGCCAGTGCAGCGGCGGCCACCAGTTCGGCGTAGGGGCGGCCAGTGATCCACTGTGCATTCACCGGCCCACTGCCACCGGGCACCTCGCTGACCACCCGCTCGTACTGGCGCCCCGGGCGATGGACGTTGGACAGAATCAAGCCGCCCTTGCCATCGCTGGAAATGTACACATCAGCCTCGGCGCCCAAGGCCATCAGCCCGGCCGCCACCCCTGTCGCTATCAGCATCAGCCCACGCATGCCGGTCGCCTCCAATTCATGGCCCCCCGAAGTGGGGGGATATGCCCCGGAAAATCCGGGTGCAAGGCTCTGACGCAAGCAGCGTGCCGAGCACACGCTGCGCTGCACAGCCCATGGCGCAAGGCCGCGACGCAGCCGTGCACGCCTGTTGCATGGACGCTGTGCACACGCAACGGAGGATTTCACCATGCAGCGCAGAATCCATGCCCAACGCGGTTTCACCCTGCTCGAACTGCTGGTGGTGCTGGTGGTGCTGGGCCTGTTGGCCGGCATCGTCGCACCCAAGTACTTCAGCCAGCTCGGGCGCTCGGAAGCCAAGGTGGCGCGGGCGCAGATCGAGGGCCTGGGCAAGGCCCTAGACCTGTATCGCCTGGAAGTCGGCCACTACCCCAGCAGCGAGCAGGGCTTACAGGCGTTGGTGGTGGCGCCCAATGGCGAGGCGCGTTGGTCGGGTCCGTACCTGCAAAAGGCGGTACCGCAAGATCCGTGGGGACGTCCCTACCTTTACCGCCAGCCTGGCGAAAACGGCGCTGAATACGACCTGTTGTCGATGGGCAAGGATGGTCAGCCCGGCGGCGACGGCGAGAACGCCGAAATCACCAGTTGGCAATGAGGGGCAAAGCGATGCGCTACGAACTCAAAGCCTTGGGTCGCCAGGGCGTAGTGCAGTTGCACATTGACGCCGAGGACAGCGACCAAGCGCGGCGCCAAGCCGAAGACCAAGGTTTGCGCGTGCTGAGCGTGCGTGTGCCTGGCCATGGTCTCGGGCGCCTTGCCTGGCGCCGCGCCCCGGCGTTCGACCTGGTGCTGTTCAGCCAGGAACTGACCACCCTACTCAATGCCGGCCTGCCACTGATCGACGCGCTGGAAAGCCTCGCCGAAAAAGCACCCAGCGGCACGCCGCGCAAGACCCTCGAAGCGCTGGTGCGCCAGTTGTACGAAGGCAGGTCGTTGTCGCTGGCCTTGGCACAGCAGCCGCGGGTGTTCCCAACGCTCTATGTGGCCCTGGTGCAATCCAGCGAACGCACCGGCGCGCTGGGTGAAGCGCTGACGCGCTACATCGGCTATCGCCAGCGCCTGGATCTGGTGCGCCAGAAACTGGTCGGGGCCTCGGTCTATCCACTGCTGCTGTTACTCGTCGGCGGTGGCGTGGTGCTGTTCTTGCTCGGGTATGTCGTGCCGCGCTTCAGCCTGGTGTTCGAGGGTATGGGCACGCAGTTGCCGTGGCTGTCGCGGGTCTTGATGCAGATAGGGCTGTTCCTGCATGCCCAGCAGCTGCCGTTGGCCCTGGGCACGGCAGGCGGCGTGGCGTGGCTACTGGCCCTGCGCCGCCAGCCGGCGGTGCGCCGCTGGGCCAGCCGACAGTTGCGCCGCGTGCCGGCGCTGCACCAGCGCCTGATGATGTACGAACTGGCGCGCTTCTACCGCTCGCTAGGGATCCTGCTGCAAGGCGGTATCCCCATCCTCACCGCCCTGGGAATGGCGCGCGGGCTACTGGGCAACGCCGCTGGCGAGGGCCTGGAGCACGCCAGCCGGCGGGTCGCCGAGGGCCTGGCGTTATCGGATGCGCTGGAAGCCGGGCAATTGGTCACGCCGGTCTCGTTGCGCCTGCTGCGCGCCGGCGAACAGTCCGGCAACCTCGGCGAGATGCTCGAACGCTGCGCGGACTTCCATGACCAGGAGATCGGTCGTTGGGTGGAGTGGTTCGTCAAGCTGTTCGAGCCGCTGCTGATGACGTTCATCGGCCTGCTGATCGGCCTGATCGTCATCCTGATGTACATGCCGATCTTCGAACTGGCCTCAAGCATCCACTGATCGAGGTGCCGGCACCGCTTCAGTAGTCGAACTGCTCTACCGCGCGGCGCCGCTCATTGTCGTCGCGCCGGTCATAGGCCGCGGTGGTCTGGATATTGGCATGGTGCGCCAGCTTCTGGGCAATCGAAAGGTCGTGCTCCTCGATGACCCGAGTGATGAACGCCCGACGGAAATCATGCGGCATGATCTTAGCCCCCACCTGCGCCCCGCGCTGGCGTGCGATGTAGTAGATGGCATGCTTGGTGATGCGTGCGCGGGTAATATGGCTGCCCCGCCGAATGCGGTTGAACAGGAAGCTGTCATCGCGCTCACCAGCCGGCAAATGCTGGCGGCGCAGGTCGAGCCAGGCCTGTAGCTTGTCGAAGGCCCAAGGCGGGGCATACTTGAGCAACTGGCGGTTGCCCTTGCCCATCACTACCACGCTGCGTTGCTCGAAGTCGACCTGGGCCAGGTCCACGTCCACCGACTCGGACTTGCGCATCCCGGTGCCGTAAAGCAATGCCAGGATCGCCGCATCACGCACCCCCTGGGGACGCGGGTCAGCCGCGCACACCTCCATCAACTCGCGAATCAGGCTACGCCGAAGGTTGCGCCCGGGCGGCAGGCGGCTGCCACTGGCCGGTTTGACCTCACGAATCCTGAGCAGCTGCGCATGCTCGATCAGCCCCTGGCGCCAGGCCTCGTTCATCACCCCGCGCACGGCATTCACGTACAGCGACGAGGTATTGGGGGCATAGCCGTCGGCTCGCAACGCGGCGACCAACGCCACCACATGCCCAGGTTCCAGGTGATGCCAGGGCACCTCAGCGATGTCGGCGTCGACGAAGCCCAGGCGGTCGGCGACATCCTGCAGGATATAGCGCATGGTCAGCTGGCTCGATGGCGCCAGGCGGGCCAGGTACTGCAACAGCGGGTTGCGCAGAAGATCGGTCAAAACGGCAATCCTGTTACGAAAATCACGTGCTATCACCTTGACATACAAGGCTTTTCATTAATGAAAGCGACGACGATGGTAACCCAATCCGACGCCTTTGATCGAACCTCGGCGCCGGGCCACGCTGCTCGCAGGCAAGTCCCGCGCGTGGCGCACATGGTCTAAAGTTGCTCGCAATACCCCTGCCAGCGAGGCAGCATGGCCTTCCACCGCCTTACCCGCACCCATCCGCGCCTGAGTATCGCCACGCTGGCCGGCCTCGTCGGCGCCTGGCTGATACCCGCAGCCGACACCGTGCAGCATATCCTTGCCGGTTGGAACCTGGGGGTATGGCTGTACCTGGCCATGGTCCTGTGGCTGAGCCTGCGCGCCGATGCCCAGCGGGTGCGCCGGGTTGCCTGCGTCGAAGACGAAAACGCAGCGCTGGTGCTGGTCACCGTGAGTGTCGCGGCCATTGCCAGCCTGGCAGCGGTCACCCTGCAACTGGTCTCCAGTCGGGGGCTTTCCGGCAGTGCCCTGGCCCTGCACTACCTGTATACCGGCCTCACCGTGGCCGGCTCCTGGTTGCTGATCGGCAGCATCTTCAGCCTGCACTACGCGCGGCTGTTCTACACCGGCAGCGACCGCGAGCCGTTGCTGCGCTTCGCAGACGGCGAGCGCAACCCCGATTACTGGGACTTCCACTACGTCTCGTTCACCATCAGCGTCGCGGTACAAACCTCCGACGTCGGTATCGGCGGGCGCGCCATGCGTCGGGTAGTGCTGGCGCACTCGCTGGTGGGTTTCGTGTTCAACACCGCGATTCTGGGCTTCACGATCAACATCGCCGCTGGCCTGCTGGGTTGACCGCCGGTCCGAAAGCGGCCCAAGCCCGCCGGTCAAGGCTGCGCAGCGAAAACGTTTGCCCAGTGCATCAGCGGCCCACGCCCGGATATCGGGGCTGTGACCAACGTCATGCCTTGGCACATTTGTCATATTTTTCCCGGATCGTGCGTCACACCGGTGCTATGGTTAGTTTCCTGAGGCAAGGCTCAAGCAAGACGAATCACCGCGTTCAGAACCCACGAACAAGGAGGCTGGCATGAACAAGATGACATTCCCCAACGCCTGCCAGGTGATGCGCTGGCACTTCCATCCCCTGGGCTTCGAAGCCAGCATGGACGCCCCGCGCAGCATGGTGGCGCGGCTGTTCGACCGAGCCACCGGGCAAACGCTTTTGGCAATCGCCGGGATCCCCTGCGCCGCGATAATGGCCGCCAGCGATGTGGAGCGGATCATCGAAGCCGTGGAAGCCGAGCTGGACACCTTCGACCTGGTGCCCTGCCCCCTGCCAGCGGTGGGCTGACTAGCTCACCTGCGCGTACCGCGCACCGAGCCCGGCGAGAAAGCGGTCTGCCGGCATGGGCTGGCCGAGCAGATAGCCTTGCAGTGAATCGCAACCCAGCTGAGTGAGGAAATCCTGCTGGCGGTCGGTCTCCACACCTTCGGCGACGATTCGCAACCCAAGCGCCTGGCCCAAGGCGACGATGGCCGAGACGATCGCCGCATCGTCGCTGCCCTGTTCGAGGTCGCGCACGAACCCGCGATCGATCTTCAACTCATTGGCAGGCAGGCGCTTGAGGTACATCAGGCTTGAGTAACCTGTGCCGAAATCATCGATGGACAGGTCCACCCCCATGTCCGACAAGCGTTGCAGCACTGTCAGGCTGGCGTCGGCATCGCGCATGGCGGTGGTCTCGGTGATCTCCAAGGTCAACCGGTTGGCCGGCAGGCCGTTCAGGTTCAGGCAACGCGCCACCGTGTCGACGAGCCCGGCGTGGCAGAACTGGACCGCCGACAAGTTCACCGCGACGCGCCAGTTCGCGTGCCCCTGATCCATCCACACGCGCATCTGCCGACAGGCCTCGTTCAGCACCCACTCGCCGATTGGGATGATCAGCCCGGTCTTTTCGGCAAGGCCGACGAAGCGGTCGGGGAGCATCAGGCCAAGCTGCGGATGCTCCCAACGCAACAGCGCTTCGGCTCCAATCGGTTGGCGTTCGACGGCGTCGAACTTGGGCTGATAGTGCAGACGTAACTGGCCCTGCTCCAGCGCCACGCGCAAGTCCTGCAGCAATTGCAGTTGCTGACGGGCATTGCTGTTCATCGACGCGTCGAAGAAGCTGTAGCCGTTCTTACCGGCGCTCTTGGCGTGGTACATGGCCGCATCAGCGTTGCGCAGCAACTCCTGTTGGTCGACGCCATTGCCGGGGTACAGCACGATGCCGACACTCGCCGACAGTTGCAGGTCATGTTCGGCCACCCGATAAGGCCGGGCCACCAGGTTGACCTGCTTGACGGCCACGCCCATGGCGTCGTCCGGTTCCTGCAATTCAACCAACAGCACGAACTCGTCGCCTCCGATGCGCGCCAGGGTGTCCTGGCTGTGCAGGTGGCCACGCAAGCGCGCCGCCACCGCCTTGAGCAACTGATCGCCGACATGGTGGCCGAAGGCATCGTTGACTGGTTTGAAACCATCCAGGTCGATGAACATCAAGGCAAAGCAGCCACCCTGTTCGGCCACCCGGCCCATGGCCTGGTCGATGCGATCAGCCAGCAGCGTGCGATTGGGCAGCCCGGTGAGGGTGTCGTGCAAGGCAAGCTGGGTGAGTTCCTGGTTAGCCTGGGTGAGCGAGCGCGCAAGCTCGGCAGTGCGAAGCTCCAGGCGTGCATCCAGCACCGAGGTCACCAGTGCCACGGCAAGCACCGCAAGGGTGGTGATCAGCACCAGGTAGACTAGGCCGTCGCCCGCGAGCCCATCGGGCAGTGCACCGCAAAAACTGCCCTCGGGGAAATTCGCCGCCGCCATGCCGGTGTAGTGCATTCCGACGATGGCGATGCCCATCACCCCCCCTGCCAGCCCCCGGATCTGACGGACGTAGGGCGTGTGCTGACGCAGACGGAAGGCGATCCACAGGGCCGCCGCCGAAGCGCCCACAGCGATGGCCAACGAGGCCGCGAACAGGCTGGGGTCGTAGTCGATGCCCGGCTGCATGTGCAACGCCGCCATGCCGGTGTAGTGCATGCAGGCGATGCCACTGCCCATCACCAATGCCCCAAGGGTCAATTGCAGCCACGGTAGCTTCGGCTGACTCACCAGCCACAACGCGAATCCCGAGGAAAGCACCGCAATCAGCAGCGACAGTGCCGTCAACGCGGCGTCATAAGCCAAGCTGATCGGCAGACTGAACGCGAGCATGCCGATGAAGTGCATGGACCACACGCCAATGCCCATGGCCAGCGCTCCCCCGGCCATCCACAGATGCACCGCACGGCCCTTGGCCGTGGCGATACGCCCGGTCAGATCAAGTGCCGTGTAGGAAGCGAGAATAGCCACGCACAGAGAGATCAACACCAGCGAGGAGGAGTAGCTACCGGTCAGCATGCGCACACCCAGGAACAGGCCAGGGAAAGGCCCGAAAAAGCCGATGATTGTACTCAAGCTTTAACCAAACGCACGGAGTTTTCACACCTTGCAATGGATCTGGAAGCGGCATGAAACGGGGGGTTCCCCCTGGCGCGCAGCCATGCTGGCACCGAATAATGGCACTTCACCTGTCTACGCGCGGAAAATCTTTGATCGGCGTGGATCATGCGTCCGACGACTGGTCAGTCGAGATCGACGGCACGCAACGCAAAACGTCACGCGCTGACGCTCGTTAGCGATCCTCTTGCTGCTGGCGCTGCCAACGTTCGAGGTTGTGCGCGACCAATTGCTCAGGCAACGCACCGGCCGTCAGCGCCTCGATCTGGCGCGCCAGTTGCTCACGCAACTGCGGCACATTGCAGGCCGATTTACGCGACAGCGCCACGTACAAGCCTTCGCTGGATATCGGCGGCTCCAGCACCTGCAGATGCTGCGCTTTACCCAAGGTGCGAGCCAGGGCCAGCCCGGGGTAATGCTCGAAGATCACGTAGTCACTGCGCTTGCGCAGTAGTTTTTCAAAAGCCTGGGTGGCGCTGGGCACCGCTTCGAGGGACAAGTGCGCGCGGGCATAATCGTCGAATGCCTGGCCATGGCTATTGTTGACCAAGGTTCCGCCCCGCAGCCCTTGCAGGTCAGCCCAATCGCTGTAGTGCAATGCCTCGCCCTGACGCACCCAGACCACACTGGCGTTGTACAGGAACGCGGGACTGATGAAGTCCATCAGTTGTTCGCGCGCCTGAGTGCGAAAGTAACCCGCCATCATGTCGATACGACCACTGGCGACTTCTTCCTGGGCCCGTGACCAGGGCCCCACGTACAACACGTCCACCTCCAGGCCTAGCGCCTTGGCCGCCTGTTTGAGCAGGTCGGCATTGGCACCGATCAAGTGCCGGGGGTTTTGCGGGTCGCGCCAGAGGTACGGCGGGTACTCAGGATTGCCCGTGGCGGTCAAGTGCTGACACTCCTGCTGGGCGCAGGCCGTTGCCGATAAACAGCTCATGACGAGGAACAACCACACCGATTGGCACACACTCCGTGCACTCATTGCGATCCTCGCACTCCCGATTGATTGCTATACGAATCGGGCGCGCTAAGGTCTTGAACGACCGGCTGGCCCTTATACCTTTGAACAGTGTGCACCAGAAATGACCATTCGCCACGCATTCATTTGAATGGTTGCCATACGGCGTTGTCGGGTGATCTGTCTCTGCACAGTGCTCTTTTACCGAATCGCTTGGGTGTTACACCATGGCAAGGCTATGGCGTGACGGCGCGGCGCAGGTTGCGCCTCTAAAGCTGGGCCATGCGCGCCACACGCGCTGGGGTCAGGCGCAGCACCCGGTCACGCCCGCCTTCGGCGAGTAAATAGCCACCCTTGCCATCGGGCACGATGGACTGTGGAGCCTTGAGGAAGCTCAGGACCGTGTGGCGTGAACCGTCGCCATCAATACGCAGCAAACGCGCACGGTGCGTGGAATCTTCGCTGATCCACAGCCCACGTTGGTCGCAGAGCAGGAACGTAGGGTTCTTCAGCCCCTCGACCACCACCGGGTCATGCCCGCCCGTGGTCAGTGCGCGGATCTTGCCTGCGGCCTTCTCGGTGTACAGCAGGCGTCCGTCGCTGCAGCGGGTCAGGCCTTCGCTTTCGCTCAGCCCCGAACGCAGCACATCGAGCTGGCCCGTGCGCCAGTCATAGCGCATCAAACGACCGTCACCCTTGCGATCCTCGATGGCGTACAGGTAGTCGCCCTCATTGAACAGGCCCTGCACGTTGTTGCCGAGGAACAGCGACCGCACCTGGCCATTGCGCGAAACGCTGACCGGTGCCTGATTCACCTCCTGACTGAACGCCCAGCCGCCGTCGACCGCGACCATGCCGTCGGGCTTGGACAGACCGTCGATCAGCACTACCCGGTCACCTTCGGGTGTAATGCGCACGATACTGCCCAACCCAGCGCTGAGCTCTCGGCTGACCAGCAGGCTGCCATCGGCCTGTGGCAGCAGCGAAGCGGCTTTGGCCAACGAATCGTGCAACACGCTCACCTGCCAACCGTCGGCCGCCTGCACCGGATAGAACGTTTGCCAGGCAAAGAATCCCAACGCGCTGGCGAGCACTCCGGCAGCGCTGGCCAGAGCCAGTTTGACACCGCGCTTGCGCAAGACCTTGATCATCGATTCGATTTCCCCGAGAAAGTCGCGGCGATGCTAGCAAGGGTATGTGAAAAAAATGTCATGCGCGTCCAGTCGCGGCTCATTGTGAAAATAAAAGGATATAAAAATAACAAAACATTCTAACTTTAAGTAATAAAAAAATTGAAAGTCATCCCACTTCCTTTTTAGGCTGCAAGCACGTCCTTTGCCCATCCCAAGGAGTTTCATCGTGCCTGCCCGTCCTTTCTCCGCTCTACGCCGATTGCTGCTCGGCGGCCTTCTGGCGAGCCTCGCCAGCGCCCTGTTGCCTGGGTCCTTCGCGGTCGCCTCAGATGCCAAGACGCTGCGCATCGGCTACCAGAAATTCAACAGCATCAACATCCTCAAGGGCAGCGGCGCCCTGGAAAAGGCCCTCGCCCCGCAAGGGGTGACAGTCAGTTGGCACGAGTTCGCCGCCGGTCCGCAATTGCTTGAGGCCCTGAGCACCGGTGCCATCGACCTGGGTCATGCGGCCGACGCGCCCTCGGTATTCGCCCAGGCCGCCGGCAAGCCGGTGGTATACCTGGCCGCCGAGCAGCCCTACCCACGCGGTATCGGCTTGGTGGTGCGCGAGCAGGACCACATCGCCAAGGTCGAAGACCTCAAGGGCAAGCGCGTGGCCACCGGCCGCGGCTGGAATGCTCAGTACCTGCTGGCCGTGGCCCTGGAGCAGGCCGGCCTGAGCTACCAGGACATTACCCCCGCCTACGTCAATAATGCCGCCGACGCCGTCGCTGCCCTACAGTCGGGCAGCGTGCAGGCGGTCACCTTATGGGATCCGTTCCTTGCCGCCGCCGAAAGCCAGCCGGGGCTGAAGAACCTGCGCGACGGCAGCGGTTTGTCCAACAACCGTACCTTCTACCTGTCCACCGCCACCTTCGCCGACCAGCATCGCGACCTGCTCAAGACCTTCTTCACCGAGCTGGCCAAGGTCAGCCAGTGGGCCAACGCCAAGCCCAGCGAAGTGGCTGCCCTGCTGGCGCCGCAACTGGGCATCAATGCCAACGTGCTGGAGGTGGCCAGCGAACGGCGCAACTACAACGCCGTGGCGATCACCCCGCAGATCGTCGCCGAACAGCAGAAACTGGCCGATACCTTCCAGGGCCTGGGACTGATTCCGCGCAAGCTGAACGTGGCCGAAGCGGTATACCCGACTGCCGTGCTGCCTTGATAGGACCCCGACAATGCCTCGCCCGATTCGCTTCAATGCCTTCAGCATGAACGCTGCCAGCCACCAGTCCCCAGGCTTGTGGCGCCACCCGCGCAATACCAGCGTGTCCTTCAACCGCCTGGAATACTGGACCGACCTTGCGCGCCTGCTGGAGCGCGGGCTGTTCGATGCGCTGTTCATCGCCGATGTGCTGGGTATCTACGACGTCTACCAGGGCAGCTCCGAGGCGGCCTTGCGCGGCGGCGTGCAGGTGCCGGTGAACGACCCGCTGCTGGTGGTCCCGGCGATGGCCGGCGTAACACGCCACTTGGGGTTCGGCGTTACCTTCTCGCTGACCTACGAACACCCCTACCCGTTCGCACGACGTATGTCGACGCTCGACCACCTGAGCAACGGGCGGGTCGGCTGGAACATCGTCACTGGCTACCTCGACAGCGCCGCGCGCAACCTGGGCCTGGCTCGCCAGTTGGGCCATGACCAGCGCTATGACCTGGCCGAAGAGTACTTGCAAGTGCTGTACAAGCTCTGGGAACGCAGCTGGGACGATGACGCAGTGCTGCTCGAACGCGACACTGGCCGCTACATCGAGCCGTCGCGGGTGCACGCCATCGCGCACCAAGGTGAGCACTTTAAGGTACCCGGCATACACCTGTGCCAGCCCTCACCACAGCGCACTCCGGTGCTGTTCCAGGCCGGCGCCTCGGCTCGCGGCCAGCTATTCGCTGCCCGCCACGCCGAGTGCGTATTCATCAGCGGGCCCACGCCCAGCGTGCTGCGCCGCTACGTCGAGGGGGTACGCCAAGCCAGCACGGCGGCAGGACGCAGCAGCGACCAAGTGCTGATCTACGCCCAGGCGCTGCTGATCGTCGCACCCACCCGTGCCGAGGCACAGGCCCGCTTCGCCGAATATCGCCGCTATGTCGACCTGGACGCCGCCCTGGCCCTGCTCTCGGGCTGGACCGGCATCGACTTCGCCGGGCTAGACCCCGACGAACCTATCGAATATGTCGAAAACGACGCCGGACGCACCGCTTTGGCAGCCTTCACTGCCGCCGACCCGAATCGTCGCTGGACGGTCCGCGAGGCCGCCGAATTCGTCGGCCTGGGCGGACGCGGACCTGTGCTGGTGGGGGATCCCGTCGAAATCGCCGACCAGCTGGAGCAATGGCTCGAGCAAACTGGCATCGACGGTTTCAACCTCACTTACGCCGTACAACCGGACGACCTGACACAGGTGGTCGAGCTGGTGGTCCCCGAGCTGCAACGGCGTGGCCGTTATCCCACCGCCTACCGCGACGGCACCTTGCGTCACAAGCTGTTCGGCCAGGGCGATGGTTTGCCCGAAGCGCATGTCGGGCGCCAGACGCACATTCAGTAATTGAATACGCTGTATTTCAACATTTAATTTGTGGATGCTACGGACAGGCTCTTATGCTGTCCGCACATCCCCTGCACGCACCGGCCGGTGTGGTCCCAGGCATTGGGGAGAGAACAACAAGTCGAGACCGTTCATGTCGAAACCTTCCTACTTCGCTCCCCACGGCGGACATCCGGCGCAAACCGAGCTGCTGACCGACCGTGCCATGTTCACCGAAGCCTACGCCGTCATCCCCAAGGGCGTGATGCGTGACATCGTCACCAGCCACCTGCCGTTCTGGGACAAGATGCGCATGTGGGTCATCGCCCGCCCGCTGACCGGTTTCGCCGAAACCTTCTCGCAGTACATCGTCGAAGTCGCTCCCGAAGGCGGCAGCGAGCGTCCCGAGCTGGACCCGAACGCCGAAGCGGTGGTGTTCGTAGTCGAAGGCGAGATCGACATCACCGTCGAAGGCAAGCACCACACCCTGGTCCCGGGCGGCTACGCCTTCCTGGCACCGGGCGCCGAATGGAGCCTGCGCAACAACAGCAAAGCCAACGTGACCTTCCACTGGCTGCGCAAGCACTATCAGAAAGTCGAAGGCCTGCCGGTGCCGGAATCGTTCGTCACCCACCGTGACAACGCCACCGTGATCGAGATGCCGGGCACCGAAGGTCGCTGGGTCACCACCCGCTTCGTCGACATGGCCGACATGCGTCACGACATGCACGTGAACATCGTGACCTTCCAGCCTGGCGGCGTGATTCCGTTCGCCGAGACCCATGTGATGGAACACGGCCTGTACGTGCTCGAAGGCAAGGCCGTGTATCGCCTGAACCAAGACTGGGTCGAGGTCGAAGCCGGTGACTTCATGTGGCTACGCGCATTCTGCCCGCAAGCTTGCTACTCCGGTGGCCCAGGTCCGTTCAGCTACCTGTTGTACAAGGACGTCAACCGTCATGTGCACCTGACCCTCAACCCGCAGCGTTGAAGCCAGGCCGATATCCGCAAGCCCGCCTACATGGCGGGCTTTGCTTTTGCAGCGCAGCGCAGCGCAGCGCTCAGAGTAGTCGCCGAGGGTTGGCGCTGACCCCTGCCGCAGTTGTACCCAATTCCCCAAAGCTGGGTGTCCCCGCCCACTGCGCCGCTTCCCCCGCACGCCCCCGCATTCACGCGTGAACCCTTGTACGACAAGGGCCGCAGCCGTGCTCACAACACCTGGCACAACTGTTGCCACCACCTCCTCAGACGCCCCATACCCTGGGCCCGTTTGCAGGAGATTCGACTCATGCACCGACCGACCCCCCACCTGCTGGCTACGGCGATTTTCGCCAGCCTGCTCCAGCTACCGGCCCAGGCTGCGCTGTATGCGGTCGACACAGGCCCCTATGCCCAGCCCACCGGCAAGTTCCCCAGTTGGTACCAGGATAGCCACGGCCGCGTACTCGACCTGTGCTTGTCCAAGGCCGTAAGCTCGCGAATCGCCGGTACGCCCGGCGCGCCCTCGTACATGTGCACGTTACTGCCAACCCCTGGCGTGTTCGACGATACCCAGCCGATCAATTTCCCCAGCAACTTCCCTGACGAGGCGTTCTGGTTCACCGCTGACGCCTCGATCGTCAACGCCGCCCAAGGCATCGACCTGGGTTATGGCGCCGCCATTGAGGCGGCGTTCAGTACCGACGAGCCGGTCGATGGCGACCAGATCAGCTTCGCGCGCATTCGTATCCGCGTGGATGTACCTGTGGCCGGGACCTACGTGATCACCCACCCGTACGGCGTCGAAGTATTCGATGTACCCGCTGGCGGTCGCCGTGCGATCAACATGACCCGCGATATCGGGATTGGCGCCCCGGGCGATTTCACCGGTGCCCTCAAGGGCGATGTCGGGCCGTTCCTGCGTAGCGTCAACGGTCCGTACACCGAGACCGATCCCAACACCGGGGCCAGCGAGCGCTTCCTGGGCGACCCCAACCTGGAGGAGGCCGTCACCGGCAGCCCGTTCAATACCAACTTCGTACGCATCGAGGGCCCCAACGGCATCGACCTGCGCACCACGCTGTTCGCGGTATCCGGCAAGCTGTCCAGCGTCAACCTGCCAACCCCGCAGATTGCGCTGCGCAGTACCTACTCCCGGCATACCGAAAATGGCACGCTCAAGGCCCAACAGGACGTCTTCGTGCTCGCCCCGCCCGCCCCGGCCAGCGTCACCCTGAACAGCCAGTCGCCGACGCTGTCCTTTACCGAGGCCAACGGGACCGGTAGCTGGTATGTCCAGTCGGCGCTCGACCCCAGCCTGCCGCAAACCTTGCTGGTGACCGCCGACAACAGCCTGGCAATTGCCACCAGCGCCCCCACCACCACACCCATGCCCCTGACAGACCTGGTGACCATCACCCGTGCCGAGTACAGCCTGGCCAGCGGCCAACTGAGCATCGAGGCCAGTACCAGCGACGAAACCTCGCCACCGGCCCTGACCGCCACCACCGGTAACGGCACCACGATCGGTGGCCTGAGCGGCGACGGGCCGGCCAAAAGCCTGTCGCTCGGGCATACCCCGATTCCCCCCGCCACCGTACGAGTCACCAGCGCGCACGGCGGCAGCGATATCGAAGACGTGGTGCTCAAGCCATGAACAGCCAAAGCCCCCGCCTTCAAGGAGGCAGTATGAATACGTGGTCGCGCCAGGCGCTGTATGCCGCCGGTTTCACCCTCAGCATGAGCAGCATGGCCTGGGCCGCGCTGAGCGAGGTCGACCCAGGTCCCTATACCTTCGCCACCGGAGGCTTCCCGATGTGGTACGGCGATGCCGAAGGCCGCAAGCTGGAGTTGTGCCAGTCGCGCGCGACCAGTTCGCGGGTCGCCGGCGCCCCAGGCGCACCGTCCTACATGTGCACCCTGCTGCCTGAGCCGGGCATCTACGACGATGCACTGCCGCTGGTGTTCCCGGACAACTGGCCGCCTGAGATGTTCTGGTTCCTCGCCGAGGCCACCCTCCCGGCTGTGGGCAATAGCGGCTACGCGCTCGACGCCTATGTCGCGGGCGTCGAGGCCGCCTTCGCGGCGGAAAACCCGGTCAACGGCGATCAACAAAGCTTCGCGCGCATTCGCATCCGCGTCTCGGTGCCCACGGCCGGCACCTATACCGTTACCCACCCCTTCGGCGTGGACACCTTCAATGTCACCACACCTGGGCGTCGAGCCATCAACCTGACGCGCGACATCGGCATTGGCGCGCCTGGCAACTTCAGCGGTGCGCTGAACGGGAACATCGGACCGTTCCTGCGCGGCCTGGGCGCGCCGTACACCGAGGTCAACCCGGACACAGGCGCCAGCGAAACGTTCATCGGCGATCCGAATATCACCGAGCCGGTGCTCGGCAGCCCCTTTGGTACCAACTTCGTACGGATCCAGGGCCCGGCAGGCACGATCGAGACCAATCTGTTCACGGTTTCCGGCAAATTGCTCGATGCGCGCCAGCAGACCCCGGTCACGCTCGAACGCGCCACCTACCAGCGCAACGCCGCTGGCACCCGCGTGGAGGTGTTCGCCAAGGCGCCCAACAGTGCCAGCCTGTGCCTGCGCAACGGCGTGGCGCTGGTGGGCACACCGCCCTCACCTTGTCAGTTCAGCCTGCTCGCCGACAACAACGGGCTGTTCTTCAGCCAACAACTGAGCCAGGCCGCGCCTCCCTCGGTGGTCGTGGTCACGGCCAGCGACGCGGCTGCCGGCACCCAACCAACCGCGCTGTCGAGCAAGCTCAGCGACGTGGTCAAGGTCTCTAATGCGCGCTATGACTGGGTCAGCAAACGCCTGGTGGTAGAGGCCCGCTCCAGCGACGAAGTACAGGTACCGGACCTGATCGTCCAGGGCTACGGGCGCATGTCCAAGGCCGGCGTGGCGCAAAGCCTGAGCGTCAGCGACCTGACCCAGCCACCGGCGAGCGTCACGGTCAAATCCGCCCATGGTGGTAGCGACGTGGAGCCTGTGATCGTGGTCGGCGCCGCGCCAATCGCGGCGGGCAACCAGCCGCCGGTGGCCCAGGCCGATACCGCCAGCACCAGCGTGGGTGTTCCGATCACGCTCAACCTGCTGGCCAACGACAACGACCCGGACGGCGACCTGCCGCTGAGCATCACCGACCTCACTCAACCCGGCACCGGCCTTGGGGGGGTTGCGATGAACGGCACCACCTCGGTGATCTATACCCCACCAGCCGGTGCGACCACGCCGCAGGTAGCCACCTTCAGCTACCGCGCCATGGACGCCAAGGGCCTGACCTCGGCACCGGCCACAGTGACCGTCAACGTCGCGCCGAACCAGCCACCCACGGCAGTCGCCGACACCGCCGCGACCCTAGGCGTGCCGCTGACCATCAACGTGTTGGCCAACGATACCGACCCAGAAGGCAACCTGCCGCTGAGCATCGCCAGCGTCACGCAGCCGACACCGGCCGGTCGTGGTTCGGCGGTCATCAATGGCACGGCGATCACCTACACCCCTCCGGCCACGGTCACCGCCGCGTTCACGACCACCTTCACCTACGTCGCCCGCGACGCGATCGGCGCCAACTCGACACCCGGCACGGTCACCGTACAGGTGTCGCCGAAACCGCCACAAGAGACCTTCGCCGTCACCGCTGCAACGGTGCAGGCGCGCTCGAACAACCGCTACAACTGGGACATCAGCGGTACATCGTCGATCACGACCGGCAACACGGTCACCGTGGAAGTGACCAGCACCGCCGGGCTGGTGACCCTGGGCACCACGACCGTGCCGGCGAACGGCCGCTGGCGCCTGCTGGTGAGCAACAGCACCAGCGTGGTCCCCACCGCCAACCCGACCGCCACCGTGCGTAGCAGCCAAGGCAGCGTGCGCACCGTGAACGTGGTCCGCCAATAGGCCGCAGGCACGCCATGAAACGCTTCTACCCACTGCTGCTGTGCCTGGCCCTGGCGGGCCAGGTCAGCGCCGCCGACCTGATGGACAACGCCGACCTGGCGCTGGGCAACGACCTCGGCGAGCCGCTGGTGGTACGCCTGCTCCCAGCCGGTGCCGGGCAAGTGGCGCTGATCGGGCAACAAGGCAACAGCAACCGCGCCACCCTCGACCAGAACGGTCAGGCCCTGCTGGGGCAGATCGTCCAGGCCGGTGGAGCGCAGGAGGCTTACATCCTGCAGCAAGGCAGCGACCTGATGGCCTCGATCAACCAGCAGGGCTACGCCAACGACGCGTCGATCCGCCAGACCGGCAGCGGCAACAGCGCGGCCATCGAGCAGCTCGGCAACCACAATAGCGCCACCATCGAACAGACCGGCAACGGCCTGACCAGTGCCGTGACCCAGGCGGGTAACGGCCTGCAGGTTCATATCAGTCAATACCGTTAACCCCCAAGCGTCAGACCAGGAGGCACCCCATGTACAAGCTCGCCCCATTGAGCTCCACCATCGTCCTCGCCCTGGCCGGCTACGCCGTGGCCGACGATAGCAGCTCGACCCAAACCCAACAGGGCAACAACAACATCGCCGATGTGCAGCAAGCCCACGCGCCGTATGCCTCCGCCACCCAGGAGCAGACCGGGACCGGACACAATCACCTGGCGGTGCAACAAGACAGCAGCAGCAATATTCAGCAAAGCGCCAGCGGTTCGTACAACGCAGGTTACGCCGAGCAGTTGTTCGAGCACGGCAGCCAGATCACCCAGCAGGCCGGCGGCACCCTCAACGATGCGTTCGCCAGCCAGTCGATGGGGCAAGACAACCAGGCCCTGCAACAGCAGCAAGGCACCGCCAACCAGTCGATCATCTGGCAGGAGTCGCAGTCCGGTGTACGAGCCACCACCGACCAGGTGGGCCAGCGTAACCAGGCGACCATCGAACAACTGTTCAGCGGCAGCGGCAACCAGGCGCTGATCCAGCAAGACGGTAACGACAACCAAGCCGCCGCCGAGCAGTTGAACCAGGTGAACGGGGACCTTGCCATCTACCAGCAAGGCCGGCAGAACTGGGCCTATGGCGACCAACGCGACGGCGTCGGCGGCAGCGTGGGCATCAGCCAGTACGGCACCGGGCATTCGGTGGAAGTCTGGCAGGACAACCAAGTGGGCAGCCAGGTGCAGGTGTACCAGAACGGCCAGCTCAACGAAGGCTACGTCGACCAGAGCTTCGGCCAGTCCAATAGCGTCAGTCTCAGCCAGAACGGTCGCGGCAATGCCAGTTGGTCGGATCAGTTCGAGACCAACCAGTCGGTGACCAGCATTTCCCAGGTGGGTAACAGCAACCTGCACTTCACCTACCAGAGCGGTGACGACCAGCGCTTGAACATCAGCACCCAGGGTAACAACAACACGGTGTTGGCCAGCAACTGGAAGGGCGACAAGCTCGGCGGGCAGTTCGGCAGCGGCCAACGGGCTGACATCAACCAGTCAGGTAACCGCAACAGCGTCAACTTGACCCAAGAAGGCAGCAGCCAACTTGCCCAACTGCGTCAGAATGGCAACCGTAACCAGATGCAGACACGCCAGGCTGACAGCAACAACGAGTTGTACTTCGAACAAAACGGCAGTGACAACGTGTTGATCGCTGATCAGCGTGGGGTTGGCAACTACGCGCAAGGCGTCGTGGCTGGCAATGGTGGTAGTGTCACGCTCGATCAGTCCGGGAGTGGGAACCAGAGTTATACCTACCAACTGTATGGCAGCGGTAACCAAGCGACTGTCAAACAGGCCGATGGCGTTAATGTTGCTTATGTGACGCAGGGGGGGAATGCGAACCAGGCCTTTGTCGATCAACGTGGGGCTGGGCAGGCGGCCTCTATCACCCAATACGGGAATGCCAACATGGCTACGGTTACTCAGCAGTGAGTCTCCCTCATTGGACCGTGGGCTTGCTTTTTCGCGGTCTTTTTTGGGGGGGTTGGTTGTATGTGCATTTATTGGCTTGGTTGATTTTTAGTTAACTTTTCGGTTTTGATAGCTTTATACGTATTCATTATTGATGTTGACTTTTAGTCACCTTTCCGCCCTTACGGCGGGTTCCTTTTTGAAGCATCAAAAAGGAACCCAAAAATGCTCGCTCCATCATCCGGCCCCTGCGCTGCGCGCAGGGGTTCCCTCGCTTCGGCGCCTTTCGGGCCCGCGCGGCCTACGACTTGCTACGCAAGTCTACATCTCGCGCCTTCGGCTACGCCGAAGGGTGCTGCGCACCTGGCCCTACAGACGCCTACACTCGGCCTCCTGAAGTCGCAATTGGCGGCGCCTGGGCTATTGCGCGCTTAGAAGCAAGAGCACCGAGCAAGAGCAAGAGCAAGAGCAAGAGCAAGAGCAAGAGCAGCAGAATTATTTGTTTGAAGTGATGAATGTATTTCGCAGTGGATGGCACCGGCTACGCCGGTGTTCGCGGGGCGAGCCCGCCCTCATAGAACTACACATAACTTGTTGATTTAGAAGGAATCTGTGGGAGCGGGCTTGCCGGAGTGCCGGACCACCGCGAACACCGGCGAAGCCGGTGCCATACACCGAGTCGCCTGCTTCGCGGGCAAGTCGGGGCGCCGAACCGCCGCTCCCACAGGGTACGCGGCGCGCTTGCGAAATCAGTTCTCTGCGCGACAGCGCAGCCCAAAGGGCTGGGTAATCTCCTACAGGTACAGAGCTGGGTTCAGGCTGGGCGCAGTCCTGTAATCCCGAGGCCCCACAACTGCAACTAGCGGTTAGCTGCGCAAGTACAGGCGCCACCCGTAACTTCGCGACTTCAGTAGGCCGAGCGGAGGTGGCTGGAGGGCCCAAGGTGCGCAGCACCCTTCGGCGCAGCCGAAGGCGCGAGATGTAGACTTGCGTAGCAAGTCGGAGGCCGCGCGGGCCCGCAAGTCACCGCAGCGAGGGAACCCCGGAGCGAAGCGCAGGGGCCGAATGAATGGAGCGAGCATTTTTTGGTTCCTTTTTGATGCTTCAAAAAGGGACCCGCCGTAAAGGCGGAAAGTTGACTCAAAGTCGACATCACTAATGAATGCGCATAAATCTATAAAAACAAACCAGTAACCAAGCAAACCAACACGAAACCCGCGCCAAATCCAGACCAGGGCGTACACTTGCTCCCTGCGAAGAAGGATCCCCCGATGACCACCGGCCCCCTCCTCACCTTACGCCACTACCACAACGACCTGATCGCCCACAGCCACGACCACCCACAACTGGTGTTCGGCCTCCACGGCCGCCTGGACTTCGAGGTACAAGGCCAAGGCGCCCGAATAGACCGCCAAAGCCTGATCGTAGTCCCCGCCGGAGCCCACCACACCTGCGCCAGCGCCACCGGCAGCCACTGCCTCGTCCTGGACATCCCAAGCGACCATTGGCTCAGCGACCAACTAGGCGCCCACGCCGACGCCAGCCGCCGCCTGCTCGACCACCCCGCCGCCCTCGGCCTGGACAACCGCCAGCAGCAATTGGTGGACTGGCTCGCCGCAAGCCCGGTGGACGACCCACTGATCGCCCGCCAAGGCGCGGCACTGCTGCTGGCCAGCCTCAACCCGCAGGCCACCGCCCAGATCAAACCCAGCACTCGCCTGCCCTACACCGCCTTCGACGCGCATATCGAGCAGCACGCCGCCCACCCGTTGCAGGTAGCCGACCTGGCCCGCCTGGCCGGCCTGTCCAGCGCGCGCCTGCATGCACGCTTCATCCAGGAATGTGCGATGACGCCAATGGACTACATCCGTCAACGCCGCCTGTCGAAGGCCCGGCGCTTGCTGCACGAAACCCGTTTGCCGGTGGGCGAGATCGCAGCACAGGTGGGTTACGCGTCGCAGAGCGCGTTCTCGGCGGCAGTCTTGCGGGCGTTCGGTTGCTCACCACTGAGACTGCGGCGCGAGTCTGGCGACAACTGACGCAAGGCTGGCGACAGCAGGCGTTTGCCCTGAGCGTTAGACTTGGCCAGTTGCATCAACATCGCCTGCAAAAGGACTCCCATGAACCACCGCACCGCCCTCGGCGCCCTGCACATCGGCGCGCTGTTCTTCGGTCTAACCGGCGTCTTCGGCAAACTGGCCAGCAGCGCCAGCCCCTCGATCATCGTCTTTGGCCGCGCCGTCTTCGCCGTGCTCGCCCTGGGCCTGTTCGCAGGCTTCACGCGCCAGGCCTGGCAGACATTGAGCAGGCCCGACCTGCACCGCCTGTTGCTGGGCGGGGTGTTGCTGGCTGGACACTGGGTAAGTTTCTTCATCGCCGTAAAGGTAGGTGGTGTAGCCATCGCCACGCTGGGCTTCGCCAGCTTCCCGGCATTCACGGTGATCCTCGAAGGGCTGCTGTTCCGCGAACGCATCCGCCGTAACGAGGCCCTGTTGGTAGTGTTGGTGAGTATCGGTCTGGTACTGGTGACGCCTGAGTTCGACCTTGCCAGCGAAGCCACTGGCGGGCTGCTCTGGGCGTTGCTCTCAGGTTTGCTGTTCTCGTTGCTGTCGCTGACCAACCGTGCCGGTTCTGGGCGCCTGCCGGCCGCCCAGGCGGCGCTCTGCCAAAACTTCGTGGTCGGCCTGTGCCTGTTGCCGTTCGCAGCCCCCGGTCTGGGTGCGGTAGCACCGCTGGACTGGCTGTGGATCGCGCTGCTGGGCATCTTCTGCACCGGCATTGCGCACAGCCTGTTCGTCGCCGCGCTGGCCGTGATCAAGGCACGCACCGCCGCCGTGGTGTTCGGCATGGAGCCGGTCTACGGCATCGCCGTGGCGTGGGCAATATTCGCCGAAACCCCGACCTTGCGCATGCTCGCAGGCGGAGCGCTGATCATCTTCGCCATCGTGCTGTCCAGTCGCCTGGCGGCCGAGCAGCCGCCACGCCAGAGTACGCTCACCGAGGACACTTAATCAGCGGTCGTTGTGGCCAAGGTCGCGCTGCGGATCGATCTGGTCGCGCACCCGTTGCTTGAGCACCTTGGCTTCGGGAAAACCACCATCGGCCTTGCGCTCCCACAACTGCACGCCGTCACAAGTGATCCGAAACACCCCGCCAGTGCCAGGCTCCAGGGCCACTTGGCCAAGATCGTCAGCGAAGGTGCTGAGCAGTTCCTGGGCTAGCCAGGCGGCGCGCAGCAGCCATTGGCATTGGGTGCAATAAGTAATGACGATGTATGGCTTTCTGTCGGACATGTCAGGATTTTTCGAGATTGCCGAGGATCTTCGCATGCACGCGCATACACGTCTCAAGGTCAGCCTCGTCGACGCCGGTGAACAGCTCAAGCCGCAGGGCATTGGCAATCGTCTCGATCTGCTCGATCAACGGTGTGGCCGGCGGGCACAGCAGGATCTTCTTGGCCCGACGATCCTCCATCACCGCCTGGCGACGGACCAGGCCCTGGCTTTCCAGGCTGTCGAGCAAACGGGCCAGCGTTGGGCCCTCGACACCGACGCTCTGGGCCAATTCGCGCTGCGTGGGCGCCTCGTCGAAGCGCGCCAGGTGCAACAGCACCAGCCAGCGGGCCTGGGACAGGTTGAGCCCGGCCAGGCGGCGGTCCAATTCGGCTCGCCAACCCCGGGACATCTGGGCCAGCTGCATGCCAAAGCGGTGTTGGTTGTCGGTCAGGGGCATAAGTAACTCGATGAATAAAACTAATTGTTAGTCAGCTAATCATGCTCGCCCCGATCAGGCAAGACCGTTAGCCGTCAACGGGTATGACCAAGGTCAGTCAATAGCGCAAATGCCCTCGATCAAAGCTCGAACTCCGCCGCCAAGGCCGCACGGATGCAATACAGCACACCCTCAGGTACCCGCGCACCAAACAGCGGCGCAATGGCTGACACCGGCGGCAACTCGCCCTCGCCGTCGAGGAAGGCGTCCTGCACCTCCATCATCAGCTCTTCGGGCAAGTCCAGAGCTTGCTCCAGGCTCAGCTCCTGGCGGCCGATGGCCTCGGCCAGCAGGCTGTAGACATTCTTCTCGCTGCAGCTCAACTGACCGGCGATCTGCGCCGGGGTCATACCGGCACGAGCCAGGCTGACCAGTTCGTGGCGCAGGTCGAGCACCACCTTCGGCGCCTCCTCGGTGCCTCCGGCGCCGTTGAGCACTTCGAGGAACGCCTGGCCATAGCGCTCCAGCTTGCGCGCACCGACGCCGCTGACCTGGGCCATGTCGCTGAGACTGGTGGGCATGCTGCGCAGCATTTCCAGCAGCGTGGAGTCGGGGAAGATGACATACGGCGGTACGCTGTGCTCCTCGGCCAGCTTGCGCCGCAGGGTCCGCAGGGCCTCCCACAGTTCGCGCTCCTCGGCGCGTACCAATTGGCTGGCCGGGCTGGCGCCACTGCTGCCGGAAGACTTGGCCACGGTCTGTGGCTTGAGGTCGCGGCGCAGTTGCAGGTTCACCTCGCCGCGCAGCAATGGCCGGCAACTGTCGGACAGGCGCAGGCCGCCATAGCCTTCCAGGTCGATATCCACCAGGCCGCGCGCCACCAGTTGGCGGAACAACGAGCGCCACTCGGCCTCTGCCAGAGCTTTGCCGACGCCGAACACCGAGAGTTTCTCGTGGCCGAAGTTGCGCACTTTTTCAGTGTCCTTGCCCAGCAACACGTCCACCAGATGGCCCACGCCATAGCGCTGGCCCGTGCGGAATACCGCCGACAGCGCCTGGCGTGCGGGCTCGGTGGCGTCCCAGGTCTGCACCTGGTCGACGCAATTGTCGCAATGCCCGCAGGGCTGCTCCAGCACCTCGTCGAAGTAAGCCAGCAGCGACTGGCGGCGGCAGCGGGTTTCTTCACACAGGGCCAGCATGGCGTCGAGCTTGTGCTGTTCGATACGCTTGTGGCGCTCGTCGCCTTCGGAGTTCTGCAGCATCTGCTTGAGCATCACCATGTCCTGCAACCCATAGGCCATCCAGGCATCCGAGGGCAGGCCGTCACGCCCGGCGCGACCGGTTTCCTGGTAGTAGGCCTCGAGCGACTTGGGCAGGTCGAGGTGGGCCACGAAGCGCACGTTGGGCTTGTCGATGCCCATGCCGAAGGCGATGGTAGCGACCATGATCAGCCCTTCCTCGTTGAGAAAGCGGTGCTGGTTGGCCGCACGGGTCTCGGCGGCCAGGCCCGCGTGATAGGGCAGCGCCGGAAAACCCTGCTCGCAAAGGAAAGCGGCAGTTTCATCGACCTTCTTGCGCGACAGGCAATAGACGATTCCGGCATTGCCCCGGCGCTCGCCGAGGAAAGCCATCAGTTGTTTGCGCGGCGACTCCTTGGGCACGATGCGGTAGAAGATGTTCGGCCGGTCGAAACTCGACAGGAAGCGCTCTGCGCCCTGCAGGTGCAGGCGCTGGACGATCTCCTCGCGGGTGCGCATGTCGGCGGTGGCGGTCAGGGCGATGCGCGGCACATGCGGGAACAGTTCGGCGAGCTGGCCCAATTGCAGGTACTCGGGGCGGAAGTCGTGCCCCCATTGCGATACGCAGTGCGCTTCGTCGATGGCGAACAAGGCGATGTCCAGGCCACGCAGGAAGTCCAGCATGCGCGGCTGCACCAGGCGCTCAGGCGCCAGGTAGAGCATCTTCACCTCACCACGGCGCAGGCGCCCGGCCAGGTCACGCTGCTGCTCGGCGCTCAGCGTGGAATTGAGCGCAGCAGCAGCCACGCCCAGCTCATCCAGGGTGGCCACCTGGTCGTCCATCAGCGCGATCAGCGGCGACACCACCACCGTCAACCCCGGGCGCAACAACCCTGGCACCTGGAAGCACAGCGACTTGCCGCCGCCAGTGGGCATCAGCACCAGGGCATCGCCACCGCCGGCCACGCATTCGATGATCGCGGCCTGACGCCCCCGGAAACTGTCGTAACCGAAGACATCCTTGAGAACGCGCTGAGCCTGTTCGAGCATTTGCCACTCCAAAATCGCCGCACCAACCTGCACACAGGCTGGACGATAAACCCGCCGCACGCGCACCGAATGCGTAAGCGGTTTTTGCCAAGTGGGCGAAAACGCCCCCGGCATGAAAAGCCGCGCAGTATACCCGAGTGCTCCACGCCCCGGCATGCCCCGGTGACAGACGTTCCCTTTACCCTGCCAGCGCCGCAAGGTGCTAGAATTCACTATCGTTTATTCCCCCAAGGTAGCCCTGTAATGTCCTTCGCCGAGCAACTGACCCGCCTGCAAGCCTTCCTCGACGCCGACGAACTGCACGAAGAAGCACTGGACTATGTCGCCGCGCACGGCTACCTGACCGCGCTGTCGATCTGCTCGGAGGAAGTGCCAGAGCGTGAGTGGATCGATGCGCTGTTCGCCGAGGAACCGCACTACGCCAGCGACGCCCAGCGCACCGAGATCGAAGCCACTCTGATCGCGCTCAAGGGCCACATCGCCCGCCAACTGGCCAGCGACGAAGAATTCGACCTGCCTTGCGAGCTGGACCTGACCGACGAGCCGGACGACTCCGACCTGCGCGGCTGGTGCATCGGCTTCATGGAAGGCGTGTTCCTGCGTGAAGAGGCCTGGTTCGAGAACGCCGAAGAAGAAGTCAGCGAAATGCTGCTGCCGATCATGGTCGGCTCGGGCCTGTTCGACGAACAACCAGAGTTCGCCGATATCGCCAGCAATGCCAACCTGCAGGACGACATGATCGTGCAAATCCCCGAGGCACTCAGCGCACTGTTCCTGCTGCTGCACGCTCCAGAAGAGAAACCGGCTCTGCTCAAGCCTCGCCACCACTGATCGAGGTGGTGCGCTACCTGCTGCTGGCCGTCGGCTGGCTCAGCGTCGCGCTGGGGGTGGCGGGGATATTCCTGCCGGTACTGCCCACCACGCCCTTTTTGCTGCTGGCAGCGGCCTGCTTTGGCCGCAGCTCGCCGCGCTTTCATGCCTGGCTGGTCCACCACCCGAAGCTCGGGCCTTGGATCCGCGACTACCTCAGCGGTGAAGGCATTCCGCTCAAGGGTAAGGTGTACGCGATTGGCCTGATGTGGGCGAGCATCAGCCTGTCTTGCTACTTGGTGCCGCTGTTCTGGGCACGCGTGTTCATGCTGACCAGCGCGGTACTGGTCAGCCTGTACATCCTGCGGCAGAAAACCCTGCGCCGACCGCACTGAACGCATCATAGCCTGCTCTGCGCTGAGCTGCCGGGCACTGCTGATCTGCCCCCAGCGCCCTCACCTGCAAACGCCGCCGGCAACGGCAGCTACACCGTATCCACCTTCAACGAATGATCATTGAGCATGCCGTTGATGATGGTCGCGGTGTCATGCCCTGCGGCGATCAACCCGCCCGCCCCGGCCGAGACGCCATAGTGCTGGGCAAGGTCTACTCCGGCCAGTTCGATGCTCTGGCTGTGCGCACCACCGCCAACATGGCTGACCTCGATGGTCGACACCACATTGGCCCCAGTACCACTGACCTTGAAGCTCAGCAACTCGTCCAACGAGGTTGCACCGCCCTGTTCAGCCTGCAAGAGCTGCGACAGGTCCAGATGATCGCTGCCCGGGGTGAAGTCGATGACCGTGTCATGACCACTGTCGCCCTTATGCCAAACGAACGTATCGCTACCCTCGCTGCCTTTGAACGTCTGTTCAGTGGCCTGACCATACAGCTCGTCGTGGTCAGGGCCTAGCAGATTTTCCATGCCCGCCCCGGTCTTGGCGCTTCCAGCGTTGTCTGCTGAGTGAACGGGGTGCTCGCTTGCCGACGGATGCGGCTGACTGCCGCCATGCCTCACCGCGTCATCGGCCAGGCGCGGCCCCCCGTACCCGGCCTGGGCATCGTCACGATGCTCGTCATGTCCTGTGTCTTCAGGCCCCTTGCCAGCCTGGCTGTAATCCACCGCCAGGTTCAGTTTGTAGTTTTCCGCAGCCTTGCTGCCGCCCACGCTGTCGGCCATGTTGGTCACGCGGATGCTGTACTGCCCGTCATGGCTTGCCGTGAAGCTGCCGCCATCGGCCAAGGTCTGGTAGCTGCCGCCAGCATCCTTCCAGGCCAGCACCAGGTTACCGGCAGGGCGATCGTGGTCGAGGGTCAGCGTCTCGCCCTTGTGCAGGTTGACAGTGAAGCGGTCTTCGGCATTGGCGCCGCCCACTGCGCCCAGGTAACCCGCCACCACCAGCGCGGCGGTCATGCTGCCCGCAAGGCCGGTGAATTCGCTGCGCGCCAAGTCGCGGTACTGGTTCACCGCCTTGTTGTCCGGGGCATCGAAACGAATCACCTGGGCTTGACTGGCTGCGCCGGCGTCGTGATGACTTTGCGCTTGCTGGCCAGGTCCACGCCCCTGATCGTCGCAGTCTGCCGGTTTGCCGTCCTTGACGTTGAGGGTGATGGTCGTGGTGCTTTCGTCACCGTCGGCATCGCGGATGGTGTAGACAAAGGTGTCGCTGGCCCACGCTGGCAAATGGTGATTCGAATAGGCGTGGTAGGTGCCCATGCCTTGGGCGTCGAGGACGAGATAACCGTACTGCCCGGTGATCTGCTCACCCACATGGCCGATGGCCGAGGTGGAGGTGTCGCCACCCGAGCGTACACCGACCACGTACTGGCCGTCGGCGCGCACGTCGGCGCCAATCACATCGTTGGCCAGCACATTACCGCTGACGCTGCCGCCTTGGCTGACATCAGCGTAATCGCAATGTGCCTGGGGCACGTCGTCGACGATGTTGATGACGATGGTGCTGGTGGTGGTATTGCCCAGCGAATCCTTCACTTGGTAGGTGAAACTTTCGCTGACCACGTTCGCACCGTCGTTGGCGTGGGTTGGCGAATTGGGCGCGGAGGTCAGGGTATAGGTGTAGCTACCATCGGCGTTGAGCAGTATCTGCCCGTACTGCCCCATGGCATTGCCCACCAAGCTGAAGGTCAGCGCACCGACCCCGCCACTCACGGCATCGGCCACCGAACCGCTGGCGGTCTCGGCACTGGAATGCGGATCGCTGCCCACCACCGTGCCCGGCGCCAGGTCGTTGCCGGTCTTGCACAGGTCCAGGGCTTTCTCATACACCGTCACGTCACTGTCGACGCCAGCCACCAACTTGCAGTCCTGCACATTGATCTGGACGACCGTGGTGCTTTCATCGCCATCGGCGTCGCGGATGGTGTAGACGAAGCTGTCGTAGGCCCACGGCGGCAACACGCTGTTGGCGTTGGCATGGTAAGTGGCGTTGCCTTGGGCATCGAGGGTCAGGTAACCGTACAAGCCAGTGATCTGCTCACCCACGTGGCCGATGGCCGAGGTGGAGGTATCGTGGCCTGCGCGTACACCGACCACGTACTGGCCATCTGCGAGCACATCGGCGCCAATCACATCGTTGGCCAGCACATTACCGCTGACACTGCCGCCTTGGCTGACATCGGCGTAATCGCAATGTGCCTGGGGCACGTCGTCGACAATGTTGATGACGATGGTGCTGGTGGTGGTATTGCCCAGCGAATCCTTCACTTGGTAGGTGAAACTTTCGCTGACCACGTTCGCACCGTCGTTGGCGTGGGTTGGCGAATTGGGCGCGGAGGTCAGGGTATAGGTGTAGCTACCATCGGCGTTGAGCAGTATCTGCCCGTACTGCCCCATGGCATTGCCCACCAAGCTGAAGGTCAGCGCACCGACCCCGCCACTCACGGCATCGGCCACCGAACCGCTGGCGGTCTCGGCACTGGAATGCGGATCGCTGCCCACCACCGTGCCCGGCGCCAGGTCGTTGCCGGTCTTGCACAGGTCCAGGGCTTTCTCATACACCGTCACGTCACTGTCGACGCCAGCCACCAACTTGCAGTCCTGCACATTGATCTGGACGACCGTGGTGCTTTCATCGCCATCGGCGTCGCGGATGGTGTAGACGAAGCTGTCGTAGGCCCACGGCGGCAACACGCTGTTGGCGTTGGCATGGTAAGTGGCGTTGCCTTGGGCATCGAGGGTCAGGTAACCGTACAAGCCAGTGATCTGCTCACCCACGTGGCCGATGGCCGAGGTGGAGGTATCGTGGCCTGCGCGTACACCGACCACGTACTGGCCATCTGCGAGCACATCGGCGCCAATCACATCGTTGGCCAGCACATTACCGCTGACACTGCCGCCTTGGCTGACATCGGCGTAATCGCAATGTGCCTGGGGCACGTCGTCGACAATGTTGATGACGATGGTGCTGGTGGTGGTATTGCCCAGCGAATCCTTCACTTGGTAGGTGAAGCTTTCGCTGACCACGTTCGCGCCGTCGTTAGCGTGGGTTGGCGAATTGGGCGCGGAGGTCAGGGTATAGGTGTAGCTACCATCAGCGTTGAGCAGGATCTGCCCGTACTGCCCCATGGCATTGCCCACCAAGCTGAAGGTCAGCGCACCGACCCCGCCGCTCACGGCATCGGCCACCGAACCGCTAGCGGTCTCGGCACTGGAATGCGGATCGCTGCCCACCACCGTGCCCGGCGCCAGGTCGTTGCCGGTCTTGCACAGGTCCAGGGCTTTCTCGTACACCGTCACGTCATCCTCACCGGCCACCAGCTTGCAGTCCTGCACATTGATGGTGATGGTTGCGGTGCTCTCGTCGCCATCGGCATCGCGGATGGTGTAGACGAAGGTGTCGCCGGCCCACTGTGGCAGGGGCTGGTTGGCGTTGGCGTGATAAGTGCCATTACCGTCAGCGTCCAGGATCAGGTAGCCGTACACACCATTGATCTGCTCGCCCACATGGCCGATGGCCGAGGTGGAAGTGTCGCCACCCGCGCGTACACCGACCACGTAGTGGCTATCTGCGCGCACGTCGGCGCCAATCACATCGTTGGCCAGCACGTTGCCGCTGACGCTGCCGCCCTCGGTGACGTCGGCGAAATCACAATGCGCCTTGGGTACATCATCGACAATGCTGACATCCAACGAGCCACTGGCGGCGCTGCCGTCGAGGTCGGTCGCGGTGACGGTGAAGTGTTCCACCAAGCTGTTGGTGCCGTCGCCATTGGCGTGGGTTTCGTTGTCCAGCAGTTGATAGGTGTAGCTGACCACCCCGGTGTCCGGGTTGTAGCCGGTGATGGTCAAAGTGTTGCCCAAAGGCGTGGTGACCGACTGGGGGAAGCCTGCTGCCACGCCGTCATTGACCAGAATGATGCCCCCTACGGCCAGGGTTTTCAGGCCGTCCGGCGCGTTGACGATGAAGGTGCCGCCTTGAGTCAGGTCGGCAGGGTTGGGCGCACTGCCGTCGCAGAGGTTCTTCTCGTAGACCTTGATCTCCCCGCCTTCGACATCTAGCCCACAGAGCTTGACCGGATCATCGAGGTTCTTGATATCCAAGGTAAGCGTGGCCGTACTGGTATCGCCGTCGGCGTCCTTGATCGTGTAGGTGAAGTGTTCCACGCCCGTACCGCCGCCGAGCAACTGCTTGAAGTCCGGGTCGCTGGTGTCGAGGGTGTAGGTGTAGGAGCCGTCGGCGTTCAGCAGCAGGGTGCCGTAGGTGCCGGTGAAGCTGCCGCCCTGGACCATGCCGCCCGGCACGCGGTCGGCGCCCTGGGTGTCGTTGTCCAGCACATTGCCGGTCAGCTCGGTGTGCAGTTCAGTGGCAGGCGTGGCGTTTTGGTCATCCACCGCTTTGGGCACGTCGTCGATGATGTTCACGTCCAGCGAGCCGCTGGCGATGCTGCCGTCCCCATCGGTCGCGGTGACGGTGAAGTGTTCTGAAAGGCTGTTGGTGCCGTCGCCGTTGGCGTGGGTTTCGTTGTCGAGCAGTTGATAGGTGTAGCTGACCACCCCGGTGTCCGCGTTGTAGCCGGTGATGGTCAAAGTGTTGCCCAAAGGCGTGGTGACCGACTGCGGGAAGCCCGCCGCTACCCCATCGCTGACTACCGCAATGCCGCCCACGGTCAGGGTCTGCAAGCCATCCGGGGCACTGACGGTGAAGGTGCCGCCTTGGGTCAGCGCGCCGGTGTTCGGTGCACTGCCGTCGCCCAAGTGTTTTTCGTACACCGTCACTTCACCGCCCTCGACATCCAGGCCACAGAGCTTGACCGGGTCGTCGAGGTTCTTGATGTCGAGCGTCAAGGTGGCCGTGCTGGTATCGCCATCGGCGTCCTTGATCGTGTAGGTGAAGTGTTCCACGCCCGTACCGCCGCCGAGCAACTGCTTGAAGTCCGGGTCGCTGGTGTCGAGGGTGTAGGTGTAGGAGCCGTCGGCG
>NZ_JBLUQD010000010.1:0-150325 GCF_048068415.1 Pseudomonas sp. NY15463
TCCCATCCCGAACTCAGTAGTGAAACGATGCATCGCCGATGGTAGTGTGGGGCTTCCCCATGTGAGAGTAGGTCATCGTCAAGATTCATTTCGCAAAACCCCTATCTGCGTGAGCAGGTAGGGGTTTTGTCTTTCTGGCGTCTCTAAGAAATCTCGAAAACGCCCTGCTTCAATATCCCGTCCCGAGGCAAAGGTCTTTTGCCCGTTCCGTACCTCTTCAACCGTTCGGAAGGGTGCGACAATTATTACCTTCAATTAACGTGACTTACCCGTACCTACCCTGCGTCAAGGCTTAGGTTCGGGGCAATCCTCGCGCCTGAACAGAGCGATGCCAGCGTACCGTGCTGCGCATGTCTGGACTTTCAACGTCCTATATAACTGAGGTAGATAGCAAGATGGCCAAGGCCGCCGATGTCGTTGTGCAATGCTTGGAAAACGAAGGTGTCGAGTATGTGTTCGGCATCCCAGGCGAGGAAAACCTCGATCTGCTCGAGTCCCTGCGCAAGTCGAAGATCAAGCTGGTACTGACCCGCCACGAGCAATCCGCAGGCTTCATGGCTGCAACCTACGGTCGCCTGACCGGCAAAACCGGCGTCAGCCTGTCGACCCTGGGCCCTGGCGCCACCAACTTGGTAACTGCCAGCGCCTACGCCTACCTCGGCGGCATGCCGATGATGATGATCACTGGCCAAAAGCCGATCAAGAAGTCCAAACAGGGCCGCTTCCAGATCATCGATGTGTGCGGCATGATGGACCCCATCACCAAGTACACCCACCAGTTCGCCTCTGCCGACAACATCCCGGCGCGTATGCGTGAAGCCTTCCGCCTGGCTGAAGAAGAAAAGCCAGGTGCCGTGCACCTGGAACTGCCTGAAGACATCGCCGCTGAGCAGACCGACGCCTTGCCGATCCCGCGCAGTCTGCACCGTCGTCCCCTGGCCGAGCACGTGGCCATCGAGGCCGCTGTTCAGAAGCTGAAGAATGCCCGTAACCCGATTCTGGTGATTGGTGCCGGCGCGAACCGCAAGATGACCGCCAAGGTTCTCAAGCAACTGATCGACAAAACTGGCATTCCGTTCATCACCACTCAGATGGGTAAAGGTGTGGTCGACGAGCGCCACCCGCGCTTCCTGGGCAACGCTGCGTTGTCGTCCGGTGATTTCGTGCACCGCGCTGTCGAGGCGGCTGACCTGATCGTCAATATCGGCCACGACGTTATCGAGAAGCCACCGTTCTTCATGGTTCGTGGTGGTACCGAGGTGATCCACGTGAGCTTCCGTTCGGCTGAGGTGGATGCCGTTTACTTCCCGCAGGTCGAAGTGATCGGTGACATCGCCAACGCCGTCTGGCAGATCAGCGAAGCCCTGACCGACACCAGCCACTGGGACTTCACCCGCCTGATGGCCATCCGCGAAGCCAACGAAGCGCAGATCATCGAAGGCGCCGACGACAACCGCTTCCCGGTCTACCCGCAGCGTATGGTTGCCGACATCCGTCGTGCCTTGCCTTCCGAAGGCATCGTTGCCCTGGACAACGGCATCTACAAGATTTGGTTTGCGCGTAACTACAAGGCGCACAGACCAAACACCGTGCTGCTGGACAACGCCCTGGCAACCATGGGGGCCGGCCTTCCATCGGCCATGGCTTCGCATCTGGTGTACCCGGACCGTCCAGTGATCTCCGTGTGTGGGGACGGCGGCTTCATGATGAACAGCCAAGAGCTGGAAACCGCAGTACGTCTGGGCATGCACATCACCGTGGTGATCCTGCGTGACGACGGCTACGGCATGATCCGCTGGAAGCAGGCCAACATGGGCTTCACCGATTTCGGCCTGGACTACGGCAACCCGGACTTCGTCAAATACGCCGAAGCCTACGGAGCCAACGGTCACCGCGTAGAAAGCGCCGAAGCGTTCCTGCCGTTGCTTGAGCACTGCATCAAGACCCCAGGCGTGCACGTGATCGACTGCCCGGTCGATTACAGCGAAAACGACCGCATCCTCAACAGCGAGCTGCGTGAGCGCGCGCTGGCCGTTTAAGCCGTAGCCGTAAAAATCGCGGGGCAAGCCCGCTCCCACACGTTGCGCAGCATGACGTTGCCTGGTGTGGGAGTGGTCTTGCCCCGCTTTGCTTTGCCGCCAGCTTTAATTACCGCTGCTCAAATACCTAGATTGACCATGCTTCGCGTCCGTTCTTTCATTGAAGGCGCACCACTGCCATGACAATCGGGTCGTCTCACAATCATCCCGCCGATCTGGCGATCGAGCCAGTCTCTGAGCTCGAGCCCTGGGCTGCTCGTTTTCCCAACCCGCCAGATCTGTGTTTTGACTATCGCCGACTGCTTGAGCAAGACGGCGGAGTAGCGCGAGCCACAGCCCCTGAACATCGTATCTGTATCGTCGGGGCCGGCGTGGCAGGCCTAACAGCTGCACGTGAACTGCTGCGCTGCGGTTTTACCCGGGTCACACTCATCGAGCAGTCCCAGCGCGTTGGTGGTCGACACCTGACGGTGGCGAACAAGTCGTGGAGTGCCCAGCACCGCTCCACGCCCTTCGAGATGGGAGCCATGCGTATGCCATTCTTCAACCGTACCGGCGAGCCTCCCAAGGCCGGCCACTCACTGATGGCCTATTACGCCGAGTTGTTCGATCTGACCCTTTCGGACTTTCCAAACCCGGTACCCCGTGGGTCAATGCCACCGGAATCTACTTGCGTGAAGGACAGTTGGAGGAGGACGACGATCCTACGTTGCTGATCTGGAAGAATCCGCACGGCGACGCGCCGCCTCCGACGCGCACGCTGCAGCGTGTCCACGGTAAATGGCAGCGTTTCGCCACACGCTTTGCTGAACAGGTTGCGGCGTTCTACGGCAGCGCAGGATGGCAGGCGATGTGGTCGGCTATAGTCGAGCGCTATCATCATCTATCGTTCCGCGACTTGGTTCGCCTGCCTGAACTGAAAGGGTGGCGCGCCGATAACCCCGGTGAGTTCGGCGGTTTGGGGATGACGAGCGATGAGTCAGCGATTTTCTATGCTATTGGTATTGGCGATGGTAGTTGGGGAGCGTTTTACGATGTCTGCTGCCTCTATCCTTTGCGTACGGCTATTTTCGGTTTCAGCAACCATTTGCAACTGGTGCACGGCAGGGTGGACGATCAGGGCCAGCCCCTTGCCGTTCCAGGGCTGGGCTCGCAAGCGTGCCCGATAGCAGAGGGTTACCGTTTCAGGCTCCGGCTTATCTGGGGATAGCAGCCCTGGATGAAAGTCTGTTGTTTATGCCGATTGAGACGCAGGGGATTTCACTCTACGAACAGTTCCGGGCGCGTGAAGACGGCCTGAGGTGGCGCTTGGAGAAGGCAGTCGAGGGCGAGGGGGGCTGGTGGTGATCAACGACCAGATTCACTGCGCCAGGCACGTACGCAAGGTCGCCAGCCTGGCGATGGCGGCCTTCGCGTCGCCAGGTCACGGGCCGGCAGGGGAGGTGGTCGAGGGGCAGCCAATCTACCTGCACTCAGCGTCGCCTCGGCGAACGCTGCCGGTGCCCTCGCGCACCCATCAACGCGTCGCATTGCTGGAGGCGTGTCTCGATGGCGACACTGCGCTGCTGCAAGCCCTGCCTGATCTCGACTACGAAGGCGTGTCATCGCCGGTTTCGGCGCAGATCACGTTTCGCTCGACTGGGCTACGCACATGGCGGCCATCGCCCGAAGCATGCCGGTGATCGTGGCTACGCGCACCGGCAGCGGAGCAACGGCCCGCAGTACCTACGGCTTTGCCGGTGGTGAAATCGACCTGCTGAGCAAAGGCATGCGCGTGGCCGGGGCGCTGTGCCCGCGCAAGTGCCGCATCCTGCTCTGGCTGTTGCTCGGTACGGCGCAAACGGCCGAGCTGGATACCTGGCTGGCGCGTTGATCCGCAGGCAGGCCGGCATATGCCTGTGCTAGGGTGCAGGCATATTCAATCTAGGACACCCCGCCCATGCTCCCTGCGCTCAGCGAAAAAGAACTTGATCGCCTTGAAGACCTGCTGATGACCTACGGCAACGACTATTCGGTGCTCAACCTGGCCGAACTCGATGGCCTGTTTACCGCCCTGGCCAGTTCCCCCAACCCCGTCACCCCGGAAAAATGGCTGCCCAGCGTGGCCGGCGGCAAGGTGCCCAAGTTCAAGAAACCCGCCCACGAGGAAGCCTACGTCGCTTTGCTGCTGCGTTACGCCAATCAGGTTGCCGAAGCGCTCAGCGAGGACCTGCAACACTTCGAGCCGGTGTTCGAAGAAGGCCACGGTGAACATGGGCCGACGATCATTCTCGAGGAATGGTGCTTTGGCTACATGCGTGGCACCCAGGTCGCCGAGTGGGACGAGTTGCCACCAGAGCAAGACCGTTTGCTCAAGGCGATTTCCCTGCATGGTCTGGAAGATAACTTCGAGCTGCTCGACTCGATGAGTTTCGACGAACACCAGGCGTGCGTGCCCTTGGTGGTCGAGGCCGCCCGGGGTCTGTACCACTACCAGAAACAGCAACGCCACTGACCCTTGATTGAGGCCAGCGTTGAGCCTGGCCACCTGCCGGGCTGGCTCCGCGCCGAGTGAACGGCGCGCGGTAATCGTCAGGGGTGAGTGCTGATTCCGGCACCTGCTCCAGACTGCTCGCTGCGCGCCAAGCACGGCAGCTCCTCCAGCCTGGATGACCTCCCACGGTGTACGCCTTCAGGGCGCTGCCAAACCCATTATTACGCCTTGCGAAATTATGGATTGCGCAGTGTACGGATTCTGCTGCCCAGCGAATCAGCGCAGCATAGCCCGCAGCAACCCACCCCCGGAGCCAGCGCCATGACCACCGCGATCAAGTTTTATAACTTTCCCAAATCCGGCCACGCCCACCGCATCGAGTTGATGCTGTCGTTGCTGAACCTGCCCACCGAGCAAGTGTTTGTCGACCTGGCCAAGGGCGCCCACAAGCTGCCTGCGTTTCTTGCCCTCAACCCCTTCGGCCAAGTGCCGGTGATCGATGACAACGGCACCGTGGTCGCCGATTCCAACGCCATTCTGGTCTACCTGGCCAAGGCCTACGGCGGCGAGCGCTGGCTCCCCGAGGACCCGCTTGGCGCCGCGCGGGTGCAGCGTTGGCTGTCGGTCGCTGCCGGCCCCCTGGCCTTCGGCCCGGCCGCAGCACGCCTGGTGACGGTATTCGGCGCCTCGTTCAACGCCGACGAAGTGATCGACCGCGCCCACACCCTGCTCAAGGTGATCGAGGCCGAACTGGGCAAGGCCCCGTTCCTGGTGGGTGAGCAGGCCACCATCGCCGATATCGCCAATTACTCGTACATCGCCCATGCGCCGGAAGGCAATGTGTCGCTGCAGCCATACCCCAATGTGCGCGCCTGGCTCGCGCGTATCGAAGCCCTGCCAGGTTTCGTGCCGATGCCGCGTACCGTGATCGGCCTGCAAACCACCCTGTAACAGCCTACTCAAACGAGGCATGCCGCCATGCGTTCTCCCTGGCACGAAGGTGAAAGACGGTTGCAGGCACACGTCGGCGTTGCCGAACGCATGGCGGTGTTCGGGCCGAAGGTCATCCGCGACTACATGCCCGACCAGCACCGCGCGTTCTACCAGCAATTGCCGTTCATGGTGGCAGGCGCGGTGGACGCGCAAGGCAAACCGTGGGCGACGCTGCTCGAAGGCCCAGAAGGCTTCGTCAGCTCGCCGGACCCCAGGCAACTGCTGATTGGCACCACGCCGTCGTCCGACGACCCAGCCACTGCCGGCTGGGTGGCGGGGGCGGCCATCGGCCTGCTTGGCATCGAGTTGCACACCCGTCGGCGTAACCGCATCAATGGCCTGATCAGCGCCACCACTGCCAGCCAGTTGCAGGTGCAAGTCGAGCAGGCCTTCGGCAACTGCCCGCAGTACATCCAGTTGCGCCAGTACACGCGGGTCGATGAACCGGCGCAGGGACGCATCGACGCCTCCACGCTGGATGCTCGCGCGCTCGACATCATCGAGCAGGCCGATACGTTCTTCGTCGCCAGCTACATCACCCACGCTGATGGCCAGCGCTCGGTGGATGTCTCGCACCGTGGTGGCCGCCCCGGCTTCGTCAAGGTCGAAGGTAATTGCCTGAGCATCCCCGACTATGCTGGCAACCTGCATTTCAACACGCTGGGTAACCTGCTGGCGAACCCAGTTGCCGGCCTGCTATTCGTCGACTTCAACAGTGGCGATGTGCTGCAACTGTCCGGTCGCGCCGAGGTGCTGCTCGACAGCCCGCTAACGGCTGCCTTCGAGGGCGCCGAGCGGCTGTGGACGTTGCAGGTCGAGCACGGGGTCCTGCGCCCGGCTGGCGTTTCGCTGCGTTGGGCATTCCATGAGTACGCACCCAGCAGCCTGACGACCGGCACCTGGGCCGAGGCCGAGCAGCGTTTGCAAGCGCGCGAAGGCCAGCGCCAGTGGTTGGGCTGGCGCGTGGCTCGTATCGAGCAGGAGAGCCGCGATATCCGCTCGTTCTACCTCCAGCCCGAAGATGGCCTGCCGGTGAGTTTCACCCCTGGCCAACACATTCCGCTGCGTGTGCTGCTCGATGGCCAGGCGCCGTTGATCCGCACCTACAGCCTGTCCAGCGCCCCGTCCGATGATTTCCTGCGGATCAGCGTCAAGGCCCAGGGGCCGGCATCACGGCATCTGCATGCGCAGCTCAAGGTCGGCGACCGGCTGGACGTGCGCCTGCCCATGGGCAACTTCACCCTGGCCCCGCCGAGCGAGCGCCCGATCGTGCTGATCGGCGCCGGGGTTGGCATCACCCCGTTGATCGCCATGCTCCGCGAGCAGTTGAACAGCGCTCAGCGCCGGCCTGTGTACCTGTTCCATGGCGGCCGCTCGCTGGCCGAACTGCCATTCCAGCAGGAGCTTGCGGCACTGGAGCGCGGTGCCGGTGGCCTGCTGCGCATTCACCGTGCGCTGAGCCAGCCTGAAGCCGATGCCGTGCAGGGGCGTGACTATACGTTTGCCGGGCGCCTGGGTATCGACCAGGTCAAGGCGGCGCTGGCGCTGGATGACTACGACTTCTACCTGTGCGGCCCGGCCAGCTTCACCCAGGACCTTTACGAAGGACTGCGCGGCGTGCATGTGCCCGATGCGCGTATTCACGCCGAAGCCTTCGGCCCCTCGACCCTGCGCCGTCATGCCGATAACAGCCAACCCGTGCTGCAACAGCCTCCTGCCGCCACCGACGCGGTGCCCGTGTACTTCGCAGGCTCCGCGAAAGGCGCTCGTTGGGTGCCGGAGAGCGGCACGCTGCTCGCGCTGGCCGAAAGCCACGGGTTAACCCCAGACTTCAGTTGCCGAGGTGGGTCGTGCGGTACCTGCAAGACCAAGGTGCTGAGCGGGCAGGTGCATTACCCGAAGCCGCCTGCTGAGTTGCCTGAGCAAGGCACAGCGCTGATCTGCTGCGCGGTGCCAGCCCAGGTCGAGGAAGGGGTTCAGGCGCTGGTGCTGGATCTCTGAGCGGTACCGGCCCCGCCTGCGTTCACACCGATGCGCCAGGATGTCGGATAATCCGCCGACCACTGTGGCTCAGGACTCGACATGGACCAGATTCACCTGATGAAGGTGTTCGTCGCCGTTGGCGAGCTGGAAAGCTTCGCTGCGGCCGCCCGTCGCCTGGCGATTTCGCCGGCGGCGGTCACCCGCGCCATCACAGCCCTTGAAGAACAGCTTGGGGTCAAGCTGCTGCAACGCACCACCCGCAGCGTGCGCCTGACTGAGGCCGGTGGGCGCTACCTTGAGGACACCCGGCATATCCTCGCCAGCATCCTCGAAGCCAACGAAGCCGCCGCCGGCATCAACGCGGCGCCCAGGGGCGACCTGTCCGTCACGGCGCCGATCCTGTTCGGCAAGAAGTTCGTCATGCCGTGCATCGTTCGCTACCTGAAGCAGTATCCCGAGGTGGATGTATCGGCGTTCTTCCTCGACCGCGTGGTGAACCTGGTGGAGGAGGGCATGGACGTCGCCGTGCGCATCGGCCAGCTTCCCGACTCAGGCCTCAAGGCGCTGCGCGTGGGCACGATGCGCCGCCTGCTGTGCGCCTCGCCCGAGTACCTGGCGCAACACGGCACCCCGCGCCACCCCAGCGAGCTGCAAGGCCACAGCGTAATCGCCACGGGCACCTTGTCGCCGCGCACCGACTGGCGCTTCGGCGCTATCGACGATCCCACCCTGATCCGCATGAAGCCGCGCCTGACCGTCACCAGCAACGACGCCGCCATCGCCGCCGCGTGCGCCGGGTTGGGCATTGCCCGCTTGCTGTCCTACCAGGTCGCCGACGAACTCGCCGCCGGCAGCCTGCAAGTGATCCTGGCCGAATACGAAGAAGCCCCCTGGCCGATCCATATCCTGCACCGCGAGAGCAAGTACGGCTCGACCAAGGTGCGCACCTTCATCGACATGCTCGCCGAGCATTTGCGTAGTCATGAGCACCTGAGCTGACCTGAGAGCGTTGCGGTCATTGAATGTGGCTCTCATAGCGCCTGGAATTCTTTGCTTAGCAGGCTTTTTCTAGCCTGTTTGCCTAGAGTTCCAGGCCTTGAGTTTCTATCGTTGAAGTGACTATGAGAATTTCCTAAGGGCTAGATTTATTTGCCCTGCGGCGACGGCGCGGTAGTAGGCAAGGCGGGTTGCCTTGGCTGCCATGTCGGGAATCTGGTGTTCCAGGCGCTCGATTACGGCATCGCTGAGCTGCTTTTTCTGTTCGGTTACCATCGGTTCTCCTGAGCCTGCCTGCATTAGATGACGAGCTCATCTGGCACGACTCACGCCCCGTCCTATGCTCAAAAACAGTCTTTCCCTCGACCACCTGACTGGCATGTTCCAGTCCGGCACATCGATGCCCTTTGTGGCGAGGGCAAGCCCTCCTTCTGCAATCACCGCTTTCTGTATGAGATCACCCAGCCCTTTGGGCTGCGCTGCCGCGCAGAGAACTGATTTTGCAAGCGCGCCGCGTACCCTGTGGGAGCGGGCTTGCCCGCGAAGCAGAAGACGCGGTGCATGGCATCGGCTTCGCCGGTGTTCGCGGCTAAAGCCGCTCCTACAGGTCCCCGCTAAACCAACAAGTTATGTGCAGTTCTATGAGGGCGGGCTTGCCCCGCGATGGGCCGCAAAGCGGCCCCAGTACGCCACTGGGATCTTCAATCCCCAACCCCGTGCAAGCGCAACGCCCGCTGCGCACATTCCTTCCAGCTCAGCTTGCGCTTCACCGCCACGGCCAAAGGCGCTTCCCCCGCCATTACCACCGGCATGTCCCGCATCCGTACCCAAGCCTCGCTCTGCCAGTACAACAAACTCGCCGTATGCCCACCGGGCCAGCACATCCTGCCGAGGCGCGGCAGGTCATCCATCCCCGAGCCTTGCCCATCGCGTAGCACCGCCACCACCTCATGGGTCAGCCAGTGCCGCAGGTGGCGGTTCTCGGGAACATGGTGATGTGCCAGCAAGGTATAGGCCCCGGACTCGCTGACCATGTTGGTGTCCTGGTACTGGCCGTAGCGCAGCAGGCGCACGGTGCGATGCTGGTCCGGGTCGAGCTTGCGCAGGCAGTGTGCGTCGAAGAAGTGCCCGGTCATCCGGCCGAGTTCGTGGGCGCAGAACCAAGCTTGGGATTCGAGCCAGAGGGTGTGGAGAGGGCGGTTGTGGCGGGTGAATAGGGTGGGGGCGTGGAGGTCAGTCATGGCTGGCCTCCTTGGATCCTGAGGGATTGGAGCAGGCGAGACGCATGTGCGAAAGGCCTGTGAACGCTAGTTTCGGTAGGCATTTCCTTTACCTCTACGTGATTGCCAGCTTTCTTAGGGCTGGGTGTCGGGAGTTAAGAAAACCCACGTAGAGGCCGGACGTATTCCCCTTTCGGGTCTTGTATTGGTCCACTCCCGACATAACACATTTTTTGCGCGCAGGATTAGACCACAGGCACAAAAAATCCGCATCTATCGGGGCGGAATGACCGCTACGTGAGGCGTTTCTTAGGCGCCGGGTTCAGACTAAACCTTGTTGTCACTAGGTTTCAATAATATCCTTGTAGGAAGTTTCTGTTTTTATCGGGTGTGCTTGGTTTATTGACTACCGGGTGCAAGGCTAACACTGGGAGGCGGTTTTGAATTTTTGTGATGTGATATATGTTGCGGTGGCTGTTCTTATATTGTTTTCTTTGGGGGGTGGTTTGATTGTTTTTTTCAGGCCAAGCACTGAAGGAAAACTGCCAGAAAAAATAACTGCTCTCTGTGCAGTTTTAGCATTGTTGGTAGCAGTTTTGGCGGCGGTGGTGGCATGGTCACAGTTGCAAGAGTCAAAGTGGTCTGCCGCACTCCAGTTGCGGGAGTCCAAAACGCAGTCAGCAAATGATATCTATAAAGAGTATATATCGCTGGCTATGCAGCATCCGGAAATTTCGGCTCAATCTTGCTACGGCGGAGAGGCAGGGCTGAAGAAAATCAAGAAATCGCCAAAGCAGTATGAAGAGTACGAAAATTTTGTAGCGTTTATGCTGTTTTCTGCCGAGCAAATATTGGAGTTAAAGGGCTCTGAGTGGCGATGGGGGCAAGTGATTAAAGCTCAGCTTGTCTATCATGCCGTCTACTTGAAGAGTGCGCATTTTCAGATAGGGATGCGAGACTTTTACTCTAAGGATTTGCAGGATTTGATCCATGAAGCAATTGTTGATTATTCACGGGAAGAGTGTGGGAGAGATTATCCCTGATTTGTAAAAAAGGCTGCCTGAGGCAATGTCTGTCAGTCAAGCTATTGGGGGCTGCTGTGCAGCCCATCGCGGCACAAGGCCGCTCTTAAAATTTCCGCGTGAGCCCGGTGAATGCCGGTTTGCACGGTCGTGTAGGAGCGGCCTTGTGCCGCGAAAGGGCCGCAAAGCGGCCCCATTGGCTTAACTGACTTGCATTAGACCTAAGGCAGCCCTTTGGTAGGGAAACCGATTAATCCCAGCTCAACGCCCCACCGGTCTGATACTCAATCACCCGAGTCTCAAAGAAGTTCTTCTCTTTCTTCAAGTCCATGATCTCGCTCATCCATGGGAACGGGTTGGTAGTCCCTGGATACTCTTCCTTCAGACCAATCTGAGTCAAACGACGGTTAGCAATGAACTTGAGGTAATCCTCCATCATCGCCGCGTTCATGCCCAGCACGCCGCGTGGCATGGTGTCGCGCGCGTATTCGATCTCCAGCTGAGTCCCTTGCAGAATCATCTGGGTCGCCTCTTCCTTCATCGCGGCGTCCCACAGGTGCGGGTTCTCGATCTTGATCTGGTTGATCACGTCGATGCCGAAGTTCAGGTGCATGGACTCGTCACGCAGGATGTACTGGAACTGCTCGGCAACGCCGGTCATCTTGTTGCGGCGGCCCATCGACAGGATCTGGGTGAAGCCGCAGTAGAAGAAGATGCCTTCCAGTACGCAGTAGTAGGCGATCAGGTTGCGCAGCAGCTCTTTGTCGGTCTCGACGGTGCCGGTGTTGAATTCCGGGTCGGAGATCGCGCGGGTGTACTTCAGGCCCCAGGCGGCCTTTTTAGCGACCGATGGGATCTCGTGGTACATGTTGAAGATCTCGCCTTCATCCATGCCCAGCGACTCGATGCAGTACTGGTAGGCGTGGGTGTGGATCGCCTCTTCGAAGGCCTGGCGCAGGATGTACTGGCGGCACTCCGGGTTGGTGATCAGGCGGTACACGGCCAGGGCCAGGTTGTTGGCCACCAGCGAGTCGGCGGTGGAGAAGAAGCCGAGGTTGCGCATCACGATGCGGCGCTCGTCTTCGGTCAGGCCGTCCATGCTCTTCCACAGGGCGATGTCGGCGGTCATGTTGACCTCTTGCGGCATCCAGTGGTTGGCGCAGCCGTCCAGGTACTTCTGCCAGGCCCAGTCGTACTTGAACGGAACCAGCTGGTTCAGGTCGGCGCGGCAGTTGATCATGCGCTTTTCATCGACCGCGACGCGGGCCGAGGAGCCTTCGAGTTCGGCCAGGCCTTCGGCGACGTCCAGGGCATCCAGCGCGGCTTTGGCACGCTTGACCGCGTCGGAGTCCGAGGCGGTGGCGGCGCGGGCTTCGAGGGCGGCGGCACCGCCGGCGCTGTCGAGCTTGTCCAGGGTGGCGGCGGCAGCGGCCTGTGCGGGGGTGGTGCCCTTGGCGGCTACTTCGCCGTCTTCTTTGTCGAATTCGTCCCAGCTCAGCATGGTAATCAGCTCCTGCTTGAGGGTCGCCTTGAAGGCAACCGGTTGGATTTTAAGAATGTGGTGCCTGACGCACGGCCAAAGGGCAAATGGTCAGCTCGAGAGGCTGACTCTCGTTACATCTGGATTCGCGCCTGGCCAGGCCTCGGGGAGGGGCCAGGGACATGGATGGGGTGCCCTTTTCAGAGGGGCCGCAGTATACCGGAATTCGTGTTTGATCGGGGGCGCGAGTCCTACGGACGAGGGTAAAATTTCGACCGGCTTTTCGCGCGTCCGTTCACGGAATCAGGTGTCCTCTTTACGGGAGGGGAGTGTAGCGGCAAAACACAAGAGGCACTACATATTGTGCCTTTTTATTTTTGATCTACATCATGTTGGGTTGGCGCGATCTTTGTAGGAGCGGCCTTGTGTCGCGAAAGGGCCGCAAAGCGGCCCCGAAATTGTCGGCAAAGTCGCCGACTGCAGCCATCAGTCGCAGCGTGTGTGCAGCGTCTCGACCACATGGGTCTTGGGGTGCTTGCGCGCCTGTTCGACCGAGGTGAAGCGGCCGGTCTCGGCATTGCGACCAATCTTGCGAGTTGCCACTTTTTTCCGCGTCATGAGTCAGGTCCTTTGTTAAGAGGTCCTGTCCTTTTAGCGAGCCTGGATCGTGGCGGGAAACGGGCAACGCTTCTCTACGGCGTGGATACAAAAATGCCGCAAGCGGCGCCCGTGGGCACCCCTTGCGGCATCAGCATGCTACTTGCGCCTTATTGGCAGGCTTCGCAATCCGGCTCGTCGATCGCGCAGGCCTTCGGCACTGGCGCTGGGCCCGCTGCCTGGACCGGGGCGCTGTCGCCGCCGCTCGATACGGCGTTGAGCTTGCCGGTGTTGATGGTCGACTTCTCGGTGCTGGTCGCGGCCAGGGCACGGAGGTAGTAGGTGGTCTTCAGACCACGGTACCAGGCCATGCGGTAGGTCACGTCCAGCTTCTTGCCCGAAGCGCCAGCGATGTACAGGTTCAGCGACTGCGCCTGGTCGATCCACTTCTGGCGACGCGAGGCTGCATCGACGATCCACTTGGTCTCGACTTCGAACGCGGTGGCGTAGAGGTCTTTGAGCTCTTGCGGAATGCGCTCGATCTGCTGCACGGAACCGTCGTAGTACTTCAGGTCGTTGATCATTACCGAGTCCCACAGGCCGCGGGCTTTCAGGTCGCGGACCAGGTACGGGTTGATCACGGTGAATTCGCCCGAGAGGTTCGATTTCACGTACAGGTTCTGGTAGGTCGGCTCGATCGACTGCGACACGCCGGTGATGTTGGCGATGGTCGCGGTCGGCGCAATGGCCATGATGTTCGAGTTACGAATACCTTTTTTCACGCGCTCGCGCACCGGTGCCCAATCCAGCGACTCGGTCAGGTCGACGTCGATGTACTTCTGGCCACGGGCTTCGATCAGGATCTGTTGCGAATCCAGCGGCAGGATGCCTTTGGACCACAGCGAACCCTGGAACGTCTCGTAGGCGCCGCGCTCATCGGCCAGGTCGCACGAGGCCTGGATGGCGAAGTAGCTGACCGCTTCCATCGACTTGTCGGCGAACTCGACGGCAGCGTCCGAGCCGTACGGGATGTGCTGCAGGTACAGCGCGTCCTGGAAGCCCATGATGCCCAGGCCGACCGGGCGGTGCTTGAAGTTCGAGTTGCGCGCTTGCGGCACCGAGTAGTAGTTGATGTCGATCACGTTATCGAGCATGCGCACGGCGGTGTTCACGGTGCGTTGCAGCTTGGCGGTGTCCAGCTTGCCGTCGACAATGTGGTTCGGCAGGTTGATCGAACCCAGGTTGCAGACTGCGATTTCGTCCTTGTTGGTGTTCAAGGTGATCTCGGTGCACAGGTTCGAGCTGTGGACCACGCCCACGTGCTGCTGCGGGCTGCGCAGGTTGCATGGGTCCTTGAAGGTCAGCCATGGGTGGCCGGTCTCGAACAGCATCGACAGCATCTTGCGCCAAAGGTCTTTGGCCTGGACGGTCTTGAACACCTTGATCTTGTTGTACTCGGTCAGGGCTTCGTAGTACTCGTAGCGCTCTTCGAAGGCCTTGCCGGTCAGGTCGTGCAGATCAGGCACTTCCGATGGCGAGAACAGGGTCCACTTGCCGTCATCGAAGACACGCTTCATGAACAGGTCAGGGATCCAGTTGGCGGTGTTCATGTCGTGGGTACGACGACGGTCATCACCGGTGTTCTTGCGCAGCTCGATGAACTCTTCGATGTCCAGGTGCCAGGTTTCCAGGTAGGCACACACGGCGCCTTTGCGCTTGCCGCCCTGGTTGACCGCAACGGCGGTGTCGTTGACCACTTTCAGGAACGGCACGACGCCTTGGGATTTACCGTTGGTGCCCTTGATGTACGAGCCCAGGGCGCGTACCGGGGTCCAGTCGTTGCCCAGGCCACCGGCGAATTTCGACAGCATGGCGTTGTCGTGGATCGCGTGGTAGATGCCCGACAGGTCGTCCGGCACGGTGGTCAGGTAGCAGCTCGACAGCTGTGGACGCAGGGTGCCAGCGTTGAACAGGGTCGGGGTCGAGGCCATGTAGTCGAACGAGGACAGCAGGTTGTAGAACTCGATCGCACGGGCTTCTTTGTCTTTCTCTTCCAGCGCCAGGCCCATGGCCACACGCATGAAGAAGACCTGCGGCAGCTCGAAGCGCACGCCATCCTTGTGGATGAAGTAGCGGTCGTAGAGGGTTTGCAGGCCCAGGTAGGTGAACTGTTGGTCGCGTTCGTGGTTGATCGCCTTGCCCATGCGCTCCAGGTCATAGCCTTTGAGTGCTGGGTCGAGCAGCTCGAACTCGACGCCTTTTTCGACGTAGGCCGGCAGGGCCTTGGCGTACAGCTCGGCCATTTCGTGGTGGGTGGCGCTTTCGGCCACGCCGAGGAAGCCCAGGCCTTCGGCGCGCAGGGTGTCCATCAGCAGGCGGGCGGTGACGAACGAGTAGTTCGGCTCACGCTCGACCAGGGTACGGGCGGTCATCACCAGGGCGGTGTTGACGTCCTTGATGGCCACGCCGTCGTACAGGTTCTTCAGGGTGTCGCGCTGGATCAGCTCGCCATCGACTTCGGCCAGGCCTTCGCAGGCTTCGCTGATGATGGTGTTCAGGCGGGCCATGTCCAGAGGGGCCAGGCTGCCGTCGGCCAGGGTGATGCGGATGCTTGGGTGCGGCTCGACCACGCTCTCGCTGGCTACGCGGGTGGCGCGCTCCTTGGCGCGTTGTTCACGGTAGATCACGTAGTCGCGGGCGACTTTCTGCTCGCCGGCACGCATCAGGGCCAGTTCGACCTGGTCCTGGATTTCCTCGATGTGGATGGTGCCACCCGATGGCATGCGACGCTTGAACGTGGCGGTGACCTGCTCGGTCAGGCGCGCGACGGTGTCGTGGATGCGCGACGAGGCAGCGGCGGTGCCGCCTTCAACTGCGAGGAACGCCTTGGTGATGGCCACGGTGATCTTGTCGTCGGTGTAGGCGACGACAGTACCGTTGCGCTTGATCACGCGCAGTTGGCCTGGGGCGGTGGCAGCCAGGTCCTGATTGGACTCGGCCTGCGGCGCCAGGGCCTGCGGGTTCTCGCGAGTTGTGTCGGTTTGCATGGGTGGGTGTCTCCACAGTTTCTATAGTGTTCAGGCGCCTTGTGGGCGCCCACCGTTCCATCCGCCAGTCTGGTGGCCTGGGTGGGGACGCACTGCCAGTGCATCCGCCGCGCGGGCTTGCCAACTTCGGGACAGACTCAGGAATTAGGGCAGTGCATCTGCCGCTCCCTGGCCGAAGTCAAAGGTTCTGGGCCATGCCCAAAAACGGTTGCTGATGAGTGCCCGGCGTTGCCTGCAGCATTCATACCCGAACAAGGCCGTGGACGGGCTTGCCTCGGTCGCCTCCGCAGGAGCGGTTTGGCAGGTGAAATCACGCTAAGTTCAGTGGGTAAATTCGCTTGAATTTGCCTGTCGACTTGTGTTTGTGATTTTGCTCGAACCCCAATATCTAGTGGTTCGTCGCGATGGGGATACAAGATAATGCGGTATCAGGGGCTTTGCAAGGCGAGCGCCCTGTGGATAAGTTGTGGGTACTTTGTGAGTCTTAGGTGGGTATTCGCTGTAGGCCTTGTGCTAACTGGTTTGCGCGAAATTTCCGGGTTTCTTCAGGGTGCGACAGATTTTCAAGGGCGCGCACCCTATCACAAAAAACGCTTCAGTCGAGGGCTGCGTCGGCGTGGTTGGCAGGGGGCGGGGCTGGACGTAGTATCCGGGGCAGATATTGCGCTTTAGTGAAGTGAATCCTGATCGGGATCAGAGACTTGGGTTGACAGCGCCCGCGAAAGGGCCGCAGTAGAAGACAGACAATAACAATTAGAAGGCAGGGGCAATGGATCAACCCAGCAACCGCATTCTCATCGTCGAAGACGACCCGCGCCTCGCCGAACTCACCGCCGAGTACCTCCAGGCCAATGGCTACGAGGTCAGCGTCGAAGGCGATGGCGCCCGCGCCGTGCGGCGCATCATCGACAGCCAGCCGGACCTGGTGATCCTCGACCTGATGCTGCCCGGTGAAGACGGCCTGAGCATCTGCCGGCGCGTACGCGGCCAATATGCAGGCCCGATCCTGATGCTCACGGCCCGTAGCGATGAACTCGACCAGGTGCAGGGCCTGGACCAGGGCGCCGACGACTACGTCTGCAAGCCGGTGCGCCCGCGCCTGTTGCTGGCGCGAATCCAGGCCCTGTTGCGGCGCAGCGAAGCGCCTGAGCGGCGGCAGCTCTTGGCATTTGGCGCGTTGCAGATCGACAACCGCCTGCGCGAGGCACGCTTGGAAGGCCAGCGGGTCGAGCTGACCGGTGCCGAGTTCGACCTGCTCTGGCTGCTCGCCAGCCACGCCGGGCGGGTGCTGTCGCGTGAGCAGATCTTCACCGCCCTGCGTGGGGTGGGCTATGACGGTCAGGACCGCTCCATCGATGTGCGTATTTCCAAGATCCGCCCCAAAATCGGTGACGATCCGCTCAACCCGCGGCTGATCAAGACCCTGCGCAGCAAGGGCTACCTGTTCGTTGGCGAGGCGGCCCAGGCGCTGGCGCCATGAACGCGATCTTCCTGCGCATCTACGGCGGCATGCTGGCCGTGTTGGTGCTGGTTGCCGTGCTCGGTGCGCTGAGTTTGCACCTGGTCAACGAGGTGCGCGCCGGCCAGCACCGCGAGGGCCTGGCCCAGGGCACCTTCAGCCTGATGGCCGACAACCTGGCGCAGCAGAACGAGGTGGCGCGCAAGCGTTCGCTGTTGATGTGGGAGCGCCTGCTCGGGGTGCCGTTGAAGTTGCAGCCGATGTCGGCTTTCACCCTCGATGGCGGCCAGCGGGCACGTCTGTACCGTGACCTGGTGGTGGTGGAGAAGACCGGCCCCCACGCTGCCCGAGTGCTGCGCCGCGTGGGCCGTGAAGACCTGTTGCTGGTGGCCGAGGTCAAGCAGGTCAGCGAGCAGTTGGCGCGCGCCACGCTTTATTTGTTGGCCGACGAGTTGGTGCGCTACCCGGTGACCGAGCAACAGGCGCGTCTGGCGCAATTGAAGCGCAGCAAAGGTTTTGGGTTCGACATTGCCCTGCAACGCATCGAGCGCACGGCCCTGGATGACGACCAGCGTCGCCGGGTAGAGGAGGGCGACACGGTGATGGCGCTGGGCAAGGATGGCGACTCGATCCGCGTGTTCTCAGGCCTTTCGGGTTCGCCCTGGGTGCTTGAGATCGGCCCGCTGCACCAGCTCAACCCGTATCCGCCGCAATTGCTGATTTTGATTGCCTGCCTGGGCCTGTGCCTGATCGGGTTGGTGGTGTACCTGCTGGTGCGAGGGCTGGAACGCCGACTCTCGGGGCTGGAGGTGGCCGCGACACGCCTCGCCCAGGGCAGCCTCGACACCCGTGTGCCGGCCGGTGGTGCGGACTCGGTCGGGCGCCTGGCCGAAGCGTTCAACGGTATGGCCGAGCACCTGCAGCGTTCGCTGACCATGCAGCGCGAGCTGGTGCGGGCGGTGTCCCATGAACTGCGTACGCCGGTGGCACGTCTGCGCTTCGGCCTGGAGATGCTCGAAAGCGCGAGCACCGAGCAGGCGCGTGCCAAGCACCTGGCGGGCATGGATGGCGATATTCAGGACCTGGACAAGCTGGTCGACGAGATGCTGACCTACGCGCGCCTGGAGCAGGGTACGCCGGCCTTGCAGTTCCAGGCCGTGGACCTGGATGCGCTGCTCGACCGGGTGATCGCCGAACTGGCCCCGCTGCGCGCCGAGGTGCGCGTGCTGCGCGCAGCATGCCGTGGCCTGGAGGGCGCGGGTGCCTGGGTCGAGGCCGAGCCGCGCTACCTGCACCGGGCCTTACAGAACCTGGTGCGCAATGCCATGCGCCATGCCGAGTCCGAGGTGCGCTTGAGCTACCAGTTAGGCCAGCAGCGTTGCCGAATCGATGTGGAAGACGACGGCCCAGGTATTCCCGAGGGCGTGTGGGACCGCATCTTCACCCCCTTCACGCGCCTGGACGATAGCCGAACCCGCGCTTCGGGCGGCCATGGCTTGGGCTTGTCGATCGTGCGGCGGATCATCTACTGGCACGGCGGGCGTGCCTTGGTGGGGCATAGCGAGTCGCTGGGTGGGGCCCGCTTCAGCTTGAGTTGGCCGCGTGAGCAGCCTCGCGACTAGACGCTGACCAGGCTCAACAGGTGGCCGTCCTGCACGCAGAACTGGCCATCGAGTTCCACGCCGTGGCGCCACTGGGCTGACAGGTCGGTGAGCAGGCGCAAGCGGGCGTGGCCGTCGGCGGACCAGGTCAGCACCTCGGCATGCTCGAAATAAAAGCGTTGACGGGTGATCGGGTAGAGCGCCTTGAACAGGCTTTCCTTGAGCGAGAACGTCAGCGTCACCGCCAGCGCCTGCTGAGCAGGAGCGAGGCGTTCAAGTTCGGCGGGGGTCAGAATTTCGCTGGCCAGGCGTTCGGCGCGTTCGTCGCTGAGCAGGGTTTCCTGATCCAGGCCCAGGCCGGTGCCTCGGGCGGCCACCACGGCGGCGGCCCAGCCCTGGCCATGGGTAATCGAGCCATGAATGGCCGCAGGCCAGATCGGCGCGCGATCCTCTGCCGTGGCGGGGACATAGTCACGGCCATCGAGTAGGCGCAGCGCCTCGCGGGCGCACACCCGGCCTGCCAGGTACTCAGCTTGGCGCTTGGCGACCGAGCGTTGCAGGCTGGCGCTCTGGACAATCCCGGCACGCTGGAAGTCGTCAGCGGCGAGTCGCGCCGGATCGAACGTACAGCTCACCAGCACCGCCCCCTCGACCGGGCGGGGCAGGGGCCAGTGGTGCTGGGGCGGGGTGCAGCAGGCGGGCAATCTGTTCATGGCGGTATTGTGCCAGCCATGCGCCAGGGTGCAAGTCATGCCCGGTGCTGGCTGCTCAGTCGAAGGCGGTCTTGAAGAACGCCTGCATGTCCTTCCAGGAACTCTCGTCCGCGGCCTTGTCATAGCCGATATCCGGGCCACCATGCGCGCCATGGCTCAGGCGGTCGGCATCCGGGTTGGTGAAGCCATGCTTGGCCCCTGGAATCGCGACGAACCGGTAGTCGGCCTTGGCTGCGTCCATTTCGGCCTTGAATGCCGCCACCTGCTCCGGGGTCACCATGCTGTCGGCCTCGCCGTGCTCCACCAGGATCTTCGCCCGCACCACGCCTGGCTTGGCCGGGGTCTGGGTGGCCAGGGCGCCATGGAAGCTCACCACTCCGTCGAGTTTCTCGCCACGCCGCGCGGCGTCGAGTACCACCTTGCCGCCAAAGCAGTAACCCACTGCGCCCAGTTGGTGCTTGTTGGTGTTCGGTTGCAGCTTCAGCAGTTCTAGCCCGGCATCGAAGCGTCGCGCGGCGGCGGCGGGGTCTTTCATCGCCGCCGCCATGAACGCCTGGGCGTCCTGGGGGTGCTCGGTGTGCTTGCCGTCGCCGTACATGTCGATGGCCAGGGCGTTGTAGCCCAAGGCGGCGAGGTCGCGGGCACGGCGCTTGGCGTAATCGTTCAGCCCCCACCATTCATGCACCACGACGATGCCGGGGCGCTTGCCTTCGATGGCATCGTCATAGGCGTAGTAGCCGATCAGCGCGGTGCCGTCGGCATCCTGGTAGCGGATTTCTCGGGTCTGCACCGCCGCTTGAGCAAGGGCGGTACAGCACAACAGTGCCAGGGCAAGCAGGGAACGCATGGTCTAACTCCTTTTACGACGGTGGCCGCTTCGTTCAGCGAAGGTTCAGGCTGGGTTCAGCGGTGGTTCAGGACGCCCTCCCTACTCTAGCCCGCAGACACACACAACGCACCCAACCGGAGTACCTGAACCATGAAATCGCTCAATACCCTGATCGCCGCCATGGCGGTGTGCGCTGCTGGCCTCACCACCGCTGCCCAGGCCGATGACAACTTCGCCAGCCTCACCTATGGCCAGACCAGCGACAAGGTGCGCAAGTCAGGCCTGCTGCAAAGCAACACCGACAACCTCAATGCCGACGGCATCATTGGCAAGGACGACACCTGGGGTGTACGCCTGGGCAAGATCAACGAGCAAGGCCGCTACTACCTGACCTACGACAACGTCTCCGGCGATCACGGTGGGGTCAAGCTGCGCCAGGAGAACCTGCTGGGCAGCTATGATGTGTTCCTGCCGCTGGGAGATACCACCAAGCTTTTCGGTGGCGGTAGCCTGGGCATGACCAAGCTCACACAGGATTCCCCTGGAGCCAGCCGCGACACCGATATCGGCTACGCGGTCGGCTTGCAGGCCGGTGTGATCCAGCAGGTCACCGACCAAGCCTCGGTCGAACTCGGCTACCGTTACCTGCGCAGCAATGCCAGTACCGAGATTGGCGAGCATGGCGGGCCGAAGGACGGTACCCTGCGCCTGACCAGCAGCGCCCAGACTTACCTGGCGGCCACCTACAAGTTCTGATTATGCTGTGGCCAGCAGTGGCTTCATCACAGGTTGTCGCCCGCGCCGCACAGCTGCGCGACAGCCTGTGCTGAGGCCGCTGCCGCGATTGGATCGAAGGAGATGCGCATGAAATTGCTGGTGGTCGAGGACGAGGCACTGCTGCGCCATCACCTGTTCACCCGCCTGGGCGAAAGCGGGCACGTGGTACAGGCGGTGGCCAACGCAGAAGAGGCCCTGTACCAGGCCGAGCAGTACAACCACGACTTGGCTGTGATCGACCTGGGCCTGCCAGGCATGAGCGGGTTGGACCTGATCCGCCAGTTGCGCAGCCTTGGCCAGACGTTCCCAATCCTCATCCTCACTGCCCGTGGCAACTGGCAGGACAAGGTCGAAGGCCTGGCCGCTGGTGCCGACGACTATGTCGTCAAGCCGTTCCAGTTCGAGGAACTGGAAGCGCGTCTGAATGCCTTGCTGCGTCGCTCCAGCGGTTTCACCCAGGCGACTATCGCTGCCGGCCCCCTGGTGCTGGACCTCAACCGCAAGCAAGCCAGCCTCGACGCCGCACCGCTGGCGCTGACGGCCTATGAATACCGCATCCTTGAATACCTCATGCGCCATCACCAACAGGTGGTGGCCAAGGAGCGGCTGATGGAGCAGTTGTATCCCGACGATGAAGAGCGCGACCCGAATGTCATCGAAGTGTTGGTCGGCCGCCTGCGACGCAAGCTCGAAGGCACCACAGGTTTCAAACCCATCGACACGGTGCGCGGCCTGGGCTACCTGTTCACCGAGCGTTGCCGTTGATCCGCTCGCTGCGCGTGCGCCTGATGCTGGCGGCGGCGCTGCTCGCGCTGCTGTTCATGCTGGCGTTGTTGCCGGCCTTGCAGAAGGCCTTCAGCCTGGCCTTGCAGGAGTCTATCGAGCAGCGCCTGGCCTCGGATGTGACCACCTTGATCTCCGCTGCGCGCATCGAACAGGGCCGTCTACAGATGCCGGCCTTGCTCCCGGACGAGCGCTTCAACCTGCCGTACACCGGCCTGCTCGGCTACATCTTCGACCGGCAAGGCAACTTGGTCTGGCAATCGCGTGCCACGCGTAACCAGAACATCAACTACCAGCCTCGCTATGACGGGCGCGGCAACGAATTCGCGCGCATTCACCAGCGTGATGGCGAGGAGTTCTTCGTCTACGACGTCGAGGTCAAGCTGCTCGGCGGCAAGAGCGCTGCGTTCAGCATCGTCGCGTTGCAGCCGGTGCGTGAATACCAGAACACCCTGCATGGCCTGCGCGAGAAGCTTTACCTGGGTTTTGGCGCGGCCTTGCTGGCGTTGCTGGTGCTGCTCTGGGCCGGGTTGACCTGGGGCCTGCGCTCGCTGCGCAGGCTCAGTGTCGAACTCGACCAGGTCGAGGCGGGCGCGCGTGACGGGCTGAGCCGCGAGCACCCGCGCGAGCTGTTGCGCCTGACCGGCTCGCTCAACCGCCTGCTGCGCAGCGAGCGCGAACAGCGCCAGCGCTACCGCGATTCGCTGGACGATCTGGCGCATAGCCTCAAGACCCCCCTGGCGGTGTTGCAAGGGGTGGGCGAGCGTCTGGAGAAGGGGCGCTACGAGCCTGAACAGGCGCATGTGCTGCAAAGCCAGATCGAACGCATGAGCCAGCAGATCGACTACCAGTTGCAACGGGCCAGCCTGCGCAAGAGCGGCTTGGTGCGCCATCAGGTGCAACTCGAACCGCTGCTCGACAGCCTGTGCAGCACCTTGGCCAAGGTCTACCGCGACAAGCGCGTGCAGGTCAGCCTGGACGTCCCGGCCCAGGCGCGCGTGCCGATGGAGCAGGGCGCCTTACTCGAACTGCTTGGCAACCTGCTAGAGAATGCCTACCGCTTGTGCCTGGGCCAGGTGCGGGTGAGCCTGCGGCAAACCGTTGGGCAGCTCGAGCTGTGCGTCGAGGACGACGGTCCTGGAGTGCCGGCGGACCAGCGTGAGCGCATCCTGGAGCGTGGCGAGCGCCTGGACAGCCAGCACCCAGGGCAGGGCATCGGGCTGGCGGTGGTCAAGGATATCGTCGGCAGCTATGACGCCGAGCTGAGCCTGGGGGATTCCGAACTGGGCGGGGCGTTGTTCAAGATTGTCTTCCGGCTCGAATGATTGACTGGCTTGCGCATTACCCGAGTAGAGCGCTGTACCTGTGGGAGCGGGTTCACCCGCGAAGCAACCAGACACGGTGAATGGCACCGGCTTTGCCGGTGTTCGCGGCTAAAGCCGCTCCCACAGGGTACGCAGCGTGCTTGCGAAATCAGTTCTCTGCGCGACAGCGCGGCCCGGCAGGGCTGGGTGGACTCCTACAGGTAAAGCGCTCTGACCAAACCCGCGTGAACATTACTTTCGGGCGGATTCCCGCCACACCCCTTGTACGATTCCCGCCAACGGGCGGAAATCCGCCAGCCAAAACCTCGTCGAGCGCCCCGTCCGAGGGCAAAAATATCCCGTAAACATTGGGTTTGCACCGTGGTCGGGCATTTTGGCATCGCCCTTGCTATTGAGCTGAGTAGAGACCGGGCAGACGCCTGCCAGGCAGCTCGAACACAACGACAAATCCCTCCAGGTGCAGGAGGGTTCGCGATTCAGGTGCCCCGACATCCTGGGAAGGATGCGCCGGCACACTTGAGGAAAATTAGCCATGACGACTCGTCAGCCGCTGTACAAATCGCTGTATGTCCAGGTGATCGTCGCGATCACCATCGGTATCCTGCTCGGCCACTACTACCCAGAAACCGGCGTTGCCCTCAAGCCGCTCGGCGATGGCTTCGTCAAACTCATCAAGATGGTCATCGCCCCGATCATCTTCTGTACCGTGGTCAGCGGCATCGCTGGCATGCAGAGCATGAAATCGGTCGGCAAAACCGGCGGCTACGCACTGCTGTACTTCGAGATCGTCTCTACCGTCGCCCTGATCATCGGCCTGGTCGTGGTCAATGTGGTGCAGCCGGGTGCCGGCATGCACGTCGACGTCAGCACCCTGAACGCCAGCAGCGTGGCTGCCTACGCCGCCGCCGGCGCGCAGCAGACCACTGTCGGCTTCCTGCTCAACGTCATCCCCAACACCGTGGTCGGTGCCTTCGCCAACGGCGACATCCTGCAAGTGCTGATGTTCTCGGTGCTGTTCGGCTTCGCCCTGCACCGCCTGGGCAGCTACGGCAAGCCGGTGCTGGAGCTGATCGACCGCTTCGCGCATGTGATGTTCAACATCATCAACATGATCATGAAGCTGGCGCCGGTCGGTGCCTTCGGTGCCATGGCCTTCACCATCGGCCAGTACGGCGTGGGTTCGCTGGTGCAGCTGGGCTACCTGATGGCCTGCTTCTACATCACCTGCCTGCTGTTCATCCTGATCGTGCTGGGCGGTATCTGCCGCGCCCACGGTTTCAGCGTCCTCAAGCTGATCCGCTACATCCGTGAAGAGCTGCTGATCGTGCTGGGCACTTCGTCTTCCGAGTCGGCCCTGCCACGCATGCTGGCCAAGATGGAGCGCCTGGGTGCGAAGAAATCCGTGGTGGGTCTGGTGATTCCGACCGGCTACTCGTTCAACCTGGACGGCACCTCGATCTACCTGACCATGGCCGCTGTGTTCATCGCCCAGGCGACCGACACCACCATGGACATCACCCACCAGATCACCTTGCTGCTGGTGCTGCTGGTCGCCTCCAAAGGCGCTGCGGGCGTAACCGGTTCGGGCTTCATCGTCCTGGCTGCGACCCTGTCCGCCGTGGGCCACCTGCCGGTTGCCGGCCTTGCGCTGATCCTGGGTATCGACCGCTTCATGTCCGAAGCCCGTGCCCTGACCAACCTGATCGGCAACGCGGTGGCTACCGTGGTGGTCGCCAAATGGGTCAAGGAGCTGGACACCGATACCCTGCAAGCCGAACTGGCCTCGGGTGGTTCGCCACTGATCGATACCCGTCCAACCGACGACCTGGGTGTCGCGGAAGGTCCGGCCAGCCGCTGATAGCGTCGGCCTGATGCACAAAGAAACCCATCTTCGGATGGGTTTTTTTGTACCCTACTGTTCGACGGCAACGTAGGTTTGACGTCAAAATAATGGTAGATTGCCAGCACTTAAATCGCTGCCTGGGATTACGGACCGGCCAGGCGTTGAGTACACGGATGTTCACGGTCTATTCAGGAATGTAGTGCAATGCCAAGCCCAACCGGCTATTCAGCCTCCCATAGCGTTTCGCTGCCGAACAGCACACTCCTCAATAGCCTCCTGGCCGGCAGTGCCTGGGGCAATGCCTGGGCTACCGGCACGACGTCCTTGTCCTACAGTTTCGTCGTGGTGGGCAAATCGATGTTCTACAACCGTTACTCCGACAGCAGCGAGTACCTGAACGCCTACAACTTGAGCGCCGCGCAGCAAACCGCGGTCAAGGGCGCGCTTGGCGCATGGTCGGCCGTGGCCAACATCAGCTTCACCCAGGTGACCGAAACCAGTACGTCGGTGGGCGACCTGCGCTTCGGTGGTTTCAGTGGCATGGGCAACACCGCCGCTGCCTGGGCTTACTACCCGGCCAACAGCCCCAGCGGTGGAGACGTGTGGATCGGCCCGGCCACCAATCAGGCCAAGCCGGTTGCCGGTACTTATGACTACATGACCTTCATGCACGAGATCGGTCATGCCCTGGGCTTGAAGCATCCGTTCGAGAGTGCCAGCAACAACAGTGCGGTGTTGCCCGACGCGCTGGACGATGTGCGCTACACCCTGATGAGCTACAGCAACGACTACTACAACGCCCAGATGACGGCCTACGTGGAACCGACCACGCCGATGTTGTATGACATCGCGGCGATCCAGTACCTGTACGGCGCCAACATGACTTGGCAAACCGGCAACAACACCTACAGCTTCAAGCCCGGCCAAGTGGTGTTCCAGACCATTTGGGATGCCGGCGGCACGGACACCCTCGACGCCAGCAACCAGACCGCTGGCGTGCTGCTCAACCTGAACGAAGGTGAATTCAGCAACATTGGCGCGCTGTTCTACGACTATGCGCGTAATGAAATGATCAACAACGGCCTAGCCATCGCCTACGGCGCCAAGATCGAGAACGCCACCGGTTCGGCCTTTGCCGACACCCTGATCGGCAATGCCCTGGACAACGTGCTCGACGGCCGCGGTGGCGCCGACATCATGAGGGGCGGCTTGGGCAATGACACCTATATCGTCGACAACGTCAGTGATGTGGTCATCGAGGAGAGTACCCTGGCCAGCGAGATCGACACGGTACGCGCCTCGGTCAGTTATACCCTGAGCGCAAACGTCGAGAATCTGGTACTGACCGGCAATGCCAACCTCAACGGTGTCGGCAATGAGCTGGACAACGTGATCACCGGCAATGCCGGCAGCAACACGCTGGTCGGTGGTGCTGGCAATGACTCGCTGTACGGCGGTGCCGGCAACGATCGCCTGGAGGGCGGCGAGGGCAACGACCTGCTCGACGGCGGCGCGGGTATCGACACCCTGATCGGCGGGCAGGGCGACGACATCTACTACGTCGACAACCTGCGCGATGTGGTGATCGAGCTCGAAGGCGCCGCTGAAGGCCGCGACCTGGTGCGGGCGTCCGTCAGCTACGTGCTGGCGGCCAATGTCGAGGACGGTGAATTGTTGGGCAAGGCCAACCTCAGCCTCACTGGCAACGCCCTGGACAACGTGCTCACCGGCAACGATGGCGCCAACGTGCTACGCGGTGGCGGTGGCGCCGACACCTTGATCGGCGGCCTGGGCAACGACACCTACTATGTCGACAGCATCGACGACGTGATCATCGAGGGCGGCACCTCGGTCAAGGAGATCGACAACGTCTTTTCCTCGGTCAACTGGACCTTGAGCGACAACCTCGAGAACCTCACCCTGACCGGCACCGACAACATCAACGGAACAGGCAATACCCAGAACAACCGCATCACCGGTAACGCTGGCGACAACTGGCTGGACGGCGGCGAGGGTATCGACACGCTGGTCGGCGGCCAGGGTAACGACACCTACGTGGTCGACAACCTGCGTGACGTGGTCATCGAAGGCGCCAACGCCGGTATCGACACCGTACGCGCGTCGGTCAACTGGACCCTCGGCGCTAACCTCGAAAACCTCACCCTCACCGGGCTGGACAACCTCAATGGCACCGGCAACACGCTGAATAACGTGATCATCGGCAATGCGGGCAACAACACCCTCAACGGCGGTGCTGGTAACGATGTACTCGATGGCGGCGCCGGTAACGACGTACTTATCGGCGGCTTGGGTACCGACACCATGACCGGTGGCCAGGGCGCAGACATCTTCGTGTTCAGCCTGCTCAAGGAAATGGGCTTGGGTGACAAGCGCGACGTGATCACCGATTTCAACGGCGCCGAGGGCGACCGCATCGATTTGACCAAGATCGATGCCAACGTCTTGCTCAAGGGGGTCAACGCATTCACCTTCATCGGCTCGGGCGATTTCACCGGCGCCGGGCAACTGCGTTTCGCCGACGAGATCCTGTCAGGCAACATCGACGCCAAGCTTGGCAGCGATGGTAAGTTCACCGCTGACTTCGAGATCAAGCTGGTGGGCGTGACCAGCTTCAGCCAGGACCACCTGGCAGCCTGACCCGGCGCGGCGGGTGGATCATTCCACCCGCGTCTGCCCGCTGAACGCCAACGTGGCCCGGCAGCGCCGGCACAGGTAGCGGCGCCCCCTGCCTACCAGGGTGTGGCGCTGGGCGGTAAAGGGAAACTCCTGTTCCGGGCAGCTACAGGTATAGATGTAGCGCGTCACCTGGCGCCGTTGCACTGCGTAGTTGTGGCAGCGGTTGGGCGGCAGTTCGTAGACCCCGCGCATGATCAGTTGCCACTCTTCGCCGTGGGCCTGGATGCGGTCGCCGAACAACTGGTGGGCGACCAGATGTGCCACCTCATGGGCCACGGTCTGGCGCAGGAAGTCGTCCTGGTTTTCCCGGTACAGTTGCAGGTTGAAGCGCAGCAGGTTTTCGTGCAGGTGCGCGACGCCGGCTTTCTGGCCGCGCAGCTTGAAGCTCACTTGCGGGCGCGGGAAGGTACGTTTGAAGAACGTTTCGGCTTGCTGGTAACAGGTTTCGACGCGTTGTTTGAGCAGCTCGGGCATGGCGGGGTGATTCTCCTGGCCAGCCATTATGCCGCAAGCGGCGCAGGGTTGCCGAGCCGTCGGTCTACGCTCGGCCCGTCGTGGGCAAGGCTTCGCCCAGCTCGGCATTGCCGCGATAGTCGCGGGTTTTACCCGCGCAGGGCGAGGGGCTGCCAAGCAGCCCCGATTGCTGGGTCAATTGGTGTAGACAGGCCCCACACCCAAGCCCCAGATGATCACCGTGGCCGCCATGATCGCCACCAGCACCACCAGCCCGACCGCTAGCACTGAACTTGAGAACAAAAAGCCTTCGTCGGCGGGAATGTTCATGAACGTCGGCAGCCCCACGTAAAGCAGGTACACGGTGTAGCAGATGGCGGCCGTGCCAATCAGCATGCCCAGCCACAGGTGTGGATACAGCGCTGCGAGTCCGCCGAGGAACAGCGGTGTGGCGGTATAGGTGGCGAAGGCGATACATTGCGCCATGCTCGGATTGGCGTCGTAGGTGCGTGCCATCCAGTGGATGAAGGCGCCCATCACCGCCACCCCGGCGAGCATTGCCAGGTACGACATGATGCTCATCCACAGTGCGCTTTCCAGGGTCAGCATCACCGCTGGCCGTTCACCGATCACCCAGCCGACCTGGGTGGTGCCGATGAACGCCGATACGGCCGGTATCGCCGCCAGGATCAAGGTGTGCGTCAGGTACATGTGGCTGATGCTTTCTTCCTCGCCACGGATCTCCCGCCACTCCTGGTCGGGATGGGTAAACAGCCCCACAACGTGATGAATCATGCCGGTCACTCCTCTGCATATTGCCAACCGCCCCCAACTGGAGCGCAAGCGGCCCGAGGCCAGGACACCGATGCGGCGACAATGCGGCCTTATGTCGCAGTATAGGAAGCGCATCCCTGCATAATTCCCGGTTTTTAGAGCAAATCGCACTGTCCAGCGCAGGCTTGATTCCCTTGAAGTCTTTATCGGAATCTCCTACTGCCGTGACCGGTTTGTGCGTAAAATAGTCGGCTTTTGTCACACCTTGCGGATCCAAGCGCTATGGGCACCCTTTCGGTCAACCAGAACAAACTGCAAAAACGCCTGCGTCGCCTCGCTGGCGAAGCCATCACCGACTACAACATGATCGAGGATGGCGACAAGGTCATGGTCTGCCTGTCCGGCGGCAAGGACAGCTACACCATGCTCGATGTTCTGTTGCACCTGCAGAAGGTGGCGCCGATCCAGTTCGAGATCGTCGCGGTGAACATGGACCAGAAGCAGCCAGGCTTCCCCGAGCACGTGCTGCCCGCGTATCTCAAGGAGCTGGGCATCGAGTACCACATCGTCGAGAAGGATACCTACTCGGTGGTCAAGGAACTGGTGCCTGAAGGCAAGACCACCTGCTCGCTGTGTTCGCGCCTGCGCCGTGGCACGCTGTACACCTTCGCCGACGAAATCGGCGCGACCAAGATGGCCCTGGGTCACCACCGCGACGACATCGTCGAGACGTTCTTCCTCAACATGTTCTTCAACGGCTCGCTCAAGGGCATGCCGCCGAAGCTGCGCGCCGACGATGGGCGCAACGTGGTAATCCGCCCGCTGGCCTACTGCAGCGAGAAGGACATCCAGGCCTACTCGGACATGCGCGAGTTCCCGATCATCCCGTGCAACCTGTGCGGCTCGCAGGAGAACCTGCAACGCCAGGTGGTCAAGGACATGCTGGTGGAGTGGGAGCGCAAGCACCCAGGTCGTACCGAAAGCATCTTCCGCGCCCTGCAGAACGTTGCGCCATCGCAACTGGCCGACCGCAATCTGTTCGACTTCACCAGCCTGAAGATCGACGAAAGCGCCACGCCGCGCTTTCTCGACGTGCTGAACATCTGAACGTATGCGCGATTATCAATGGCTGTATGAATACTGCCTGAACCGCTTCGGCTCTGCCCAGGCGCTGGAAGCCTTCCTGCCGCAGCCGCGCACGCCTGCGCAGCTGCGCGGCATCAGCGATGACCGCTACCTGTCGACGCTGGCCCTGCGGGTGTTCCGCGCGGGCCTCAAGCACAGCCTGGTGGACGCCAAGTGGCCAGTGTTCGAGCAGGCATTCTTCGGCTTCGACCCAGAAAAGGTCGTGCTGATGGGCGCCGAGCACCTGGAGCGCTTGATGCACGACGAGCGCATCATCCGTCACCTGGGCAAGCTCAAGAGCGTGCCGCGCAATGCGCAGATGGTGCTGGATGTGGTCAAGGAGCACGGCAGTTTCGGCGCGTTCATCGCCGACTGGCCCACGACCGATATCGTCGGGCTGTGGAAGTACCTGGCCAAGCACGGCAACCAGCTCGGGGGGCTGTCGGCGCCGCGCTTCTTGCGCATGGTGGGCAAGGATACGTTCATTCCTACCGATGACATGGCGGCGGCCCTGATCGCCCAGAAGATCATCGACAAACCACCGACCAGCCAGCGCGACCTGGCGTTGGTGCAGCAGGCGTTCAACCAGTGGCAGGCCCAGAGTGGGCGGCCGCTGTGCCAGTTGTCGGTGATGCTGGCGCATACCGTCAACCACTGACCTTGCCGCGCCTGAATCCGCCGCTCCTACAGGGGGATCCTTCTGCGGTTCATTCGCCCGCCAGGCGCCGTTCAAGCTGGAACTTCCAGCGCACATACAGCAGCCCGCTGACGAACAGTCCCAGGCTCACCAGCACCTCGACCCATCCGAACATTGCCCGTGATGGGTCGAACGCTGCCAGTACGCCCTTGATGAAGTAGATGTTCACCACGAAGCAGGTCCAGGCGTGCGCCCTGGCGCTGCCCCGCAGCATGCCCGGCAGCAGCAGCGCCAATGGCACCAGCTCAACCGCCAGGATCACTTCGACCCGCGCCCCATGCAGGTTGGCGAACCACAGGTTGTTGACCACCAGCAACACGATCAGCCCGAAGAAACACGCCAGGCTCAAGGCGCGGGTGGTGCGTACGCGCGGCAGCAGCCAGTCGAGTGGTGGCAAAACCTTCGGCTTCCTAGCCACGTTGGCCACCGAGGGCCTTGGCGGTGTTCGCCAGGCGTTGGCCGAGGGCACGGCACAAGGCGATCTCGTGTGTGTCCAGCTCGCGCTTGCCATCTGCGCCTGCGTGGTGGCTGGCCCCATAGGGCGTGCCGCCGCCGGTGGTCTCCAGCAGCGCCGATTCGCTGTAGGGCAGGCCTGTGACCAGCATGCCGTGGTGCATCAGCGGCAGCAGCATCGACAGCAGGGTGGTCTCCTGGCCGCCATGCAGGCTGGCGGTGGAGGTGAACACCGCAGCCGGCTTGCCTACCAGCTCGCCACCCAGCCACAGGCTGCTGGTACCGTCGAGGAAGTACTTCAGTGGTGCTGCCATGTTGCCGAAGCGGGTCGGGCTGCCCATGGCCAGGCCCGCGCAGTGGCGCAGGTCGTCGAGGGTGGCGTACAGCGCGCCGCTGGCCGGGATGTCCGGGGCGACCGCTTCGCACTCGGTAGAAATGGCCGGCACCGTGCGCAGACGCGCCTCCAGGCCGGCCATCTCGACGCCGCGGGCGATATGCCGGGCCATTTCGCTGGTGGCGCCGTGGCGGCTGTAGTAGAGCACCAGGATGTAGGGCGCGCTCACGGCAGGATCTCCAGGACTTTTTCAGGCGGACGACCGATGACGGCCTTGTCGCCAGCGACCAGGATCGGGCGCTCGATGAGTTTGGGGTGCTGCACCATCGCCTCGATCAGCTGGGCTTCGCTCAGCGAGGAATCGGCCAGGCCGAGGGCCTTGTATTCGTCTTCGCCGCTGCGCAGCAATTGACGCGCCGGGATACCGAGGCGGGCGAGTAATTGCGTGAGGGTGGCGGTATCTGGTGGCGTCTCCAGGTAGCGCACGACGGTGGGGGTCAGGCCGCGGGCTTCGAGCAGCTCAAGGGCGCCGCGGGATTTGGAGCAGCGCGGGTTATGATAGAGCGTCAGTTCGGTCATGGCGGGTCGCATCCAGCAAGGTGTGGCGGCTATTCTAACCGCAGCGACCGACTTCAATGCTTGAAAACTTCGAGAAGGATTGACCCATGGCAAGGCGTTTGGCAGCGGTACTGGCCATCACCGCGAGCCTGTTGCTCGGCGGCTGCGGTGCCGATTACGGCGTGGACCAGCACGGCAACACGGTGAAGGCCGAACAGATCCAGGGGCACTGGCTGGTGCTCAACTACTGGGCCGAATGGTGCGGCCCGTGCCGCACGGAAATCCCCGAACTCAATGCGGCGGCCAAGCAGTGGGAGGCCCAGGGTATCAAGGTGGTGGGGGTGAACTACGATGGCCTGCAAGGCGCGGACTTGAAAGCCTCTGCCGATACGCTGGGGATTACCTTCACGGTGCTCGCGCAAGACCCCGCCGAGCGTTACAAGCTGCCACGCAGCGAGGCGCTGCCGGTCACCTACATCATCGACGACAAGGGCAAGGTGCGTGAGCAGTTGATGGGTGAGCAGACCCTCGAAGGGTTGCAGGCCAAGATCAAGGCGCTCAAGGGCGGGGCCTGAGGTCAGCGGCGAGCTACAAGCAAGAGCAGGGCGTGATCCTTGCCTCTTCTTGTAGCTTGCAGCTCGTAGCTTGCCGCGGCTGTCAGCCTTCCTCAGGCCAGAAGCGCAGCGGCTTGCCTTCGGCGGGCCAGAAACGGATCTGCTCGACCGGCGACACATCCCAGCGCTGCACGTTCTCCAGCGCCTGGAGGAAGCGTTTCTCCTGCTCCATCACCGCCGGCGCGCAGAGCTTGCGAGTCTTGCCGACCTTGCCGAAGCTCAGGTGCTCGCCGTCCAGGGTGTAAGGCGCGAACCAGTGGTTGCAGCCGGCATTGCCGTAGGCACGGCCGTCGCTGGCCAGGGTCAGCGTGAGGTGGCTGTAGTCCATCAAAGGGCGTTCGCCGATCCACTCCAGCACATAGCTTTGCTCCTGGCGCAGCGGCGAAGGCTCAGAGGCGCAGCCGGCCAGGCCGCCAGCGATCAGCGCAGCAATCAACAGCTGTTTCACTCAACCACGCTCCTGGCACTTCGGGCACAGGTGGCCATCGCCCTGGCTGCTCCAGCCAAGCTCGGCGATGCGCGCGGTGGCGGCAGGGGCATGGCCCTTCTTGCCCAACTTGGCCTCGACGGCGAACTCGAAGTCCAGCACCGCGTCGCAGCTGTCGCACTTGACCTGCCATTCGAGGATTTCCAGCTCGTTGAACACCGGGCCCTGGGCCACGGCAACCCACTGGCCGCTCGGGTTGATCAGGTGGCGTACGGTGTCCACGGTCAGGCGCATCGACAGGCTCTTGCTGCCTTTGAGCGATACCAGCAGGACGTCGCCTTTCTGGATCGAACCGCCGTTGCCGGTGACCTGATAACGGCCCGGTACCAGCGCGCGGCATTCGATCAGGGTGTGTTGCGGGTTGAAAAGGGTGTAGCGGAAATCGTGCTCGACCATGGGTCCTCCAGAAATGCCGCGTATCCTAGCATCACTTGATGACCAGATTCTGCGGATTGCCTGCCGCCCAGCGGGTGATGTTATCCAGCGTGGTGGTGGCGATCGCATCCAGTGCCTCGCGGGTGAGAAACGCCTGGTGCGCGGTCACGATCACGTTGGGGAAGGTCAGCAGACGCGCCAGCACATCGTCCTGCAGTGGTTGGTCGGAGCGGTCTTCGAAAAACAGTTGGGCCTCTTCCTCATAGACATCCAGTCCCAGGTAGCCGAGCTGGCCACTTTTGAGCGCATCGATCAGGGCCGGGGTATCGACCAATGCACCGCGTCCGGTGTTGATGAGCATGGCGCCGGGTTGCAGGCTGGCCAGGCTGCGCGCATTGATCAGGTGCCGGGTGTGTTCGGTCAACGGGCAATGCAGACTGATGATGCGGGCCTCGCGCAGCAGTTGCGGCAGTTCCAGGTAACGTGCGCCCAAGGCCAGAAGTTCGGGGTTGGGATGCGGGTCATAGGCCAGCAACTGGCAACCGAAGCCGGCCATGATGCGGGCGAAGGCCGCGCCGATCTGCCCGGTGCCGACCACACCCACCGTCTTGCCATGCAGGTCGAAGCCGGTCAGGCCGTGCAGGGTGAAATCACCTTCGCGGGTACGGTTGTAGGCACGGTGCAGGCGCCGGTTGAGGGCCAGGATCAGGGCGACGGCGTGCTCGGCCACGGCATGCGGTGAGTAGGCCGGCACGCGCACCACCGTCAGCCCCAGGCGCTGGGCCGCGGCCAGGTCGACATGGTTGTAGCCAGCCGAGCGCAGGGCGATCAGGCGCGTGCCGCCGCTGGCCAGGCATTCGAGTACCTGGGCGTCGAGTTCGTCGTTGATGAACGCACAGACCGCGTCGAAGCCATGCGCCAGCGCAGCGGTGTCCAGGGTCAGGCGGGCCGGCTGGTAGTGCAGGTCAAGCGCGCTGTCGTTGGCGGCGCGGGCGAAGCTTTCCTGGTCGTAGTGCTGGCAACTGAACAACAACGCGCGCATGGCAGTCTTCCTGCTTCCTGTAGGGGCAACCTCGGCAGTCTAGCCAAGTGGCCGGTGTGGGCCTTGATCTGTGTCGCTGCGCAGCGCCTTGCAAGGTTTGCCCGGTTAGCCTCAAGCGCTCTGGCGCGCCTGTTCAGCCAAGCGGGCAATGGCCTGGTCCAGTTCGTCCAGCGCCTGCTGGGCTTGTGGACTGTCCTGCTTGAGCAACGTTTCGCTGCGTTGGCAGGCGGCGCGCAGCTGGGGCACCCCGCAGTAGCGCGAGGCACCGTTCAGGCGATGCACGCGCTCGATCAGCGCGTTGCGGTCGCAGGCTTCGCGGGCCAAGCGAATGGACTCACGGTCGGCATCCAGCGAGGCCAGCAGCATCGCCAGCATGTCGGCGGCCAGGTCTGGCTTGCCAGCGGCCAGGCGTAGGCCTTCCTCGGGGTCGAGCACCTTCAGTTCGCTGTCCGCGACGTGTTCGGCGCGGCGCTCCTGGGTTGGTACGCCGAGGCTCAGGCCGGTCCATTTCATCACCACCTGACCCAGTTGGCGTTCGCTGATCGGCTTGGTCAGGTAGTCGTCCATGCCGCTGTGCAGCAGGGCGCGTTTTTCGTTGGCCATGGCGTGCGCGGTGAGTGCCACGATCGGCAGCGCCGGGGCGCTTTGGCTGCTTTCCCACAGGCGGATCTGCTCGGTACAGGCACGTCCATCCATACCGGGCATTTGCACGTCCATCAGTACCAGGTCGAACGGCTCGTCCTGAACGGCTTGTACGGCCGCATAGCCGTTGTCCACGGCCACCACTTCGGCGCCCATGTCCTCCAGCAAGGTCTTGACCAGCAACAGGTTGGCCGGGTTGTCATCGACGCAGAGGATTTTCGGCAGCCGCTTGCCATGCTCGATGCTCGCCTCACCAAGCGGCCTGCGCGGCTGTACCAGTTCCAGCAGCAGCCGGCGCAGTTTGCGCGAGCAGGTGGGTTTGGCCAGCAATTGCCCGTGTGCGTTAGGCAGGAAAGGGTGGTAGAGCGGCTGTTCAGTGGTGGGGCAGAGCACCACGCACTGGCAGCCCAGGCGTTCGAGCTGTGGGTGGTATTGGCCCAGTTGCTCAGGCGCAAGGCTGCTCAGGTTGGCGCCAAGCACGGCGAAATCGAATGGCTGGCCGGCCTGGTAAGCCGCGTTCACCGCCTCTAGCAACTGGTCGCAGGAGGAGAACAGGCTGACCGACAAGCCGCAGTCTTCCAGTTGGTGCTCCAGTGCCTGGCGCGCCAGGTCATGCCCGTCGACGATGGCCACCCGACGCCCGAGCAGCGCTTGCAACGGCGTCTCTTCGGCATCGTCATGGGCGCGGGGCAGGTTGAGGCTGATCCAGAACTGCGAACCTTCCCCGGGCGTACTGTCGACGCCGATTTCGCCGCCCATCTGCTCGATCAGGCGCTTGGAGATCACCAGTCCAAGGCCAGTACCACCGGGTTCGCGTGACAGCGAGTTATCGGCCTGGCTGAACGCCTGGAACAACGTGCGGACATCCTGGGGCGACAGGCCGATGCCGGTGTCCTGCACGCTGATGCGTAGTTGTACGCTGTCTTCGCCTTCGTCTTCGAGCATGGCGCGCACGACGATGGTGCCCTCGCGGGTGAACTTGATCGCGTTGCTCACCAGGTTGGTGAGGATCTGCTTGAGCCGCAGCGGGTCGCCTATCAGCGACAGCGGGGTGTCGCGGTACACCAGGCTGAGCAGCTCCAACTGCTTGGCGTGTGCGGCTGGCGCGAGGATGGTGAGAGTGTCCTGGATCAGGTCACGCAGGTTGAAGGGGATGCTGTCGAGCACCAGCTTGCCGGCCTCGATCTTCGAAAAATCGAGGATTTCGTTGATGATTCCCAGCAAGTTGTCGGCGGATTTTTCGATGGTGCCGAGATAGTCGAGCTGGCGCGGACTCAGCTCGCTTTTCTGCAGCAGGTGGGTGAAGCCGAGGATGCCGTTGAGCGGCGTGCGGATCTCGTGGCTCATGTTGGCGAGGAATTCGGACTTGATCCGGCTGGCCTCAAGGGCCTCCTTGCGCGCCATGTCCAGCTCGATGTTTTGAATCTCGATGGTCTCGAGGTTCTGGCGCACGTCCTCGGTGGCCTGGTCGATGCTGTGCTGCAACTCCTCGTGGGCGTTGTGCAGGGTTTCGGCCATGCGGTTGATACCGGCCGCCAGTTCGTCCAGCTCATGGCTGCCCATGGCCGGCAGGCGTTCCTCGAGGTGACCGTCCTTAAGTTGGTTGACCGCGTGCTTGATGCGGTTGATCGGGCCGTTGATGGTGCGGCTCATGCGCAGTGCCAGCAGCGCGGTGAGGACCAGCCCCAGCAGGATCAGCAACAGGCTGGTGAACAAGTTGCGGTAGCCGCGCAGCAGGGTGCCGTCGTGGGACAGCTCGATCTCCACCCACCCCAGCAGCCGCTCGGTTTCGGCGGGGACGGCGTCAGTGGCCAAGTCACGATGATGACCGAATACCGGCATCAGGTAGCGCGTCGCATCATTGCCGGTGCGTTGCAGCACCTGCGTGCCGGTACCGCCGCTGGGCGGCTGATTGAGCATGCTGGGGCCGGCATGGGCCAGGCGCGTGCGGTCGGCGGCCAGGAACGCCACGGCGCGTACATCGGCCTGCTCCAGGGCCTGTGCGGCAATCCGCTCCAACTGCGCCGGTGCCTGGCGGGCGAGGGCCGGGGCGGCCAATGGCGCGAGTTGTTCGGCGATCATCTTGCCACGCTGTACCAGTTGCGTGCGCAGCTCGCTTTGCTGCAACCAGGTGAAGTAGCTACCCAGTACCAGGGCCATCAGGCTGGCGGGCAGCAGGGCCAGCAACAGGACGCGGCTGCGGATTCCCAAACGGTCGAGCACACCGATCTCCTGTCATGTGCCTAGGGGCGCGCTGGGCGCTTGAATCGGGAACGTTACTCCGGGTGGGATGGCAATGCACTTGTTTGTGTCAGTTTTTTGCACCTGCGCTGCGCGACCATGAGCGGGTCGGCAAAGCCCTGCGCCAACGGGTTTTGCGCAGGGCGGCGTGACATGGGGCGTGGACCCGTTGCATGGCATCAGCGCTTACACAATAATTGCGTAACTGAGAATAAATGACAGTTGCCAATGAATCCCGAACCCATTCATGCCTCCAACATCCTCGCCATCGAAGACGATCCGGTGTTGGGTGCTTACCTGCATGCAGAACTTGAACGTGGCGGTTTTCAGGTGACCTGGTGCCGTAACGGCCTGGAAGGGCTGGAAGTGGCAGGGCGCCAGGTGTTCGACCTGGTACTGCTGGATATTCTGCTGCCTGGCCTCAATGGCTTGGAGGCGCTGGTCAAGCTGCGTCGCAACAGTGCCACGCCGGTGATCCTGATGTCGGCACTGGGCGCTGAGGCCGATCGCATCAGCGGCTTCGAGCGCGGGGCTGACGACTACCTGCCCAAACCTTTCAGCTTTGCCGAGCTTCGAGTACGCATCGAGGCGCTGCTGCGCCGCGTGGCGTTCGAGCGTCGAGCCCTGGTGCCGCGCGATGTCATCGCCCCGGGCGAGTTGCGCTTCGACGAGGCGCGCGCCGATGTCAGCCTGGCCGGTGCCTGGGCGGGCCTTACCCCGAGCGAGTTTCGCCTGCTCGACACGCTCTATCGCAGCCAGGACGAAGTGCTGAGCAAGCCATTGCTTTACCGGCAGGTGCTGCAGCGGGCCTATGTGCGGCATGACCGCAGCCTGGACATGCATGTCAGCCAGATCCGCCGCAAGCTCAAAGCCATCGGCTACCACGAGCGTCAGGTGCGTACCGTGTGGGGCAAAGGTTATGTGTTTGGCGTGGGCGAGGCGAACTGAACGTGCTCAATCGCCATTCGCTGTTCTGGAAGCTGGCCATTTTGCTGGTGGGCTTCTGCCTGTTGATGATCGGCCTGAGCTACACCTGGGGTCGGCACATGGAAACCCGCAACGCTTTCCTCGATGAAGGCGCCCGCGATGTGCTGCGCGGTTATGCCGCCGAGGCCGAGCGGGCTTGGCGCGAGGGCGGGCGCGAAGGGGTGGACCGCTGGCTGGAAGGCTTGTTGGCGCGTGAGCCAGGTTGGGCTGGTGTGCTGGATGGCGACTTGCAACCGTTGGGCAGCATTGGCCTGAATGGCGAACAGATCCAGCACCTGACGCGCTTGCGCGGGGTGGACTGGCCGATGAGCCGACGCAGCGTGGGCCAGCCTTGGTTGCGCCTGCCGTTCCCCACTCTGCCCGAGCAGGGCATGCTGGTGATGGAATTGCCCAGGCGCTTCACCCCAGGCCAGTACCGGTTGTTCTGGCAGGTGGTCACCAACGGCATCATCCCCGGGCTGTTCACCTTGCTGTTGTGCGTAGGCCTTTACCGCATGTTGATCGTACCGCTGAACCAGTTGCGCGAGCAGGCCAGTGCCTGGCGCGCCGATCAACTCACGGCGCGGCTCGATTCGCGTACCACTGCGCGTCAGGATGAGCTGGGCGAGCTGGCTCGAGCGTTCGACCAGATGGCCGAGCGCTTGCAAGGTACGGTGGCGTTGCAGCAGCAGATGTTGCGTGACCTATCCCATGAAATGCGCACCCCGCTCAGCCGCCTGCGGGTGGCGTGCGAGGGTGAAACCGACCTGCACTGCCTGCGTGAGCGGGTACACCGCGAGGTGGATGGCATGCAGCAACTGGTCGAGGGCACTTTGCAACTGGCTTGGCAGGATGCTGAGCGGGCATCAATGGTGTTGGAGTCGATCCAGGTGCAGGCGCTATGGGACATGCTGTGCGAGAACGCCTGCTACGAGAGCGGCTGGCCGTTGGCGCGGCTGCATTGCACGCTGCCGGCCAGTTGCTGGGTGCAGGGCAATCTCAATCACTTGGCCCAGGCGTTGGAGAACATGCTGCGCAACGCGATCCGCCATTCGCCTGCCAATGGCGTGGTACGCCTGAGTGGGCAGCGCGACGGCGGCTATTGGCGGCTGGTGCTGGAGGACGAGGGCGGGGGTGTGGCCGAGGGGGATCTGGAGCGGATCTTTGCGCCGTTTTCCCGGCTGGATGGGTCGCGGCCGGGGGATGGTGGCTTTGGCCTGGGGTTGAGTATCGCTCGCAGTGCCATCCAGCGGCAGGGTGGAGTGCTATGGGCGGTCAACGGGGCGCGTGGGTTGCAGTTGTGTATGCGGTTGCCGGTTGGGGTCAGTTAGTTGGTTGGTTAGTTGATGTTTGTTTTGATGGTTGTATTCGCATTCATTGGCTTTGTCGACTTTTAGTCACCTTTCCGCCCTTACGGCGGGTTACTTTGGTCGTGGCCAAAGTAACCAAAGCCGTGGCGCTCCATTCATTCGGCCCCTGCGCTTCGCTCCGGGGTTCCCTCGCTGCGGTGACTTACGGGCCCGCGCGGCCTCCGACTTGCTGCGCAAGTCTACATCTCGCGCCTTCGGCTGCGCCGAAGGGTGCTGCGCACCTGGCCCTCCAGTCACCTTCGCTCGGCCTACTGAAGTCGCGAAGTTAGGGGGGGCGCCTGTACTTGCGCAGCTAATCGCTAGTTACAGTTGTGGGAACTCTGGGTTACAGGACTGCGCCAAGCCTGAACCCAGCGCTGCACCTGTAGGAGCGGCCTTGTGCCGCGAACACCGGCGTAGCCGGTGCCATCCACCGCGCCGCCTGCTTCGCAGTGGTCCGGCACTCTGGTAAACCCGCTGCTCTTGCTCTTGCTTCTAAGCGCGCAATAGCCCAGGCGCCGCCAATTGCGACTTCAGGAGGCCGAGTATAGGCGTCTGTAGGGCCAGGTGCGTAGCACCCTTCGGCGTAGCCGAAGGCGCGAGATGTAGACTTGCGCAGCAAGTCGGAGGCCGCGCGGGCCCGAAAGGCGCCGAAGCGAGGGAACCCCTGCGCGCAGCGCAGGGGCCGGATGATGGAGCGAGCGGTTTTTGCCTACTTTTGCCCAAGAGCAAAAGTAGGTCGCCGTAAGGGCGAAAAGGTGACTAAGCGTCGACATCGCCAACGAATGCGCATACGTCTCCAAAAACAACCACCCTGGCCATCGAACCCGAACCCTTATATCAACCCGCTATAACCCCCAACAATTGCGTGATATGGCCCGACAGGGTTTGCCGGTATGATAGGCCCCCCTGCCGTCCGGATTGCGAAAACGCCCATGACCCTGCAGTACCCAACCATCGCCGATTGCGTCGGCAACACGCCTCTGGTTCGCCTGCAGCGCCTCGCCGGGGAAACCAGCAACACCCTCTTGCTCAAGCTCGAAGGCAACAACCCGGCAGGTTCGGTCAAGGACCGCCCGGCGTTGTCGATGATCACCCGCGCCGAACTACGTGGCCAGATCAAGCCCGGTGACACGCTCATCGAGGCCACCTCCGGCAACACCGGTATCGCCCTGGCCATGGCCGCCGCGATCAAGGGCTACAAGATGATCCTCATCATGCCCGACAACTCCACGGCCGAACGCAAGGCGGCCATGACCGCGTATGGCGCCGAGCTGATTCTGGTGACCAAGGAAGAGGGCATGGAAGGCGCACGCGACCTTGCCGAAAAACTGCAAGCCGAAGGCCGCGGCCTGGTGCTCGATCAGTTCGCCAACGGCGACAACCCGATCGCCCACTACACCAGCACCGGCCCGGAAATTTGGCAGCAGACCCAAGGCAGCATCACCCATTTCGTCAGTTCCATGGGCACCACCGGGACCATCATGGGCTGCTCGCAGTACCTCAAGGAGCAAAACCCGGCGGTGCAGATCGTCGGCCTGCAACCGATGGAAGGCTCGGCCATTCCCGGCATTCGCCGCTGGCCCCACGAGTACCTGCCGAAGATCTTCGACGCAGCCCGGGTCGACCGTGTGGTCGACATGTCCCAGCAGGAAGCCGAGGACACCACCCGCCGCCTGGCCCGTGAAGAAGGCATCTTCTGTGGGGTGTCCTCGGGCGGTGCGGTCGCGGCGATGCTGCGCTTGTCCCGTGAAGTCGAAAACGCCGTGATGGTCGCGATCATCTGCGACCGCGGCGACCGTTACCTGTCCACCGGCCTGTTCGATCCCACCTGATGTCCAGAAAGAAAAGCAACGGCGGCCTGCGCTTCCAGCCAGCCGGCGGCAACCGTACCGCGCAAGTGCCCGTGGGCAAGAAGCAGCGCTTGCAGATCGAGCGCCTAGCCGGTGATGGCCGTGGTATCGCCTTCCTTGAAGGGCGTACGTGGTTCGTCAGTGGCGCGCTGGGCGGCGAAGATGTCGAGGCCCGGGTGCTCGGCGCCCGCGGCAAGATCGTCGACGCGCGCCTGGAACGGGTATTCCAGGCCAGTGCCGAGCGCCGTGAGGCACCGTGCAAACACTACCAGCGCTGCGGCGGCTGCAACTTGCAGCATCTGCCTCACGCCGATCAGCTGGCGCTCAAGCAGCGCCTGTTGGCCGAGCAACTGCAACGGGTTGCTGGCCTACAGCCGCAAGCGTGGGCGGCGCCCCTGAGTGGCCCGGAGTTCGGCTACCGTCGCCGTGCGCGGGTGGCTGTACGCTGGGATCCCAAGGCCCGTCAGCTGGAGGTGGGGTTCCGCGCCGAAGCCAGCCAGGACATCATCGCCATCGACGACTGCGCGGTGCTGGTACAACCCTTGCAAACCCTACTGCGGCACTTGCCCACGGTGTTGCGCAGCCTGGACAAGCCCCAGGCGCTCGGCCATGTCGAGCTGTTCAGCGGCACCGCCGAGGCGCTGTTGCTGCGTCATGTGGCGCCGCTGCCCGCCGAGGACCTGGCGCGTCTTGACGCGTTCTGTCGGGAGGCGGGCGCGCAGTTGTGGTTGCAAGGTGAAGGCGAGCCGGCCCCAGTGGATGCCGCTGGCAAGCTGGGCTTCGCCCTGGAACCGTGGGGGTTGGAGCTGGCCTGGCGACCGGGCGATTTTGTCCAGGTCAATGCTCAGGTCAACACCTTGATGATCCAGCAGGCGCTGGCTTGGCTGGCGCCCCAGGCGCACGAGCGGGTCCTGGACCTGTTCTGCGGGCTGGGTAATTTTGCCCTGCCGCTGGCCCGAGCTGCGCGCGAGGTGGTGGCGGTGGAAGGCGTGCAGGCCATGGTCGAGCGCGCTGCAACCAATGCCCGAGACAACGATGTGCATAACGCACGGTTTTTTCAGGCCGATTTATCGCAGCCTTTGGTGGGCGCCGGATGGGTCGCCGAAGGCTTTTCTGCGGTACTCTTGGACCCACCACGGGACGGGGCCTATGAGGTGGTGCAAGGCATCCACCGGCTCGGTGCGAAACGGTTGGTCTACGTCTCGTGCAACCCGGCCACACTGGCGCGCGACGCACAGGTGCTGGCAGGGCAGGGGTACCGGTTAAAAAGGGCCGGGATTCTCGACATGTTTCCTCAGACGGCGCATGTCGAGGCCATGGCGTTATTCGAAGCGGACTAGCCAGGCTGGTCCTCTTGGTGCGGCCTTCACGGAACGAAGGCTGCACAGGTGATAGCCAGTGCACCGGTGTGGTGCGCTGTATGGAAAGGTAAAACAAAGATGGTACAGGTGAGAGTGCACCAGCCGGTCAATAACGACGGCAGTATCAATCTCGAAGCATGGCTCGACCACGTCGTGAGTGTCGATTCGCTGCTCGATCGCGTGGCCTTGAAGGACGCTTGCGAGTTCGCCCAGGAAGTCGAGAAAAAGGGCAACCCGGCCAAGCATTCGTGGGCCGACGGTACCTCGAGTTTCCAGGCGGGGCTTGAGATCGCCGAAATCCTCGCCGACCTCAAGCTTGACCAGGACTCGTTGGTGGCGGCAGTGATCTACCGCTCGGTACGCGAAGGCAAGGTGACGTTGGCCGAAGTGAGTCAGCGTTTTGGTCCGGTGGTATCCAAGCTGATCGATGGTGTGCTGCGCATGGCGGCCATCAGCGCCAGCCTGAGCCCGCGCCAGTCGCTGGTGCTCGGCTCCCAGGCGCAGGTGGAGAACCTGCGCAAGATGCTCGTGGCCATGGTCGACGATGTGCGCGTGGCGTTGATCAAGCTGGCTGAGCGAACCTGCGCGATCCGTGCGGTCAAGGCCGCCGATGACGAAAAACGCCTGCGCGTGGCCCGTGAGGTGTTCGACATCTATGCACCTCTGGCCCACCGCCTGGGTATCGGCCACATCAAGTGGGAGCTGGAAGACCTCTCGTTCCGCTACCTCGAACCTGACCAGTACAAGCAGATCGCCAAGCTGTTGCACGAGCGCCGCCTGGACCGTGAGCGTTTCATCAGCGACGTGATGAACCAGTTGCAGAACGAGCTGCTGGCCACGGGCGTTAAGGCTGACATCAGCGGTCGGGCGAAACACATCTATTCGATCTGGCGCAAGATGCAGCGCAAAGGCCTGGAGTTCAGCCAGATCTACGACGTGCGTGCCGTGCGCGTCCTGGTTCCCGAGGTGCGCGATTGCTACACCGCGCTGGGGATCGTGCACACCCTCTGGCGGCATATTCCCAAAGAGTTCGACGACTACATCGCCAACCCCAAGGAGAACGGCTACCGCTCGCTGCACACGGCGGTGATCGGCCCTGAGGGCAAGGTGCTGGAGGTGCAGATCCGCACCCATTCCATGCACGAGGAAGCCGAGCTGGGCGTGTGCGCGCATTGGCGCTACAAGGGCACCGACGTCAAATCTGGCTCCAATCACTACGAAGAGAAAATCTCCTGGTTGCGCCAGGTGCTTGAGTGGCACGAGGAACTGGGCGATATCGGCGGTCTGGCCGAGCAACTGCGCGTGGACATCGAGCCGGACCGGGTTTATGTGTTCACCCCTGATGGCCATGCCATCGACCTGCCCAAGGGCGCCACGCCGCTGGACTTCGCCTACCGCGTGCACACCGAGATCGGCCACAACTGCCGTGGTGCCAAGATCAATGGGCGTATCGTGCCGCTCAACTACAGCCTGCAGACCGGCGAGCAGGTGGAGATCATCACCAGCAAGCACGGCAGCCCCAGCCGTGACTGGCTGAACTCCAACCTGGGCTATGTGACCACTTCGCGGGCTCGTGCCAAGATCGTCCACTGGTTCAAGTTGCAGGCTCGCGATCAGAACGTGGCGGCCGGCAAGACCCTGATCGAGCGTGAACTCAGCCGCCTGGGGCTGCCCCAGGTGGACTTCGAGCGCCTAGCCGAGAAGGCCAACGTCAAGACCGCCGAGGACATGTTCGCCGCCCTCGGCGCCGGCGACCTGCGCCTGGCGCACATGGTCAACGCAGCCCAGCAGTTGCTTGAGCCTGAGCGTAGCGAGCAGGTCGAACTGATCCCGCGTCAGGCCCGGGGTATTCGCTCGGGCAAGCGCAGCGACATCCAGATCCAGGGCGTGGGCAACCTGCTCACGCAAATGGCCGGGTGCTGCCAGCCGCTGCCGGGCGATGCCATCGTCGGCTATATCACCCAAGGCCGCGGCGTGAGCATTCACCGCCAGGACTGCGCCTCGGTGTTGCAACTGGCCGGCAAGGAACCTGAGCGCATGATCCAGGTCAGCTGGGGACCGATCCCGGTGCAGACCTATCCGGTGGATATCGTCATCCGGGCCTACGACCGCCCAGGGCTGCTGCGCGACGTGTCGCAGGTGTTGCTCAACGAGAAGATCAACGTGCTGGCGGTCAACACCCGCTCGAACAAGGAAGACAACACCGCGCTGATGTCGCTGACCATCGAGATTCCTGGGCTCGATGCCCTGGGACGCTTGCTTGGACGCATCTCGCAGTTGCCGAACATCATCGAGACGCGGCGTAACCGTACACCGTGATACCGCGGCGTCTGCATTCGCGGGCTTGCCCGCGAATGCAGACGCCGCCGAAGGACCTGCCTAAATGACTTGCACCCTCGATGACCTGCTGCACCTCATGGCCCGCCTGCGTGACCCGCAGTACGGCTGCCCGTGGGACCTCAAGCAGGATTACGCCAGTATCGTCCAGCACACCCTCGAAGAAGCCTATGAAGTGGCCGACACCATCGAGCGCGGCGACTTCGCCCATCTGCAGGGCGAGTTGGGTGACTTGCTGTTCCAGGTGGTCTACTACAGCCAGCTGGCCCGCGAAGAGGGGCGCTTCGAGTTCAGCGGCGTGGTTGATTCGATCACCCGCAAGCTGATTCGTCGCCACCCTCACGTGTTTCCCACCGGTGAGCTGTACGCGCCGCTGGACACGCCGGCCCTGAGCGAGGCCCAGGTCAAGTCACGCTGGGAAGAGATCAAGGCCGAGGAACGCGCTGAGCAAAGCGACCCCGAACAGCTCTCGCTGCTCGACGACGTGCCTGCGGCGCTACCTGCCTTGTCGCGTGCGGCTAAACTGCAAAAGCGCGCGGCCACCGTGGGCTTCGACTGGCCAGCGGCGTTGCCGGTATTGGACAAGGTGCGCGAAGAGCTGGACGAAGTGCTGCAAGCTATGGCCGATGGCGACAGCGATGCCCTCGAAGACGAACTCGGCGACCTGCTGTTCGCCACCGTCAACCTGGCCCGCCACCTCAAGCACGACCCGGAAAACGCCTTGCGCCGCGCCAACCGCAAGTTCGAACGGCGTTTTCGATTTATCGAACAGGCATTGCGCGAGCAGGGCCTGAACATCCAAGATCGCACCCTCGACGAGCTGGACGCCCTGTGGGGCGAGGCCAAGCGTCAGGAAAAGAACCTGCCCAGCTGCGGCTGAGCCGATGCCTAAGTGAGTGAACACCCCATGAGCCTTTCCCTTCGCGACCAATTGCTCAAAGCCGGCCTGGTCAACCAGAAACAGGTCTCGCAGACCAACAAAGCCCAGAAGAAACAAAAACGCCTGGAGCACAAGGGCCAGGTCGAGGTGGACGACACCCAGCAGCGCCTGGCCAAGGAAGCCATGGCCGAGAAGGCCAAGAAGGACCAGGAACTGAACCGCCAGGTTCAGGAAAAGGCCGAGCAGAAGGCCCGTGCCGCACAGATCAAGCAATTGATCGAAGCGACCCGCCTGCCCAAGCTGACCACCGAGGATTACTACAACTTCGTTGATGACAAGAAGGTCAAGCGCATCGCCGTCAACGCCCTGATGCGCAGCAAGCTGAGTAATGGCGCCTTGGCTATCGTCGCCCATGGCGGCGGCTATGAAGTGATCCCGCGCGAGGCGGCGGTGAAGATCCAGGAGCGCGACCCGCAGCGCATCTTGCTGCTCAACACCCATGTAGAGGAAGCCGACGAAGCCGACGATCCGTATGCCGCCTACAAGATCCCGGATGATCTGATGTGGTAAACACGAAAAAACCCGCCTAGGCGGGTTTTTTTTGGGAAGTCGCTGTCATTGGCTATTGCGCTGGTTTTCCAGCACTTCGAGCTCTTTACGATACTGCTGGGCCAGGTGTTCGTCGTGGAACATGCCTACCAACTGACCTTGCTGGTGCACATCCCAGATCCGCACACCCGCGGCCAGGCCTTCGTGGGACATTTTCGATTCGTCGCGTTCGGTTACTTTGACAGTCATCGCTTAACTCCACTGCTAGGGTTGGCTGCGGCGCTGTGTCGCAGGTCTTCTTTATAAAGTTTGTTAGCAGGCTAAGTAAATAAACGGGCGATGAAACAATGTTCATGAAGCGCATTCGCGAGCGGTGTAGGGGCGGCCCGCCCGCCAAATCTGGACATTTCCAGCGGGCAAAAAAAGCCCCGCACATGGCGGGGCTTGGGGTGCAACGTCTGGGTGAAGGTCAGTTGCCCTTGACCGTCTTGCCGTCGACCGTGCCATCTTGCAGCACGATCACGTATTCCTTGCCGTCGGTCTCGACCTGGCGCAGTTGCACCAGCAGGTAGTCCCAGTCCTTGGCGAACCACAGCTCGGTGATGCGTTTGCTCTGGCTAGGGTCGCGCACGCGCTCGACCTTGATCGCCTCGACCTGGCCGTTCTTGGTGCTGACTTTCTCAGTGCCCAATACGCGGAAGTCGTAGGTATCGATTTCGTCACCGTCGACCACCTGGTAGGTCATGCTCTTCTTGCCAGCGGCCACGTCATGCTGCAGGGCCAGTTGGTACGAGGACTTGTCCAGCACGCCGCGGTTGATCGGCAGGCTGATGGCATCGCCCCGGTCAGTGCCGGTGACTTTCTTGCCGGTCCAGTCGAAGGTCAGGTCGACTTTCTTGGCCTTGCCCAGGCCGCCGCGCTCGAAGTGGTACTTTTGCGGCAGCAGGGTGTCGTTGTCCATGCGCAGGGTGCTTTGCTCGGTCAGGCTAGCGATCATCATGGAAGCCTTGAAGTTCAGGTCCCACTTGCCGTTGGCATTTTTGACCAAGCTGCGCTCGGCAGTGCCGCTCATGGGCAGTTGCTTCCAGTCGGCGGTGTAGCTGGCCGAGAACGGCTTCAGATCAGCTGCCTGCAGCGGCAGGGCGAGCACGGCGAGAGCCAAGAGCAGGGCGCGACGCATAAATTCTCCTAGGATCGAATCAAATGACCGCTGGCCGGCAGCGGCTGTCCATCGAGTAACGCACCGTGTTCGCCCAGGCACAAGCGACCTTCGGCGAACCAGCGTACCGCCAGGGGGTAGATCTGGTGTTCCTGCAGGTGCACCCGCTGGGCGAGCGTCTGCGCGGTGTCAGTTGCGGCTACTGGAACTACAGCCTGTACGACCAGTGGCCCGCCATCGAGTTCCTCGGTGACGAAGTGCACACTGCAACCGTGCTCGGTGTCACCGGCCTCCAGGGCGCGCTGGTGGGTGTGCAGCCCTTTGTACTTGGGCAATAGTGACGGATGTATGTTCAGCAGGCGACCTTGATAGTGACGCACGAAGCCGCCACTGAGGATGCGCATGAAGCCGGCCAGTACCACCAGGTCCGGGTTGAAGCCGTCGATCAGCGCCATCAGCGCCGCGTCGAAGGCTTCACGACCTGCGAAACCGGTGTGTTCGAGCACCGCGGTGTCTATGCCAGCTGCCTTGGCGCGTTCCAGACCGTAGGCGTCGGCGCGGTTGGAAATCACCGCACCGACGCGCAGCGGGCTGTCGGCGCCTTGGCTGCTGTCGATCAGGGCTTGCAGGTTGCTGCCGGAGCCCGACAGCAGTACCACGACATTGCAGGTCTTGCCGGGCATCAGTGTGCCTTGAGGTTCTGCAGCTCGACCTGGGCGGCGCCTTCGGCGGCCACGGCGATATGGCCGATCACCCACGGTTGCTCACCTTCGGCGCGCAGTACGTTCAGTGCGGCTTCGACCTGATCCTGGGCCACGCAGATGACCATGCCCACGCCGCAGTTCAGGACGCGGTGCATTTCGTGCTCGTCGACGTTGCCTTTTTCTTGCAGGAAGTCGAACACCGCCGGACGCTGCCAGCTGGCCACGTCGACCACCGCCTGGGCGCCTTTGGGCAGTACGCGCGGGATGTTGTCCAGCAGGCCACCACCGGTGATGTGGGCCATGGCCTTGACGGCGCCGGTCTGCTTGATCAGTTGCAGCAGTGGTTTGACGTAAATGCGGGTTGGGGCCATCAGCAGGTCGGTCAGCGGCTTGCCGTCGAGCTGGGTGTTCTCGATGTCGGTGCCGGAGACTTCGAGGATCTTGCGGATCAGCGAGTAGCCGTTGGAGTGCGGGCCGGAGGAGGGCAGGGCGATCAGGGCGTCGCCGGTGACCACCTTGGAGCCGTCGATGATCTCGGCCTTTTCTACTACGCCGACGCAGAAGCCAGCCAGGTCGTAGTCTTCGCCTTCGTACATGCCTGGCATTTCGGCGGTTTCACCACCGACCAGCGAGCAGCCGGCCAGTTCGCAACCTGCACCAATGCCGGTGACCACGGTGGCGGCGACGTCGACGTTGAGCTTGCCGGTGGCGTAGTAGTCGAGGAAGAACAGCGGCTCGGCGCCGCACACCACCAGGTCGTTGACGCACATTGCGACCAGGTCCTGGCCGATGCTGTCGTGCTTGTTCAGGTTCAGCGCCAGGCGCAGCTTGGTGCCGACGCCGTCGGTGCCGGAGACCAGCACCGGCTGCTTGTAGCCGGCCGGGATTTCGCAGAGGGCGCCGAAGCCGCCCAGGCCACCCATGACTTCAGGGCGTGCGGTGCGCTTGGCGACGCCCTTGATGCGTTCGACCAGTGCTTCGCCGGCGTCGATGTCTACACCGGCGTCTTTGTAGCTCAGGGAGGGTTGCTTGCTCATTGATCCAGGCCTTTAAGAGGGAGGGATTCTTAGAAAACGACCGGGACGGCCAAGGCCGGCTCAAGGAAGCGGCGGCGGTCTGAACGTCACTGGTCTGCGAAGGCGCGCGATTTTATCAGGGTTGCCCCCCAGCGGCCATCCTCAGGCCGACGGGCAGGGCGTAAATCTGGCGAAAAAACAGTGCAGGTGGTTGGTTCGGCCTCTTCTGTATAAGCTGCAAGCCATGGGCTTCAAGCTGCAAGCAGGCAGTTTGAGGCATCACCTGCACTTTCTCGAGGCTTGAAGCTCGAAGCTTGAAGCACATCCGGACAGGAATCCCCCATGCGTCTTTTCAATCACTTCGCGGCCGGTTGCCTGGCGCTGGTCTGCCTGAACGGCCAGGCCGAAACCGTCTCTGGGCTCTATCAGGTACACGAGCCGCTCCAGGGGCAGGGCAGCGACGCACGCGCCCAGGCTACCAGCAGGGCGTTCGATACCCTGGTGCTGCGCCTGACCGGTGACGCCAAGGCACCGCAAAGCCCAGCCCTGGCCACCCTGCGCAAGGACCCGCAAGCGATCGTCAACCAAGTCGGCACCGAAGCTGGGCCGCCGGAGTCGGTGCTGGTGGAGTTCGATCCGGGCAGTACCGAGCGCGCCTTGCGTCAGGCGGGCCTGGCGCTATGGGGCAGCAACCGGCCGTCGATCCTCGGCTGGTGGCTGAACGACAGTGTCGAGGGCAGCAGTCTGGTCGGTGATGGCCAGAGCAGCGCCGAGCCGCTGCGCCGCGCAGCCCAGCACCGTGGCTTGCCGCTGCGCTTGCCGTTGGCTGACTTGTCCGAGCAATTGGTGGCCAATGCCAAGCAGATCGACAGCGCCGATCCCGCACCGCTGCGCGAGGCTTCCGAGCGCTACGGGGCTGATGCGCTCCTGGCCGTCCATGCCCACGAAGCTGATGGCAAATGGCAGGGCAAGTGGCAGCTGTGGTTGGGCGAGCAGCGTGAGCAGGGCAGTGCGGAGGGGGCTGACCAAGCCGCCCTGGCCGACGCCGTGCTGTTGGCAGTGAGTAATCGTCTGGCGCCGCGCTATGTGACCCGTCCAGGCGCCAGCAGCGAGCTGCTGGTACAGGTCGAGGGCATGAACCTTGCGCATTATGCCGAGCTTGGCCGCGTGCTGGAGCCCTACGGCGCGCGCTTGCAGATGGCCGACGGTGGCACCTTGACCTATGCCGTCAGCGGCAACCGCGAACAACTGCGCGCGCAGTTGGCGCTGGCCCGTCTGCAAGAGCTGCCCGCCGAGCCTGCGCCTGTCGCCCCAGCGCCACAGGCCGAGCCGGGCGCTGCGCCTGCCGCTGCCGCCAAACCGTTCGATGGCCTGCGTTTTCGTTGGTGAGGAAGCCCTGCAATGACTGACCTGCGTCGCTGGATTGGGTTGGGCGCCGCCCTGCTGGGCGCCGTGCTGCTGTATCTGCTGCACAACATCCTCTCGCCTTTTCTGGTGGGTATTCTATTGGCCTATCTGGCCGACCCGCTGGTCGATCGCCTCGAGCGCATCGGCTTGTCGCGCACCTGGGGCGTGGTGGTGGTGTTCGGCCTGTTCACCCTGGTCTTGCTCGCCCTGTTGCTGGTACTGATCCCGATGCTGGCCAAGCAACTGGTGCGTCTCTACGAGTTGGCGCCGCAGATGCTCGACTGGCTGCAACATGTGGCGCTGCCGTGGGTCCAGAGTCGCCTGGGCCTGGCCGATGGCTTCTGGAAATTCGACAAGATCAAGGCTGCCATCGGCGATCACGTCGGCCAAACCACCGATATCGTCGGCATGCTGCTGTCCCAGGCCACCGCATCGAGCCTGGCGCTGATCGGCTGGCTGGCCAACCTGGTGCTGATCCCGGTGGTGGGCTTCTATCTGCTGCGCGACTGGGACCTGATGATGGCCAAGCTGCGCAGCTTGCTGCCGCGCCAGCGCGAGCCGCAGGTGGTGGCACTGGCCGGGGAGTGCCATGAGGTGCTAGGGGCATTCGTGCGTGGGCAATTGCTGGTGATGCTGGCGCTGGGCGTCATCTATTCCACCGGACTGATGCTAGTGGGGCTGGAGCTGGGTCTGCTGATCGGGATGCTCGCGGGACTGGCGGCCATCGTGCCGTACATGGGGTTCATCATTGGCATCGGCGCGGCCATCGTCGCCGGATTGTTCCAGTTCGGCGGCGAGTTGTACCCGATGCTGGGTATCGTGGCCGTGTTCATGGTCGGTCAGGCCCTCGAGGGCATGGTGCTCACGCCGCTGCTGGTGGGGGACCGCATCGGCCTGCACCCCGTTGCGGTGATCTTCGCGATTCTTGCTGGCGGTGAGCTGTTCGGCTTCACCGGCGTGCTGCTGGCGCTGCCGGTGGCGGCGGTGATCATGGTGTTGCTGCGCCATGTGCACGCGCTCTATAAAGAGTCGGACATGTACGCGGGGCAAATCGATCCGGACCTTTGACCGCGCGGCACGCATCGTAATGCGCAACTGCTTGATTTTACTGACGCTCTTGCGCTGCCCGATTGTGCCGCCCGCGTTGCGGGTATAGACTTTGCACACTGTTCATCAAAGGCCCCCTGTGGTCCCTGCGACCACCCGCGAGCATGAAACCGATCCAGTTGCCCTTGGGTGTGCGTCTGCGCGATGACGCCACCTTCATCAACTACTACCCGGGCGCCAATGCCGCGGCATTGGGCTATGTCGAGCGGCTGTGCGAAGCCGACGCCGGCTGGACCGAAAGCCTCATCTACCTGTGGGGCAAGCAGGGCGTGGGGCGTACCCACCTGCTGCAAGCTGCCACCCAGCGCTTCCAGCAACTGGGCGAGCCGGCGGTGTACCTGCCGCTGGCGCAACTGCTCGAACGTGGCGTCGAACTGCTCGATCACCTCGAACAGTACGAATTGGTGTGTATCGACGACCTGCACGTGATCGCCGGCAAGGCCGATTGGGAAGAGGCCATGTTCCACCTGTTCAATCGCCTGCGTGACAGTGGCAGGCGCCTGTTGCTAGCCGCCTCCAGCTCGCCGCGCGAGTTGCCGATCAAGCTGGCCGACCTCAAGTCACGGCTTACCCTGGCGTTGATTTTCCAGATGCGCGGCATGTCCGACGAGGACAAGCTGCGTGCCCTGCAACTGCGCGCCTCGCGTCGCGGCCTGCACCTGACCGACGAGGTCGGCCACTTCATCCTCACCCGTGGCACGCGCAGCATGAGCGCACTGTTCGACCTGCTCGAACGCCTCGATCAGGCCTCGTTGCAAGCCCAGCGTAAGCTGACCATTCCGTTTCTCAAGGAAACCCTGGGCTGGTAAGCCCTTGAAAACACGGCACCAGAGCGGAAAAACGCAAAAGTCACATGTTTTTCGATAAAATTTGCAAATGGTCACGATAGAGGGCATAGTTTCCACCTTCTAAAGGACTACAGACACGGTCGTGCCCATGCTGAAGCGCTTCGCACCCCTCGTGCCACTTGCACTTGCCACCCTGCTGTTCGGTTGCGCCTCCCAAGGTCCGGCCACTCAATCACAGGATCATCGCCTGGTCGCCGAGCAATCGGCCAAGATCAAGGCGCCCACCTCTTCCGTATTCACCGAGGAAGAGCTGGCTAATGAAGAAGACCTCGACGCCTTCTCCAGCAACAGCAAGCCTTATCAGCTTCCGGTGCTGGCCGACAGCATCCTCGAGCGTGGTATGTCGCTGATCGGTACCCGCTATCGCTTCGGCGGTACTTCCGAGAAGTCCGGCTTCGACTGCAGCGGTTTCATCGGCTACCTGTTCCGCGAAGAAGCAGGCATGAACCTGCCGCGCTCGACTCGCGAAATGATCAACGTCGATGCCCCCAAGGTCGCACGCAACAAGCTCAAGCCGGGTGACCTGCTGTTCTTCAGCACCAACGGCCGTGGTCGCGTCAGCCATGCCGGCATCTACCTGGGCGACAACCAGTTCATCCACTCCAGCAGCCGCCGCAGCGGTGGTGTGCGCATCGACAACCTGAGCGATCGCTACTGGAGCAAGACCTTCATCGAAGCCAAGCGCGCCCTGGCGATGGCCCCGAGCACCACGCTCTCGCGCAATTGATTTGATGTCAAAATGCTGTACCCTGCCACGGCGGCGTAGCTGAAAAGCTCGCCGCCGTGCGCATTTACAGAAAGCGTCTAATCTAATTTCTCAACTCTTTTCGCCTTCGGCTGCGGCCGGAGTATTCACGACAGGATGTTCGATCATGGCGATGTTGGCGCGTTTCGCATTGCTTTGGCTGGTGGCCCTGCTGGCGGCCTGTTCCAGCCATGTTCCGGCCCCGGCGCCGGTCTATCCTCCCGTCACCTTCAATCAGTCGCAACCGTCCTCGCCGGTGGCCGAAGATGTGCTGTTTCGCGCGATTGGTCTGGTGGGAACGCCCTATCGTTGGGGCGGTAATACCCCGGACTCGGGTTTCGACTGCAGCGGCCTGATCGGCTATGTGTACCGCGACGCCGCTGGCATCAGCTTGCCGCGCACCACCCGTGACATGATTGGCATGCGCGCGCCAAGCGTGGCGATCAATGCCCTGCAATCTGGCGATCTGGTGTTCTTCGCCACCAATGGCGGCGGGCAGGTGAGCCATGCTGGCATCTACGTAGGCGAAGGCCGTTTCGTGCACGCACCTTCTACCGGCGGCACGGTGCGTCTGGATTATCTGTCCAACAGCTATTGGTCGAAGGCTTACTTGCAAGCCAAGCGCGTGCTGCCTGCGGGGCATCTGGCGCAGAACCCATAAGTTTCCGCGCTTGCCAGGTGCTTCGGGCCTGGCAGATGAACCAGATCACGTAGCCCGTCGCTACCCGCCAAGGCCTGCGGTCGGCGCACGACACGCCGTTTTTGCGCAAGCCTGCGCGCGGTTTCCCTTCAGGCCTGCTTGAGCAGCAGCGCCACGCCGGGGAAGTATTGCCCCAATTCGTTGTGCAGCTTGCGATAGGCATAGGGGAAGTACCAGGCCACCGCGCAGGCACTGTGCTTGTGCAGGTCGTCGACCAGGTCTTGCAGTTCCTCGGGACTGGCGTGCTGGCCGGCTTTCCAGGGCGTGGCGAACAGCGCACCGGCCTTGAGTTGGCTGGCGTAGGCGATACATTTGGCCTGCAGGGACGTTTCCAGCAGTGCTGCGGACAGGTCCAGGCGGGCTAGGCGCGGCCAGCGTTGACCTGCATGCAGGTGAATCGTCGCCTCGGCGCTGCAGAGGGTCAGGTCGCAGCGGCCTTCGCGGTCGCCTTCATCACGCTGTTTCTTGCTGGTCGATTGCGGCAGTGCCACCAGTTCACCTTGCCAGGCGGCGGCGGCGAGCAAGCCCACGTTGGCCGTGGTGCCATGCCAGTAGGGCGCATCGTTATCGCCCTGGAACTGGTTGAAGCGGTCGATGCAGTCGACCCAACGTTCCAGTGCCGGGCGCAGGAATTCGAGGTTCGGGTTGTTGATGATTAGACCCTGCATGCAGCGCTCCTTGTTCTTGTTTTGATATTCGCCTAAGTGCTGGCTAAGTGATATCACTGCCCTCAGTGTGGCACAAGCCGGTAGATTGGCCATTGGTCCGGTTCAGTCGGGCCTTCGTTCATTGACGCTCCCGGTGCAACCCTCTAACCTTCGCCGCGTGTTTCAGGTGCCTCGCGAGCCTTGGCTTGGTGGGGTGAAACTGGGAAGCCGGTGTGCGCCTGCAAGGTGCGATTCCGGCGCTGCCCCCGCAACGGTAGGTGAGTCGAAGGCCGCGCAAGGCCACTGGGCCCTAGGCCCGGGAAGGCGCGCGGTCAGGGCCTGTGGCCCGCTCATGAGCCCGGAGACCGGCCTGCAACTGCCAACGGCATCACGGAGGGTGATGCGCGGTGCGATGTGGCCTGTGCCACGGCCCCTGCGCGTTCTCCGTTTGCCCGCCTTTCACCTGTCGCCGCCTGGCGCCAGACAGCGGAGACCCCTGATGAGCGAATCCCCCGAACGCGACGAACGTCACCTGGCGCGCATGCAGCGCAAGAAGGCGATCATCGACGAACGCATCGCCAATTCCCCCAACGAATGCGGCTTGTTGCTGGTACTGACCGGCAACGGCAAGGGCAAGAGCAGCTCGGCCTTCGGCATGCTCGCCCGCGCGCTCGGGCATGGCATGCAGTGCGGCGTGGTGCAGTTCATCAAGGGCCGCAACAGCACTGGCGAAGAGCTGTTCTTCCGCCGTTTCCCCGAGCAGGTGCGCTACCACGTGATGGGCGAGGGCTTTACCTGGGAGACCCAGGACCGTGCCCGTGACATCGCCGCCGCCGAAGCTGCCTGGGCCGTGTCGCGCCAGCTGTTGCAGGATGCCTCGGTACAGTTCGTGGTGCTCGATGAGCTGAACATCGCCCTCAAGCACGGCTACCTCGACCTTGACCAGGTACTGGCCGACATCCAGGCCCGCCCGCCGATGCAGCACGTGATCGTCACCGGCCGTGGGGCCAAGCCCGAAATGATCGAGATGGCCGACACCGTCACCGAGATGGGCATGCTCAAGCACGCTTTCCAGGCCGGTATCCGCGCGCAGAAGGGCGTTGAACTGTGAGTCAGCCGCGTCAATGCCCTGCGGTTCTGATCGCCGCCCCGGCCTCGGGCCAGGGCAAGACCACGGTCACTGCCGCCCTGGCGCGCCTGCACCGCAACCTCGGGCGCAAGGTGCGGGTGTTCAAGTGCGGGCCGGACTTCCTTGACCCGATGATCCTCGAACGTGCCAGTGGCGCACCGGTGTACCAACTCGACTTGTGGATGATCGGCGCTGACGAGAGCCGCCGCTTGCTCTGGGAGGCGGCCGAGGAGGCCGACCTGATCCTGATCGAAGGGGTGATGGGGCTGTTCGACGGCACCCCGTCCAGCGCGGACCTGGCCCGGCATTTCGGCGTGCCGGTGCTGGCGGTGATCGACGGCACGGCCATGGCCCAGACCTTTGGCGCCCTGGCCCTTGGCCTGGCGCGTTATCAGCCGGACTTGCCCTTTGCAGGGGTGCTGGCCAACCGCGTCGGGAGCTTGCGCCACGCACAGTTGCTCGAAGGTAGCCTGACTGAAGGCCTGCGCTGGTATGGCGGGTTGTCCCGCGAGCGCGGCATCGAACTGCCCAGCCGACACCTGGGGCTGGTGCAGGCCAGCGAGCTGAACGACCTTGACGCTCGCCTGGACGCCGCCGCCGAAGCCTTGGGCGCCAGCTGTGACGCAACGTTGCCTCCGCCGGTGAGCTTCGCTGCGCCCGCCCCCCTCAGCCACGCGGCATCATTGTCCGGCGTACGCATCGGCGTGGCCCGTGACGAAGCCTTCGCGTTTCTCTACGGCGCCAACCTCGACGTACTGCGTAGCCTTGGCGCGCAACTGGAATTCTTCTCGCCGCTGCACGACCGCGAGCTGCCGTTGGTAGACAGCCTGTACCTGCCTGGTGGCTACCCTGAACTGCATCACCGTGCACTGTCGGCCAACGCGCCGATGCTCGAAGCGATTCGCGCCCACCATGACCAGGACAAGCCACTGCTGGCAGAGTGCGGCGGCATGCTGTATCTACTCGACGCGCTGACCGATGTGGCCGGTGAACGTGCCGAACTGCTTGGTGTGCTGCCTGGTGAGGCAACCATGCAGAAGCGTTTGGCTGCCCTGGCGCTGCAAGCGGTCGAGTTGCCCGAAGGCACCCTGCGTGGGCACACCTACCACCACTCGCTGACCAGCACCGTGCTGGAGCCCATCGCTCGAGGCCTGAGCCCCAACGGTGGGCGAGGCAACGAGGCGGTCTATCGCCTGGGCCGGTTGACTGCCTCCTACGTGCACTTCTACTTCCCGTCCAATCCCGATGCGGCGGCGGCGCTGTTGCGACCATGAGCGATCACGCCTACAGCGAGGCCGAACGCGCGGCGATCTACCGGGCTATCGGCGAGCGCCGCGACATGCGCCACTTCGCCGGGGGGGAGGTGGCCCCCGCGCTGCTTGGCCGCCTACTGGCCGCTGCGCACCAGGCCCCCAGCGTGGGGCTGATGCAGCCGTGGCGCTTCATCCGCATCAGCCAGCGTGCGCTGCGCGAGCGCATCCAGGGTTTGGTGGAACAGGAGCGTGTGCTGACCGCCGAGGCGCTGGGCGAGCGTTCCGACGATTTCATGAAGCTCAAGGTCGAAGGTATCGGCGATTGCGCCGAGGTGCTGGTGGCCGCGCTCATGGACAACCGCGAGCCGCATATCTTTGGCCGGCGTACCTTGCCGGAAATGGATCTGGCTTCGCTATCCTGCGCGATCCAGAACCTGTGGTTGGCGGCCCGCGCCGAAGGGCTGGGCATGGGCTGGGTGTCGTTGTTCGACCCGCAGGCGCTGGCCGAGCTGCTGGGCATGCCTGCCGGGGCAAAACCCGTGGCGGTGTTGTGCCTGGGCCCGGTGATCGAGTTCTACCCGGCGCCGATGTTGGTGATGGAACACTGGGCCAAAGAGCGCCCCTTGAGTGAAATGCTGTACGAAAACCATTGGGGAGAACGGCCATGAGCGTGGCCCTGTTGACCGTTGCAGGTGTGGCCCTGGACGCGCTGCTCGGCGAGCCGAAACGACGCCACCCGCTGGTGGGGTTCGGCAACCTGGCCAAGCACCTCGAACGCCGATTGAACGCGGGCGGGCGCGGTTGGCGCAGCCATGGCGTCAGCGCCTGGTTCATCGCCGTGGTGCCACTGACGCTGGTCGCGCTGCTGCTGTCGTGGTTGCCGTATATCGGCTGGCTGGTCGATGTCCTGGCGCTGTATTGCGCCCTGGGCCTGCGCAGCCTGGGCGAGCATGTGCTGCCGGTGGCCCAGGCCCTGCGCCAGGGCGACCTGGATGAAGCTCGCCTGCGCGTGGGCTACCTGGTCAGTCGTGAAACCCGCGAGCTGGATGAGCCCGCTGTGGCCCGCGCGGCCACTGAATCGGTTCTGGAAAATGGCAGCGACGCGGTGTTCGCGGCGCTGTTCTGGTTCATCGTCGCAGGTGCGCCGGGCGTCGTGCTGTACCGCCTGAGCAATACCCTGGATGCAATGTGGGGCTATCGCAACCAACGTTTCGAACGCTTTGGCTGGTGCGCCGCGCGCATTGACGATGTGCTCAACTACCTGCCGGCAAGGCTCGTGGCGCTGACCTACGCGCTGCTCGGCAAGACCCGTCTGGCGCTGCGTTGCTGGCGCCAGCAAGGGCCGCTGTGGGACAGCCCCAACGCGGGCCCGGTGATGGCAGCCGGTGCCGGCGCGCTGGCCGTAGAGCTGGGCGGCCCTGCGGTGTACCACGGCGAGCTGCACGAGCGGCCACGCCTAGGCGAAGGACCGATGGCCGATGCCGACGCCATCGAGCGCGGCTGGAGTCTGGTGCAGCGCGGGGTCTGGCTGTGGCTGCTGGTGATCTGCCTGGGGGGCTATCTGAATGCTTGAACATGGCGGTCGTCTGCTGCGCGCGGTGCAGCAATACGGTATTGCCCGCGAGCACTGGCTGGACCTGTCCAGTGGCATCGCACCGTGGGCCTTCCCGATTGCGCCGATCCCACTGGACGCCTGGGCGCGCCTGCCGGAGGTCGAGGATGGTCTCGAACAGGCCGCTCGCACCTATTACGGTGCCACTCCACTGTTGGCGGTGGCCGGTTCCCAGGCGGCAATCCAGGCCCTGCCATACCTGCGGCCAGCCGGGCGTGTCGGGGTGCTGGCACCGTGCTACGCCGAGCACCCACATGCCTGGCAGCGCGCCGGTCATGCGTTGCTCGAACTGGACGAGCAGCAGGTCGAGGCGCAACTCGACAGCCTCGATGTGCTGCTGTTGGTCAATCCCAACAACCCCACTGGCCGCACGCTGCCGCGCGCGCGGCTGCTGGCCTGGCATGCGCGCCTGGCCGCGCGCGGCGGCTGGCTGCTGGTGGATGAAGCGTTCATGGACAACACCCCGGAGCATGGCATCGTCGATCAGGCCGGGCAGCCAGGGCTGATCGTGTTGCGTTCGTTCGGCAAGTTCTTCGGTTTGGCCGGGGTGCGCCTGGGCTTTGTTGCCGCCGAGCCTGCGCTGTTGCAGCGTTTGGCCGACGTGCTCGGCCCCTGGACCGTCAGCGGCCCGACCCGGGTGCTGGGCCAGGCCTGCTACGCCGATCAGCGCGAGCAGCAGGCGCAGATCGCACGCTGCGCCGCCGCCAGCCAGCGCCTGGCTGACCTGCTGAGCGCCAGTGGGTTGGCGCCGAGCGGTGGCTGCGCGCTGTTTCAATATGTGCGCAGCGAACGCGCCGCGCACCTGCATGATTTTCTCGCCCGTCGCGGCATTCTGGTGCGCATGTTCGAGCAGCCACAGGCCCTGCGTTTTGGCCTGGCTCCGAGCATGGCCGACGAGCAGCGCCTGGCCCAGGCCCTGGCGGACTACCACAAGGAAACCACATGACCACGCTCATGGTGCAAGGCACCACGTCCGATGCCGGCAAGAGCACCCTGGTGACCGCCCTGTGCCGGTGGCTGCTGCGCCAAGGCATTGCCGTGGTGCCGTTCAAACCGCAGAACATGGCACTTAACAGCGCGGTGACCGCCGACGGTGGCGAGATCGGCCGTGCCCAGGCCGTGCAGGCCCAAGCCTGCCGGCTGGCGCCGCACACCGACATGAACCCGGTGCTGCTCAAACCCAATAGCGACACCGGTGCCCAGGTGATCGTGCATGGCCGTGCCGTGACCAGCATGAACGCGGTGGCTTATCACGACTACAAGGCCATCGCCATGCAGGCGGTCCTGCAATCGCACACGCGCCTGTGCGAGGCGTATCAAGTGGTGATGGTAGAGGGCGCAGGCTCTCCGGCCGAGATCAACCTGCGTGCCGGCGACATCGCCAACATGGGCTTTGCCGAGGCGGTCGACTGCCCGGTGATCCTGGTGGCCGACATCAACCGCGGCGGGGTATTCGCCCACCTGGTTGGCACCCTTGAGCTGCTGTCACCCAGCGAGCAGGCGCGGGTCAAGGGTTTCGTCATCAACCGCTTCAGGGGCGATATCGCCTTGCTGCAACCGGGCCTGGACTGGCTGGAGCAACGCACCGGCAAGCCGGTACTGGGCGTGCTGCCGTTTGTTACCGACCTGCACCTGGAGGCCGAGGACGGTATCGACCGGCGCCAGGGCCAGAAGGGTGAACGGGTGCTCAAGGTGATCGTTCCGGTGTTGCCGCGTATCAGCAACCACACCGATTTCGATCCGCTACGCCTGCACCCGCAGGTTGATCTGCAGTTCATTGGCCCAGGTGAGCCGATTCCGCCTGCCGACCTGATCATCCTGCCGGGCTCCAAGAGTGTGCGCGGGGACCTGGCGCAACTGCGCGCGCGTGGCTGGGACAGCGCGATTGCCCGACACCTGCGTTACGGCGGCAAGTTGATCGGTATTTGTGGCGGCTTGCAGATGCTCGGTCGCGAGGTCTGCGATCCGCTGGGCCTGGAAGGGGCGGCCGGCAGCAGTGATGGCCTCGGGCTGCTGGACTACGTCACGGTGCTGGAAGCCGAGAAGCAACTGCGCAACGTGACCGGCACCCTCGAACTGGAGCAGGCAGCGGTGGTCGGCTATGAGATTCACGCGGGGGTCACCACAGGCCCTGCGCTTGCACAGCCTGCGCTGCAATTGGCCGATGGCCGTTGCGACGGCGCCATCAGCGATGACGGACAGATCCTTGCCACCTACCTGCATGGTCTGTTCGAAGGCAGCCAGTCGTGCGCGGCGCTGTTGCGCTGGGCAGGGCTCGCCGAGGTTCAGCCTGTCGACTACGAGGCCCTGCGCGAGCGCGATATCGAACGCCTAGCCGATCTCATCGAACAGCATCTGGACACCGCGCGCCTGCGCGAACTGTGTGGAGTCGCCCATGCGTAACCTGATCCTCGGCGGCGCCCGCTCGGGCAAGAGTCGCCTGGCTGAGCAACTGGCCGTGGCCAGCGGCCTGCCGGTCACCTACATTGCCACCAGCGCGCCGCAAGACAGCGAGATGAACGAGCGCGTGCGCCTGCACCGCGAGCGTCGTCCTGCCGAGTGGGGCCTGATCGAGGAACCGCTAGCCCTGGCCGCCGTGCTGCGTGCCCAGGCCGCTGAGCAGCGCTGCCTACTGGTGGACTGTCTGACCCTGTGGCTGACCAACCTGTTGATGCTCGACGACCCGCAGCGCCTGACCGAGGAGTGCGATGCGCTGCTCGATTGCCTTGAACAGTTGCCTGGCACGATCATCCTGGTCAGCAACGAAACCGGCCTGGGCGTGGTGCCCATGGGCGAGTTGACCCGCCGCTATGTCGATGCGGCGGGCCTCTTGCACCAGGCCGCTGCCGAACGCTGCCAGCGCGTGGTGCTGAGCGTGGCCGGCCTTCCTCTCATGCTCAAAGGACCCGCTCTATGACCCAGATGTGGTGGCTCGATGCCTGCCAACCCCTCGACACCGCCGCCATGGATCAGGCGCGTGCCCGTCAGCAGCAACTGACCAAGCCCGCTGGCTCCCTTGGCCAGCTCGAACGCTTGGCGATCCGCCTGGCGGGCTTGCAAGGCCTCGAACGTCCTCAGCTGGAACGGGTTGCCATCAGCATTTTTGCCGGTGACCACGGCGTGGTGGAGGAGGGGATCTCGGCCTATCCGCAGGCGGTGACCGGGCAGATGTTGCGCAACTTCGTCGGTGGTGGCGCGGCGATCAGTGTGCTGGCGCGTCAGCTGGGTGCCAGCCTGGAAGTAGTTGACCTCGGCACCATCGACCCGACGCTGGAGCTGCCGGGAGTGCACCACCTGCGCCTGGGCGCTGGCACCGCCAACTTCGCGCGCCAGCCGGCGATGCGCGAGGAGCAGTTGCTGGCCGCCCTGCAGGCCGGTCGCGACAGCGCCCTGCGCGCAGTGGCCAATGGTGCCCAGCTGTTCATCGGCGGTGAAATGGGGATCGGCAACACGACCGCCGCTGCGGCCCTGGCCAGCATCTTGCTTGAATGCCCGGCGCGTGAGCTGAGCGGGCCCGGCACAGGCCTGGACAGTGCCGGGGTACGGCACAAGGCCGAGGTGATCGAGCGCGCGCTTGTGCTGCATGGCCTGCGTGCCGATGCGCCGTTGCAGGCCTTGGGGTGTGTCGGAGGCTTCGAAATCGCTGCCTTGGCAGGCGCCTACCTGGCCTGCGCCCAGCATGGCGTGGCGGTGCTGGTGGACGGTTTCATCTGTAGCGTCGCTGCGTTGGTGGCGGTACGCCTGAACCCGGGGCTGGCACCCTGGCTGCTGTTCGCCCACCAGGGTGCCGAGCCTGGTCACAAGGCCTTGCTCGCAGCGCTCGAGGCTGAGCCATTGCTGGCGCTGGGTCTGCGCCTGGGGGAGGGCAGTGGCGCTGCCCTGGCCGTGCCGTTGCTGCGTTTGGCCTGTGCCCTGCACGGGCAGATGGCGACTTTCGCCGAAGCGGCGGTGGCGGACCGCCCGGCATGATCCTCGACCTGCTGCGTCATGGCGAGACCGAACTGGGCGGCGGGCTGCGCGGCAGCCTGGACGATGCGCTGACCGAGCATGGCTGGGCACAGATGCGCCAGGCCGTCGATGCGGCCGGCCCGTGGGATGTGCTGGTCAGCTCGCCGCTGCAACGCTGTGGCTTGTTCGCTGACGAACTGGGCGCACGCCTGGGTCTGCCGGTACAGCGTGAGGCCGGGGTACGCGAGTTGCACTTCGGTGAATGGGAAGGGCGCAGTGCGGCGCAGATCATGCAAACCCAGGCCGATGCCCTTGGGCAGTTCTGGAATGACCCCTATGCCTTTACGCCGCCGGGCGGCGAGCCGGTGCTCGCGTTTGCCGAGCGGGTGTTGAATAGCATTCGGCGACTGGCTGGTGAGTACGCGGGGCAGCGTGTGCTTCTGGTGACCCATGGCGGGGTGATGCGGCTGTTGCTCGCCCAGGCCCGGGGGATGCCACGTGCGCAGTTGTTGCAGGTCGAGGTGGCGCATGCGGCGCTGGTGCGCCTGCATGTGGCGCTCGATGGGCAACTGCACGAGGCGTGTTGAGATGCTGCCGTTCTGGATTGCCTTGCAATTTCTAAGCAGCTTGCCCGTGAGCCTGCCGGGTATGCCGGCGCCGCGCGAGATGGGCCGCTCGTTGCTGTTCTATCCCGTGGTGGGTGCGCTGTTCGGCATGCTGCTTTGGTTGGCCAGTACCCTGATGCACGGTATGGCCGCGCCGCTGCACGCGGCATTGCTGCTGGCGCTCTGGGTGCTACTCAGTGGTGGCTTGCACCTGGACGGCCTGGCCGACAGCGCCGACGCCTGGCTGGGTGGTTTCGGCGATCGCGAGCGGACCTTGCAGATCATGAAGGACCCGCGCAGTGGGCCGATTGCCGTCGTGACTCTGGTGTTGGTGCTGCTGCTCAAGTTCTGCGCGTTGTGGGTGTTGGTCGAGCGTGGCGCAGGGGCCTGGCTGGTGTTGGCACCGGTGGTTGGACGGGCGGCGATGCTGGGCTTGTTCTTGAGTACGCCCTACGTGCGTCAAGGCGGCTTGGGCGCCGCGCTGGCCGAGCACTTGCCGCGTCGTGCAGCAGGCCGGGTGTTGCTGGGGTGTGGACTGGCCTGTGTCCTGCTTGGAGGCATGCAGGCGCTGTGGGCGCTGACGTTGGCGCTAGTGGCCTTCGCTTGCCTGCGTCGGCTGATGTGTCAGCGGCTGGGAGGAACGACCGGGGATACTGCTGGCGCGTTGCTGGAGTTGTTGGAGTTGGCGGTCGTGGTAGCGCTGGCTGCTTGATGAGCCCTGGGGCAGTTTGCTCGACAAGTTTGAAACTCCTTGCAACATCCCAGGTGCGGGTATATACACGTATTCATGCTGACCAGTGAATGTATCTGTACCCATTTACGCCGCGCCGCCCGAGGGGTAAGCCGGCACTATGACGAAGCCCTGGCCGGCTTCGGCATCAATGTCGCCCAGTTTTCCCTGCTGCGCAGTGTGCAGCGGCTGGACCGCCCGAGCATCACCAGCCTGGCCGAGGCGATGGGCCTTGAGCGCAGCACGCTGGGGCGCAACCTGCGGGTGCTGGAGGCCGAAGGTCTGGTGCAACTGGCTGATGGCGACGACCAACGCAACCGTGTGGTACTGCTGAGCGCGGCGGGCAAGGCTCGGCTGTTGGCGGCACAGCCTGCGTGGGAGCAGGCCCAGGCCGGGTTGGTGGCGCGCCTGGGTGAAGGCCCGCGTGACGAATTGGTGCGCTTGCTGGAACAGCTGGCCTGAATATGAACGACCCTAAGCGGGTATATACCCGCATCAACCTTGCGATGGGCTGGAGATAACGACAATGACTTCCGTGTGGCGGACCAGCGGTTGGGTGTTACTGGGGGCGGCGCTGATCCTCGCGCTGTCGTTGGGCGTGCGACACGGCTTTGGCCTGTTCCTCGCGCCGATGAGCGCGGAGTTCGGCTGGGGGCGCGAGGTGTTCGCCTTTGCCATTGCCCTGCAGAACCTGATCTGGGGTCTGGCCCAGCCGTTCGCCGGAGCCCTGGCTGATCGGTTGGGTGCGGCACGTGTGGTGATCATTGGCGGGATCCTCTACACGGCGGGCCTGGTGATGATGGGCATGGCTGATTCGGCTTGGTCGCTGTCGTTGAGTGCGGGGCTGTTGATCGGCATCGGTCTGTCAGGGACTTCGTTCTCGGTGATTCTCGGCGTGGTGGGCCGCGCCGTGCCGGCGCAGAAGCGCAGCATGGCCATGGGCATCGCCAGTGCGGCGGGCTCCTTCGGCCAGTTCGCCATGCTGCCTGGCACCCTCGGCCTGATCCAATGGCTGGGCTGGTCGGCGGCACTGTTGGTACTGGGTCTGTTGGTGGCACTGATCGTGCCCTTTGTCGGTCTGTTGCGGGACACGCCGCTGCCGGCCCACGGCGCCGAGCAAACCCTCGGCCAGGCGCTGCGTGAAGCCTGCTCGCATTCCGGGTTCTGGTTGCTGGCCCTGGGCTTTTTCGTGTGCGGCTTCCAAGTGGTGTTCATTGGTGTGCACCTGCCCGCCTACCTGGTCGACCAGCACCTGCCGGCCACCACTGGTACCACGGTGCTGGCGTTGGTGGGGTTGTTTAACATCGTTGGTACCTACACCGCTGGCTGGTTGGGCGGGCGGATGTCCAAGCCGCGCCTGTTGACCGCGCTGTACCTGCTGCGCGCCGTGGTGATCGTGCTGTTCCTGTGGGCGCCGGTCACCCAGTTCAGCGCTTACCTGTTCGGCATCGCCATGGGCCTGCTGTGGTTGTCCACGGTGCCGTTGACCAATGGCACCGTGGCCACGCTGTTCGGCGTGCGTAACCTGTCGATGCTCGGTGGCATCGTGTTCCTGTTGCACCAGTTGGGCGCCTTCCTGGGCGGTTGGTTGGGCGGTGTGGTGTACGACCACACCGGCAACTACGACCTGGTCTGGCAGATCTCGATCCTGCTCAGCCTGTTGGCTGCTGCGCTCAATTGGCCCGTACGCGAACGCCCAGTGGCCCGCTTGCAGGCCCAGGCCGCATGAGCCGCTTTGTCGTGCGTGGCCTGCTGGCCTTGGCGGCGTTGTTGCTGCTGGCCCTGGTGTGGTGGGGATGGCAACAGGGCGGTCTGGCGTTGATGCAGTTGGGCATGAGTCTGTGTTAAGGACTAACCTGCACCTTCATGTAACCGTCTTGGAGGAGAACCGACAATGCGTGCACCCTGGCTGACGATTCCCGTGCTGGCCCTGGCCGCCAGTGCTTCGAGCTGGGCGGCGGACTGCCCGGCACTGCTGCAAGGCAGCCTGCCCGAGTTGCGCGGCAAGGCGCAGATCGATCTTTGCCAGCGTTTTGCCGGCAAACCGCTGGTGGTTATCAATACTGCCAGTTATTGCGGCTTCGCCCCGCAGTTCGAGGGCTTGGAGGGTACCTACAAGGCGTACCACGCGCAGGGCCTGGAGATGCTCGGCGTGCCGTCCAACGACTTCAAGCAGGAAGACGCCGACGCCGAGAAGACCGCTAAGGTATGCTATGCCAACTACGGTGTGACCTTCACCATGACCAAGGCTCAGCCAGTGCGTGGCAAGGATGCGATCCCACTGTTCGCCGAGCTGGCGAAGCAGAGCAGCGCGCCGAAGTGGAACTTCTACAAGTACGTGGTCGACCGCCAGGGCAAGGTCATCGCAAGCTTCTCCAGCTTGACCAAACCGGATGATCCAGCGTTCACCGCCGCCATCGACAAAGCCATTGCCTCCAAGCCATGACAGAGCGACGCGTCAGTGCGGGTGGACGGTCAATGCCACCAGGCGGATCACCACCGGCCTTACGATCAGCACGCAGACGAACGCCACCGGCATTGCCAACTGGTAGGCCTTGAGCACGTTGCTCAGGTACTGCGGGTCGATGCCGGCATTGGCTGCCGTGATCACGAAGCTCATCAACAGTGCCATGATTGCCGACATGTAGAACGCGAAGACGTAGGGCGTGGCGCCTGGGCGCAGCTTGCGCCGGCTACGGGCGGAGGACAGTTCGGTCATGCTAGCTCCTGTGCAGGTAGGTGAGGGCGCAGGTTATCAATGCCTGTGTGAGCACCTGTAGACCTTGGCGACTGAGTTCTTTATAAAGAAAAACTTACGAATCCGAGGCTCAGCATGGACTTGCTCAATGCCATCCGTAGTTTCATCAAGGTGGTCGAGGCAGGCAGCATCGCCGGCGGCGCCCGTGCGCTGGGGTTGAGCCCCGCTGCCGTGAGCCAGAACCTGGCGCGCCTGGAGGCCCACTTGCAGGTGCGTCTGCTCTCGCGCACTACCCGCAGCATGGCGCTGACGCCGGCTGGCAGCCTGTACTACGAGCGGGTCAGGCATATCGAGCGGGACTTGACCATGGCTGAGCAGGCGGTCACCACGCCCGACAGCGAGCCACAGGGGCGCCTATGCATTGCTTCCAGCTCGGCGTTCGGCCGCCATGTGCTGGCGCCGCTGATACCCGCCTTCGCTGCCCGTTATCCGCAGCTTTCGATAGAGTTGATGATGACTGACCGTAAGGTGAACCATGCACGAGAAGATGTCGATGTCAGCCTGCGCATCACCCCGCAGTTGGAAGATCACTTGCTGGCCCGGCATGTCGCGCGGATTCCGTTCATCTGCTGCGCCTCTCCCGGTTACCTCGCCAGTGCGGGTTGGCCGGCCACGCCCGAGGCGCTGCGCGAGCACCGCTGCCTGGTGTTTCGCTATCCGGTCGATGGGCGTTTTCTAACCTGGGGCTTCATGCGTGACGGCCTGCGTTTCGAGGCGCAATTCGGCCCGGTCCTGATCAGCGATGACATCGACGCCTTGACGCAAATGGCGCTGAATGACGGCGGTATTACGCGTCTGGCCGAGTTCATCGTCCGCCCGTATCTGGATACCGGCCGGCTGGTACCGCTGTTCGAGTTCAGCCCTGATGCCCTGGCCTATGCGCGGCCCGAGCCGATGGACGTGTACCTGTGCCTGGCCGACCGCTTCGCCATGACGGGCAAGGTGCGGGTGTTCATGGATTATCTACAGGATTGCCTGGGCGACAGTTGGCGGGTGCAGGCGTGAAAAACTGCCATTTGGGGCTGCTTCGCAGCCCTTTCGCGGTCGGTCCGGCGCTCCGGCGAGGTCGCTCCTCCAGAGTCCGCCCGCATTGGCTTGCGCGGTCGGTGTAGAAGCGGCCTAGTGCCGCGAAAGGGCCGCACAGCGGCCCCGGTTTTTTCAGGCGGTAACGCTTAGAAGCGGTAGGTCAGCGACGCGCCAACGCCGTGGGCGCTGTTCTCGTACTTGGCCTGGTAGCTACCCTTGAGTGCGTTTTCGATCGGGCTGTCGGGCTGGTTGTTGACCTTGGTGTCTTCTTCCCACAGGTAGGAGTAGGCCACGTCGATGGTCAGGTCATCCGATGGACTCCAGCCGGCACCGACGCTAAAGATCTTACGATCGCCGGTGGGGATGCGTGGGGAGCGATTGGTGTTGTTGGTGGGCGACTGGTCGACCGAGAAACCGGTGCGCAGGGTCCACTCCTTGTTCAGCTTGTACGAAGCACCGATGGCGTGAGCCCAGGTGTCGTGCCAGTTCTGCTCTTCGCTGATGGTGCCGAACTGCGCCGAAGCGCCCGAGGTCCCCTCGTTGTTGACGGTGATCGCTTCCAGACGGCTCCAGCGTGTCCAGGTGCTGCCGGCGTACAGGGTCCAGCGGTCATCCAGTTCGTGGGTGATCGAGAAGTCGACCGATTCAGGGGTCTTGATCTTCAGGCTCGCGTCAAACTTGCTGTCGTTCAGGCCGAGCACCGGGTAGTTGATCTTGGTCTTGCCTTCGAGCTTGTAGTCCACCATCGAGTGGTAGGTCAGGCCCACGCGGGTACGGTCGGTGGCCTGAACCAGGATACCGATGTTGTAGCCGACTGCAGTGTCGTCACCCTTGATCTTCACTTCACCATCGGCAGGCGCCAGTGGCGAGATGCTAGCCAGGTTCGAGCCCAGTTCACCCTTGATCCGGTTGATGGTCGGGCCGAAACCGATCGAGACTTTGTCGTTGAAGGCATAGCTCACGGTTGGCTGGAAGGTCACCACCTCGACGTGGCTCTTCTTGCCCCAGTAGCGTGCAGCGTCGTCGCTACCGTAGTCGGTCACCAGGCCGAACGGCACGTAGACGCCGAAACCGACGCTCCAGTGATCATCCAGTGGTTTGACGTAGTAGCCCATCGGTACACCGACGAGCGGGACCATGTCGCCGTCGGTTTCCCCCCCTTTGCTGCTGCCCGGCCCGGAGATATCGGACTTGGCGATGACCGCAGCGGCTCCGACGGTGATTTGTTCGCGCTTGAGGCGCGACATGCCAGCGGGGTTGCCATACACGGTGCTGGCATCTTCGGCAGAAGAAGAACGACCCGCGAAACCTGTTCCCATGCCGCTGATGCTTTGTTCGTTGAGAGCGAAACCGCTGGCGAGCAGTTGGCTGGAAGCGACGGCAACGGCGATGCCGAGGGAGGTTTTGAGCATTACTTTTTTCATTATTAGAAACTCCTTGGGTTCTCCGGGGCGAAAAGCTACCAACAAATCACGCTCCACGCTATAGGCCATAACGCAGGAGATAGAGCGGTTTTGTAGGACAATCCGACCAAAATTCCCTTTTTTTCGGTTGTAGATGCGAGTTGCTCTCAAGAGGCCAGAACGTGCGCAGGCTCGATACAGTGTTGCCAGGCTCGGGTGAAGTCGCGCAGACGCCCTTGGGGGTTGAAGGTCTGGCGCCAGATGCGCGCCAGACCGATCAGGTCATCGGCGGGGGGAAGCGCGGTGGCTTGCGCCTCGATCAGCATCCAGGCGATGGCGGTGGCGTAGCGTAGGTTCACGGTTAGCTCCAGATGCGGACCACCGAGGAAGGCGTGCTGACTGGCCAGGCCTCTTACCAGGCTGGCGAGTTCGGGGTCGCGGGCTAGGTAATCGTCCCATAACAACTGGTGACGTTGACCGGTGATGCGGTACAGGCCATGGCCGCGCCGATCATGCAGAGCCGAGCCGAGTGCGGACTGGCTGGCTGCAACCCCCAGTAACAAAGCTTCAGCGCTTTCGCAGTGGCGATTCAGATAGATCAGCGTTGGCCGGATGACGTATTGACTCAACTCGTTCGCAGCGATACCCATGGCGCCCTCATCTGAAAAGGGCCGACGGGCGCTGGAGCTTGGCAGCTGGTGAGTGGTCAGGCCCGCCGGAAGCGGTCAATGCCGCTCGAGTTGAAGTGTAGTGTGATAAGCGTGGCGTAAAGGGCTGTTTTTAAATCGATTGCGGCCTGACGGCACGGGCGATATGCCCGTTGGCAATTACGCCAAGAACCATCAGGCAGCGTGGCCGGGCCTATATTCATGGTGTGAATTTGCCGCCATTCATTCATGCAGTGAGGGATTGGCGGGTACGCTCGATCACGGCCTGCAGGGGTTCTGCGCGGTTGTACTGCTCTGGGTACAGGCGCTCGGTATGGCAGGCTACGCCATGCTCATCGACCAAGGTAAAGCTGAAGCTGCCCTTGCGTGGAGCGACAATAAGGCACTTCAGTGGAGCGAAGGCCTGAGAGAGGGTGCCGAAGGCGGTTTGGATCTGTTGTTGTTTGCTCATGGTTTGGATGTTCCTGCGTAAGACACGGATTTCGATCCGTGCACAATAGAAACGTTCCAGTGACGTCTTTATTAAGGAGACGCAGAACCTGACTGGAACAGGACAGCCAGAGGGGCGCATATCAAGTGGGCGCTGGGCTGGCTGGTAGGTACGACAAAAGGCAGGCAGCACACCGGTGCCAGGGTTCTAGGCGCCGGGGAAGATCCTGATCAATCTGATACGTGATTCGCGCTCGGGCAGTGTGCTGCGGAGTGAATCAGCGAATGGGCCGGTCGGGAGGGGCAGCGTCGCTGCGAAGACCTTGGGGCCTGAATTGACTTTCAGCTGGGTACTAACCAGACGCACCCTACAGCAATGTAGCTAAGCTGACAAGCTTTTTTAGCCGGATTTCGTTAAGCCGACCATTATGCCGATTTCACAGCCTGCTGTGAAGCGGGTAAAACCCCGTTTCAACACAGTGAATGTGCTGTTTTCGTGCAGGGACGTGCTGCTTGCCGGTGCACTTGTACACACTTGGCGTGCCAGTTGTAAGCGGCTTGCACCACGCTAAGGATGCTTCGCCAATGCCTTGACTGACCGCTTAAGTCAATGAAAAAAAACACTAATTTTGACTGGTGAAAAAATCGTCAGTTTGACTGTAAGCCCCATTTTGCAAGGGTTTGCGGGCTATGGCAGGGGGTTGTCCACCGAGTTATCCACAGGATCTGTGGATTGTCCAAAGCACTTGCTCTAGCACGGGCGTGCCAGCTGTTTGCAGAAATGTCCGACAATCGGTCGCAGGCTTGCGTATGTGCATTCTTGCTATCCAGGCGTCAAGAAAAAACCATCGAAAAAAAAAGTCCATGGCAGTGCATCGGCCGGGTCAAGCGCATGAAAAAGGCGTAGAGTGGCGCGCCTCTCGAGTCATCATCGCTGTCGGTCATGAAGCTTCGCGGTAAACCCCACGCACGTCCCGTTGCCTGTACAACACGGTCTGAAAAAAAACACTTCTCCTTGAAAGTGGCCCTGTGGCTGCTCGATAGCCCTCGTCTGGGCGACAAACCCAGCGTCAAGCACCTGGCTGGACGGATGCTCAAGCAGCCGGCACGCCAAGGTGTGGTCGTGGCCCAGAGTCGCCTGGGGCAGATGCTGTGTCGTGAATGTGGCAATGCGCGGGATCGGCGCATCGGCCATGAGCTGTTGCGCCAGGCCGCCCGTGCAGGCGACCGCCGCGCCCAGTTGGAGTACGCTCGTCTGTGCCAAGGCCAGGCGCCCGAGCAGGCGCGCTACTGGCTGGAATTGGCAGCCGGCCAGGGCTCGCAAGAGGCGCGGCGGTTGCTCAGGCAAGGCGCTCAGGACTGAAGCCTGCGATGGCGCCCGAACAGGCAGCCCGATAAGCTGCGCTGCATTCGTCTATGATCGTGCGGGGTAAGCATGGCAGTGGATCTGACCAGCATTGTGCTGGGCGTATTGGTGGGGGTCTTGCCATGTCTGGGGTGGGTCATGCAGGTCCAACGCCGCCAGGGCGCCCACAGCGCTGAGCGGACGCTGCTCGAAGAGCGCCTGAACAGCGCGGTGCTGGCCCAGGAGGGCCTGCAAGCGCAACTGGAGGCCAGCCGCGACGAGATCAGCGACCTCAGCGAAGCCAATACGCTCAAGCAGACCCAACTGGCCGCCCAAGGCCGGGAACTGGAACTGTTGCAGATCGACCGCGACAACGCCCGTGACGCCGCCCACGCCTGGCACCTGGAGCGGGCCAACCGCGAAGCCGAACTGCGCCGCCTCGAAGCCCAGGCCGCGCGCCTTGAGGCTGAGCTGCGCGAGCAGCAAGACAGCCACCAGCAGCGTCTGGAAGACCTGCAAGGCGCGCGCGATACGCTTCGGGCTCAGTTCGCCGAACTGGCCGGCAAGATCTTCGACGAACGCGAGCAGCGTTTCGCCCAGACCAGCCAGCAGCACCTGGGCCAACTGCTCGATCCGCTCAAGGAGCGCATCCAGGCCTTCGAAAAGCGCGTCGAGGAGAGCTATCAGCAAGAAGCCCGCGAGCGTTTTTCGCTGAGCAAGGAGCTTGAGCGCCTGCAACAGCTGAATCTGCGCCTGTCCGACGAAGCCACCAACCTGACCCAGGCGCTCAAGGGCCAGAAGACCCAGGGCAACTGGGGCGAGCTGATTCTGGAGCGCGTGCTGGAGCACGCGGGGCTTGAGAAGGGCCGCGAGTACCAGACTCAGGTCAGTCTCAAGAGCGCCGATGGTGAGCGCTTCCAGCCCGATGTGCTGATCATGCTGCCGGGCGACAAGCAGGTGGTGGTCGACGCCAAGGTCAGCCTCACGGCCTATCAGCAGTTCGTCGCCAACAATGACGAGGCCGCCCTCAAGCAGCACGTGCAGTCGCTACGCAGTCACGTGAAGGGGCTGTCGAGCAAGGACTACAACCGCCTCGATGGCCTGCACAGCCTGGATTTCGTGCTGCTGTTCGTGCCCATCGAAGCGGCGTTCTCGGCAGCCTTGCAGGCCGAGCCGAACCTGTTCCAGGAAGCCTTCGACCGGCAGATCGTGATCGTCAGCCCCACCACGCTATTGGCCACCTTGCGGGTGATCGACAGCTTGTGGAAACAAGAGCGGCAAAGCCAGAACGCGCGTGAGATCGCTGAGCGCGCCGGCTGGCTGTACGACAAGTTCGTGCTGTTCATCCAGGATCTGGACGAGCTGGGCAGCCGCCTGGCCCAGGTGGACAAGGCCTATGCGGCAGCACGTAACAAGCTCTGCGAAGGGCGCGGCAACCTGGTCAGTCGCAGTGAGCAGCTCAAGCTGCTTGGCGCCCGTGCCAGTAAAAGCCTGCCGAGCGAGCTGATCGAGCGCGCCCTGAGCGACGAAGTGCTTACTGCACCAGGCTCAGATGCCGATTGAGCAAGGCGCGCAGGGCGGCCGGCTTGACCGGCTTGGCCAGGTAGTCCAGGCCTGCAGCATGCACCAGGGCGATGGTTTCGTTGCGCCCGTCGGCGCTGATCACCACCCCCGGCACAGGCTCGCCCAGTCGCGCGCGTAGCCAGCCCATGAGTCCCGTGCCGGTCTCGCCATCGTCCAGGTGATAGTCCACCAGCGCCAGGTGCGGACGCAGCCCATTGCTCAGCAGCGCCTCGCATTCGGCCTGGTTGCGCGCGGTGGACACTTGGCAGCCCCAGCGGCTGAGCAGGCTGTTCATGCCGATCAGGATGCTGTCTTCGTTGTCCACGCACAGCACCTGCAATCCGGCCAGCGGCTGGCCAGCCTGCTCGACTGGCGCGGGTGCCACGGGGGCGGCGCTGCGGGCAATCGGCACGCCGACCCGGAACACCGTGCCCTTGCCTGGCCATGAGCGTACTTGCAACGGGTGGCCGAGCACCCGGCACAGGCCGTCGGCAATCGCCAGGCCCAGGCCCAGGCCTTTTTCAGCGCGGGTCTGGTGGCTGTCCAGGCGCTTGAATTCCTGGAAGATCACTTGCAGCTTGTCGTCGGCGATGCCCGGGCCGCGGTCCCAGACTTCCAGCCACAGTTGCCCGCCTTGGCGGCGTGCGCCCAGCAGGATTGGCCCTTTGCCGTAGCGCAACGCGTTGGTGAGGAAGTTCTGCAGCACTCGGCGTAGCAGTTTCATGTCGCTTTCGATGCGTAGGCGGCTGCCACGCAAGCGGAATGTCAGGCCCTTCTCGGCCGCCAGTACCTTGAACTCGGCGCCGAGGGTGTCGAACAGATCGTTGAGGGCGAAGGCCTTGGGATCCGGGGTGATCTTGCCGTTCTCCAGGCGCGAGATGTCCAGCAGGTCGCTGATCAGCTCTTCGGCCGAGCGCAGCGAGCTGTCCATGTGCTGCACCAGTTGCTGGGCCTCCTCGTTCATGCCCTCGGCTTGCTGCGACAGCGCTGCGGAGAACAGCCGCGCGGCGTTGAGCGGCTGCATCAGGTCATGGCTGACGGCGGCCAGGAAGCGGGTCTTGGACTGGCTTACGGCTTCGGCGCGGCTTTTGGCCTCGGACAGCGCCTGGTTGAGCTGCGACAGCTCGTGGGTGCGCTCGGCCACCCGTTGTTCAAGGCTTTCGTTGGCATCGCGCAGGGCCTGCTCGGCTTCGCGGAACGGGGTGATGTCGGTAAAGCTCATGACGAAGCCACCGCCGGGCATCGGGTTGCCGATCAGCTCGATCACCCGGCCGTTGGGGAACAGGCGCTCGGAGGAGTGGGCGCGGCCCTGGCGCATCCAATGCAGGCGGCGTGCCACGTGCACTTGTGCCTCGCCCGGGCCGCACAGGCCGCGCTCGGCGTTGTAGCGGATGATGTCGGCAATCGGCCGGCCAACGCTGATCAGCCCGTCCGGGTAGTTGAACAGTTCCAGGTAACGACGGTTCCAGGCGACCAGGTGCAAATTCTGGTCGACCACGCTGATGCCCTGGTTGATGTTCTCGATCGCCCCTTGCAGCAAGGCACGGTTGAACTGCAGCACCTCGCTGGCTTCGTCAGCGATGCGCACCACGTCTTCGAGCTGCATCTCGCGGCCTTCGATGGCGGCCTTGACCACCGCACGGGTCGAGGAGGTGCCCAGGACGCCAGCCAGCAGCCGTTCCGTGTGCTCGATCCAGTCGCCATCGGCGTTCTGGTTGGGGTTGAAGCCCCTGCCTTGGCGGTAGGCGAAGCGGATGAAACTCTGGCGGGCGCGTTCTTCGCCGACGAAACGTGCGGCCAGATTCAGCAGGTCGTCGATCTGTACCGCCAGCAGCGGTTTGCTGCTGGGGCGGGCGCTGGTCTGCTGGCCGATGAAGGCCCCGGCCTGCCAGTGCTCGGACACCCGTGTACGCGACAGGATCGAAACCCAGGCGAACAGCGTGAAGTTACCCGCCAGCGACAGCACCACGCCCTGGGTCAGTGGGGTGATCGGCAGGTCCAGCGGGTTGCCGTGCAACCAGGCCAGGCCCGGGAACACGTTCAGCGACCAGCCGAGGCTATGCGCGGCAATCGGCAGCACCAAGGTGTAGAACCACAGGAAGATACCGGCAGCAAGCCCAGCGAATACCCCGCGGCGGTTGGCTTGCTTCCAGTACAGCGCACCGAGCATGGCGGGTGTGAGCTGGGTGACCGCAGCGAAGGCGATTTGGCCGATGGTTGCCAGGCTTGCAGTGGACCCCAGCAGTCGGTAGCTGACATAGGCCAGCAGCAGGATCACCACGATGGTGACCCGGCGCACCGACAGCATCCAGTGGCGGAACGCCTCGAAGGGCCGCTCGGCATTGTTGCGCCGCAGCAGCCAGGGCAGCAGCATGTCGTTTGAAACCATGGTCGAGAGCGCCACGGCCTCGACGATGACCATGCCGGTGGCCGCCGAAGCGCCGCCGATGAATGCCAGCAGCGCCAGGCTCGGGTGCGCCTCGGCCAGCGGCAGGCTGATCACGAAGGAGTCGGAGATCACCGTGCCGGGCAGCAGCATTTGTCCGGCCAGGGCGATCGGCACCACGAACAGTGCCGCCAGCCCCAGGTACAGCGGGAACACCCAACGCGCCAGGCGCATGTCCTGGGGCTCGATGTTCTCGACCACGGTCACGTGGAACTGACGCGGCAGGCAGATGATTGCCATCATCGCCACGGCGGTCTGCACCACCATCGATGGCCAGTTGATGGTTTCTTGCCAGTAGCTGTCCAGGTGCACCGAATGGCGCGCCTGGGTCAACAGGTCATCGAAGCCATCGTACAGGTTGAACACCACGAAGGCGCCGACTGCGAGGAAGGCCAGCAGCTTGACCAGCGATTCGAAGGCGATCGCCAGGACCATGCCCCGGTGGTGCTCGGTGACGTCCAGGCTACGGGTGCCGAACACGATGGCGAACAGCGCCAGCACCAGCGACACCACCAGCGCGGTGTCCTGCACGCGGCTGCCGGTGGCGTCGGCGTTGGCGCCGATCAGCAGGTTCACACCCAGCACGATGCCCTTGAGCTGCAAGGCGATGTAGGGCAGCACGCCGACCAGGCAGATCAGTGCCACCACCACCGCGAGGGTCTGCGACTTGCCGTAGCGGGCGGCGATGAAGTCGGCGATGGATGTGATGTTCTGCTGTTTGCTGATCAGCACCATTTTCTGCAGCACCCAGGGCGCGAACATCAGCAGCAGCACCGGGCCCAGGTAGATGGGCAGGAACGCCCAGAGCTGCTCGGCGGCCTGGCCGACCGCGCCGAAGAAGGTCCAACTGGTGCAGTACACCGCCAGCGACAGGCTATACACCCAGGCGCGCAGGCGCGGCGGCAGCGGCGTGCTGCGGCGGTCACCGTAGAAGGCGATGGCGAACATGATGGCCATATAGGCCAGGGCGACCACGGCGATCAGCCCGCTGGACAACGACATGCAAACTCCGAGGCAATGAATAGAACGCGGTCCCGATCAATCAGTCTGGCACGCAGCGCAGGGTTCGTCAGCGCAGACCATGGTCGCAGTGGCAGGACGTCGCAGTCCGCGCCGACCTCAGCGTTTTAACGGGGTGCGCGTGCCTAGCCAATAGAAAACCGTCGCCATCAGCACCGATCCGATCAATAGGTAGAACACCGCCTGCGGCGTCATCGAGCCCAGCGTCGCGCCCACCAGCATCGGCCCCAACCCAGCCCCCAGATTGGACAGGTTCTGCGCGCCATAGTAAATGCCGCGCAGTGGCTCCGGCGCGATCAGGTCGATGAACATGAACTCGGCCGGGATCACGATGATCTCGCCGAGGGTGAACACCAGCATGGCCAGGCACCAGGTCGGCACCGAGTCGGCCACCGAGAATCCCAGCAGCCCGACGATGAACAACCCCATTCCGGCCAGCAACCAGGGCATCAAGTGTTGGCGGGTGATGCGCCGGCCGACCAGGTATTGCAGGGCGATCACCGTGACCGCGTTGGTGCTTACCAGATAGCCGGCCAGGCGTGCCACACGCGCCGGGTCCTGGGTGGTCACGACCAGGTACTGCGACAGATAGGCGGTGAACTGGCCGAACACCACCGCGCTGAGTACGCCGCCCAAGGTGAAGCAGACCAGCCGTCGATCGCGCAGCAGCACCAAGGCGACCTGCACGAAGCCTGCCGCAGGTGCTTCGTCGGTGCGGCTCAGCAGCTCGCGCTCGCCCAGGCGTTGGTAGAACAGGCCAAGGCCCAGGCCGATCAGGGCCGAGAGGTAGAAGGGCAGATGGTCGCTGGCTTCGATCAGCAGCACCCCAAGCATCGGCCCGCCGGCCCAGGCAATGTTGTTAAGGGTGTACTTGATGGCGAACACCTCGCCGCGTGCCTCGACCGGCAGCAGGGCGCAGAAGCCAGCCTTGGCGGCCAGGTCCACCACGGTCTGTGCCAGGTAGGCCAGGACCAGGAAGCAGAAGAACGGCAGCGCCGTGGTGCTGGCCACGATGCCCACGAAAGACAGGGCGAACAGCAGCGTGCAACTGACGATCAGCGTGTGGTTGCGCAGGGTATCGACCAGGTGCCCGCCATACAGCGCCAAGGCCGACGAGACGAACATCGCGCCGCCGACCAGCACGCCGACCTGGGCGACCGACAGGTCCATGTGTGCCGACAGGTAGGCCACCAGGTAGGGCAGGGTGAGTGCACGCGCCAGGGTCAGGGTGAAGGTGGTGATCAGCAGCAGGCGTACTGGCTGGGGGTAGCCTTTGAGAGCGGCAAGCATGACGCATCCTTGTGAGCGGAAAGCCGGCCCAAGCATATGCCAGGGCGCAGGGTTAAGCCTATATCTGTAAAGCAGATAACAGTTAGAGAAAATACGCGTTATATAGATATTCTTTTACGGCATAAGATGAATCCACCTTACAAAAGGCCGGAGACAACCCCATGCCCTGCACCCAGCCCCGCGCCGCCAGTTGGCGCCCCTTCAGCCAACTGGCCCATCCCCTCGAAGTGATCCGCCAGTTCACCCCCAACTGGTTCGCCGCGACCATGGGCACCGGCGTACTGGCATTGGCCTTCCATCAGTTGCGCATCCCGCTGCTCGATAGTCTGGCCGAGGGCCTGTGGTGGTTGAGCATCGGCCTGTTCGTTCTGTTCTGCGTGCTGTACGGCGCGCGTTGGGTGCTGTTCTTCGACGAGGCGCGGCGCATCTTCGCGCATTCCACCGTGTCGATGTTCTTCGGCACCATCCCGATGGGCCTGGCCACCTTGCTCAACGGTGCGCTGGTGTTCGGCCTAGCCCGTTGGGGCGAAGCCGTGGTGCCATGGGTGCAAGCGCTGTGGTGGCTGGACGTGGGCCTGGCACTGCTGTGCGGCGTGGCGATTCCGTACCTGATGTTCACCCGCCAGGAGCACAGCATCGACCAGATGACCGCCGTGTGGCTGCTGCCGGTGGTGGCGGCGGAGGTGGCCGCCGCCAGCGGTGGCCTGCTGGCGCCGCATCTGGCGGATGCGCACCGGCAGTTCCAGGTGCTGGTGACCAGCTACGTGATGTGGGCGGTGTCGTTGCCGGTGGCGTTCAGCATCCTCACCATCCTCATGCTGCGCATGGCGCTGCACAAGCTGCCTCCGGCCAATATGGCGGCGTCCAGCTGGCTGGCCTTGGGGCCGATCGGCACCGGTGCCCTGGGTATGCTGGTACTCGGCAGCGACGCCCCGGCGGTGTTCGCCGCCAACGGTCTGGGCAGCCTGGGCGAGGTGGCCCGCGGCCTGGGCCTGGTGGCGGGGATCGTGCTGTGGGGCGCGGGGTTGTGGTGGTTGCTGACAGCGGTGCTAATCACCCTGCGCTACCTGCGCCAGGGCATGCCGTTCAACCTGGGCTGGTGGGGCTTCACCTTTCCGCTTGGGGTGTACTGCATGGCCACCTTCAAGCTTGCTCAGTGGCTGGGACTTGGGTTCTTCAGCGTGTTCGCTCAGGTGCTGGTGGTGGCGCTGGCAATGCTTTGGGTGCTGGTGGCCAGCCGTACCGTGCGCGGGGCATGGTGCGGCGAGCTGTTCGTCTCGCCGTGCATCGCCATGCGCTGAGGTAGCGCTATCAGTAGCATTGCTGAAGGTAAAGAGAATGGTCTGGTGGAGTTCAGAAGAGAAAAGTTCCCGGTCGCTCGCAGTCAGTCGAAGTTAGATATGTTGCCTGTGTGCCTGCCTACTCTTTTTCGCTACTCGTCTTGCATGCGACCAAGTCAGATCTTCCGCAGCAGTGTCGCCAAGGCTAGCCCTAAGTTACCGAGGAGTGTCTGGCGATAAAGGCCTGTCCTGAGCATATTCAAAACGCGTGCAGGCAGCCGCTGTTTTCGAGTGCGTTTGAAGAGCGCGAGTGTTTTGCGGTGTTCCTCGCTAAGTTGGTGGCACATCGATTCGAGCGCTTTTATATTTTGAGTGTTCCAGTCATAAAATCGACCCTCGAAAACCATCACAAGGCGTTGTGCTCGCGCCCGCCAGTCGGCGTTGCTACCTATGATGTTGCCGGTATGCTGCCGGTAGAGCACCTGAGGGACCGGGTCGTAGTGCACGATGCCCCCAGCCCCGCAGACCAGTTGATAGCACCACCAGTCATGCGAAGGAACGGTAAGGTGTGCCCCGGCTTTAACGATTAGCGCCCGCGCTGCTTTGTTGAAAAGCATGGTATTGCCTCCAGCAATACTTTGTATTAAAGCGTTTTTGAAGTGGGGCGGGCGAGAGAAATTCGGAGACATGCCAATGTGGCTATTATCCTCATCGATGAGTTGGGTGCGTCCGCAATAAATGGCCGGTATATGTGGGGGCACCTCCTGCATCCACTTTACGGCAACCTCTAGTTTTTCATCTTTCCATATATCGTCTTGATCGGACCAAGCGTAGTAGTCTGCTTGAATGTCCGAGCGGCAGCTTAAAGATAGAAAATTTCGTACGAAGCCCGCTCTAGGTCCCTCGATCACTTGGCATTTTTGCCGACGATTGGAGAGGGTATAGGTTTCTAGTAGAGAGAGTGTTTCGTCCGATGAGCCATCGTCAGAGACGTGCAGCGACCATTGAGTGTGAGTTTGCCGAACAAAGGACTCAAGTTGCTGTGGTAAAAATTTGGCGCCATTGTACGTGCACATCAGGATCGCGACATGCGCAACGTTGCCTGTCGGTCCTGTGGGGTGCTCGCCGGATGTGTTGTATGAATCACCCTCAGTACTATGGTAAACACTATTCATGATGCGCCATCCGTAGCGAGTCGGCTATTTTCCTATCTGATGCTAATTTTGTGCCGACGGAAAGGCGGCTATTAAATGGAGGCATAATTTTTATTGGAATGTAATGGAGAGTGGCTTTTCTCTCGCGCCGTCCATTTTTTGATTGAGTCATGATGCCTTGATTGCGTATAATTTTTCGTAAGGGGTGAGCGCATTATGGTCTGTTGCATCTCATGGGGCGTCATGCGCGCGCTGTTAGGAAATCCATGATACGCCTGACCGCATCCTCAACGGATTCTTCGACGGTACAAATTCTTATGTCTGGATTCAGAGGCGGCTGATAGTCTGAATCAATGCCGGTGAAGCTTTTTAGCTGGCCGTTTCTAGCCTTGTTGTAAAGTCCTTTTGGGTCTCGGCGCTCACACTCTTCAAGTGGGGTGTCAATGAAAACTTCGATAAAATCACGATCGCCGATGATTTGCCGGGCTGCTGCTCGGTTTTGCAGAAAGGGCGAAATGAAGGCTGTAATGACGATTAGGCCTGAGTCGACAAACAACTTGGCAACCTCGGCAACACGGCGAATATTTTCTTCTCGCGCCTGATCGCTGAAGCCCAGGTCACGGCACAAGCCGCTACGGATGTTGTCTCCATCCAGCAGGTAGGTATGTTTGTGCTGTGCAGCCAGTGCCACTTCGAGTGCATTGGCTATCGTCGACTTGCCGGCGCCACTGAGGCCCGTCATCCATATTGCGCTGGGCCGTTGCTGCTTGAGATGCGCTCTCGCATCTCGCGATACCGAGGTTTGATAGTAGTAGGTTTCGCTCAACACGTGCCTCTCCATGGGGCTGCTGGCTTTACACGGTCTGCTGCTCGCTGCGCTACAAATGCTTGTCGCGATCAGCCGCGCCGTTGGTATTAAGGGGCTGCCGCACCATCCTACCACAGCGCGTGCGGCGCTCAGCAATTTGCTGGGACTTGAGCAAAAAAAGACGTATCGTATATGGGTTTCCTGTGCCGGACGGATGACGGCGGCACGCGTAATGAGTAGCCTGCACCCCTCGCGCGTCAGTAGCATGCTGGGCTGCGTAGCCCCAAATCAGAAACGAGCAGTATGAACACATTGGACTGGATTTCATCATGATGTGTATCTCTATCAGAGGCGATGCTATTCCCCGCGCTTCAGTATTCGGAGCGGAAAATTAGTGAATCCTCATGCTTTGCCTTCGCTTTCTCCTCGTGCCATGGTTGAAAGTTTGTGGCGTTCCCGGCAATTGGTTATTCGTATGATCAGGCGTGACGTTATTGGTCGATACAAGGGCTCGGTTTTGGGGTTGGGGTGGTCATTTGTCTATCCCTTGCTTATGTTGAGCGTTTATACGTTTGTCTTTTCCATCGCATTCAAGGCCCGCTGGGGGGGCGAGCATGCGGCAGAGGAAAGTAAGGTGATGTTTGCAATTGTGCTATTTGTTGGCATGATTGTGCACGGTTTGTTTTCGGAAGTTCTAAATCGTGCTGCTGATGTGATTAACCATAATGTAAATTATGTAAAAAAAGTTGTCTTTCCGCTCGAAATTTTGCCTGTGGTGGTTGCCGGTGTGGCAGCATTTCATGCACTGGTTAGTCTCGTCGTATGGTTACTGGCTTACGTTGTACTCATCGGTATGCCCGCTTGGCAGGTGATTTTCTTTCCGCTAGTAGTCGCTCCGTTGATTTTGCTTTCTATTGGGGTTGCGTGGGTGTTGGCTTCCATGGGCGTATACCTGCGAGATGTCGGTCAGACGGTATCTATTGTCACCACCATACTGTTGTTTTTGGCGCCGGTGTTCTACCCTGTCGAGTCGCTGCCGGCTAGTGTGCGTCCATTGATTATGCTCAACCCCCTGACATTCGTTATTGAACAGTCCAGGGCGGTTTTGATATGGGGGCAGTTACCTGACTTTGTTGGTTTGTTGCAGTATTTTATCTGTTCTTTGGGTGTGTTCTGGGGGGGGTTCATCTGTTTCCAGAAAGCTCGTCGAGGTTTTGCCGATGTCCTCTGAAGTTGCGATAAAAGTCAGCAATATTGGTAAACGCTTCCGAGTATACGATAGTCCGCGGGCTCGCCTGATGCAGGCCTTTCGCAGGAAGCCGTGCTACAAAGAGTTTGTTGCGCTTGACGGTGTGTCGTTGGTCATCAACAAGGGTGAGACAGTTGGCATCGTCGGACGCAATGGTAGTGGAAAGTCGACGTTACTGCAGATCATCTGCGGGACGTTGACGCCCAGTAGTGGCGAAGTCTTGACTCATGGGCGCATTGCAGCTTTGCTTGAACTGGGAGCAGGCTTCAACCCGGATTTCAGTGGTCGCGAAAACGTTTTTATGAATGCTGCGGTACTTGGGCTCAGTGACGTTGAAATCGCAGAGCGTTTTGCATCTATCGAAGCCTTTGCGGAGATTGGTGATTTTATAGATCAGCCGGTAAAAAACTATTCAAGTGGAATGAAAGTTCGACTGGCTTTCGCTGTGGCCATCAACGTGGATCCGCAGATACTGATCGTTGATGAAGCACTTGCAGTCGGTGACGAGCTGTTTCAAAGAAAATGCTATGCTCGCATCGAAAATATTAAAGCGCAGGGGGCGACTATTCTCTTTGTTTCCCATGCCAGTAATACCGTATTGAGTTTGTGCGACCGCGCCATTCTGCTAGACGCTGGCCGCAAGCTCAGTGAAGGTTCGCCCAAGGCCGTAGTTGGGTTGTATCAACGTCTGCTCAATGCACCTCCTGACAAAGCAGGCGAAATACGTCAGCGTTTGCTCGATGGTCAGGGTGAGGTTGTGCCCAGCGGTGACTTACCGCGAGCGTCCAGCGAGTTGGTCGCCGCGCCGGGTGAGGATTATCTTGATCCTCACTTGGTCTCCAAAACTGCTCTGTCCTACGAGTCTCGTGGTGCATATATTAGCAGTCCGATGATAATCAATGCTCACGGTCAGCAGGTGAATTGTCTCAAGGCTGGCGAGCGCTATCGCTATCAGTATCTCGTAAAATTCGAGCGCTCTGCGAACAATGTGCGCTTTGGCATGTTGGTCAAAACTACCACGGGTGTTGAGCTGGGTGGCGCTACCTCGGCCAAGCAAGTATTTGACGGAATTTCTCATGTTGAAGCGGGTTCTGTATTATTGATGGAGTATAGTTTCGTTTGCAGATTGAATGAGGGCGTGTACTTCCTCAATGCCGGTGTCTCGGGCGATTGTGGAGAGGGCTTTCACCATTTGCATAGACTGGTGGATGCGCTGTGTTTCAGAGTCAATCCACAACCTGACCGTTTTGGTCTTGGTGTTGTGGATTTTTCCTGTTCTCCGGAATGGTCGCTAATGGGGTAAGCGGGATGTTGAAGTTTGTCGGTATCGGCGCACAGAAAAGTGGTACGAGCTGGTTGCACGAAGTGCTAAGCCAACATCCATCGGTCGGTTTTCCTGGTGGCAAAGAAGTACATTTCTGGGATGCGCATCACAGAAATGGTGTGGCCTGGTACAAAGCATTGTTCAGCGCTGATCGGTGTAATGGTGATATCACTCCTGCTTATGCGATCCTTGCTCCGGAAACAATTCGGGAAATCCATCAGCATTTTCCGGAGTTACGCTTGGTTTATCTGATGCGTAACCCGATTCAACGTGCATGGTCATCGGCGCGGATGGCGCTTCGTCGAGCTGAAATGGAGTTTTCCGAAGCCTCGGACCAATGGTTCATCGATCATTTTCGCTCACAGGGCTCGCTGAAACGTGGCGATTACACCACCTGTCTGAAAAATTGGATGGCGGTTTATCCTGCACAACAGTTTCTGCTGGCGCGATACGAAGAGGTCGTCAATGAGCCTGTGGCGCTGGCTAACCAGGTTCTGAGGCATATTGGTTTGGATGATCTCTTTGATGAGAGCCACCGAGAGGCGTTGTCCAGACCCGTATTTGAGGGTGGAGGCCATGCGTTGAGCGCTGCTCTGGCTGAAGTGCTCCTTGAGCTTTACGCTGATAAGATTGATGCTCTGAGTCAGTTTCTCGGAGAAGACTTCTCGCAATGGAAGAAGATTCGTTGATAGCCGGTCAAGGTGGCATGGGCGGTCGTTCGGTGCTCGTATTGGGTATGCATCGCAGCGGTACCAGCGCGGTGGCTGCCGGGCTCGAACAGCTTGGCGTAGTGATGGGCAGTGCATTGCTGCAGGCGGATGAGTGGAATCCGAAAGGCTACTTCGAGGAGAGGCGAATCGTTGAGTTCAACAATCGCCTCCTTAGCCTTGGCGGATTGCGCTGGGATGCTGTGACGCTGCCTGGACCTGAAGCGACGCATGTGTGGCAGAGCGAGAACGCCGCTGCCGTTGACTTGCTCGACGATATTTTCGGTGATGCCGCGCTATGGGGCTTCAAAGACCCTCGCATGTGCTTGCTGGGCGCTTTCTGGAAGCCGCTACTGGCATCGCGAGAGATTTTTCCGCGATTGCTCCTGGTGCTGCGTAACCCGGCTGAGGTCGCTCACTCGCTTGCGCGCCGAGATGGTATCTCCGTTGAGCGATCTGCCTGGCTTTGGTTCACTCATTTGCTCGGCAGCCTGCAATATGTCGATGAGCGATCTGATTCATATATGATCGATTTTGCTGAGTTGTTGCGCTCTCCAGCACCGACGATGATTGGTGTGGCTGAGTGGGTGGGGTTGACACCTGATCATGAGACGATCAATCACTTCGCATCGGATTTTATCGCTCCCCAGTTGAGCCACGGGGATGCTGGCTACGCTGATCGGATACCATCACTGGTGATGCGAGCTTTCGATTACTGGCAGGCTGTGGCAGCCTGTCGGGGCTCTATCTCGGCAGCTTTGGTTGACCCCCAGTGGTTATCGATTCAAGGAGAATTTGAGGAGCTGGTGTTGCCGCGTCTGTCGCTAATTCGACAATTCTTTGATGGTGATAGTCAGCTTTCTGTTCTTGAAGGTCGCATAGGGAGTTTGAGCCAAGCGCTGGCGGTATCGGAGCGTCTGGCATTTGATCGTCTCGATCAAGTGCTAAAACTCGATAGCCAACTCAAAAAAACCAGTGGGGCGTTGGCGTTCGCAGAGCAGTTGGCCTTGCATCGCCAGCAAATGCTTGAACATGCTGAGCAGCCAACTACATGGAGCCATGATAAGGCAATCCTCGAAGAGACCGTTAAGCAGCTTTCGTTCGGTCTTGAGCGGTGCGAAGCGCTTGCGTTCGAACGTTTGGCAGTTATAGAACGATTGGATGCGCAACTGCATGCTACTGGCGCGGCGTTGGCGCATGCTGAGCAATGTGTTGTGAATATGCAATCCACTCAGGTCGCGGTGCAAGAGAGGCGTATAGCAGATCTCGAAACACTGGCTCATCAGCGGCTGGAGCAGATGCAGGCGCTTGATGAGCAGGTAGGTCGTACGACAGAAGGTTTGGTGCATGCCCGCCAGATTGTGGAGGAGCAGGCTTGCCAGTTGTCCTCCCAGCGTAACCAGATCCAGGATTTGGAGCGGCTTGCCTTGCAGCGACAGGCAGAGATTGAGTTGTTGGGGCGCCAGCATCTTGAGCGTGAGCGCGCTTTGTCAGCCGGGCTGGCTCAAGCGGAGCAGTTTGCTTTCAGCCGGCTTGAGCAAATCAATCGTTTAAACGAAGAGTTGAAACAGGTAGCCGATTCGCTAGCTCAGGCACAACGTCTGGTTGCTACGCATTCGGTATCGCAGGAAACTTAAAGGCACGTAAGTGATTACCGATATAGAGCAAGGACTGCAGCCGCAGGTGTTGCCTGACACGTTGATCTGCCAGGTGGACCATATTGCCTGGCATTCGCATGGGGTTTTCGGCTTTGGTTGGGCATTGGACCCACAGGGGCTTCTTTGTCGGGCCTCGCTCGAGGTCTGCCATGCCAACGGAACCCGCCAGACAGTTCAGGTATCGACTGGACGTGCTCGTGAGGATGTGGCAATCGCATTTTCGGATCATCCTCAAGCCGCTCATTCAGGCTTCATGCTGATGGCTGGTTGGCCCGACGATGCGCCGCAAAGCGTTGAGTTGGTATTTAAGCTTGGTGATGGACGCGAGGTGCGCAGGGATCTGGTGAGGGTTTCGGATGAGTCCTCGCCGCGGGCAGGTGTTTCAGAGCATCGTTATCTCTTCAGGCGCGCTTGTGCTTACTTGCGCCAGGGGAAGTTTAGGCTTCTGCTGCGAAAAACGATTGGCTATGGTCGTCGCAATCCGCGCTTCGGAAGTGCCGACGAGGCTGCCGTGGCTGCCCGACTCAAGGGGCGCGATTGCCTGATACTGATTGATCACTCCATGGGGGGCGGTGCCAACCACTACCGGGAGACGCAGGTCGCCCAATGGTTGGCCGATGGGCAAACCGTCGTGCTGGTCAGTTTTCGTATGGCATCCATGATCGCTTTCATTGAGGTGCGTGATCGCCAGGGTACAATCCTGTCGAAACTAGAGTCTCTGGAAAGTCTGGGGCCAATTGTCGAAAGTGCCTCGATCAAGCAAATTTTCTTCAATTGTGCAGTGTCTTTCCCACGCCCTAGACAGTTGCAGCAAGTGTTGCTGGATATAAAGTCCAGGTCACGTGCCGACTTGATTGTGGTGATGCATGATTACTTCCTTGTGTGCCCTTCACCCTTCCTGCTGGACGACGCCGGCAAGTTCTGCGGTATCCCTTCCTCCGATCGCTGCAATGAGTGCTTGGCAGCCCATCAAGATGGCTTCGTATCTCTGACTGGTGAACGCTCAATGGGCAGTTGGCGAGCACTGTGGGGCGAGCTTCTTGACGTGGCCGATGAAGTCCGTTGTTTTTCCCAGTCCACTTGGCGGTTGCTGGCGCGAGCTTATCCGCGCATTGCCGAGCGCGCTACGCTCATTCCCCATGAGGTCGAACCGCTGAGACCTGTGCGCGATACCCGGGTGGAACGGGCGTGTCTGACGGTGGGTGTGATTGGCTCAATTTCCTATCACAAGGGCGCGAGCGTGGTGGTTGATTTGGCCAATGCAATTATCGATGCAGGGGTTGAGATGAAGATTGTGGTGATCGGCAGTGTGGATGCTGCCTGTCCGCCTGGTGTAGTCAGTCAGACAGGCCCTTACGCGCAGGATGATCTACCGAAGATCGTTGAAAAGCACAAAATAAACATCGCCCTTTTACCATCTATCTGTCCTGAGACTTTCTCCTACGTCGCCCATGAAATTGTGTCCATGGGGCTGCCGTTTATGTGTCTGGACTTGGGTGCGCAAGCCGATCTTGCACGTAGCCAGTCTGCAGGGCGTGTCGCGCTGCGGCAAGATGGGCCTGGATTAATGCAGGAACTCATTGCCTTCGATCGCCACTTACATCCGCTTAGTCTTAAGGTTCTCTCTTGAAAAAAATTCACGTCTACACGAGCGCTGCTTGCAATTACATCCCAAAGGTTCGTGCACTTATCGAGTCGATTCGCAAGTTTCATCCTGATTGGGTCGTTCACTTGGCTTTGTCGGATGAAATTCCCGCCGGCCTCGATCTGTCGGGCGAACCCTTCGATGAAATTCACCCTCTGAGCAGTCTTGGTATTGCCGATTCTGTGGGGTGGGCGTTCTGTCATACGATTGTCGAGCTTTCGACGGCTATCAAGCCATTCCTACTGGCGCAATTGCTGGAACGGGATGATTGTGCCGGTGTGATCTATCTGGACCCGGATACCGTACTCTTTTCGCCCTTGAATGATGTTGTTGAGGCGATCGGTCATTCCAACATCGCTCTAACGCCACACCAGGTTGTCCCGGAGCCAACGCTCACTGCCATCATGGATAACGAGATTTCCAGTCTCAAGCATGGAATCTATAATCTTGGTTTTGTCGCTGTTGCGCCGACCGATGTAGGCAAGCAGTTTGCGCGGTGGTGGTCTGATCGCCTGTACTACTTCTGTCGCGCTGAGATCCACAATGGCCTGTTTACAGACCAACGTTGGATCGATTTGGTTCCCGCGTTCTTTGATGGTGTCTGCATCCTGCGTACTTCGCGTCTGAATGTGGCTCCCTGGAACATGACCACACGACAGATTACTGGGCAGTTGCCGGATGCTGTCATGGTCGACGGCCAGCCATTGGGCTTTTACCATTTCACAGGTTTTGACAGTGGCGATCACCGCGTCATGGCACGCAAGAATGCAGCCGGGCAGGAAACCGTACAAGCGCTGATCCAGTGGTATACCGAAACCATTGCATTACTTGGCAAAGATCCGCTGAGCCAGGTCGTGTGGGCGTTCTCGCGATTCGAAGACGGCAGCCCGATCAGTAAGCCGGCTCGTCTTGTTTATCGCGAACGCTTGGACCTACAGCAGGCGTTCCCTGATCCGTTCTCGACCGTCAATGGTGGCTATAAGGGTTGGTGGGAGTCCCAGGGAAGAGTGGAGTATCCTGAACTGTTCGAGGAGCAAACGCAGGGTGAGGCGATGCTTCGCTTGACCCGTGCACTGACACCTGGTTATCGGGCCGGTAACAGCGGGGCTACGGTGAATGCCGGCCGGGTGCGTGAGCACCTTGGAAATGTAATGGACAACCCCCTGCATGCGGCTCATCTTGCCCGCCGGACCTGGGAAGTGCTTCGCACCGAAGGCGTTTCTGGAATCGTCAAACGGGTTTCGAAATGACTGCCAGCCATCCGTTGAAAGGTGAGGCTGTGACCTTGGCCGGAATTGAGCGGCGTCAGAGCCTAGCCTATGTCTCATCACGCAGGGTTGCCGTGATGGTTGCAATTGTCGCAGGTATGATGGCGTGCCTCACGATTGCCCTGCATGCTCCTGGCCAAGTTTCGATGGACACCAGCGTACAGCTATTCGAGGCACTTACCGGACAGTCGATCAGCTTCAATCCACCCTTTATGTCGGCATTGCTGCATTGGCTGGGGGGCGGCTCAGTCGCCACCTCGCTGTTGGTGATGATCAACACGGTGCTGTTATACGGCAGTTTTGCTCTGGTGGCAGTCTCGATTGCGCTCATGAGGGAAGTACGTGGCTTGGGTCCACTGCCAACATGGCGCGCAGCGCTGGCGTTGCTGGTGATTCTTAACCCCATGGTGTTTCTGTATGCGGGTATTGTCTGGAAGGATGTGTTGTTTGCCTCGCTGCTGACCAGTGGCTGTGCCTTCACTATTGCAGCAAGCGCAGGCGGTGCTTTTCGCCGATATGCTTGTGCACTGGTTGCCTTGGTGCTCCTGGCAGGTGCGTTGATCACGCGCCAGCAGGGAGTTTTCATGGTTCCTCTGGTAATACTGGCTGTGATAGCAGCGCTGTGGCGTGGTCAGTTGCGGCAGGGCATTGTGCTGGCGCTCGTTGTGTTTGGAGCGTTCATGACTGTTGAGAGCCTGTTGTCGCGTGCGGTTGACAAGGCAATTAAGCCGCCAGCGTATGTGGCATCTTCCGTTGGTTTACGTAGCCTAATGACTTTCGATCTGGCGGGTATGGTCAGCCAGTCGTCCCGCAGCGCTGAAGAATATGTACTGCCGATTACGCCCGAACAGTTGAACGCGGTCAGATCTGCTTATACTCCAGAGCGCGTGGATACTCTTAGTCATACGCCATTCATCGACGAATGGCTCTCCGGGCTCTCCAATGACGAGGTTAGGCAAGCTTGGTGGGCTATGCTCAAGCAGAATCCCAGCGCCTATCTCAAGCACCGGCTTGCTGCATATTCCAAGTTGATGGGATTGGACGGTATCGAAGGAACCTTGCCGATTCACATCGGCGTCGAGGGCAATGCCGACTATTTGGCGCAGGTGGGGATGGAGCAGGGGCGTAATCAACGCACTCAGTTGATCTATGACATTGCTCGAGGCTTCTTTGCCACTGTGCTTTATCGCCATGTCTTTTGGTTCAGCTTACTGGCGGTGGTTGTCGTCGTGGGTGCCGTCGCGTGCCTGCAACGGCGTCTGCTGGTGATCGGTGGATTGATCGCTCTGGCGGCGTCGCTGCTATACGCTTCTTATCTGCCGACTGCGATTGCAGCCGATTTCAGGTATCTATTCGGCGGGATTCCGCTGGTCATGTTGCTGGCGCTGGTCGTATTGCTGGGCGGTGCTCGAAAGCGCATCTGAGTCAAGCGCTCTAAAACCCAAAAGGCCTGTCAGATCTGATCTGGTAGGCCTTTTGGGTTTCCTGAGGGGGAGCGCCCTCAGGCCTTCACGGTAATGAGGATACCCGTGATGATGACAGCCACGCCGATGAAATATTGGACTTGGAATTTCTCGCCAAATATCAGATGGCTGCCAATCGGAACGAGGACAAAAGCCATTGCCATCAGCGGGTACACCTTGCCCAGTTCGATTTTTTGTAACACCCAGACCCAGGCAATGGTCGTGATGCCGTACAGGGCGAACGCAGCGAATAGCGTCGAAAGCGTGCTCAGGTGGAAAAAACTGCCGGTACGTTGCAGGGTGGCGGCGCTGAGCTTGAACAGGATCTGACCAGCGGCAATGCCGATGACGCAGATGAGCGCAATGAAGTAAGTCATTTTAGTTTCGGCTCTTTGGCGGCTTTGCTTTTGCGTTGCAGATGAAATGCCCGCTTGGGGACGGCTTGAACATCGTGGCCGACGAAAGCCAGGATGAACTGGGTGCCTAGAATCACTGGCAATGCGGACAGCATGACCGTACCGGCAGGCGTGGGTACTCCCGAGTTGATCGAGCTGATCCAGTGAGAGAGCCCGAACAGCCCGCCGAGTCCCACCAGCAGTAGGCCCAATGGGAGCTGAAGGGACGCCAGTGACATATCGCGCAAGTAGTAGCTGTAGAAAATACGCTTGCCCATGTTGCGCATGTGTTTAACGAGGAACTCGCCAACGATCTTCGAAATTTTCAGGTTGCTGACTTCGTCGGCATACCTTGCGTCCATCGGGATGTCGATGACCACGGCCCGCAAGGTGTTGAGGCGGAACAACATGTCGGTCTCGAAGAAGTAGCGCCGGCTGATCTTGTTGAAGGGCAGATGCCTGGCAGCGTCACGATGAATGGCGGTATAGCCGTTGGTGGGGTCGAACAAATCCCAGTAACCGGATGACAGTTTGGTCAAGAACGAAAGGGCGGCGTTGCCGAACAAACGAACCTTCGGCATCTGGCGGATTTCTTCCAGGTCGAAGAAGCGGTTGCCTTTGGTGTAGTCGGCTTCTCCACAGAGGATCGGGGCGACGAAGTCCGGTAGCAGGCTCGGGTCCATCTGCCCGTCGCCGTCGATCTTGACCAAGATGTCCATCTCGTCAGCAATCGCCGCCTGGTAGCCGGCCATCACCGCACCGCCCACACCTTGGTTTTGAGCGTTGCGCACGACAACGACGCGCGGGTCGCTGCAGTGGGCCTCAATGAAGTCTCCGGAGCGGTCCGGACAGGCATCATCCACCGCGTAGATCTTGATGACCTCACTGCCGATTTCGTCAATGACACCCAAAATATGCGAGGTGACTTTGTAGCAGGGAATAATGACAGCAATTTTTGCTTCTGAGAGGGTCATGGGGGTACGCCGTTGCGTTGCTCCGGAAACCGCTGTGCTCGATGACCGGGTGGGTAAGCAGAGTTATGAATTCGTTCCGTCGAAGTGGTGCCTTGCCGTGCCGGGGGGATTCTAGAGTGTTGCAATTGCTGGTGGCAATGGCGGAGCACTGCGTGCCTGCTCAGGATTCCTTTTGGGTCCCTGTCGGGCTTGAACCGCTGCGTGTGATCGCAAGGGGAGGTAAGCGGTTTTCAGGGCCGCCATTTCTGTTCTTGCAAAAGGCAAATGCGTTAACATCCGTGGCCGCAAGCCCTGGTGGGCGGCGAGCACGGGCATTGACGTGCCAGTGACGACAAATGGAGAGGTTATGGTTTTCAGCTCGGTTGCCTTCATATTTTATTTCTTGCCGATTTTTTTGCTGTTCTACTACTTGACCGGCATCAGGAACTCGGTGTTGCTGACTGGCAGTACGATTTTCTACGTTTGGGGTGAAGGCCACTATATCTTTCTGTTGATTGCACTGCTGGCATTCAACAGTGTCGCAGGTCGGCTGATCGGTGGTGCGAGTGGTCGAGTGCGGGTCGCATTGCTCACCGCTGCTGTCACGGGCAACGTACTGGTACTTGCCGTTTTCAAGTACAGCCAGTTCCTGATGGATATCGCGGCCAGCGTCGGGCAATTCCAGGCGCCCGATGTTGCTTTGCATCTACCCTTGGGTATCTCGTTCTTCATCTTCCAGTTAGTGTCCTACCTGGTGGAAGTACATCGCGGCACTATTGAGCCCGAGCGAAATTTTGTGCGCCTCTCCACCTATGTGATGATGTTCCCGCATCTGGTCGCGGGCCCGATTGTGCGCTACGTCGATATTCAGCAAGAACTGCATCACCGTGCGATGAATCATCATCACGTCGCGGTGGGGATTCAGTACTTCATCGTTGGCTTGTGCCAGAAAGTCATGATTGCCAACAGCGTTGCACCTGCCGCAGATCACCTGTTCGGGTTGCCCTCGTCGGAGATCACCACGTTCGAGGCCTGGGTCGGAACGTTGGCCTATACGCTGCAGATTTATTTCGACTTCTGTGGTTACTCGAACATGGCAATCGGTCTGGCATTCATGCTGGGCTTCAGGTTCCCCAGAAACTTCGACTATCCCTATGCCTCGCGATCAATTACCGAGTTCTGGCGTCGCTGGCACATGTCGCTGTCGTTCTGGTTCCGCGATTATGTGTACATTCCTCTGGGAGGAAGCCGCTACGGCGAGTTGAAGACCATTCGAAATTTGCTGATCGTCTTCCTGGTCACTGGATTGTGGCATGGCGCCGCGTGGACTTTCGTCTTCTGGGGGCTGTTCCACGGCTTCTTCGTGGTTCTGGAGCGGGTGGCACTCAAAGGTGTACTTGAAGCATCGCCACAAATTATTGCGCGTCTCTACACACTGACTGTCATCATGGTCGGCTGGGTGTTTTTCCGTGCGCACGATTTCCAGCAGGCCAGCATGGTAGTAAAGGCACTCGCCGGATTTGGCGCCGAACCTGCCAGTTGGCAGCCGTTGATGGTGTGGGTGACACCCGAAACATTGGTCGCGCTTGTTTTGGGTTGCCTATTGTCTTTCCCAGTGCTACCTGCAGTGCTGGAAAAGCTACGCATGCCAAAGATACATGGAGCCTCTTTGCCTGCCGCACGCCATGAAACCGTTTATGTGCATGCCTTGCCAACGCTGGTCCTGATCACTGGTCTGCTCCTGTGTGTGACTTTGTTGGCCAGTACCACGCTCAATCCCTTCCTCTACTTCCGATTCTGAGGCCACGATGAACAATTTTGTCGTATCTTCGCTGGGCCGGCCTCAAGAAAGGGGCGACTGGTCACTCATTTTCAGCATGATCGCGATTGTTATTGCGGTGCTGGTGTTTCCGCTGTTGCCGCTCACGCCGCCCGAGCTTCAAGAGAACCGGGTGCTGAGCGAGCGTCCGACATTGCCGACGTCGATCAAGGAGTGGGCTAGCCTTCCGTCCACGCTGGACAGTTATGTGGCGGACCACTTCCCTCTCCGTCCTTACCTGATCTCGGCGCTCAACATGGCCCGCTACGAATTGGGATACAGTGGCAGCAAGCGAGTCATTGTGGGTAAGGATGGCTGGTTGTTCTACGATACGGATGACCATCTGGGGATTACTGCCGGTAAAGTGCGTATGGACGCTGCCAACCTTGCCATCTGGTTGCAAGGTTTCGAGCAGAGGGTCAGATATCTCAAGGGCCGGGGTATTCCTTTCTATATGATCATGGGGCCGGTGAAGGAGGACATTCTGGCGCAGTACCGCCCCGGTTGGATGCCTGAGGGACGTGTCACCACCGAAATCGACGATTTCCTGCGGGTCACCCGTGCAGCGGGTTACACACAACTAGTCGATCCGCGTCCCGAAATGCTAGCCAGCGGGGACATCGAGCAGTTGTACTCGCGTTATGACACCCATTGGACCGGGCTAGGGGGATACATCGGTTACAAGACCCTTATGGCGCGAGTGGCCGAAGATTTCCCAGATATGGCACCGCTGCCGATCACGGCCTTCAAGGCAGTCAATATCCCGCCAGAGCAACAACCGAGAAACATGGCTCTGATGTTGGGTTTGAATCGACTGCCCTCTATCGTGACCTATGCAACTGTCCCTGAGCATGAGGCGGACAAAACTACGTTTTTGAGTGAGCGCCATGACTGGACAGCGCCAGCTATCCTGCATACCGAGTCCAAGTCGGGAAAGACTCTGTTGTTGATTCGCGATTCCTTCTCCCACGAAATGCTGCCGTTCCTCAAGGCGCATTTCAGCAACATCATCGTGGTGCATGCACAGGACGGTTTCTTCCGCGCCGACCTGGTTGAGCGCTACAAGCCCGATGCAGTGATACTTGAGATCATTTCAACGGGTGCCCGGTTCGTGATGAACCCGCTCCCCGACTTGCAACCCTGAGCCGCGCACCCAGAAATAGGCAGCTATGCGGCCATCAAAATTTCTGGGTGCCGGCTGCGGCTTTCCAATCTGACGACAGCCGGAGGATTGACAGTCATCCTGCTAGGGGGAATACTCTCGAAAAAATTCATATATATGTCTACATGACATTCACCGAGAGCCGCCCATGAACGCCTTGTCAGCCGATGCGCGCCTGCCCCGTTACCAACAGTTGCGCGACCACCTGGTCGAGCAGATCGCCAACAACCGTTGGCGTCCGGGCGAGGCGATTCCCACCGAGGCGGCGCTTGCCACCGAGTTCGACCTGTCGGTCGGGACCGTGCGCAAGGCGGTCGATGCGTTGGTAGCCGAGGGCGTGTTGGAACGTCAGCAGGGTCGCGGCACCTTCATTCGCCGGCCGCAATTCCAGTCTTCGCTGTTTCGCTTCTTCCGTTTCGAGTCGGCCAATGGCGAGCGCGCCGTGCCGGAGAGCCGCATCCTTTCCATCGACCCGATGCGCGCGCCCTCGGCGGTGGCGCATGCCCTGGGGCTGCCAGCCGAGGCTGAGGTCATCCACATCATCCGCCTGCGTCTGCTCGGCGCCCAGCCGGTGCTGGCCGAAGACATCTGGTTGCCACGCCAGACCTTCCAGCCACTGCTGGAGGTCGAGCTAGACCGCAAGGGCCCGCTGCTCTATCCGATCTACGAAGAACTGTGCGGCCAGGTCGTGGCTGCTGCCGAGGAGACCCTCACCGCCGAAGCGGTCGACCCGGCGCACGGGCGCCTGCTGCAACTGCCCGAAGGCAGCCCGGTGGTGGTGATCGAGCGTCTGGCCCGTGACTACGCAGGCAAGCCGCTGGAGTGGCGGCGTTCGCGCGGTCATGCCCAGCACTTCCGCTACCGCATCGACATTCGATAAGAAAACGCTTTACCCCCTTTGATGTTCGGCGCCGTGCCTGCACGGCGCCGTGGTTCTGCCTGCCCGGCCGACGCGTGCCAAGAGCTTCGGTGCGCCCGGTCGCTACACAACACGACTAGAAGGATAACAACCATGTTCAGCTGGTATCGCCAAATCACCTCGCGGGAGCGCAAGACGTTCTGGGCCTGTTTCGGCGGCTGGTCGCTGGATGCACTTGAAGTGCAGATGTTCGGCTTGGCCATCCCGGCGTTGATCGCCGCGTTCTCGCTCAGCAAAGGCGATGCCGGTTTGATCAGCGCGGTGACCCTGGTCACCTCGGCGATCGGTGGCTGGCTCGGCGGTACGCTGTCCGACCGTTACGGCCGGGTGCGCACCCTGCAGTGGATGATTCTCTGGTTCTCCACGTTCACCTTCCTCTCGGCGTTCGTCACCGGGTTCTACCCGCTTTTGTTCGTCAAGGCCATGCAAGGCTTCGGCATCGGCGGTGAATGGGCCGCCGGCGCCGTGTTGATGGCCGAGACCATCAACCCGAAATACCGCGGCAAGGTCATGGGCACGGTGCAGAGCGCTTGGGCAGTGGGTTGGGGCCTGGCGGTGGCGCTGTTCACCCTGATCTACTCGCTGGTGCCGCAGGAATTCGCCTGGCGGGTGATGTTCTTCGTCGGCCTGCTGCCGTCGCTGCTGATCATCTGGGTGCGCCGCAATGTGCCAGAGCCGGACAGCTTCCAGCGCCTGCAAAAAGAAAAGGCCATTGCGGGCAGCTTCTTCAAGTCCATGGCTGGCATCTTCCGCCCCGAACTGCTGCGTGTGACCCTGCTCGGCGGTCTGCTCGGTCTGGGCGCCCACGGCGGCTACCATGCGGTGATGACCTGGCTGCCGACCTTCCTCAAGACCGAGCGCAACCTGTCGGTGCTCAACTCCGGCGGCTACCTGGCGGTGATCATCTTTGCCTTCTGGTGCGGCTGTGTGGTCAGCGGCCTGTTGATCGACCGCATCGGCCGACGCAAGAACATCCTGCTGTTCGCTGTGTGCTGCGTACTCACCGTGCAGGCCTACGTGTTTTTCCCGCTGAGCAACACCCAGATGCTGTTCCTGGGCTTCCCGCTGGGCTTCTTCGCCGCAGGCATCCCTGCCAGCCTCGGGGCGTTCTTCAACGAGCTGTACCCGGCCGACGTGCGCGGCGCTGGTGTGGGTTTCTGCTACAACTTTGGCCGCGTGCTGTCGGCAGTGTTCCCGTTCCTGGTCGGCCACATGAGCGAGTCCATGTCGCTGGGCGCGGCCATCGGCATCGATGCCGGCATCGCCTATGGCGTGGCGGTGATCGCCGCGCTGTGCCTGCCGGAAACCCGTGGCCGTAACCTTGAAGCCAAGCCGGAGCCTGTGGTGGCTGGAGCGCTGGCCAAGTAAACCCTGAGACCGCTTTGCGGTCCCTTAGCGGCACGAGGCCGCTCCTACAGATGAATGCGTCTGTAGAAGCGGCATTGCGCAGCAGCCCCAATCCTGAAAACGTCGACCTCAACCCCGTTTCCCGAAGAGCCCCATGCCTGACGTCCCTGTTTCACCGATCACGGCCATCGACAGCCACGCACACGTCTTTAGCCGAGGTTTGCAACTGGCGGCCGAGCGCCGTTATGCACCGGCCTACGATGCGCCACTGGGCGACTACCTTGCCCAACTCCACGGCCATGGCTTTAGTCATGGCGTGCTGGTTCAGCCCAGTTTTCTGGGCACCGACAACCGCTACCTGCTCAGTGCGCTGCGCACCGCGCCTGAACAGCTACGTGGCGTGGTGATGCTCGAACGGGACGTCGAGCGAGAAGCCCTTGATGAGATGGCGCGCCTGGGAGTACGCGGGGTGCGCCTGAACTTGATGGGCCAGGTGCAGTTGCCCGACCTCACGGCGGCCGAATGGCGGCCACTGCTTGAGCGCATCGGCGAGCAAGGCTGGCACCTGGAGCTGCATCGCCAGGTGGCCGACCTGCCAGCGCTGGTGCGGGCGTTGCGCCCGTACGGGCTGGACATCGTCATCGACCACTTTGGCCGTGCCGACGCCCGTCGAGGCCTTGGGCAGCCGGGCTTCGCCGAATTGCTGACCTTGGGCGGGGAGGGCAAGGTGTGGCTGAAGGTCTCGGGTATCTATCGCCTGGAAGGTACGCCACGGGAGAACCTGCGTTTTGCCCAGCAGGCGCTGGGCGCGCTCGAGGCGCACTACGGCGCCGAGCGGCTGATGTGGGGAAGCGACTGGCCGCACACCCAGCACGAGTCTACGGTGAACTTCAGTTCGGTGGTGGAGCAGTTCGAGGCGCTAGGGTGTTCGGCACAGCTGCGTCAGGCGCTGCTGGTAGACACGGCGCGCGCATTGTTCAGATTCGATTGAGCTGAAGGTATTACGGGGCACGTCAGCATGCTGGCGTGCCCCGTAATGGTGTGTGTCGATCAGAAGCGGAACCGGCTGATCATCGTCTGCAACTGCCCTCCCAGGCGCGCCAGCTCCACGCTGGACACCGAGGTCTGCTGACTGGCTTCGGCGGTTTGTTCGGAAATATCCCTCACCGTCACCACGCTGCGGCTGATCTGCTCGGCCACGGCGCTCTGCTGCTCGGAGGCGGCGGCAATTTGCTGGTTCATCGATTCGATTGCCGAAACCCGCTGGGTGATGCCCTCCAGTGCCATGCCGGCTTCGCGCACCAGCGCCACGCTGCTGGCGGTCAGGCTCTGGCTTTGCTCCATCAGGTCGCTGACCGAACGGGTGCCTTGCTCCAAGCTGCTGATCGCCGATTCGATCTCCTCGGTGGAGGCCTGGGTGCGTTGTGCCAGCCCACGCACTTCATCGGCGACCACGGCGAAGCCACGTCCGGCTTCGCCGGCACGTGCGGCTTCGATGGCAGCATTGAGCGCCAGCAGGTTGGTCTGCTCGGCCACCGCCTTGATCACGTCCATTACCTTGCCAATGCGCTGGCTCTCGCTACGCAGGGCGTCCATCGCCTGGTTGGTAGCGTCCACCTGGCTAGATAGGCGATCGATCTGCGCCACGGCGCGGTTGACCACGCTGTCGCCCTCGCGGGCTTCCTGGTCGGTGGCACTGGCGGCGACCGAGGCCTCGCCGGCATTGCGCGCTACTTCGTGGACGGTAGCCGCCATTTCCTGCATGGCAGTGGCCACCTGGTCGGTCTCGATCTTCTGGTTATTGGCCCCGGCGCTGGTCTGCGTGGTGATCGCCGACAGCGCTTCGGTGGCACTGGTGATCTGGCCGATACCGTCGCGCACGCCGCTGATCAGTTGGCGAAGGTTGGCGGTCATGCTGCGCAGGCTGTTCTGCAACTGGCCCAGTTCATCGCGACGCGGGCTGTCAGGTTGCTCGGTGAGGTTACCGGCGGCCACGCGCTCCATGGCTTGCAGCACGCGTTGCAACGGTTGGCTGATCTGCCGGGCGATTAGCACGGCGGCGAGGATGCCCAGCAGCAGGGCCAGGGCGGTGGTGGCCAGTTGCAGGGTCTTGGCGAAGTGGCTGTCCTCACGCACGAACCTGGCCTGGCTGTCGAGCAACTGGCCGATCAAGACGTTCAAGCCTTCGACGTCAGCGCCCATGGCCGCTCGGTAGTCCACCAGTTTGCTGACTTCACCACGAAACGCTTCGACGGCGCTGGCATAAGTACTAACTTGGTTTTGCAACTGCTGGAACTGCCCGGCATAGCTGCCGTCGAAGCGCGCCACGAGGGTCGGCAGGTCGTTCACCGTGGTGGCGATCTGCGTATTCATCAGCTTTTCGGTTTCGGCGTTGGTATTACCGGTGTAGCCGCGTACGTGGTAGCGCAACAGGATCAGGTTCTCGCGTACCTGATTGATCGCCTCGATGCGCACGGCACGCTGCTCGGCGTCGGGTAGGGCGCGTACCTGTTTGCGAATCTGCTCGATGTCGGCGAAGGCGGTGGTGGCCAGGCTGCCCATTTCCTTTTGCGCCGCGCGCATTTTCCGATAGGCCTCGACGCTCAACGCCTGGTTGCCAGCGTAGGTCTGCAGGTGCTGCTCGGCTTTGCCCAGGATCGCCAGGTTTTCTGGGGTGCGAATGAGCGCGCGCAGTTTGGCCAGCGGCGTCTGGAACGCGTCGAGGGCTTTTTGCAGCGACTCAGCCTCTGGTTCGCCGCCGTTGCTCATAGCGTGGCGCAACCGCGCCTCACGCAAGTCGCCCAGGGCATCGTTGAGTCCGGCGACGGCATTCACCACCTCGCTGCGTCGGACCAGGTTCGAAAGCCCGTCCCAACTGACCAGCGACTGCGCCAGGGCGAGCGCGAGCACCAGCCCGAAGCCGAGGGCGAGTTTGTGCGCGATTTTCAAATCGCCGAACCACCTGAACATATGCTGCTGAGCTCCTTTTCCGAGGTATTGGAGGAGACCGAAGGTCTGTTCCTTTTTTAGATGTAGTCATCTATATGAATTGTCGGCAAGGATACGCGAAACCTGAAACCAAACGTGTGAAAAGATGATGTCACATTGATATTGTCTGCGTTTGAAGGGTGCCATGCGTTGGCTTCATGACTTGCCTGACCACTGCTTCGCGTGCAGATTTGTGGCTTTACGCGCTGTGCGTGCCTCCAATGACAAAGCCCAATCAGGTACACGGACGATGAGTCACCCCTCGCAATTCACCCTGCTCGGCAAGCGGCGCTTTTTGCCGTTCTTCATCACCCAATCGTTGGGTGCTTTCAATGACAACCTGTTCAAGCAGTCGTTGATCCTGGCGATCCTGTACAAACTCAGCCTCGAGGGCGACCGCTCGATCTGGGTCAACCTGTGCGCCTTGCTGTTCATCCTGCCGTTCTTCCTGTTCTCGGCGCTGGCCGGTCAGTTCGGTGAGAAATTCGCCAAGGACCGGCTGATTCGCGCGATCAAGCTGGCCGAGATCGTCATCATGGCCACTGGCGCCGTTGGCTTCGTCACCGGCCATCTGGTGTTGATGCTGATCGCGTTGTTCGCCATGGGCACCCACTCGGCACTGTTCGGCCCGGTGAAGTATTCGATCCTGCCGCAGGCCTTGCGCGAAGAAGAACTGGTAGGTGGCAACGGCCTGGTGGAAATGGGCACCTTCTTGGCGATTCTGGCGGGCACGATTGGCGCCGGAGTGATGATGTCCTCCTCCAGCTACGCCACGGTGGTGGCGGGCGGGGTGGTCGGCACAGCAGTGCTGGGCTACCTGGCCAGCCGTTGGATCCCGCGGGCTACGGCTGCTGCACCGCAGATGCGTCTGGACTGGAACATCTTCAGGCAGTCGTGGGCCACGCTACGCCTGGGGCTCAGGCAGACCCCGGCGGTGTCGCGTTCGATCGTCGGTAACTCATGGTTCTGGTTCGTCGGCGCCATCTACCTCACCCAGATCCCAGCCTATGCCAAGGACTGGCTGCACGGCGACGAGACCGTGGTGACCCTGGTGCTGACACTGTTCTCGGTCGGCATTGCCGTCGGCTCACTGCTGTGCGAGCGCCTGAGCGGACGCAAGGTGGAGATCGGCCTGGTGCCGTTCGGCTCGTTCGGTCTGACTCTGTTCGGGCTGTTGTGGTGGTGGCACTCGGGCGATGTGCCCGACACCGGCACCGCGCACGGCTGGTTGACGCTGCTGGGCATGCGCGAAGCTTGGTGGATCATGCTGTCGATCATCGGCCTCGGGGTGTTCGGCGGCTTCTACATTGTGCCGCTGTATGCGCTGATCCAGGCGCGCACCGCCGAAGGTGAGCGTGCCCGGGTAATCGCGGCCAACAACATCTTCAATGCGCTGTTCATGGTGGTGTCGGCGATCATCACCATCGTGCTGCTGAGCGTCGTCAAACTGAGCATCCCGCAGCTGTTCCTGGTGGTGTCGCTGCTCAATGTGGCGGTCAACGCCTATATTTTCCGCATCGTGCCGGAATTCACCATGCGTTTTCTCATCTGGCTGCTCAGCCACTCGATGTACCGGGTGCAGCACCGTGAGCTTGAGCGCATCCCCGACACGGGCGCCGCGCTGCTGGTGTGTAACCACGTGTCGTTCGTCGATGCGTTGCTGATCGCCGGCTCCATTCGCCGGCCGATCCGTTTCGTCATGTACTACAAGATCTACAACCTGCCGGTGCTCAACTTCGTGTTCCGCACGGCCGGGGCCGTCCCCATCGCCGGTCTGCGCGAAGACCCGGCCACCTACGAGCAAGCCTTTGCCCGTATCGCCCAGTACCTGGCCGATGGCGAGCTGGTGTGCATTTTCCCCGAGGGCAAGCTCAGCGCCGATGGTGAGATCGATGTGTTCAAGAGCGGGGTCAACCGCATCCTCAAGGAGACTCCGGTGCCGGTGATTCCGCTGGCGTTGCAGGGGCTGTGGGGCAGTTTCTTCAGTCGCGATCCGAACAAGGGATTGTTCAAGCGTCTATGGTCGCGGGTGACCCTCGTCGCGGGCCCGGCTGTCCCGGCCGAGGCCGCCAAGCCGGATGCGCTGCGTGAACAGGTGAGCCTGCTGCGTGGCGATCTGCGCTGAGACTCGCCAAGGAGAAGGTCAGCTGGCGCTGACCTTCAGCCCGATCAGCCCGGCGACGATCAATGCCACGCTGAGTAGCCGGACAAGGGCCATGGACTCGCCGAACAGAATGATCCCCGCGATGACCGTGCCCACGGCGCCCACGCCGGTCCAGATGGCATAGGCGGTGCCCAGTGGCAGCTCTTTGACGGCCAGGCCCAGCAAGCCGAGGCTGATGGCCATGGCGGCGATGGTCAGGGCGGTGGGCAGTGGGCGGCTGAAGCCGTCGGTGTATTTCAGGCCGACCGCCCAGCCGACCTCGAACAGGCCGGCGAAGAACAGGATGATCCAGGACATGGTACGTCTCCATCGTTTTCAAGGATGGGGCCGTCCCCGGAATGGTCACGCGGTGCGTCGTGAGGTCGTCCCCACTGTCGGTGCATGGTGCCGATTTAGCGGTTGGCGGGCAAGTCAGAGCCAGGGCTTCAAGCCCCAAGCCCCAAGCTGAAGCGCGACGGTGTTGCATTCAGCATCGCGCTGGCTTTTGATGTTGCTTGCAGCTTGCAGCTTGCAGCTTGCAGCTTGCAGCTTGCAGCTTGCAGCTATGCTCAGACGCCTTGCGGAATGTCCTCGCCACCCAGCGCCTCGAACAGCGCCGGGAGGAATTCGCGGAAGGTCATCATCATCAGCTGGAAGCTGGCATCGAATTGCTGCGCGGCCTCGTCGCCGCCATCCTGCTCGGCCTGCTCCTGTAGCAGTTCCTCGAACTTCAGGCGCTTGATCACCGTCTTGTCGTCCAGCACGAACGACAGCTTGTCCTGCCAGGCCAGGGCCAATTGCGTGACCACCTTGCCGGTGCTCAGGTGCAGCTGGATTTCCTCGGCAGTCAGGTCCTGACGCTTGCAACGCACGATGCCGCCGTCTTCGGCAGTGTCACGCAGCTCGCATTCGTCGAGTACGAAGAAGTCCGGGGCAGGGCTTTGCGACTTGACCCAATCGGTCATGGTCGCGACCGGTGCGATCTTCACGCTGACCGGGCGCACCGGCAGCGAACCCATCACTTCACGCAGGGTGGAGAGCAGGTCTTCGGCACGCTTGGCGCTGGCCGAGTTGACCAGCACCAGTCCCTGACGCGGGGCGATGGCGGCGAAGATCATCGAACGGCGGATGAACGCACGCGGCAGGAAGGCCTGGATGATCTCGTCCTTGATCTGGTCGCGTTCCTTCTTGTAGACCTTGCGCATCTGCTCGGTCTCGATTTCCTCGACCTTCTCCTTGACCGCATCGTTGACCACGCTGCTGGGCAGGATGCGCTCCTCTTTACGCGCAGCGATCAGCAGGAATTCACCGCTGACGTGCACCAGCGGGGCGTCTTCGCCCTTGCCGAACGGGGCGACGAAACCGTAGGTGGTCAGTTCCTGGCTGGCGCAGGGGCGGGCCGGCTTGCTGGCCAGGGCGGCTTCCAGTGCTTCAGGCTCGAATGGAACATCCTGGGTCAGGCGATAGGTCAGCAGGTTCTTGAACCACATGAGGGGGAATCTCTCCTTAATACATAAGGCGGGCATTATTCTCCGAGCGGTGCTTCCAGGCCAACCCTGTCAGAGGGCCAGTAGCCTGCCTATAAGGAAGAAAAACTGCGGCGAGCTAGGTCCTTGAAAAATATTCAAAAAAATTTGGAAAAAGTGCTTGCCAGGGTAGAGGGTCCTCCGTAGAATGCGCGCCACACCGAGACGAAGGGTGATTAGCTCAGCCGGGAGAGCATCTGCCTTACAAGCAGAGGGTCGGCGGTTCGATCCCGTCATCACCCACCACTCGATGTATAGCGCGGCGGTAGTTCAGTCGGTTAGAATACCGGCCTGTCACGCCGGGGGTCGCGGGTTCGAGTCCCGTCCGCCGCGCCATATTCAACTTCCAGGGCCCACTGAACACCCGGAAGTTACAAGAAAAGCGACCTTAGGGTCGCTTTTTTTGTTTCCAGCATTGCGTCAGAATGCCCTGCCCGCCGCATTCGGCCAGCAGGTCATGCGCCGGGTCTTTTCGCAAGCAAGAGACCGACCATGCAGGATGCCAGCCTCTCTCCCCCCGCAACGCCCGCCATGCCACTGTTGGGTATCGACCTGGGCACCACCAACAGCCTCATCGCCGTCTGGCAGGACGGTGCCGCGCGCCTGATCCCGAATGCCATGGGCGAGGTGCTGACCCCGTCGGTGGTCAGCGTCGACAGCGACGGCAGCGTGCTGGTCGGCCAAGCCGCTCGCGCCCGCCTGACCACCCACCCGCAGCATACGGCGGCGGCGTTCAAACGCTTCATGGGCAGCGATAAGCATTTCACTCTGGGCGAGCAGCGCTTCACCCCCGAGGAGCTGTCGGCCCTGGTGCTCGGAGCCCTGAAGCAGGATGCCGAAGCGTACCTGGGCTGCCCGGTGAACGAGGCAGTGATCTCGGTGCCGGCCTATTTTAGCGACGAGCAGCGCAAGCGCACGCTGTTCGCCGCCGAACTCGCCGGCCTCAAGGTGCAGCGCCTGATCAACGAACCCACTGCTGCGGCCATGGCCTACGGCCTGCACGAGCAGAAGTTCGAGCGCACCTTGGTGTTCGACCTGGGCGGTGGCACTTTCGACGTCACGGTCCTGGAATACGCCCTGCCGTTGATCGAGGTGCATGCTTCCACGGGCGATAACTACCTGGGCGGCGAGGATTTCACCGACGCCCTGTTGCAGGCCTGTTTGCGCGACTGGCAGCTCAAGCCCGAAGACCTCGCCCCCCAGGCCCTGGCCAGCCTGTACGATGCCATCGAGCAGCTCAAGCGCGACGCGGGCGAGGGCGGTGGCACGCTGAGTTGGAGCGGCGCTGGCCAGGTGCGTGAATGGCAGGTCGACGAAATCACCTTGCAGACGATCTTCGCGCCTTTGCTGGCGCGGGTGCGCGCGCCTATCGAGCAGGCCCTGCGCGATGCCCGGCTGAGCCCGCGCGAGCTGGATAGCCTGGTGCTGGTGGGCGGTGCCACGCGCATGCCACAGGTGCAGCAACTGGTGGCCAAGCTGTTCGGTCGCCTGCCGTACCGGCACCTGGACCCGGATACCCTGGTCGCCCTCGGCGCGGCCAGCCAGGCGGCTTGCAAGGCCCGTGACGCGGCCATCGACGAACTGATCCTGACCGACGTGTGCCCCTACACCCTAGGTATTGCATCGTCCCGTGGCGAGGACGTCAGCGGAGCATTCACACCGATCATCGAGCGCAATACCATCATTCCCACCTCCAAGGTGCAGCGCTTCTACAGTGCCCATCCCGAGCAGAAGGTGGTCCGTATCGCGGTGTACCAGGGCGAACGGCCTTGGGTGCGTGACAATATTCTGGTCGACAGCTTCGAGGTCCCGTTGCAGCCGACCGGTGAGATCCAGTCGCTGGATGTGCGCTTCAGCTACGACATCAATGGCTTGCTCGAAGTGGACGTGACCTTCATCGAAAGTGGCCGCAAGCATAGCCACAGCATCGACCGCAGCCCCACCGGGCTGGATGCCGAGGCGCGCCAGGCCAGCCAGGCGCGTCTGGCGACCTTGAAGATCCACCCGCGCGACAGCCTGCCCAACCGCACCCTGCTGGCCCGCCTGGAGCGCGCCTGGATGCAGAGCCTGGGCGATGAGCGTGCACTGATCGCCAGCTGGATGGATGCCTTCAACCAGATACTTGCCGCGCAGCAGCCCAGCGCTATCGAGCGTGAGCGCAAGGCCTTGAGCCAGGCGCTCGACGAGTTGCGCTACTGATTATCGAACCGGCGCAAGGTGGCCTGCAGGCCACCTTCGAGCGCTTCCCCTTGGCCTGGCACCGGGCCATAACGGTTGGGCAGCTTGTCACCGGGCATGCCCAGCAGGAACAACGGCACCGCTGGCAAGACGCGGCTGAGCACCAACAGCAGCGCAAGTGTTGGCACACCCTGGCCGAAATCGCGTAGCCGGCGTAGCGCACCGCTGATCACCAGTATGGCCATCACCACGTTGAGTGCCGGTAACTGGGTGGACAGGCTCACGCAGCCAACCGCAGCCAGCAGGTGCAGGGCGAAGCCGGTGCGGTTCAGGCGGCTGTTGAGTGTCCAGAACGCCCAGGCCGGCGCTGGAGCCTGCTGCAGTTCGTTGAGCAGCATGCGTTCGGTCCAGCCCAAAACCGCCATGATCGCGCAGCGCAGGCCGGGGTCCTGGTTCGGGTCGTCCTTGACCTTCTGCAGGGCGCGCAGGGCTCGGGTCTTGGGTGGCCTGGCGTGGTTGAGCAGATGGTCCAGGGCATCGAGCAAGTCATTGACCGGGCGGCTTTCCAGGCCCAGTTCGTTCAGCACCTTGGCCGGCAGGTGGCGGGTTTTTCCCTCCATCAGCCCTTGGCGCCAGGGCTCGAACCAAGCTCCAGGCAGGCTCACTGCTGCCAGACGCTCGCCCAGTTCGGCGCGCTGTTGCTCGCCCAGGGCGCGGCAGTGGTACAGCGTCAGGCAGAACAGAAGATAGCCCAGTGGGTGATGTTCGAGCAGGCTGCCGTCATCGTTGTCCAGGCAATCAAACAGTTGCGCGGCGTCAGGCAGGCGTTCGCTCTCCAGGGCGCGCGGCAGAGTCGACAGGCGCGCGGCGAGGAACGTCTGCATCGGATCCTGGCGGTCCAGGCTACCCAGCAGGCCGCCGTTCGGATGGCGCAGTAGCAGCGCGTGGGTCGCAGCGAACGGGTGATCGTCGGGGTAGCGCAATTGTTCGGTCAGGGCCGGATCGATCATCGCTTGCCAGCGTGTTGGCTGGTCGAGCGCGGCCAGCATGAACAACTGCTGGCGGTGCCACTCCCACAGCGCTTCGCCGGAAGCCATCGGCGGCAGCACCAGGCCTGCCTCAGCCATATGCCCTTGCAAGGTCAGGGTGAACGGCGTGGTGAACATACGCTGCATGTCGAAATGCTGGTTGAGCGCGTAGATGGCCTGGGCCGAGTATTGGCGCATGCGCCGCAGCCACTCGCGGCACAGTGGGCGGATAGGGTCTGCGAGCAGGCCGGCTGGCAGCGGGGTGTCGGGCTCGAGGTTGGCGCAGTAGTGCGTCAGCGCCCGGGCCACCGGTGAGTGTTCCAGCCAATGCAGTTGTTGCGCCGCCTGACGCTGGAAGCCGGTGAGGATCAGCGCGTCGAGCGGGCCCGCGCCGGGCTGCTGCGCCAGGATCAGGTGCAGCAGCCCGGTGTCGCCGCGTTGCAGTGCCCAGGCGTACCAGTACAGCCGGTGCAGGTCGTGGTCTGCCTGCTCCTGGAGCAGCCAGGCGAGTAACGGCAGCTCATCGTCGCCATCTAGGCGCCATTCGATGAACACGCGGGCGATGCCCTCCAGCGGGTGACGTCCGGCTTCGGCCCAACGTGCCAAGGTTTGCGCTGACTGGCCCGGGCTGCCCCAGGCCTGGGCCGGATCGGCCAGATCGTCTGGCCAACTGGCGGGGGACGTCAGGCAGTCCAGCGACTGGATCAACAGCGGCAGGCGCTGGGGCTGCTGGCGTGTGCAGAGGTCGATCAGCCAGCGCTCGGCGTGCGGGTGCTGGTGTTCCTGGTGCAGGCGCAGCCAGAGCGCCAGTGCATCCTGCTCAGCGCCCAGCAGTGTGGCCTGGCGGGCCAGCAGGTAGAGCAAGTCCTGGGTGTCCTCGCCTTGCGCCTGGCGTTCCAGCAACTGTGCATGGAAGGTCGGGCTTGCAACGCCGGCGTGGCAGCACTGCACCAGCACGCGTTGGATCAGCGCCGGGTCATCGGGAATCGCAAGGCAGGTGTGCACGTTGGCGAACGCTTGGTACTCGAACAGCGGGCGCTGGTGGAAGCTGTATTCCAGGCTGCGGAAGAACCAAAGGGTTTCCATTTGTGCGATAGCTGGCCAGTCGCGCATCAGCCCGGTGTCGAACGGGTCAGGTTGTTGCAGGCGTTCGAGCAGGGCTTCGGCCGCTTGCGGATTGTCCATGCGCAGCAACTGGTCGGCCCAGGCCAGGCGCTCGGCCAGCAAGCGTGCGCATTGATGCGACAGCGGCCCGCAGTCGTGCAGGCAATGCAGCAACTGGCCGCTGAGCTGATCCAGCTCGTCCAGGGGCAACTCGTCGAGTTCGAGGATATAGCGCTGCCAGGCCTGCGGGTCGAAGCGCAGGGCTGGTGCTTCGAGCAATTGGTAGAAGCGCAGCAGGGCAGGGTGCGGGGTGTCTGCTGCCGGCTGCTCTTGGCTGGCGCTGGCCAGGTCATGCTCGCGGGCCAGACGCAGGGCTTGTTCGTAGGCCTCGCGCAGGGCCTGGAAACCTTCCGGGTCGGTCTCGGGGTGATGCGCTGGCAGGCGGCCACGGTAGGCCAGGCGAATAGCGTCCAGGTCCTGGGTCGGCTCGATCCCCAGGCGAATCCAGCAACTCATGACCAGCATTCCTCTTCCAGCGTGGCAGGGCGGGGTGGTTCAGGTAGATACAGGTCCCACGCCAGATCCATGAGCAGCTCGCGGGCGCCATGATGCAGGTTGAGCATGATGCAGCGGTTCCAGTGATCGCTGCCCTGTCGTTCGAGGTCGGCGGCCAGCCCCGGCGTGTCTTCGCTACCCAGGTTCCACAGAGCCTTGCCGAACAGGTAACCGGCCAGGTAGCGGTCCCAACTGTTGTAGTAGTGGCGGGCGCGCAGGGCCAGGCGGTAATGCAGGTAGAGGCTTTCTTCGCGGGTGATCAAGCCCTTCTTGAACCCGGTACGCAGCAGGTAGCTCATGCGTCCCAGGTCCCAGGCGCGGGTGCCGCCCGGGCCGCAGTCGGGGAAAGTGCGCGCAGCGTATTCATGCAGGACGCGTTGGTGCGGCGTCAGGCTCTCGAGCAGGGCTTGCCACTGGCTGGGGAGAAGACGCTGGTACTGCCAGTAAGCTGCGCTCAGCTCGGTGGCATGGCCGGTGTCGGCCATGCCCAGGGTGTCCAGCAGTTGGGCGCGGGTGGTGATGCCCCACCAGCGCTCGAGGTCGGCATGGTCTTCGCCTTCGTAGAAGTCAGGCGCGGTATAGCTGGCGCCGTTCAGCGCGGCCATCGGCGCGGACAGTGCATGTAGCCAGTTTTGCGCGGTGTCGTCCATGAACAGTGTTCCCTCGGGCCCGGTGATCTGGCGGGGCATTGTAAAGCAAGGAAGCTGTCACCACAGCTGGCGCTCTTCCTGGCGCCGTGTCAGCACCTCATAGCCCTGCTCGGTGACCGCCACGGTATGCTCCCACTGCGCCGACAGGCTGCGATCACGGGTGATCACCGTCCAGCCATCGCGCAACCCCCGGGTGCCACGCCCGCCTTGGTTAATCATTGGCTCGATGGTGAACACCATCCCCGCTTGCAGCCGCAGCCCCATACCCGGATGGCCGTAGTGCAACACCTCGGGCGCCTCGTGCATCTGCTGCCCGATGCCATGCCCGCAGTATTCGCGTACCACGCTGTAGCCAGCGGCTTCGGCATGCACTTGGATCGCGTGGCCGATATCTCCCAGCGTGGCCCCCGGCCGCACCTGTGCGATGCCCTTGCACAAGGCTTCATAGGTGGTATCCACCAGTCGCCGGGCCTCGTCGCTGATGTGTCCGATGGCGTACATCTTCGATGAATCTGCAATGTAGCCGCCCTGTTCCAGGGTGATATCGACATTCACGATCGAACCCTCGCGCAGCACCTCGTCGGCCTTGGGCATGCCGTGGCAGACGACATGGTCCACCGAGGTGTTCAGGGCATATGGAAAGCCGTACTGGCCCTTGCTGGCCGGTCGAGCCTTGAGCTGATCGACGATGAACGCCTCGGCGCGGTCGTTGATCTGCAGGGTGGTCACGCCGGGGCGGATGAACCCATCCAGATGCTCGAACACCTGGGCCAGCAAGTGTCCGGCGTGGCGCATCAGGGCCAGTTGCGCAGCGTTCTTGAGTATCACCTGGCTCATTGCAGGTACGCCTTGAGGTTGGCCTGTTCCTGGCGCAGCAACTGACGTAGCAGTTCCTGGTAGGTGGCTTGCGGATGCAGTTCGGCCAGCATGCCGATGCGAATCCAGTGCTCTGCCTGGGCGTTGATCGAGCGCGACAGGGCGCTGCTGGCGATGCGCAGGTCTTCGTGGAGGTCGTCGCAGATCTTGACGATGCCCATGGTGCAATCCATCCGATGATATGAAACGTATGCGAAGCATATCTTCGTCATCCTCGTGCGTGCCACCCGTTGGTGCGCGGCTCACCGTCTCGGTGCATCGCAGCTCGCCGAACACCTTGCTATCACGGCGTTGCGCCCAGAGAGGTGGGCGACGCCGAACTGGCCCAGGTTTTGCTGGCACGACTGCATACAGGCCATCAACGTCGATGGCCGCTTCCTATCACGACGAAGGCGCCGTGTTGCCCCGCTTGCGCATGCAGGCAGGGTGGCCGGCGCCTTCGTCGTTTTTCATCTGCAGGAGATCGCCGATGAGCAACAGCCAGGTGCGCAGCGTTTGCCCGTATTGCGGGGTGGGGTGCGGCATCGTGATGAGCGTACGCGACGGCAAGGTGGTGAAGGTCAGCGGTGACAAGCAGCACCCGAGCAATCGTGGGCGGCTCTGCACCAAGGGCCTGACCGCCCACGTGCCACTGGACAGCGGGCGCATGGCGCAGGCCTTCGTGCGCCGCGAGCGCGAGCAACCGCCGGTGCGTTGTGCCGTGCAGGCGGCCATTGCCGAGTCGGCACATCGACTGCGGACGATCATCGACACCCATGGCCCCGATGCCGTGGCGCTGTACGTGTCCGGGCAGATGTCGTTGGAGGCGCAGTACTTGGCCAACAAACTGGCCAAGGGCTTTATCCGCACCCGCCACATCGAGTCCAACTCGCGCTTGTGCATGGCCAGTGCTGGCAGTGGCTACAAGCAGTCGTTGGGCGCCGATGGCCCGCCGGGCAGCTACCAGGATTTCGAGCGCGCCGAGGTGTTCCTGGTGATTGGTGCGAACATGGCTGATTGCCACCCGATCCTGTTCCTGCGTCTGCTCGATCGCCTCAAGGCGGGCGCCAAGCTGATCGTCGTCGACCCGCGGCGCAGCGCCACCGCCGACAAGGCCGACCTGTTCCTGCAACTGCGCCCCGGCTCGGACCTGGCGTTGCTCAATGGCCTGTTGCACCTGCTGCATGCCAACGGTCACACCGACCCTGGTTTCATCGCCCGGCACACCGAAGGCTGGGAAGACCTGCCGGCGTTCCTGGCCGACTACACCCCCGAGCGGGTCGCCGCCATCACTGGGTTGACGCCGGCCGCCATCCGCGAGGCCGCACGCCTGATTGGCGAGGCCGGGGAATGGATGAGCTGCTGGACCATGGGCCTGAACCAGAGTATCCACGGCACCTGGCACAGTAATGCGCTGTGCAACCTGCACCTGGCCACCGGGGCGATTTGCCGCCCAGGCAGCGGGCCGTTCTCGCTGACCGGTCAGCCCAACGCCATGGGCGGGCGTGAAATGGGCTACATGGGGGCGGGGTTGCCGGGCCAGCGTTCGGCGCAGGTGGCGGCTGATCGCGCCTTCGTCGAGCAACAGTGGCAATTGCCAGCCGGCAGCCTGCGCAGCGAAGCCGGCGAGGGCACCGTGGCGCTGTTCGAGCAGCTCAACAGCGGCGAGGTCAAAGCCTGCTGGATCATCTGCAGCAATCCGGTGGCTAGCGTTGCCAATCGCCAGCAGGTGATCGATGGCCTGCGCCAGGCACAACTGGTGATTTGCCAGGACGCCTTCCTTGATAGCGAGACCAACCGGTATGCCGATATCCTCCTGCCCGCCGCACTGTGGGCCGAAGGCGAGGGCGTGATGATCAACAGCGAGCGCAACCTGACCCTTATGCCACGGGCCGTCGATCCTCCCGGCGAGAGCCTGGAGGACTGGCGGATCATCGCTCAGATCGCCTGTGCCATGGGCTATGAGGCAGCGTTCGACTACCCCGACGCGCAAGCGGTGTTCGATGAGATCCGGCGCTTCTGGAACCCGGCCACGGGCTACGACCTGCGCGGCATCGACTATGCCGGCTTGCGCGAACAGCCACGCCAGTGGCCCTGCGCACCTGGGCGCGAGGATCAGCGCAGCCCGCTGCGCTACCACAACGACGGGGTTAGCCAGACATTGTGGCGTGACGCCGACGGCCACGTACCCGCCCTGGCGTTCCCTACCCAAAGCGGTAAGGCGCGGTTTTTCGCCCGGCCCTGGCTGGCGCCTGCGGAACTGCCAGACGAGGCGTTCCCCTTCGTGCTCAACACTGGCCGTGTGCAGCACCAGTGGCACACCCTGACCAAGACCGGCAAGGTGCCCAGCCTGAACAAGCTCGAACCGGGGCCCTTTGTCGAGATACACCCCGAAGACGCTAAACGCCTGGGGATCGTTGACAAGGATCAGGTGGCGATCCGTTCGCGCCGTGGCCAGGCCGTGCTGCCCGCTCGGCTCAGCGACCGCGTGCAGGCGGGTAACTGCTTCGCGCCGTTTCACTGGAACGACCTGTACGGCGAGCAGTTGGCGATCAATGCGCTGACCTGCGATGCGGTCGACCCGACGTCGCTGCAACCGGCCTTCAAGCATTGCGCGGTGGCCTTGGAGCGGGTTGCCGGCGAGCGTATCGAAACCCTTGAACTGCCCCCCGCCACGGAGCCTGCCGCTATGCCGACCTCCACCCTGTCCCGTTTGCTTGGCCTGGATACACTACCGGTACCGGTGCTGGCCGAAGAGGAGCGCCACTACCTGCAGGGCTTTCTACTCGGCTTGGGCCAGGCGCGTGCCGAGGGGGTGCCGAGCCTGCCGGCCAGCGCACCGCTGGCGCCGAGCCGACGACTGTTCGTCGATGGCCTGCTGGCTGGCCTGTTCGCACAGCCGAGCAGTACCACCCTGGCGGCCACGGCAACGCCTGTCCATCGCATCCTGTGGGCCTCCCAGACGGGCAACGGCCAAGCCTTGGCCGAGCGTTGCGCCGAACACCTGCGCGCCACTGGCTTGAACGTCGAACTCAGCAGCATGGAGGAGGTTGCGCCTGCGCAGTTGCAGGGAGCCGCCAGCGTGCTGTTGATCGCCAGTACGTTCGGCGATGGCGATGCCCCCGACAGTGGCGCGGCGTTCTGGCAAGCGTTGCAAGGCGAGCAGGGGAGTCACTGCGCGGCGTTGCCCTACGCCGTGCTGGCATTGGGGGATTCGAGCTACGACCAGTTCTGTGGTTTTGGGCGCAAGCTCGATCAGCGCCTTGACGCGCTGGGTGCCCGTCGTCTGCTGGAGCGGGTCGATTGTGAGCCTGACTTCGACGAGGCCTTCGCCGGCTGGCTGGAGAAGTTGTCGAAGCAGCTGGGCACCGCGCTACCTGCCGCCGATACGTCAGCGCCGGGTGCGGCTTTCAGCAAGCGCCAGCCGCTGCTGGCGCCGCTGGTGGAAAACCGCCTGCTCAATGGCCCCGGCTCCAACAAGGAAACCCGCCAGTTGGTGTTCGACCTTGGCGACAGTGGTTTTACCTACAGGCCCGGCGATGCCCTGGGGGTGTGGCCGCGCAACTGCCCGGCGCTGGTCGAAGAGCTGCTGGGGTTGATGGGCTTCGATGGTCACGTTGAAGTCGAACTCAAGGGGCACGCGCCGATGCCCCTGGCGACCGCGCTGGAGCGTCACCTGGACATTGCCCAGGTGAACATGGCGCAACTGGCATCCCTTAGCCAGGACCACGCCGAGCTGCGTCGGCTGCTGCAACCAGAGGCCAAGGCCGAACTCAAGGCCTGGCTGTGGGGGCGGCAACTGGCCGACGTACTGCACGCCTTTCCCCAACGATTACCGCTGGCCAGCTGGCTGACGTTGCTGCCGCCTCTGCAGCCACGGCTGTACTCCATCAGCTCCAGCCCCGCCGCCCACCCTGGCCAAGTGCACCTGACCATGTCCACCGTACGCCATGGCCAACGCAAGGGCGTGTGCTCGACGTTTCTCGCCGACCGCGCCGAGGGCAGCGCAGTGGCCATCTTCGCGCAGCCGTCGCGGCATTTCCAACTGCCTGAGGACGATGCCACGCCGATCATCATGATTGGCCCTGGCACCGGTATCGCGCCGTTTCGCGGCTTTCTCGAAGAACGCCAGGTGCGCGGGGCCAGCGGGCGCAATTGGCTGTTTTTCGGTGAGCAGCAGGCGGCGTGCGACTTTTACTACCGCGAGCAGTTGCAGGCCTGGGAAGCCACTGGGCACCTGCGCCTGAGTACGGCGTTCTCCCGCGATCAGGCCGAGAAGGTCTACGTGCAGCAGCGTTTGCTGGAGTACGGCGCCGAGCTGTGGCAGTGGTTGCAGGCGGGCGCCTATGTGTATGTGTGTGGCGACGCCCAGCGTATGGCCCGGGATGTCGATGCCGCGCTGCACCAACTGGTCGCCGAGCACGGGGCGTTGGATGCCGATGCGGCGGCGGCCTACGTGGAGGGGCTGCGCAGGAACATGCGCTATCGGCGCGACGTGTATTGAGTGCTCTGGATTGGTGAGACGTGCACCGAGGTTGTGCGTTTTGCCTTGAATGCACGTTGGCTTCTTCGCGGGTAACCCCGCTTCCACAGGTGCTGTGCAGGCCCTGCAGGAGCGGGTTACCCGCGAAGAAACCAACACCGATAGCGCTTTATGGGGCAATTGGCACACTCCCTGCTTCACCCCAGCTACAACAGCCCCATCGATCAACGGCGATCGCCCAGGGGCCTCACACTGATGAGTACAGGCAAAGGCGCCTGGAGCTTCGGCTCCAGGCGCCTTTTTGTTTTCCGTGATCGAGGATCGGCTATGAAGGCAACAGCGAACGGCACACCACGGGGGCGACTGGTCATCGTCGGCAACGGCATGGTCGGTCACCACTTCGTCGAACAACTGGTGGCACGAGGCGCCCTGGGGCGCTTCGAGCTGCATGTATTCGGTGAGGAGCGCCAGCGCGCCTACGACCGTGTGCACCTGTCCGAGTACTTCACTGGCAGCTGCGCTGAAACCCTGGCCCTGTGCGAACAAGGGTTCTATGGCGATAACGGTGTGCACCTGCACTTGGGCGAGGCGGTGATGCAGATCGACCGCGAACGCCGCGAGGTGGTCACCGAGCAAGGCCGCTATGCCTACGACCAATTGGTGCTGGCCACCGGCTCCTACCCGTTCGTGCCTCCGATCGAAGGTTCGGCCGGCGACGCCCGCCTGGTCTACCGCACCCTCGACGATCTCGATGCCATTCGTGCCGCCGCTGGCAGTGCGCGCCGCGGCGTAGTGGTGGGCGGTGGCCTGCTGGGACTGGAAGCGGCCAACGCGCTGAAGTCGCTGGGGCTCGAAGCCCATGTGGTGGAGTTCGCCCCGCGCTTGATGCCGGTGCAGTTGGATGCCGAAGGCGGCGCTGCGCTCAAGGCGCAGATCGAAGCGCTGGGCGTGGGGGTGCACCTGTCCCGCGCCACCCAGTCGATCAGTACGGGCTCAGACTACCGCTACCGTATGAACTTCGACGGCGGTGAATACCTGGAAACTGACCTAGTGGTGTTTTCCGCCGGCATCCGCCCGCAAGATGCCCTGGGCCGCGCCTGCGGTCTGGAAATCGCCGCGCGTGGCGGGGTGGTGATCGACAACCATTGCACCACCAGCGACCCGCAGATCTTCGCCATCGGTGAGTGCGCATCGTGGAACGGTAGCGTATTTGGCCTGGTCGCCCCCGGCTACGCCATGGCCCGCAACCTCGCCGGGCTGCTGGTGGGCGAGGCGCCTGTGGCCTTCACCGGTGCGGACATGTCGACCAAGCTCAAGCTGCTCGGCGTGGATGTAGGCTCGATTGGCGATGCGCACGCTGCCACGCCGGGCGCGCGCAGTTACCGCTTCATCGACGAAGCCAGCGCCGGCTACCGCCGTCTGGTGGTGGATGCCAGCGGCAAGCATGTGCTCGGCGCGGTGTTGGTGGGCGATAACAGCTACTACGACACCCTGCTGCAATACGCCCAGAACGGCATCAAGCTGCCCGCCGACCCGGCTGCGCTGATCTTGCCACAAGGCACCGGCGCGCCAGCGCTGGGCGCCGATGCGTTGCCCGACAGCGCGACCATCTGCTCGTGTCACAACGTCAGCAAGGGCGCGGTGTGTGCGGCCATCGACGGCGGCTGTGGCGATCTGGCCTCGGTCAAGGCCTGCACCAAGGCTGCCAGTGGGTGCGGCGGTTGTGCGGCGCTGCTCAAGCAGGTGGTCGAACATGAGCTGAGCGCGCGCGGCGTGAGCGTGGACAAGAGCCTGTGCGAGCACTTCGCCTATACCCGCCAGGAACTCTATGCGCTGGTGCGGGTGGAGGGCATCCGCACCTTCTCCGAGTTGCTCCAGCGCCACGGCAAGGGCCATGTAGGCTGCGACATCTGCAAGCCTGCGGTGGGCAACATTCTTGCCTCGTGCTGGAACCAGCCGATCATGGACCCGGCATTGGTGCCGTTGCAGGACACCAACGACACGTTCATGGCCAACATGCAGAAAAACGGCACCTACTCGGTGGTGCCACGCATTCCCGGCGGTGAAATCACCCCCGAGAAGCTGATCGTGATCGGCCAAGTGGCGAAGAAGTACGACCTTTACACCAAGATCACCGGTGGCCAGCGTATCGACCTGTTCGGCGCCCAACTGCACGAGTTGCCATTGATCTGGGGTGAGTTGATCGCTGCTGGCTTCGAGACTGGGCACGCCTATGGCAAGTCGACGCGCACGGTGAAATCCTGCGTGGGCAGTACCTGGTGCCGCTATGGCGTACAAGACAGCGTGGCCATGGCCCTGCGCCTGGAGGACCGCTACAAGGGCCTGCGCTCGCCGCACAAGCTCAAGTTCGCGGTATCCGGCTGCACCCGCGAGTGCGCCGAGGCGCAGAGCAAGGACATTGGCGTGATCGCCACCGACAAGGGCTGGAACCTCTACGTGTGCGGCAACGGCGGCATGCGCCCACGCCATGCCGAGCTGTTCGCCACCGACCTGGACGATGAAACCCTGGTGCGCCTGATCGACCGCGTGCTGATGTTCTACATCCGCACCGCCGACAAGCTGCAACGTACCTCGGTGTGGCGCGAGAATCTCGAAGGCGGGTTGGATTACCTCAAACAGGTGGTGATCGACGATAGCCTGGGCCTGGCCGCAGAGCTGGAGGCGCAGATGCAGCACGTGGTCGAGCAGTACGAATGCGAATGGGCCAATGCCTTGAGCGACCCGGAAAAACTCAAGCGCTTCCGCACCTTCGTCAACGACCAGCGCGCCGATCCCGATGTGCATTTCGTCCGCGAGCGCGGCCAGCGCCGGCCTGCGGTACCGCTGCACCTGATCCCAACCCATGAGGAGGCTGTGTGATGAACCAGTCCAATGCGCGTGTAGTGAAACAAACTGCCTGGCAAACCGTGTGTCAGGTCAGCGACCTGGTGGCCGATTCTGGCGTGGTGGTGTGGCATGACGGGCAGCAGGTGGCGTTGTTCTATCTTCCGGGGCAGGGGCCCGAGCTGTACGCGGTGGGCAACCGCGATCCGCGTTCGGGCGCGAATGTCATCGGGCGCGGTCTGGTGGGTAACCTGCAAGGCGAGCCGGTCGTCGCAGCGCCGTTGTACAAGCAGCACTTTTGCCTGCACAGCGGGCGTTGCCTGGAGGATGCGCAGCAGGCCTTGCCAGTATGGGCGGTACGCATCAGCGAGGGGCGCGTGGAGATCGGTTCCGGGGCGTGGTCTAGATGACGATCAGCTTGCCGGGCGCATGACCGACTGGCCAGTGCCCGGCCAGGTACAGTTCGATGACCTGGCGCCAGTGCTCACCCAGGTTGAAATACTGTTCGGTGGCGTACTGGCGAAACGCGTAAGCGGCGCCGCCTCGCGCCGCTTCGCTGAAGTCGTGGGGGCGGCAGATGAACGGCGCCTTGTCGACTTTGCGCGTGGCGGCCATCACCGCCTTGTTCAGCGCCATGCGTTGTTCGCTGAGTGCTTTTGGCGTGTCCTGGCGCGGATACCACGGATCGTCCTCGCCGAGTGAAGTGGGCAGCCAGTTACTCGCCTGATACAACCCCTGAAAGTCTTGGTCGCAGGGCGAGATGAAGACTGCTTCGACCGAGGCGATGAAAATCAGCCCAGGATCGTTGATATCCGGGTTGCCCAGTTTGCTGAAGAAGCTTGCCTGCTCGATCTGTGCAAGGGTTTTTTCCAGGTCGATCATGCTAGAGCCTCAAGTCGGTAATGGTTTTAGGGGGCAACGCCTTGCGGCCCTGCTGAATGGTGGTCCGGAGCACCCCGCCGGCGGCATGCGGGCCAGGGATGCCGGGTAACGAGTGGTTGGGTAGGGTGCCGTGAGTCGGCATCAGGTTCCACCACTTGTTGGCGCCGCCGCTTTCCAGCGGGATGACATGGTGCGCCGTGGCGCCGTCCGGCCAAGACCGGTTGGTATTGGTTTCCCACTGTTTGATCAGCGCTTTTTCGGTTTTTACGAATTCCTTGCGCACCACGCGGTTCTGCGTCGCGTTGCGGCGCTGCACCACGGGCAGGTTGCCGCGCAGGATCTGTGCTTGCCGCGCGGTGATCTCGCCACCTGGCGATGCTACTTTGTTGGCGTCGTGGATGATACGGTCGAGCAGCGAACACTCCGACAGGCCCAGCGGGTCGATCCATGACAGTGGATTGGGGGCGTAGGCGTAGAGGTTGAGGCTGCCTTCCAGGCCCAGCGGGTCCGGTTGGGTAAACCGACCGATATCGGGGTCGTAATACCGGAACGTGTTGTAGTGCAGGCCCGTCTCGCGGTCAAGGTACTGTCCCTGCATGCGCAGGTTCTGTTGACGGTTCTGCCCAGGGCAGTGCCACTCCTCGCGGCTCTTGCCCCATAGCAGGTAGTCACTGTGCCAGACAGTGTCGCCGTTCTCGTCGGTTAGCTGCTCCGGCAGGCCGGCGAGGTTGGTGTGGAAGAAGTGCAGCACTTCTTGTCCGGGCATGCCGTCGATTCGCGCCAGTGGCTCGTGGCGTTCTGGCTCGGCGTAGACATACAGGCTTGGTTTGCCGTCCTGGACTTCCTGCAGTAATCGCAGGCCCTGCCAGAGGAACTGCGTGCGACTGACGGGCTGAGGATGGCCATTGCGATACAAGCATTTGCTGATACGTCGCCCGAGCGGGTCATAGCTGAATTCGACCCGCTCATGCAGGCTGCCGCGCTGTTGCAGCACGCGTACCAGACGGTGCTCGGCGTCGTACTCGAAGCGTTGCAGCAGGCCGTTGGCGCTGCGCTTTTCGGCCAGTCGCCCAAAGCCGTCGTAGCGGTAGCGGTTGTTCTGGTGGACGGTGACCTGGTTGTGCCGCGCGTGGCCCTTGGGCTGGTAGCCTTCGAGCAGGTTGCCGGCACGGTCATACCCATAAAGCTCGACGATCGGCGCGTTTCGTTGCGGCGACATGCGTGTCACGGCATGCACGCGCGGCGTTGCTCCATAGTCGTACGTCACCACGTCTTGATGACTGCTATTGCCGCGCCCTGCCTGATGGAAGCGTCCGAGCACCTGTTCGAGCACAGCCGGGTGCTGGCTGCCGGGGCGCAGGGTTTGGGTGTGGGTTTCGTTCAGTAGATTGTCGCCAGCGTCGTAGCGATAGTCTTTTTGCAGCAACGCCAAGCTGGCGTTCGAGGCGTCGCTGTAATGAATGGCCTTCTGGCTCAGGCGACCGCAGCGGTCATAGCGGGTACGGGTTTGCAGTCGGCCCTGGGTTCGCAGCACCTCCTCGTGCAGGCTGTCGCGCTCGAAGTCGCAGATGACTCGCCCATCGAGGTTGATCTGGTGCAGATGGCCGCTGCCGTAGCGAAGCAGGTTGACCTGACGCTGGTCGGGCAAGGTCATACGCTGCAGGTTACCCAGCTCATCGTAGGCATACGCCAGCTTTCCGGCAGCGCTGGTTTCACTCAGCAGGCGTGCGTTCAGGTCGTAGCTATACGACAGTTGCTGGGCATTACCCGAGGTGTCGGTATAGGTCACCGCGAGAAGGTTGTCGGCGTTGTCGTAGCAGAACTCGGTGGTGCCGTCTGCGGTGTGCTTGCGTAGCAAGCGGCCTACGGCGTCATGCTCAAGCTGATGAATCTGTGCTGCGGTATCGTGCGCTTGTCCCGGGGCGGGATGCAGCACAACGCGGGTGATCGTACCGCGCGCGTCGTAGTCATAGGTGTGGCCGCTGCCATCGAGGTTCTGCTGGCTTATCGCGCGGTCCAGCGCATCCCACTCAAAGCGATAGCACTCGTTGTTTTCGTTGCTCAGTTCCAGCAGGCGACCATAAGCGTCGTAGTGCAGATCGATAGTCTGGCCCATCGGGTCGATACGCTGGCGCAGGCGCCCACTGGCGTCGAAGTTCCATTGGGTGATGCGCTCGGCGGGGTCGCGGTGACGAATCAACTGCCCACCGGCATTGACTTCGAAGTGATCGCTGCGTCCGTCTGGCCTCTGGCTTTCGATCAGGTAGCCCCGTACATCGTAGCGGTGGCGCGTGCGCTCGCCGCGTGGATTGATCGCCTCGGCCAGTTCGCCACGCTCGGTGTAGCGGTAGTGCGTGGTGTTGCCTGAGCAGTCTTGGTAGCTGAGCAGTTGGCCGCGGTCATTCCACTTCAGTTGGCGTTCGTGACCGTGGGCATCGGTGATGGCCAGCAATTGTCCACGCGAGTCGTAGCGGTACTGGGTGTTCGCCCCCAGCGGATCGGTTTCGCAGAGGACGTTGCCGTGGCTGTCGTAGCGCATGCGCCAGGTTGCGCCATCAGGCGAGCTGATACTCAGGGGGAGCGCCCAGTGTTCGCCGTAGTGGATGCTTTCGAGGCGTCCAAGTGGGTCTTTGCTACCGATCAGGCGGCCGATAGCGTCATAGGTGTAAGACCATTGGCTGCCGTCGGGCTCGATGCTGGCGATCAATTGCCCCTGCTGGAAGGTTTCCTGCCACTCATTGCCCAAGGCATCGACGTATCGGTACAACGTGTAGTGCAGGTCCCACTGGAATGACTCTCTCCGGCCCAGGCTGTCGCTGATGTGGGTCAGCCCCAGGGCCAGGTCGTATTCGAAGTCGTAGCGCTCGCCGCTCTCGCTGGTGTGGCGGATCACGCGCCACTGGTGCATTGGCTGCTCTTCGAGCAAGGGGGGGAAATCATTCGGCAGCGACAGACCTGAGGCGATACCGTCAGGCGGCACGCTGAAACGGGCCCACTCGTAGTGGTGAACCGCACCGTTGGCCAGGGCCTGGCTGGCCATGTATCCCGCTTCGGTGTAAGTGAACCGACGCACGCACTGTCCGCTGGCATCGTGTACCTGGGCAAGCTGCCCGTCGCCGGTGTAGCCATAGCTGACCAGCAATTGCTGGCTGGCGACCTCGAACCTGTCGCCCGGACGCAGGTCCAGTCGCCATACCGCCTGGACACGCTGGGTGTGCAGGCTATCGTGGTCGAGCCGCACGGCTGTGCGGCCAAAGGTGTCCACCAGGTAATGCAATCGCCCGTGGTCGTCGTACAGCAGCTCGACGCGGTTCAGGTTGCGATCGCCCAACTGCACCAGTCGCGAGCGGTTTTCGTCGAGCGGATCGGTCTTGAAGACTTGGTACTGTCCGCTGTAGATGTCCTCGACTACGGTGATGCCGTGGTCCTGGTGGAAGATGGCCACGCCATCCAACGTACTGATCAGCGCGTTTCCAGGCTCGATGCGGCCCAGTTCGATGCGGCAGCCATCTTCGTCGACAAGAATCCACAGCTTGCCGCCCTCTGGGTGGGCTATCCGTTCGATGCGTGTTTCATAGGGCAGGCTCCAGCCCATCCCCAGCAGGCCGTCGGTGCGCTCATCAGTACTGTCGTAACGGCGCGGCCAGTCGAGCGGAATCAGGCCGGGCAGGCTGAAATCCAGATCTTCAGAACCGTTGAGCAATTTGCTGCCGGTGGCCACCAGCACAGGATGCCCTTTGCACGGCGGAATGCGGGTCTTGGGCCTGGGCGCGTTACGTGGGCGTGAACGGCTCTTGATACGCCGCGACAGCAGCATCCCTGCCACGATCCCGATGATTTTCGCCGCCGCGCTCTTACCGTCATGGATGTCGCGCACGGTCACCGTACCGCCACCAATGCGCACGTTGGGCGAGAAGGTCATGCCGATCGGCCCGTCGCAGGTGCTCTTGTCGCCGACCCGCGCTGCTGGGTGGCCGTTGATGAACACCTTGTCCGAACCCTGCGCGACGAAGTTGGGCGTTGGGTGCTTGCTGCACTTGACCGTGTCCAGTTCGGCGGGCTGGGTGCCGGGGTCTGCCGGGGTAGTCACCGGCGGGTTGAAGATGCTGTTGATCTCTTGTGCCAGGCCGATGATCGGCAACATCATCGATGCGCCCAGCATCGCGTAGCTGCCGATGTTCTCCAGGATCGAGGGCGCTTCGGCGGGGACCTCCGGCGCGCTGGCGCCTGTGACGATGCCGGCTGCGCGTGCGGCGGGCAGGCCGTTGATATGGGTGTTGACCGAGCCTGTCTCGATGGCTCCGTAAGGCTCCGGCGGGAACATCGAATTGCCGACCCAGTTGCTGAAGTCCGAGATCTGCTCGCCAATGCTCTTGTCTTCGCCACCGGGCAGCATGGCGGCGGCGCCCACCAGTGCGCCGGCAATCAGCGGCGTCAGCACCGTCGCGGCGCCCCCGGTGCCGACCACGGCCACCACGGCACCGCCGATGGCTGCCGCGACTGCCGCAGTGGCGGCGGCATACACCACCGCTTCGGTCAGGGTGCTGACCAGTTCGGCCATCAGCGGTGGGTGCAGGATCAGGTCGCCCAGGCGGGCGGCGTGCAGGCTATCGTCCATGAGCCGTCTCGGATATCGGGGTTAGTTCAGTCGCAGGCCGGCCTTGATGGCTTCCCAGTGGGCGAGGTCGGCCGCTTGCAGGGGCGTCTGCTTGGTGTAGCTGAGGGCCACGAAGCGGTTTTGCCCGTTTAGGACGTAGACCAGTTGGCGCTGATACGACAGCACCTCGCCGCGCTTGAAGTGCAAGCTGGTTTCCAGCCCTTGGATGTCTCGGGCAACGCCAGCGATTGCTGCTTGCGGCTCGCTGATGGTGGCGCCGAGGCGTTCGCGCAACTGGGTCAGTTGCTGCTGATAGAAGTCTTGCAGTGTCTGCCCCAGCGGCAGCGGGCTGCGGGCGATCACCAGGCTGGTGCCACGCTCGCGGAAGGCGAGCATGTTCATGCTGGTGTCTTCGGGCGTTTCATCGCCCAGTTCCAGGGTCAGGTCCTGGGTAAGGTAGGCGGCCATGGCGCTGCTCCTTGCGTCGAAGCGGCACACGCTAAAGCTTCGATGCGCAGGCTGCAAGCGCCAGGCGATGCGGCTGTGACAGGTTTGGCCGAATCGCCCGTGCTGGCATTTTGCCTAGGTCACAGCACCAGCCCTTGCGGCGTGCGCCCGGCGAACACGTCCACCAGGCTTGCCACGACCATTTCGCCCATGCGCGTGCGGGTCTGCACGGTGGCGCTGGCACGGTGCGGTTGCAGCACCACGTCTTCGCGTTCGAACAACGCCTCGGGGGCGCGCGGCTCGTCGGCGAATACATCCAGCGCGGCGCCGGCGATTTCACCGGCTTGTAGAGCAGCGAGCAGCGCCGGCTCGTCGACCAGTTTGCCGCGGGCGATGTTGATCAGGTAACCCTCGCTGCCGAGTGCTTTGAGGACGTCACGGGTGATCAACGCCTCACCCTTGTCGGCTGCTGCGGCGAGTATGAGTGCGTCGCTGTTGCGGGCCAGTTGCGCAAGGTCCGCTTCGAAGGTGTAGGGCACGTCCTGCGCCTGCAAGTCGGTGTAGGCGATCGGGCAGCCGAAGGCGGCGGCTCTCTGGGCCACCGCGCGGCCAACCCGGCCCATGCCGACGATACCCACGCGCATGCCCGACACCTGGCGTGCCAGCGGCAGTGGTGCCAGCGGGGTGGGGCTGGTTGCCCAGTGGCCGGCGCGCACGAAGCGGTCGCCGGTGCAGATACCACGGCAGACGCTGATCAGCAAACCGATGGCCAGGTCGGCCACGTCTTCGGTCAGTGCACCGAGGGTGGCGGTGACTTGGATGCCTCGGTCGCGGGCATAGGCCAGGTCAACCGCATCGGTGCCCACACCGTTCACCGCGACCACTTCGAGCCTGGGCAGGCGAGCCATCAGCGCCTGGCTGATGCCGGTATGGCCGCCGGTGATGACGCCACGGATGCTGGCGCCGTGGGCATCGAGGTAGGCCTCTTTGTCGGCTTGCTCGTAATAGCGGTGCACGCTGAACAGGCTTTCCAGGCGCTCGCGGATTTGCGGGATGAGGATCGGGCTCAGTTGCAGGATTTCGGGCTTCATGGGGTACTCCGGTGCAATCGATGGGGGCAAGGTGCAAGCGGGGCGGGGCTCAGCCACGCCCAACGAACGGCATGTTGCTGGCCATCACGGTCATGTTGAGGACGTTGGCATCCAGCGGCAGCGCCGCGATGTAGCGCACCGCGTCGGCCACGTGGCGCACGTCGAGCATCGGCTCGGGGGCGATATCGCCGTTGGCCTGGCGCACACCACGGGTCATGCGCTCGGACAGCTCGGTCAGGGCGTTGCCGATATCCACCTGGCTGCAGACGATGTTGTAGGGGCGACCATCCAGCGCCAGGGCCTTGGTCAGGCCGAGTACCGCGTGCTTGCTGGCGGTGTACGGGCCGGTGAACGGGCGCGGTGTGTGCGCCGAGATCGAACCGTTGTTGATGATTCGCCCTCCTTGTGGTTGCTGGCGACGCATCAGGCCAAAGGCGGCACGGGCACACAGGAACACACCGTCGATGTTGGTAGCGACCACGTTGCGCCAGTTCTCCAGCGCCAGCTCGTCGATGGGCACTGCGGGGGCGTTGATGCCGGCGTTGTTGAAGATCAGGTCCAGGCGCCCGTGCACCTGCTCGATGGCCGCGAATAGCGCGGCTACGCTGTGTTCGTCACGTACGTCGGTGGGCACCGCCATAGCCTCGCGGCCTGCGGCACGGGCTTGCTCGGCCAGGGCCTGCAACGGCTCTGCGCGACGGCCTGCCAGCACTAGGCTGAAACCGTCCTCGAGCAGGGCCAGTGCCACTGCGCGGCCGATGCCGCTGCCGGCGCCGGTCACCAGTGCAACTTTCTTGTTGTGTGCTTGCGACATGTTCGACTCCAGCTTCAGGCGGCTTGGGAAGTAGGGCGCGGGCCTACCCGCAGGGTCAGTTCAGCGATGCCGTCGATACCGGCATGGATCACATCGCCGGGCTCCAGCGGCGCGACGCCGGGCGGGCTGCCGGTCATGATCAGGTCGCCCGGACGCAGCGGTAGCAGGTGCGAGAGGCGGGCGATCACTTCGGCCAGTGGCCAGGTCTGCTGCGACAGGTGTGCGCGCTGGCGCTCCTGGCCGTTGACCTTGAGCCATAGCTCGGCGTCCAGCGGCCAGGCGGCCTGGGTGATGGCGGTCATCGGTGCGGCGGCCTCGAACACCTTGGCGCCCTCCCATGGCAGGCCGTGCTGCTTGGCTTGGCGTTGACGGTCGCGGCGGGTCAGGTCCAGGCCTGCGGCATAGCCGAACACGTGCTCCAGGGCGTTGGCGGCGTCGAGGTTGGCGCCTCCGGTGCCAATGGCCACCACCAGTTCGATCTCGTGGCAGAACTCCTCGGTGGCCGGGGCGTAAGGCAGCTCGCCTGAGGCTTCGACCACGTTGCAGGCGGGCTTCATGAAGAACACCGGCTCGCTCGGCGCCGGGTCGCTGGCGTTTGGCCAGGGGTAGTTGCGGCCCAGGCAGAATACCCGGCCGACGGGAAAGCGCTTGTCGCTGCCTTGGATCGGCAGGCTGACGATGGCCGGAGGGCTGAACAGGTACGTCATGGGGGGATCCTCTGGTTGCGAGTGGCCAGCGTAATCAGCGCTGGCCGCAGGAAGTTGGACGAAAGCGGGGGGCGTTTGGATAAATCCGGGTTCTGTAATGGCAGTGCTGGCCCACAGCGAATGGGCCACAGCTGCACTGTCATGCAGCGGTCTTCAACTCGATCCGATACAACTTGCCCAGCAGCAGCGAGTACGACAGCGTGCCCATCAGCGCCACGCCGCCGATGAACCAGAACGCCATGGCGAACGAGCCGCTGGCATGCACGATGGCACCGATCACGATTGGCGTGACGATCCCGCCAATGTTGGCTGCCAGGCTGGTGATGCCGCCGGTGAGTCCGATCAGTTCCTTGGGCGCGACCTCCGAGACCGCGGCCCACGACGAAGAGGCGATGCCCTGGGCGAAGAAGGCCAGGGTGAGCACGGCGATGCACAACACGTTGGAGTCGGTGAAGTTCACCAGCACGATCGACATGCCCAGCATCGAGCCCACCACCAGCGGTAGCTTGCGCGCGAACGACAGCGAGTAACCCTTGCGGATCAGCAGGTCCGAGACGATGCCTGCGAGCAGGATGCCCACCGTCGCGCCAATGAACGGCAGCACCGCGAAGATCCCGACCTTGATCAGGGTGAGCTGGCGCTCTTCGATCAGGTAGGTGGGGAACCAGGTGAGGAAAAAGTACAGCGCCGAGGTGCTGGCGAACTTGCCCAGGCAGATCGCCCAGACCTGGCGGTAGCGGAACAGCTCGGCCACTTGGCGCCAGTCGAAGCGGGTGCGCTGCTGGCTGCTCTTGACCAGGCCGCCGCCCTGTTCGATGTAGGCCAGCTCTTCTTTACTGACCTTCTTGCAAGTGAGCGGGTCGCGGTACAGGAACAGCCACACCACGCCGAACAGGATGCCAACGATACCGGTGCTGTAGAACACGTGTCGCCAGTCGTAGGTGGTCGCCAGCCACAGCAGGGCGCCGGTGAACAGTGCGGTCCCCAGATACTGGCCGCACACGTACACGCTGCTGGCCATGCCGCGTTCGCGGGCTGGGAACCATACCGTGACCGCGCGGCTGTTGGCCGGGAAGGCAGGGGCCTCCATGGCGCCGACCGCCAGGCGCAGGCCGAACAGCGAGGCGAAGCCTGTGGCCAGGCCTTGGGCCACGGTAACCGCCGACCAGCTGATCAGCGACACGCCGTAGGTCAGGCGCGAGCCGAAGCGGTCGGCGATGAAGCCAGCGGGGACCAGGGCCAGGGCGTAGGTCCAGGCGAAGGCGGAGAAAATCAGGCCCATCTGCACCTTGTCCAGGCCGAGATCCTTGGCCATGAACGGTGCGGCGATGGAGATGTTGACCCGGTCGACGTAGTTGATGATGGTCGCCACCAGCAGCAGGGCGAGCATGAACCAGCGGCGTCGGGTGGGCAGGCGTTGCGTGGGCGCAGCGTCCAGCGCGAACGGTGCAGGCGCGGTACGGGAAGTGGGCGTGCTCGACATTGAGTCGACCTCGTTTGTTGTTTTTGGAGAGGTTGGGCTGCAGTCCTATTCCAGGGTGGTCGTACAACTTGTTTGGATCAATGGGGTTTTTAGACCGTTTTTTCCGCTGAAGGCCGGGTGTTGGGGGATTGTCCAAGAAACTCGCTGGGCAGGGTTTAACCAGTATTTTTTATTTAAATTGTTGATTTGTATGTTTTTTATCAATTCATGCGAGAGGCGTTTTTTGAATTGGCCGGTCGTGCAATGAGTTTGGACGTCGTACAACTTATTGCGATCATTCGGGGCTGGCGGCAGAATCGCAGAGTGCGCCGGCCCCCGGCGTGCCCTGCGAGCAGGTCCACAGACACAAGCACACAGGAGCCCCCATGCCGCCCAAGCGCCAAGTGCCCACCTACGTCATGCAGGAGCGCTGCGAGCTGATGGATTTCCACATCCGCGACGCGCGCGGTCGGCCGGCGGAAACCGCACCGCATCGCCATGCGTACTTCCAGATCCAGATCAACCTCGGCGGTGACACCGTGCAGCACATCGGTGCAGCCCAACGCCCGTTCACGCGGCATACGCTGGCGTTCATCCTGCCGCATCGGGTGCATGTGATCCCGCATCCGCCCGAGAGCGATTTCGTGGTGATCAACTTCTCCCAGACCTTCTTGCTGCCGCACCTTGATTGCGACCCCATGGACCTGGAAGACGTGTCGATCCTGCTGGCGCCGGAGCTGTCGCCATTTCGCTTCCAGGAGCACCTGGACTTCCACCTTGACCCGACACAGTTCAGCCAAGTGCTGGCCTTGATCGAGCAAATGCGTGAACTGGACGCTAACCGGGGCTTCGGCAGCCGGGAGATGCTCAAGGGCTTGCTGTTGCAACTGATCGGCAGGGTGTGCAGCCTGTACGCCGAGCCGCTACGTCAGTTGGCCGAGAGCAATGCCGCCGAGCACAGCCGCCGTGCGGCGCTGGGGCGCATGAGCGATTACCTGCGCCGGCACATCGACGACCCTGACCTGAACCTGCCCAAGGTGGCGGCGGCCACGTATCTTGCGCCCAGCTACCTGACCCACTGGTTGCGCAAGGAGGTGGGCAAGACCTTCAGCGAACTGGTGCTGGAGCGGCGTATGCACGCCGCGCGCAACTACCTGCTCAACGGCAGCCGGCCGGTGGGCGAGGTGGCGCGCTTGTGCGGGTTCGCCGACGAGGCTTATTTCAGCCGCCGTTTCCGGCAGATCCACGGCCTGCCGCCGGGGCAGTTCCGCCGCCAGCAGCGCGACCCGGACACGCCCCAGGCGATTACCCTCGATAGCGACGCTTGCAGGGTTGGCGTGCACGGATAAACTGCCGGGCATGAACCTCGATACCCGCATCAAGTTCCGCCATCTGCTGTGCTTCCTGGAGATTGCCCGGCAGGGCAGCCTGGCCAGGGCCGCCGATGTGCTCGCCATCAGCCAGCCGGCGATTTCCAAGACCCTCAAGGAGCTTGAAGGTTTGCTGGAAACCCGGCTGTTCGAACGCACCCGCCAGGGTGTCGAGCTGACCCCGGCGGGCACCCGTTTCATGCGATACGCCGGGCCCAGCGTACAGGCCCTGCGCGATGGCGTAGGCAGCGTGCGCGGCGCGGCGCGAGCACCATCGCAGGTGCGTATCGGCGTGCTCTCGACCGTCGAGGGGTTGTTGATGCCCGAGGTGTTGTGCCGGCTGCACCAGCGCCATGAGGGCCTGGTGATCAGTGTGGTGACCGGCGTGAGTGCGCAGTTGCTGGGACAGTTGCACCTCGGTGAGCTGGAGCTGGTGGTTGGGCGCATGACCGACAGCCCGCAAATCCAGGGGCTGTCGTTCGAGCACCTGTATAGCGAGTCGATGGCGTTGGTAGTGCGACCTGGGCATCCGTTGCTGGCACGGTCTCCGGTGGATCGCTCGCAAGTCGGGCGCTACCCGCTGGTGCTCCCGCCGCTGGGCACGACCATTCGCCAGCATGCCGACAGTCTGTTCGTGCAGGGCGGGATGCAGATGCCCGCGCAGCGCCTGGAAACTCTGTCGCTGGCTTTGAGCCGGCGCTATCTGTTGGGCAGCGATGGGGTCTGGGTGGCGCCTCGCGATGCGGTGCTGATTGACCTGGGGCGCGGTGAGCTGGCGGAACTCGACCTTGGCGTGCGTGAGCCGGGCGGGTCGGTGGGGATCTGCCGCAATGCCGCGTTGGCGCAAAGCCTGCCGGCGCAGTGGGTGTGCGAGGTGCTGCGCGAGGTGGCGCAGTTGTATCGGGCGGGGGATTATCCCTGACAGATCGTGAGCCAAGCCAATGTCGGAAAAACCGTCAATACTGGCCAGTGGCTGCACCCCCTTCGATGAACAACCTTTCACCCAGGAACTTCCAGCCCATAACCCGCTCTTATGCCGGTAGCCATTGGTCCCGACCGCCTGCTAAGCTCGCGGCTTTACCCTGATTTGCCCTTATGGCGCATGAACAAGGAATCAGCATGAAACACACTCGTCTGGCGGCAGCGGTTGCCTTGGTAAGTCTGGTACTGGCGGGCTGCGACGCCCAGACCAGCAGCGTCGAACTCAAGACGCCGGCACAGAAAGCCTCCTACGGTATCGGCCTGAACATGGGCAAGAGCCTGGCTCAGGAAGGCATGGACGACCTGGACTCGAAAGCCGTCGCCCAAGGTATCGAGGACGCGGTAGGCAAGAAAGAACAGCGCATCAAGGACGAAGAGCTGGTCGAAGCCTTCACTGCCCTGCAGAAGCGCGCCGAAGAACGCCTGGCCAAGGCCAGCGAAGAAGCCGCCGCTGCTGGCAAGAAATTCCTCGAAGAGAACGCCAAGAAGCCTGGCGTGGTCACCACCGCTTCGGGCCTGCAGTACGAAGTGGTCAAGAAGGCCGACGGCCCACAGCCGAAAGCCACCGATGTGGTCACCGTCCACTACGAAGGCAAGCTGATCGATGGCAAGGTCTTCGACAGCTCCGTCGAGCGCGGCAGCCCGATCGACCTGCCCGTCAGCGGCGTGATCCCTGGTTGGGTCGAAGGCCTGCAACTGATGCATGTCGGCGAGAAGTACAAGCTGTACATCCCGGCAGAGCTGGCCTACGGCGCCCAGAGCCCGAGCCCGCTGATCCCCGCCAACTCGGTGCTGGTGTTCGACCTGGAACTGCTGGCCATCAAGGATCCTGCCAAGCAGGACGCCGAGCCAACCCCGGCCGAGTAAGGCACGCGCTGTCATCCACGACGCCCCGTTTCGACGGGGCGTCGTCGTTTTGTGCATCACTTGACGCGAACCGCGCGCGTCATTCACTGTCGCACACAGTAGACCTGATGCAGCGCCAAGACCTTTGCCGTCGCAAAACGTTTGCGGCACTGAAACGTCTGTGTAAAAAACGCCCGATCCGTGCCTGGCCCTTGTCGGGCGGGCGCCAAACGGCGCAAAGCCGGTCCTGTTCACAAGGTTATCCACAATATTTGTGGATAACCTGCCTGCTCCTCTGGAGGTTTCATGAGCGCACCCTGGAATTTCGCCCGCTTCCTGCCCCTGGCCGAACGCCTGCTCAGCCGCGGGCGCTTGCCAGCATTGCTGTTCGCGGTGGCTCGCAAGGGGCCTAAGCTTGGCCAACTGCGCGAGGACGTACGTCTGCTCCAGGCGCTGTGCCTGGCCTGGTGGCGCGGTGAGTACCGTGCGGTAAGCCCCAAAGCCCTGGTGACCATCGTCGCGGGCCTGCTGTATTTCGTCAGCCCCCTGGATGCGATCCCGGACTGGTTGCTGGGCGTGGGTTTTCTCGACGATATCGCCGTGCTGGGCTGGGTGCTGAAGACCGTCGGCGACGAACTGGCCCGTTTCAAGGCGTGGCGCGCCAGTCAGGCGCCGGAGAAGCTACGGGTGGTAGAGCGTCTGCCGGATACCCCCGAAGCCTTGCGCCTGGAGCGCCAAGGGCAGTGATTCCCGGCGAACCCCTGAGGTTGCTAATATAATTGGCATAAGTGTTATGCCGACGGATTACATGCCGTAATCCAATGTTAAGGGGGTTGTAATGGGTATTCAGGTCATAAGCCGGGACGGTCAGCCCGAGTACGCAGTGGTTCCCTGGGCGCAATACCAGGCCTTGCTCGCTGCCGCTGGCCAGGCGCCGGCCCAGGCATCGGCCGAAGCCGTTACCTCGCCAGTCGAAGAGGCCCCTGCGAGCCTCTCCAGCCTCGCCGACCTGGCGGCATTGCGCCAGGCCAAGGGTATGGATGCGCAGCTGCTGGCGCGCAATGTGGGCATCAGCCCGGCGTATCTGGCGATGATCGAATCCGGTGAGCGACGCCCCGATGCGGCGATCCTGCGCGCGCTGGCTTGGCACTTGGGTGTGGCCGGCTGGAGCGAGCCGTCATGAGCCAGGTCAGGATCAGCCGCCAGCAGTGGGAAAGCCTGCTGACCGAGCTTGACCTGGCCCGCCGTCAACGTCACCTGCTCACTTATCGTGCGCTGCTCGAACGCCTGCAATTGCCCAGTCCCGCCATGCAGACGTTGACCGCCGCATTGGAGTACCTGGCCTTGCTCGATGCCCGTGCCGAGCAGCCGCTGCGCAGTTCGCTGGTGATCAGCCAAGGTGCCAGTCGCTTGCCGCGCACCGGTTTTTTCGAGTGTGTCGAGCGCCTGGGGCGCTTCTCGGGGCCTGTGGATGGCATGGAGGCTGCGTCCTGGCATGCTTCGGAGGTGGTGCGGGTGTTCGAGTACCGGTATCCAGAGCAGGCCTGATCGCAGGCTTTGTCAGGCCGGCAGGCGGGTATCGATCAGGCTCAGGCTGGAGCCTGGTGTTTCCTTGGCTTGGCGCTTGGCCTGCGAGGCGAGGTCGGCCAATTGCCCGGCATCCAGGTGTTCTGCACTGCCTGGCTCCAGCCAGACCACCCCGATCGACAGTGACAGCAGGGCAAAGGTCTCGCGCTGGCCCAAGCGGTTGTGGGCGATGAAGCAGCCGGCCGCGATGTGTTCGGCCCGATAGAAGCGCAGGCATTCGCGGGCAAAGGCCTGGACCAAGGTGTGCAAGCGCTCGCGCCAGTCCGTGGAGCCCAACACCAGCATGAAGTCATCCCCGCCGATATGCCCGACGAAATCACGCCTGGGATCGACGCATTCGTGCAGGCACTGCGCCAGGCACAGCAGCACTTCATCGCCGCGGGCGTAGCCGTAGATATCGTTGAAAGGTTTGAAGCTGTCGATGTCCACGTAACACACCGCTGCTGCCTGGCGCTGCTCCAGCAGGCGTGCCAGGCACTGCTGGATCGGCACGTTGCCCGGCAGCAAGGTCAGCGGGTTGGCGTGCCGGGCCTGCTGCAGCTTCTGTTCGGTGATCAGTTTCAGCACGTCGATCACCCGGCCCAAGCCCAGGTAGCGTCCGCCTTGGGTGATGATGAAATCTTCCTCGATACGCTGCCGGGCGCGGCTGGTGAGCAGGCGGCTGACCTGTTGCAGCGATTGTCCGCGCTCCACCGCCAGGAAGTCCTCGCTCATCAGCCGGCTGATCGGCTTGCGTGCGTACAGGTCGGTGCCGAATGGCTGCAACAGGGCATCGGCCAGCGAATGCCGGTGGACGATGCCACAGGGCTTGCCATCACTGTCCAGCACTGCCAGGGAGTTGAGGTTGGCTTGGCGGCGGAAGGCGTCGAGCACCTGCTGGGTGGCGGTGTCCGAGGGCACCGCTGGTTGCTGGATCAGCAGTGCGCTCAAGTCACAGCTGTCTTCGCTCAGTGCCAGTGCCTGATTGGTCTGCGACGGCAGCAGGGGCGGGGTGTGCGGCGGGAACTCCTGGGGGCGACCGAGCAGGTAGCCTTGCACCAGGTCGATGCCCATTTCGCTGAGCACGGCCAACTCTTCGGCCAGTTCGATGCCCTCGGCGATCACCTGGGCGCGTGAGGCACGGGCGATCTGCAGGATGGAGCCGACGAACTCACGCTTGAGCGGATCTTGGTGGATACCATCGATGAAGTGGCGGTCGATTTTCACGTAGTCCGGGCGCAGCTCCGACCACAGGCGCAGGCTCGAATAACCTGCGCCAAGGTCATCCAGGGCAATCGAGAAACCCATGTCACGGTAGTGGTGCAGGGCGTTGAACAGCAGTTGAAAGTCTTCGGTAGGTGTCTGTTCGGTCAGTTCGATGACCACTTGGCTGGGCGACAAGCCGAACTGTTCGAGCATCTTCAACGTACGACCGGAAGGGTGGTGCGGTTCCAGGAGCGACTCAGGCGACACATTCAGGAATAACTTGCCCGCCAGGCCCTGCTCGCTGAAACGCTGGCAGGCCGTGGCCCGGCACAGCACTTCCAGCTCACTCAGGCGTTCGGCCTGGCGCGCCACGGCGAACAGCGTCAGCGGTGAGTGCAGTGGGCTATTGGAGGGGCCGCGGCTCAGGGCTTCATAGCCGAGGATGCGCCGCTCGCTCAGGCAAACGATGGGCTGGAACAGGCTGTGGACGCTACGTTGAGCCAGGATGGCGCTCAAAGCGCTGAGCTGTTCGGTGACGGTCATGGACGGCTTTCCTGAATGAAAAAGGGCCAGACACAGGCATGTCCGACCCTTTTATTTCACGACAGCGCGATGACTGTTTGATGACAAGTCACATTATTTTGCCATCACCTCAGTGCTTGGCCACCGAGGTGCTCAGGCTCAGGTAGTCGAGCAGGATGCGACCAGTCTCGGATAGGTAGGCGTCGTCTTCGGGCTTGGTGTCGTCCGGCTCGGCGGGCAGCGCGTCCTCGTCTTCTTTTTTCAGCTCCTTGAGCGGTTCTTCGCCCTTGGCTTTGCGCCGTACGTTCTCCAGCGCCAGTTGCTTGGCCTCGATCTGATCGTGGCGGGCACGGCGATCCTGCTCGTTCAGGCTGACGGTTTTCTCGTTCATCAGCTGTTGCGTGAGGGCCAGACGGTCGCGGATATAGGCGAACTCCGGGTCCTTGTCGCTGCGGGCGTCATGCTGGGCCTTGAGCTGGGCCAGGAACGGCTTGAACGGATCGGCCGCAGGCTTGACCACTGGGCGGATGGTGTCCCATGGCATGGCCTCGGGCAGCGCGCTCTCGCCGATCTCCTTGGTGTCGATGATCGACGGGTAGGCGATGTCCGGCAGTACGCCCTGATGCTGGGTGCTCTGCCCGGAAACCCGGTAGAACTTGGCCAGGGTCAGCTTGAGTTCACCATGGTTGAGCGGCTGGATGGTCTGCACGGTGCCCTTGCCGAAGGTCTGGCCACCGATGATCAGCGCACGGTGGTAGTCCTGCATGGCGCCGGCGAAGATCTCCGATGCCGAGGCGGACAGGCGGTTGACCAGCAGCGCCAGCGGGCCTTTGTAGAACGCGCCGGGGTTTTCGTCTTCGAGTACGTCGACACGCCCGTCGCTGTTGCGTACCAGCACGGTGGGGCCTTTCTCGATGAACAGGCTGGTCAGTTCGGTAGCTTCTTGCAGCGAGCCGCCGCCGTTGTTGCGCAGGTCGATGACCACGCCGTCGACCTTCTCTTTTTGAAGCTCGGTCAGCAGTTTCTTCACATCGCGGGTGGTGCTCTTGTAGTCCGGGTCACCGGCGCGATAGGCCTTGAAGTCCAGGTAGAAGGCCGGGATCTCGATGATGCCGAGCTTGTAGTCGCGGCCATTCTGCTTGAGCTTGAGCACCGACTTCTTCGCCGCCTGCTCTTCGAGCTTCACGGCTTCACGGGTGATCGAGACGATCTTGCTGGTCTGGTCGTTCGGCGCATTGCTGGCCGGAATGACCTCAAGGCGCACTACCGAGCCTTTCGGACCGCGGATCAGCTTGACCACCTCGTCCAGGCGCCAGCCGACCACATCGACCATTTCCTTGTTGCCCTGGGCCACGCCGATGATCTTGTCGGCCGGCGCGACCTGCTTGGTCTTGGCCGCCGGGCCTGCTGGCACCAGGCGTACGATCTTGACTTGGTCGTTATCGCTTTGCAGCACCGCACCGATGCCTTCGAGCGACAAACTCATATTGATGTCGAAGTTTTCGGCGTTGTCCGGCGAGAGGTAGTTGGTGTGCGGGTCGTAGGACTGCGCGAAGGTGTTGATGTAAGCCTGGAAGATGTCTTCGGCGCGGGTCTGGTCCAGGCGCGAGGCCTGGTTCTTGTAACGCTTGATCAGGGTTTCCTGAATCTGCTTGAAGTCCTTGCCAGCGATCTTCTGGCGCAGCACTTCGTCTTTGACGCGCTTGCGCCACAACTCGTCGAGTTCGGCCTGGTTCTTCATCCACGGGGCGTCCTTGCGGTCGACCAACAGGTCTTCCTTGACGGTGAAGTCGATCTTGTCGACGCCCTTGTTCAGCTCGGCCAGGGCGAAGTCCAGACGCTGCTTCACGCGGTCCAGGTAGCGCTTGTAGATGGTAAAGCCGGGGTCGAGGTTGCCACTTTTGAGGAAGTCGTCGAACTGCGTCTTCCACTTGTCGAACTCAGCGATATCGGCGGCGGTGAAATAGCTGCGCGAGGGGTCGAGCAACTTGATGTAGCTGTCGTAGATGATCACCGAACGGGCATCGTCCAGCGGCGGCTTGCTGTAGTGGTGGCGCTTGAGCAGCTCGACCACGTTGAGGCTGGCGACGATTTCGTCACGGTCCGGTTGCAGGCTGTCCCACTTGTTGGCGGCGGCCGCATTGCCACCGAGCGTGAGGCTGCCAAGCCCGATCATGAGGGCGAGGGCGGTGCTGGGGAGGAAATGCTTCATGCTGATTCGACGTGGAGGCAATTGATCACGCATAGTAGGCCGTCTTTTCCGTTGCCGGTTCCATTGAGCCGGACAAATACTGCAAAAAGCCCGGGGACAAGCGTTCCCCAGGCTCGCTGATGAATCAACTATGGAGGCACTGTGAAAGCATTGCAAGGCGTTGACGGACATGTCACCTGGGTCGAGGCCGAACGTCCGGCTTGCGACACAGGGCAGGTACGCATTCGAGTGGCCGCCGCTGGGCTGAACCGTGCCGACCTGTTGCAGATGAAGGGTTTGTACCCACCACCTCAGGGGGCCAGCCCGTACATGGGTCTGGAATGCGCCGGGGTGATCGAGGAAGTCGGCGCCGGCGCCAATTGGCGCGTTGGCGATCGGGTCTGCGCATTGCTGGCCAGCGGCGCGATGGCCGAGGAAGTGGTGGTGGATGCTGGGCATGTGCTGCCGGTGCCCGAGGGCCTGAGCCTGCACGAGGCGGCCGCGTTGCCTGAGGTGTATGCCACGGCCTGGCTGAACATTTTCCAGCTGGGTGCGCTCAAGGCTGGCGAAAAGGTCCTGGTGCACGCGGGCGCCAGCGGCGTCGGCTCGGCGGCGATCCAGCTGTGCAAGGCATTCGGCAGCCCTGTCTGGGTCAGTGTCGGTTCCCCGGAGCGTCTGGCTTACTGTCAGGCGCTGGGGGCGGCGGGTGGTGTGGTGCGCAATGCAAACCTCGATGCGCTCAAGGACTTCGGGCCGTTCGATGTGATCCTCGACCCGGTGGGGGCGAGCTATGGCCCGCTCAATCTTGAGCTGCTGGCGCGTGATGGACGTTGGGTGATCATCGGCTTGATGGGCGGGCGCACGTTCGAGTTGGACCTGGCGGTGGTGCTGGGCAAACGCTTGAATATCACCGGCTCCACCCTGCGTAACCGCGACGATGACTTCAAGGCCGAGTTGCTGCGCGAGTTGCACCAGCAGGTATGGCCGCTGTTCGCCGAAGGGCGGTTGTCGCCGCAACTGGTCGACACCTACCCTGCCGAGTTTGCCCAGGCGGCGTATGCCGAGCTTGAGAGCAACCAGGTGTCGGGCAAGTTGGTGATGGTGATCGACCCGAGCCTGGCATAAGCAGGCCCGGCCTGTTCGCGGGTAAACCCGCTCCCACAGGATCACCGTCGTTTCAGCGACAGTGTGGTCCCTGTGGGGGCATCCATGATGGGTGCTACAAGCTTCAGCTCCAGCTCAGCACCGGCCAGCCATGGGTCTGCGCATGCTCCCTGAGCACCGCATCCGGGTTTACCGCGAACGGATGGTCCACCTTCAGCAGCAGCGGCAAGTCATTCCTCGAATCGGAATAGAAACTCGCCCCTTCCAGATTTTCTTGCTCCTGGTCCAGCCATTCCAGCAGCCGGGTGATCTTGCCTTCACGGTAGGTCAGCACACCGCGGGTCTTGCCGGTGTACACCCCGTTGAGCGCCTCCAGCTCGATGGCCAGGTATTCGTCTACGCCCAGGCGAGCCGCGATTGGCCCGACCAGGTGCGTGCCGCTGGCCGAGATGATCAGAATACGGTCGCCACGCTTGCGGTGCTCGGCGATACAGTGGCAGGCATCGCCGAAAATGATCGGCTCGATCACGTCCTCCACCCACGGCTCCACCAGATGTGCCACTTCTTCCAGGGTGCGCCCGGCGATCGGCTCCAGGCTGAACGCCATGTAGTCCTCCATCTGTAGGTGACCTTTGCCGTAGGCCTCCATCAACGCGTGGTCGCGCTGCAGGAAACGCTCGCCGTCTACCCAGCCCAGGCGGGCCATCTGCTCGCTCCACAGCGACGCGCAGTCGCCGTGGATCAGGGTTTCGTCCAGATCGAAAATTGCCAAAGCCATGCGTTGAGTCTCCTTAGGCCACTTCCCGTAGCGCCGTGGGGTCGATCGACAAGGATACCCGTTGCCCGTCGGCGTGTAGATCGGCGGCCGAGCGGTTGAGCACATCCACCACCAGATCCACCTCGCGCACCCGTACGCGGTAGCGGATCACGTTGCCCAGCAAGCTGTGGCTGCGCACCTCGGCGTCGAGCGCACCGTGCAGGCCGAGGCTGATCGACTCCGGGCGGATCGCCAGGCGGCTGGTCACTGGGCGCTCCAGCAGACGACTGGCGCTATCGGCATCGAGCAGGTTGTAGTTGCCGATGAAGCCTGCGGCGAACAGGTCCACAGGCGCGGTGTAGAGGGTCTCGGCATCACCGCTCTGGACGATGCGCCCCTGGTTCATCAGGACGATACGGTCCGACAGTGTCAGTGCCTCTTCCTGATCATGGGTGACGAAGATCGTGGTCAGCCCCAGCTCGCGCTGGATGGTGCGGATTTGCTCACGCAGGTGCTTGCGAATCCGTGCATCGAGGGCCGACAGCGGCTCGTCGAGCAACAGCAGGCGAGGCCGCGTGACCAGCGAGCGGGCCAGCGCCACACGCTGGCACTGCCCGCCCGACAGCTGGTGCGGATAACGCCCGGCGAAGCTGGCCAGTTCTACCAGTTCAAGCGCTTCGCTTACCCGCGCTTGGCTCTCGGCGGCCTTTACCTTCTGCATGCGCAGGCCGAAGGCGACGTTCTGCTCCACAGTCATGTTGGGGAACAATGCGTAGCTCTGGAACACCATGCCGATGCCACGCTTTTGCGGACTGAGCGGCACGATGTCCTGGCCATCGAGCAGGATCTGCCCGCTGTCCACCGGGGTGAGGCCGGCGATGCAGCGTAGCAAGGTGGATTTGCCGCAGCCTGAGGGGCCGAGCAGGGTGACGAACTCGCCGCGTTGGATCTGGCAGTCGATGTGTTCGAATACCGGATTGCCGGCGTAGCTTTTTTGCAGGTTCTGGACGCTGACGAAGCTCATCTCAGGATTTGTCCTTGTTCAGGCGGTTGGCGACCCAGGTCAGCACCAGCACGAAGGCGAAGTACGAGATCACCAGCGCGCTGTTGAAGTGGCCGCTGCTGTTACGCATGTTATTCAGGTACACCTGCAAGGTTTCGTAGCGGGTGCCCACCAGCAGGTTGGCGAACACGAACTCGCCGAACAGGAACGAGAACGACAGCAGCAGGGCCACCATCAAGCCCTTGCGCAGGTTCGGCAGCACCACCAGCAGTGCCGCCTGCCAGGTGCTGGCGCCGAGCAGTTGGGCAGCGTCCATCAGGTCGCGCAGGTTGATCGCTTGCAGGTTGTTGGTGATTGCCCGGTACATGAACGGCAGCGCGACGGTGAAGTAGCAGCCGATCAGGATCCACGGCGTCCCGACCATGGCCATCGGCCCACTGCCATACAACTGCAGCAGCCCCACCGAGGACACCACTGGCGGCACCGCGAATGGCAGTAGGATCAGCACGTTCATCAGCGCATCGAGGCGCGGGAAGTGGTAGTGCACCACGAACAGCAGCGGCAGGATCAGCAGCACCGACAGCAGTAGCGCGCCGACACACACCAGCAGCGACTGGCCGAAGGCGGCGAGAAAACGTGGTTCGCTCCAGAGTGCGATGTACCACTTGAAGGTCAAGCCGCTGGGCAGCAGGGTGGCCGACCAGCTGGTAGCCAGCGAGTAGAGCAGGGTGCCGGCCAGCGGTAGCAGCAGAATAAGGAACAGCAGGTACACCACCACGCGGTGGTAAAGCCCGCCAGAGGTCTTTTCAGCGCGCATGGTAGCTCCTCTTGAGCAGCCATTGATGGATCACCGTGACTACGCTCATCAGCCCCACCAGCACCATGGCCAGGGCACTGGCCAGGTTCGGGTCGAGGGTGATGTCACCGGCCACCAGCGCAGCGATGCGGATCGGCAGCACGTTGAAGTTGCCGGTGGTCAAGGCGTAGACCGTGGCGTAGGCGCCCAGCGCGTTGGCCAGCAGGATGACGAAGGTGCCCAGCAGCGCAGGAGTCAGCACCGGCAGGCCGATGTGCCGCCAGAACTGCCAATGGCTGGCACCCAACAGCGCAGCGGACTCGCGCCAGTCTTCGCGCAAGGCGTCGAAAGCTGGGTAGAGCAGCAGCACCCCAAGCGGGATCTGGAAATAGGTGTACACCAAGATCAGGCCAGTCTTGGAGTAGATGCTGAAGTCCCCCAGCAACCCGATCTGCTTGAGCAACAGGGTAAGCGCACCGTTGAAGCCCAGCAGGATGATGAAGGCGAACGCCAGCGGTACACCGGCGAAGTTGCTGGTCATGTTGGCGAAGGCGCTGACGAAGTCGCGCAGCCTTGAGTCCACCTGGCGCAGCGAGTAGGCGCCGAGGACGGCAATGAGGATACCGAACAGGCTCGACCAGAAACTGATCTCAAGGCTGCGTTGCAGCGCTTGCAGGTAGAACTTCGAGGCGAACACTTTGGTGAAGTTATCCAAGCCCCAGCCGCCTGCGCTTTGCAGGCTGTTGATCGCTACCCACGCCAGCGGGGCGATCTGGAAGACGATGAAAAACGCCGCGAATGGCAGCAGGCAGAGCAGCGCCAGGTAGCGGCCACGGCTACGGGAAGTGGTAGGCGTCACGTGAGCAACTCCCGGCAGACGGTTTTGTCATGGGCGGCGCCCAGCAGTTCGCAGATCGTGCCGCACAGTTCGGTCTGCAAGGGCTTGGCGGCAGGGTCCAGGCTGAATCCATCACCGAACACGAACAACGGTACTTCGCGCTCCTCGGCCAGAAGGCCGTTGTGCGAGCGGTCGTTGTTCATGCCGTGGTCGGCGGTCACCAGCACTTGGTAACCCTCTTCGAGCCAGCGTGGCAGGTAGTCGGCCAACAGGATATCGGCGCTGCGTGCGGCGTTGCGGTACTGGCTGCTGTCCAGGCCATGGCGGTGGCCGGCGTCGTCGATGTTCATCGGGTGCACCAGCAGGAAGTTCGGCGCATGGCGTCGGCGCAGGTACTCGGCGTCGGCCAGCAAATGCGAGTCGGGGTAATGATCGGCGTAGTAGAACAGGCCGTGCTGGATGGGCAGTTTCGGCGCGTGGGTATGGCGATCACGCAGGGGTTCGAACGGCGAGCGGTTGTACAGCTCGCTCATCCAGTGATAAGCCGCCGCCGCAGTGCCCAACCCAGCCTCGCGAGCGTAGTGGAACACGCTGCGCTGGTTGGACAGGCGAGTGACGTTGTTGTGCACGATGCCGCTGTCGATTGGCGGCACGCCCGTGAGAATACATTCGTAGAGCGGCCGCGACAGCGACGGCAGCTCGCATTCGACACGGTACAGCGCGGCGCGGTCGGCTTCGACATAGGCGTGCAGGTGGCCCATGGCGTGGTGCGCGACCTGGTGGTTGAGCCCGTCGAGCAAGACCAGGATGACGTTGTGCTGCATGGCGGCTCCTATTGGAGCAGCAAGCAAGCTACAAGCTACAAGCTGCAAGAAGAAGCGGGCCTGTCCACCCTCGCTTTGACTTGAAGCTTGCAGCTTGCAACTTGAAGCTGCCTTATTCCATCTCGATGATCACTTGCTCCTGCCACTTCTGCGGCAGGGCCTTGGAGGTCGCTTCCCAGGCTTCGGCGTTCTTGATCGGCTGGGCCGCCTTGTACTGCTCGTTGGGCAGCAGCTTGGCTTGCACGTCGGCGGGCAGCTTCAGGTGCTCGGCACGGATCGGCCGGGCATGGCCGATGGCAAGGTTGGTCTGCCCGGCATCGCTGAAGATGTATTCGCGCGCAAGCTTGGCCGCGTTCGGGTGCTTGGCGTACTTGTTGATGATGGTGGTGTAGCCCGAGGTGATCGAACCGTCGGACGGGATCAGCACCTCGAAGCGTTTCGGGTCGATCTGGTCGCGGTAGCTCAGGCCGTTGAAGTCCCACACCACGCCGACTTCCACTTCGCCTTTCTCGAGGGTCTGGATGGTCGGGTTGGCCAGCGACAGACGCTTCTGCTGGGCCAGCTTGGTGAACAATTGCAGGCCAGGTTCGATGTTGGCTTCATCGCCCTTGTAGGCGATGGCAGCCGCAAGCACGCCGTTGGCGGCCTGGGCGGCAGTACCGACGTCACCGATGGCGACCTTGTACGTGCCCTTTTCGAGGTCGTGCCAGGTTGTCGGGCGCTCGCCTTCCTTGACCAGATCCTTGTTGATGATGAAGGCGATGGTGCCGGTATAGGCCAGCGCCCAGTGGCCGTCCTGGTCCTTGGCCCATGCCGGGACCTGATCCCAGGTGCTTGGCTTGTAGGCCTGGGTGACACCCTTGTTGGCCGCGATCGGGCCGAACGCGGCGCCGACGTCGCCGATGTCAGCGCTGGCGTTGTCTTTTTCAGCCTCGAACTTGGCGATTTCCTGAGCCGAACTCATGTCGGTGTCGCTGTGCTTGAGGCCGTATTTCTTGGCCAGGTCGTCCCAGGTGCCTTTCCAGTTGGCCCAGGCATCGGGCATGCCCACGCTGTTGACCGTGCCTTCCTTGCGTGCCGCTTCTTCGAGGGCCTTGAGGTCCTGGGCCATGGCCGAGGTGGACAACGCGATGGCCGAACCGAGCAGTGACGCCATGAACAACTTTTTCATCCGAAGCTCCTTGGGTGGGTGCCTTGCAGTCGTTGTTATGAATCGAGCCTGTGGCTGCCTGATGTTGGTCTAGGTCAGCAAACCTTGAGCCAAGGTAGGCCGCTTGCGTGACAATTTGATGTATGACGCAGGCCGACCGGGGAAGTCGATGGCCTTGGAGTTACAGCGTAGACCACTGCAAACCCCAGCAATGGCGGGCGCTGGCCCGGATCTGGCAAGGCTTGGCCCAAGGCCTTGTCACAGGATGTTCATCAGCTGTGCCTAGGCTTGCACTATTCTCCACGTGCCCTGTTATGGGGCTGGACTAGTCCAGATAGGTAACCTTTGATGCAGGCGACGCAACCGCGTGCGGTAACAGCCATCTGCCATGCGCTGCAGGAGCAGATCGAACACGGCTTGCTGACGCCGGGTGGCAAGTTGCCGGCCGAACGCAAGCTCAGCGAGGTGTTCGATACCACGCGTATCACCCTGCGCGAGGCGCTGGTGCAGTTGGAGGCCCAAGGCCTGATCTACCGCGAGGAACGTCGTGGCTGGTTCGTTGCGCCCGAGCGGCTGACGTACGATTTGATCGAGCGCAGCCACTTCCATGCCATGGTCCGCGCTCAGGGCCGTGTGCCCAGTACCGAGCTACTGTCGGCGCGCCTGCAACCGGCCCCGGCAGCTATTTGCGCGCGTCTGCGCCTGCCGGCGCTGTCGAGTGTGGTGCGCATCTGCCGCCTGCGGCGCATCGACGCGCGCGCGGTGCTGTATGCCGAGCACTACCTCAACCCGCAATATTTTCCCGGAATCCTCAACCTTGACCTGGCCCAGTCGCTGACTGAGATCTATGCCCGCGAGTACCGCATCCAGTATGGCAAGGTATGCTTCGAGATCCTGCCAACGGCCCTGCCGGCAGAGGCAGCGAGTGCCTTGAAAGTGTCAGCAGGCAGCCCGGGGCTACACATCACCCGGGTCAACAGCGACCAGCATGGGCACCTGATCGACTGTGATCTTGAGTATTGGCGGCATGATGCGATTTGCATCCGGGCCGAGGCAGGGTAGGCAAGCAGCGCGGGGCAAGTCGCATCGGCATACCGACACGATTTGCCCCACGACGGGGTTCAGGTGGATGAGGCGGTGTCGGCCATGTTGCCGCCACCGGCCGTCACCACTTGCACCGACAACCGCGGCGTGGCCAGATCCAGTCCGGCTTCGTCGAGCTGGCGCTTGAGCGCCAGGTTGAATGCCCGCGACACCTCCCACTGCTTGATCGGCGCGGTCTTGAAGCGTGCCCGCAAGATCGCCGAGCCCGATTCGAAGCTTTCGACCCCCTGCAACTCCAGCGGCGACCAGATGTTGCGGCGCATCAGTGGGTCGCTGCGCAGCTTCTGCCCGACCTCGCGCACCAGCGCGATGGCCTGGTCGATGTTCATGCTGTGCGGGATCGCCACGCGGAAGATCGCGTAGCCGAACTCCCGGGAGTAGTTCTTGATGCTCTTGATCTCGCTGAACGGAATCGTGTGCACGATCCCGTCAATGTCTCGCAGGCGCACGGTGCGGATGGTCAGGCCTTCGACCGTGCCCAGATGGCCGCCGACGTCGACGTAGTCATCGATGGCCAGGGAGTCCTCGATGATGATGAACAACCCGGTGATCAGGTCGGCGACCAGCGACTGTGCGCCAAAACCGATGGCCAGGCCGATCACGCCGGCACCGGCCAGCAGCGGGGTGACGTTCATGCCCATGTTGGCCAGGGCGACGATCACGGCGATGATGAAAATCACCACGAACAGCACGTTGCGGATCAGCGGCATCATGGTTTGTGCGCGGGCGTTGGCCAGGCCCCGGCGCGAGCGCACCAAGGCGTGGTGCACGGCGGTGTCGGCGAGGATCCACACCAGCCAGGCGACGATCAGCGTGCCGGCCAGCCCCAGCAAGCGCAGGCTGACGTCGTGACCGTCGCCCTCGGCGAAGCTGATCATCGACTGGCCCCACACCCGCAGCCCCAGCTCGATGAACACTAACCAAATGAACAGGTGCACCAGTAGGTAGCCAAAGTTGCGCAGGCGCTCGGCGTACACCGCCTGGCGCCGGGAGGCGCGTTTGGGGTTGGCTGCGTGGCGGCGTACCAGCCCATTGAGCACCATGCACACCACCACCAGCACTGTGCACATCAACGACTGGCGCAGAGCAGTGCTGGTGTCGCCGGCAGAGACGAAGGTGGCGAACAGCGAGATCGCCACCAGGATCAGCGCCGGGATGAACCAGAAGCTGCCGAGGATCTCGATGGTGTCGCTCAGGGTGCGTCGGGTCAGGCGTCGCGACAGCGGCTGGTTGCGGATCAGGTGGGCGATCGGGCGGCGAAAGCGCAGGATGAACAGCCCGGTGCACAGCGCCGCAACGACGTTGGCCAGGGTTGCCAGGGCATGCGCCAGGTGGCTGCCCAGTGCGGCGGTCAGGCGCGGATCGCTCAGCGCCTCGCCGAAGGCGGCGAAGCTGCCGATCAGCCACAGCGGGCGAAATGCCTGGTGACGCAGGATGTGCAGGGCGCGGTGGCGGTGCGGCCCGTCGAGCAGCGAGAAAGCGATTACGCAGATCGCCGAGAACAGCGTGCCGACCACCAGTGCGTAGGCCAGTACCATGGCCATGGACTTGCCCAGCGAGGAGGGCAGGGCGAAGCTCAGGTACACGGTGAAGATCAGCGCCACCAGCCATGGCCCGAGCTTGCGCAAGGCAAAGCGCACCAGGTCCCAGGTGCGCGGGTGTTGCGGCAGTTCCTCGGTCAGGCCGAAGCGTACTCTGACGCGGTGCCCGATCCAGTTGAAGGCGTAGGCCAGCAGGCTCCAGACCACGATGACCGCGGCGAAACCGAAGAGAATCGCTGGCCATTGATGCACCGGCACGATCAACGCGCTCAGTTCGTCCCCCGCCTGGTCTATTTCCAGGGACCAGCGGGCGAACGGGCTGGCATCGCCGCTGAACTGCTTCTCGAAATCGTGCAGGGCACCGCCGATCAGGCCCAGCACGCCTTGCTCGACGGTGGGTTGCGATTGCTTCGTGGCGTCGCGCAATTTCTTCAGGTCAGCCAGCAGCTTTGCCCGTTGCTGGTCGTTTTCGAGGTTCTTGATCACTTCGTCCAGCGATTTGCCTAATGGCTCGCTGGCTTCGGGCTGGGCGGGGGCGCTGCTGCCCAGCAGCCCCGGCAAGCCGGCGGCGTGCACCGGGGTGATCAACAGCAGCAACAGGAACGTCAGGCAACGCAGGAGAGCAGGCACCGGGAAATCTACCTCAGGTCAAACGATGGACCGAGTGTAGAGGTTTATGTGGGCAGTTTCTCCAGGATCTTCCAGCAGGTGAGGCCGAAGATACCCAAGGTGCCGACCCCCATCATCAGCACGCCGATATTACGCTCGCGCAGGCTGAAGCCGATGGTCAGGACCATCAGGAACAGGAAGACCGGGAGGAACAGGGAGAGGAAGGGGGACATGGGGGCAGTCCTTGCGGTGCTTTACCAGATATCTACAAGCATAGTGCGTTGCGCAGGCTTCGAGATGACTTGAATCACAGTTTGGGGTGGTGGTGGGTTAGGTAAATTTTCCTACGTATTTATCAGACCGGCTTCCTACACAGCAAATCAGCGATGGGCCGATACAACATTCACCACGCTTTGTGGGGATTTGTAGAGGACTGGTCATGTTCAAGCAGGTTGTTTTGTCTGGGGCAGGGGTGTTGTTGGGGGTGTTGGCGAACAACTATGCCTTTGCGGGAAATAATAAGGCCACCGTGATAATTGATAACAAGACTAATGTGATCGCAAAATATACATATGAGCACATGTCGGGGAGTGCCAGCCCAATAATGGCCGATGTTGGCCCGCAATTAATGTCTACCTTTGTTGTCACAAGCTTTGCTGATTCAATTTCTGGTATGCGCTTTGTGTATGCATCCGGAGCCAAAAAATGCCGATTCAGTGTCTCCCACATCGCGTCGTTTCCAAGCAATATTCCTACTTGGAAGAAAGACGCTAGGTCTATAGGTTCTACAAAGGCTGACTGTACTGTCGTCCTTGAAAAAATCGACATGAACATGCCTTATCACTATACGGTGAGATTCACAATTAAATAAGTTTCGAGGGCGCCTGCTGGCGTCCATTCATTTAATGTGAGGAATGCTCATGAAGATCACGAGCGATGTGCAGAACTTTTCAGTTCGCTCCAGCCTGCCCGTACGCGCTTCGGCCGAGCGTGTGGAGGGAGCTGAGACTCAAAATCCTGTCAGCTTTTCGCCAGAGTCGCTATCCATATCCGAAGAGATAGTTGACGCAAAAGCGCTTCACGCCAAAATATATGGCACTCCAGCCCTCGCTGATCGGATAAGTTACAGTTTTTTTAAACTAGGTTATGAAGGCTTCTTGCAGAAGGCACCCCCTGAGACTTATACGGCCGACGAGGCCGAGCGTTTCAATAAAGTGGTGAGCTATCTGGCGAATCTGCTCGAACGTCGGGAGCTGGAGGTTGATCCCAGTAACAATCCATTCTGGGGGATGGGGCGTGATGCGTTAGTTGCTATTGAGCAGGACGAGAAAAATTACACCGAGGAAGAACGCTGTGCGGCGCTCCGGGCCAAAGCACATCTCGATAATGATTACTTCACACGCCTGATCGAGCACGCCGTTAGCAGCGGCGATGATCGCCCGTTGTTCAAGGGGTATTTGGAGTATCTTGACCATCTGACCCCGGCTGAACGCCTGAACTATCCTGCCAATGAACGAGAAAAAGTGGCGAGCCAGTTAGCGACTGCGGAGGCAGAGAAGGGCAGCCTGCCTGAGGACTTCTCCCTGTGGAAATACATCAACTGGGACCCAAAGGGTCGCCTTAACCTGGAAGCCTTGCTCGATCCCTCGTCAGCGGAGCCCACCCCAGTGATCGAGGCGGGCTCTGCCGATGATCAAGGCAGTTCGCGGCTGCGGTAGAACGCGCCCAGCACCTTCACCAGATGCGCCAGGTCATGGCTGCCGCACAACTCGCGGATCGAGTGCATGGCGAAGGTCGGCAGGCCGATGTCCACGGTGCGCACACCCAGGTGGCTGGCGGTGATCGGGCCGATGGTCGAGCCGCAGCCCATGTCGCTGCGCACCACGAAGCTCTGTACGGGCACTTCCTCGGCCATGCACAGGTGGCGGAAGAACCCAGCGGTTTCGCTGTTGGTGGCGTAGCGCTGGTTGTTGTTGACCTTGATCACAGGGCCGGCGTTGAGCTTGGGGCCGTGGTTGCCGTCGTGCTTGTCGGCGTAGTTGGGGTGCACGCCATGGGCGTTGTCGGCGGAAACCATCAGCGAGCGCTGGATGGTGCGCACGTAGTCGTCGCCATCGGGTAATAGGCGCTGCAGGGTCTGCTCAAGCATCGGGCCATCGGCGCCGCAGGCCGAGCAAGAGCCGACTTCCTCGTGGTCAGTGCACACCAATACGCACGTTTCGTCGCTATCGGCGCTGAGCAGCGCCTGCAGGCCGGCATAGCAGGAGAGCAGGTTGTCCAGGCGCGCGCCGGCGATGAAGTCGCCGTTCAGGCCAATCAGTGCCGCGCTCTGGGTGTCGTAGAAGCTCAGCTCGTAATCCAGCACCACGTCGGCGTTCAGCTCATGCTCGCGGGCCAGTTGCTCGGTGAGCAGCGCGCGGAAATCGATGCGTTCGTCACCCGCCACCTGCGCCAGGATTGGCGGCAGCTCGTTTTGCGGATTGATCTGCCAGCCTTCGTTGGCGGTACGGTTGAGGTGGATCGCCAGGTTCGGAATGATCGCGATCGGCAGCTTGAAGTCCACCAGTGCGCTTTCGACCTTGCCATCCCGGCGGAAGGTCACCCGCCCGGCGAGTGACAGGTCGCGGTCGAACCAGGGCGCCAGCAGTGCACCGCCGTAGACCTCGACCCCCAGTTGCAGGAAGCCCTGGCGCTGCAACTCGGGCTGCGGCTTGACCCGCAGGCACGGGCTGTCGGTGTGGGCGCCGACCATGCGGATCCCGCCGATCAGGGGCGATTGCTTGCCGAGTTTGACGGCGATGATCGAGGAATCGTTGCGGGTTACGTAGTAGCGCCCGCCGGGCACCGTGGCCCAGCTTTCGCGTTCGTCCAGGCGCTGATAGCCGGCCGCTTCGAGGCGTTGCACGAGGCTGGCGGTGGCGTGGAAGGGCGTCGGGGAGGCCTTGAGGAATTCGATCAGGCCAGCGTTGAGGGCATCGCGCATAAATCACTCCGTTCGAGCTTCGAGCTTCAAGCCGCAAGCTTCAAGCAAGAGCAGTCCGCGGAGCAAGCTCATACGCGGTCTGCCGTGGCTTTTTCTTGCAGCGTGTAGCCTGAAGCGTGCAGCTTAAAAAGGTGCGGGGCACTCGAACTTCAACCGCTCACCCGAAACCGGGTGGGTAAAGCTCAGCATCGAGGCGTGCAGGCACAGTCGTTCATGGGCGGCCAGCGCCTCGGGGTTGGCGTACAGACGGTCGCCCAGCAGCGGGTGGCCGATCGACAACATGTGCACGCGCAGTTGGTGCGAGCGCCCGGTGATCGGTGTCAGCTCCACCCGGCAGTGGTCGCCACAGCGCTCGACGATGCGCCAGAAGGTCAGCGCATGCTTGCCCTGTTCGTGGTCCACCACATGGCGTGGCTTGGTCGGCGGGTCATAGCGCAGCGGCAGGTCGATACTGCCGCTGTCCAGCGCAGGCTGGCCCCAGCACAGCGCGGTGTAGGCTTTTTCGGTCTCGCGGTCGTGGAACTGGCGCGACAGCTCGCGGTGGCTGTCAGCGTCCCGGGCCAGCAGAATGATCCCGGAGGTTTCCCAGTCCAAGCGATGGACGATCAGGGCGTCGGGGTAGCCGTTTTCTTGCAGGCGGGTGATCAGGCAGTCCTTATTGTCCTCGGCACGCCCCGGCACCGACAGCAGCAGGGTCGGCTTGTTGATCACCAGGATGGACGCGTCCTCGTGCAGGATCTGGATGTTCGACAGCGGCATTGCAGGTTCTCTGTGAAGGCAACCGGGGCCACTACGCGGCCCTTTCGCGGGGCCACCCCCCCCCCACCCAGCGCAGGGTGTTGCTGTGGGGGGGGGCGGGGGGGGCGCCACCGCCGCCCCCCCCCCCCCCCCCCCCCCCGCCCCC
>NZ_JBLUQD010000011.1:0-121226 GCF_048068415.1 Pseudomonas sp. NY15463
TGGTACGACTAGTTCTTCGTTGGGCTCTGGATTAGTGGGTGTGTTGGGGGCGGGGCGCCCCGCCCCCTGTTTGGCGGGGGCTGCCCCGCGATTCATTGACCGCCAGACAGGTGCCCAAGGTGAAGAAAATCGCGCTGTTCGCCGATGTGCAGAACCTCTACTACACGGTTCGCCAAGGCCACGGCTGCCATTTCAACTATGCCGCGCTGTGGGCCGAGGTCAGCCGCGCGGGCCAGATCGTCGAGGCCAAGGCCTATGCCATCGATCGGGGTGACGCCAAGCAGCAACAGTTCCAGCAGATCCTGCGCAACCTGGGTTTCGAGGTGTGCCTCAAGCCCTATATCCAGCGCGCCGACGGCTCGGCCAAGGGCGACTGGGACGTGGGCATCACCCTGGATGTGATCGAGGCCGCCGCGCGGGTCGAGCAGATCGTTCTGGCCTCCGGTGACGGCGACTTCGACCTGCTGCTGGAGCGGGCGATGCAGCGTCATGGAGTTGAGACTGTGGTATATGGCGTGCCGGGGCTGACCGCGTTGTCGGTGATTCGCGCGGCCAGCTGCTACGTACCCATCGAGGGCAAGCTGCTGCTGCGCCATTGAGCGCTCAAGGCTTTCTCGCATTGCCCTCCAGATGCCCCAGCGGCACCCGCCGCTGTACCGCGCTGGAGAGCACGATCGAGGTCTTGGTGAAGCCCAGTTGCGCCACCCGATTGATCAACGCCTCCAGTTCCAGCATCGACACCACGGCGGCGCGGATGATCACGCAGGGGTCGCCGGTTACGCGGTGGCATTCGGTGATCTGCGGGATGCTCGCCAACTGGGCATAGGCGTGGTGGGTGTCATGGCTGCCGTGGCTGGCCAGGCGCAGCTCGATCACGCATTGGATCGGCAGGCCGATCTTTTCCAGGTCGATGTTGGCGGTGTAACCGGTGATCACGCCACTGGACTCGAGCTTGGCCACCCGTTCGGCCACCGCCGGGGCCGACAGGTTGACCTGGCGCGCCAGTTGCGCGTAGGTGGCCCGGCCGTTTTCGAGCAGGGCGGCTAGGAGCATGCGGTCGTACTTGTCCATGGTGATTCCTGGTGACTTTGTAATCGATGGCAAACCTGCTGCATAAGCATGCTTTGCAAAGTGTTCGAGTGATTTAAAGCTGTTTTGCAACTTAAGTTTGCGCAGGGGCCTTTCTAAACTAAGCCACCCGTAAACGGATTTCGAGCCCTTCTGCCATGCCTGCCTCCCGTCGCTTCCCGCTGCTGCTCATTGGATCGTTCCTCGCCTTGTACCTGGTGTGGGGTTCGACCTACCTGTTTATCCGCATTGGTGTCGAGTCCTGGCCGCCGATGCTGATGGCCGGGGTGCGCTTCATGATCGCTGGCAGCCTGTTGTACGGCTTCCTGCGCTGGCGCGGGGTCCCGGCACCGACCTGGACGCAATGGCGCGCGGCGGCGGCGATTGGTTTTCTGCTGCTCAGTTGCGGCAATGGCGGTGTAACCCTGGCCGAACATGCTGGCGTCGCCTCGGGCGTGGCGGCGTTGGCGGTCGCCACCGTGCCTCTGTTCACCTTGGTGTTCGGCCTGCTGTTCGGGCATCGCAACTCGCGCCTGGAGTGGGCGGGGATCGTGCTCGGACTGGTCGGCATCGGCCTACTCAACCTGGGTTCCAACTTGCAGGCCAGTCCAATGGGCGCGGCGCTGATCCTGTTCGCCGCAGCGGCCTGGGCCTTCGGCTCGGTGTGGAGCAAAAGTTTGCCGCTGCCCCAGGGGCCGATGGCCAGCGCCGCCGAGATGCTGGCTGGCGGCGCCGCGCTGTTGATCGGCAGCGCCCTGAGCGGCGAACGCATGACCCAAATGCCCACCGCCGCCGGTTGGGGCGCACTGGCCTACCTGGTGTTCTTCGGCTCGATCCTGGCCTTCAGCGCCTACATGTACCTGCTCAAGCACGTGCGCCCGGCGGCGGCCACCAGCTATGCCTACGTCAACCCAGCGGTGGCGGTATTGCTGGGAATTGCCTTCGCCGGTGAGCGGATTGGCGCCGAAGAGTGCATCGCCATGGGGGTGATCATCGGTGCGGTGGTGCTGATCGGCCTGCCGCAATGGCGCAAGGCGCCTGCCGCCGTCAGTTGAGGGTGCGCGCGTCGCGCCCCGGCATGCCGTGCATTGCGGTAAACTTGCTGGCTTCGCTGAACCCCTGACGGTACCACCATGAATTTCGCCAAACTCGGCCTGATCGAACCGCTGCTGCGCACCCTGCAGAAGCTGGACTACACCACCCCCACCCCGATCCAGGCCAAGGCCATCCCTGCCGTGCTTGCAGGCCGCGACCTGATGGCCGCAGCCCAGACCGGCACTGGCAAGACTGCCGGCTTCGCCTTGCCGGTGCTGCAACGCCTGGTGCTGGAGGGCGAGAAGGTCGCCAGTAACTCGGTGCGTGCGCTGGTGCTGGTGCCCACCCGGGAGTTGGCCGAGCAGGTGCACGCCAATGTGCGCGAGTACGCCGAGGACCTGCCGCTGTCGACCTATGCGGTGTATGGCGGTGTCAGCATCAATCCGCAGATGATGCGCCTGCGTCGTGGCGTGGATGTGTTGGTGGCCACTCCAGGGCGCTTGCTCGATCTGTTCCGCCAGAACGCCATCAAGTTCGGCCAGGTTCAGACCCTGGTGCTCGACGAAGCCGACCGCATGCTTGACCTGGGTTTTGCCGAAGAGCTGCAGGCGGTGTACGCGGCGCTACCGCGCAAGCGCCAGACGCTGCTGTTCTCGGCCACGTTCTCCGAGCAGATCCGCCTGCTCGCGGGGCTGGCGCTGAACGATCCGCTGAGCATCGAAGTGAGCCCGCGCAACACCACCGCGACCACGGTCAAGCAGTGGCTGGTGCCGGTGGACAAGAAGCGCAAGGCCGACCTGTTCTGCCATTTGTTGCGCAAGCAGCGCTGGAAGCAGGTGCTGGTGTTCGCCAAGACCCGCAATGGCGTGGACCAGTTGGTCGAACGCCTGCTCAGCGAGGGCATCAACGCCGATGGCATCCACGGCGATCGGCCACAGGCCACGCGCCAGCGTGCCCTGGACAGCTTCAAGGCCCGCGAGATCCAGGTGCTGGTGGCCACCGACGTGGCCGCGCGCGGCCTGGATATCGACGACCTGCCGCTGGTGGTCAACCTCGATCTGCCAATCGTCGCCGAAGACTACGTGCACCGCATTGGCCGCACGGGCCGGGCCGGCAACAAGGGCGAGGCGATCTCGCTGGTGTGCGCTGACGAGGTGAACCTGCTGGCGTCGATCGAGACGCTGATTCGCCAACAGTTGCCGCGCCATGAAGAGCCGGATTTCATCCCCGATCATCGGGTGCCGATGATCGATGCCAGCGGGCAGGTGGTAAAGAAGCCGAAGAAACCGAAAAAGCCCAAGGAGAACAGCGCCAAGCGCGGTCTGGGGCGTTGGATGGACAGCAGCGAATCGGCGGCGCCAGCGGTCAAGGCCGTACGCAAGGTGCCGAGCTTTGGCGGCAAGCCGGCCAAGCGCAAGCCGTAAAAGCCAAGACGCGTCCCCTTAGGTCAACACGGTGCCTGGCACGGGCTTCGCCCGTGTTTCGCGGTGGTCCGGCACTCCGGCAAGCCCGCTTCCACAGGGCTATGCAACGCCTGAACCTAACGGGTGCGGGTCAGCCAGTCTGCCGCAGCTTGGCCAGCTTTCAAGCCGCTGGCAAAGCACGCCGTCAGCAAATAACCCCCGGTCGGCGCCTCCCAGTCGAGCATCTCGCCGGCGCAGAACACCCCCGGCATCCCGCGTAGCATCAACCCCTCGTCCAGCCCCTCGAAACGCACCCCACCGGCACTGCTGATCGCCTCGTCCAACGGCCGTGCGCGCACCAGCTCGATTGGCATGGCCTTGATCGCGGCCGCCAGGCGCGCAGGGTCGGCGAACGTCGCTGGGTCGGTCAATTCGCGCAGCAGCGCGGCCTTGACGCCGTCGAGGCCCAGTTGGCCTTGCAGGTGCTTGGCCATCGAGCGTGACCCCCGGGGCTTGGCCAGGGCTTGGACGATGTTGTCCACAGGCCGGTCAGGCAACAGGTCGAGCAGCAGGGTGGCGCGTGCGTCGCGGTTGATCGCCTCGCGCAGCGCCGCCGACCAGGCATACACCAAGCTGCCTTCCACGCCTTGGGCGGTAAGGATGAATTCACCCTTGCGCGGCGTAGCGCCGGGCACGCTCAGGGCTATGTTCTTCACTGGCGCGCCGGCAAACTTGTCCTTGAGCAGCGTGCTCCAACCTTGCACCTCGAAGCCACAGTTACTGGCCTGCAATGGCGAGATATCCACACCCTGCGTGCCCAGCAGTGGCACCCAGGCGCCGTCCGAGCCCAGGCGCGCCCAGCTGCCGCCGCCCAGGGCCAGGATCACGGCGCTGGCCGCGACGCGCTGTTCGCCCTGTGGATAAGTGATCCGCAAGGTCCCGTCGGCGTTCCAGCCCTGCCAGCGGTGACGGGTGTGGATAACCACGCCGGCCTCACGCAGGCGCTTGAGCCAGGCGCGCAACAGTGGCGCGGCCTTCATGTCGCGGGGGAATACCCGACCGGAGGTGCCGACGAAGGTTTCGATGCCCAGGCCGTGAATCCACTGGCGCAGGGCGTCGGCATCGAAGCCTTGCAACAGCGCGTGGATCTCGCCCTGGCGCTGGCCGTAGCGGGCCACGAACGCGGGGTAGGGCTCGGCGTGAGTGATGTTCATGCCGCCGACCCCGGCCAACAGAAACTTGCGGCCCACCGATGGCATGGCGTCGAATACCTCCACGGCCACCCCGCGCTGTGCCAGGGCCTCGGCTGCCATCAGACCGGCGGGGCCGCCACCGATCACGGCAACGGGAGGGCGAGCAGGGGAGCGGGAATCGGTCATGGTGGGCAGCAGGCTGTGGAAAAGGTCGCGCATTCTACCCCAGCGCGGCACCTGGAAACACTGTGCAAAAAATAACCAGGTTCTTGCAGGTCAGGCCGTTAAAGGGCTGGAGCGGCTTTCCCGCAGGTTATCCACAGGCGGTTCCACAGTCATTGTGCACAACCGAGCACCTTGGCGGCGCTGTGGTGCAGGATGCCGTGGCGCCGGGCCAGTGCCACGCGGTCCTTGCTGTAGCCGCCACCGATCACGCCGACCACCGGGATGTCCCGGCCCAGACATTGGCGCAGTACATGCTCGTCGCGGGCGGCCAGGCCCTCATCGGTCAGTTGCAGGTAGCCGAGAGCATCGTCCTTGTGTACATCGACGCCGGCGTCGTAAAGCACCAGGTCCGGCTGGTACAGCGGCAGCAGGTAGTTCAGCGCGTCTTCGACCACCTTGAGGTAGGCCGCGTCATGCATGCCGCGGGGCAGGGGGATGTCCCAGTCGCTCTGCGCCTTGCGCGCCGGGAAGTTCTGCTCGCAGTGCAGCGATACGGTGATCGCCTCCGGCGTGTCGTGCAGGATGCGTGCGGTGCCGTCGCCTTGGTGCACGTCGCAGTCGAAGATCAGTACCCGTTGCACCCGACCGGCTTCAAGCAGGTAGCGGCTGATCACCGCCAGGTCGTTGAAGATGCAGAAGCCGGCTGGGTGATCGTAATGGGCATGGTGGGTGCCGCCGGCCAAGTGACAGGCGATGCCATCGCGCAGTGCCATTTCTGCGCTCAGCAGCGAGCCGCCGACGGCGCGCACCGTGCGCCGGGCCAGCGCCTCGCTCCAGGGTAGGCCCAGCCGGCGCTGGTCCTCGCGGGACAGTTCGCCGTGCATGTAGCGCTCGATGTAGTCGCGGTCGTGGGCCAGGGCGAGGATGTCGTTGGGACAGATCTCGGGGCGCAGCAGCGCCGCGTCGGTGGTTAGCCCGCTGTCCACCAGGTAGTCGCGCAGCAGACGGAACTTGTCCATCGGGAAGCGGTGGTCGGGCGGGAACTCGGGGCTGTAGTCGTCGTGGTAGATCAGCGGCAGGGGCATGGCGAGGTCTTGGTGAGGGCCTGCGCCGATTATGCCAGCTGTGCTGGGCCTGTCTTCCCCTGTGGACGCGGCTTTAGCCACGAAGCAAGCGACGCGGTGGATGGAACCGGCTGCGCCGGTGTTCGCGGGGCAAGCCCGCTCCTGAAAAAGCCCGCTTAGTCAGTGGCATCGCTTGGATCATTGCGCGGTCGATGCCAGCACTCGCTGCCATTGCGGCTCGTTCATGCGCCCGAGGATGCGTGCCTTGCCGTTGCCGTCCACCGACACGAACAGCGCGCTGGCGTAGTCGCTGGCACGCTCGCCCCCCGGCACCCGCTGCTGGCGCTGGAAAAAGTCGATGCAGCCGTTGTGGGTCACCAGTACCAGATTGTGCCCAGGGCGTTTGTGCGCCAGGGCCTCGGTGGCGAACTGCGGATCACAGGTCTTCAGCCAGTCCTGGCTCGCTGCCTCCTGGCCGAGCAAGAAGTGCGCGGTCTGCCGGGTGCGCAGGCGTGGGCTGCTGAATACATCGGTTTCGGCCACCCCCAGGCGCTGCAAGCCCAGGCCCACCCGCGCGGCGGCTTCGCTGCCTGCCACGGTGATGCCGCTCTTGTCGCCCAGGCACGGCCCGGGTGCGCTGTCGCAGCGTTCGGCATGCCGAATCATGACCAGCACGGCACCGTCCTTCCAGGCTTGTAGCAGGCCGCTTTTGCTCAACTGTTGTTCATTGCCAAGGTCCACGATGTGAGTCCTCGTCGCTAGCCAGACGGCCAACGCGGCCAGCACGATCAGCACGCCAAGGGCGACGCTGCGCATCCGGCGCGAAGTGCGGCGTCGCTGGGGGCGGGCCTGGCGGGCCAGGTTGTCCAGGGTGTTGGAAAACATGTGTCACTCCGATGGCAGTGCGGCGTCGACGTATGGCCGCTGTGTTTGCCGGCATTCTCGGCAGGTGCCCGTCGGAGGGCGGTGAAACCGATGTGAAAAAAGCATCAGCGCCTGACACGCGACGGTGAAATTTCCTTCATGGGCCTACGCTGTAGACTGGAAGACCGCCCATTCGGAGCCCGTGATGACCCCGATCCTCCACCTGGAAAGTGCGCGCCTGGTGCTGCGTCAGTGGCATGACGACGACCTGCGCGAGTTCGCCGCGCTGTGCGCCGACCCACAGGTGATGCGCTATTTCCCCGCGCCCATGACGCGCCTGGAGACTGCCGCGCTGATGGGCCGTATCCGCGGCCATTTCAATGAATTCGGCTACGGCCTGTGGGCCCTGGAGCGCAAGGACAGCGGGGCGTTCATCGGCATGACCGGGCTGCTCAAGGTCAACTTCGACGTACCCTTCGCACCGGCAGTGGAGATCGGCTGGCGCCTGGCCCGGCGCCACTGGGGGTTGGGTTTTGCCAGCGAGGCGGCGTGGACCTGCCTGCGTTGTGCGTTCGCCCAGTTGCGCTTGGAGGAGGTGGTGTCGTTCACCGCCGAAGGCAATTTGCCTTCGCAGAAGGTCATGCAGGCCATCGGCATGCAGCAGGATGTCGAGGGCAGCTTCGAGCACCCCAACCTGGCGCAAGGCCATCCCCTGCGCCGCCATGTGCTGTACCGCATCGACCGCCCACGCTGGGAAAGCACCCTGCGCGGATGACCGGTATGCCCCTGGACGGCGACGCTGACAAACCCTGTATCATCTGCCGGCATCACCGCGCGTATTGCCTTGCCAGGAGAAGCTTTCATGAGTCATGTGCTGGACGACCTCGTCGACCTGTTGAGCCTCGAACCGATTGAGGAAAACCTGTTCCGTGGCCGCAGCCAAGACCTGGGTTTCCGCCAGTTGTACGGCGGCCAGGTGCTTGGCCAGTCGCTGTCGGCGGCCAGCCAGACGGTCGAAGACGCCCGCCACGTACATTCGCTGCACGGCTACTTCCTGCGCCCGGGCGATGCCAGCATGCCGGTGGTCTACTCGGTGGACCGCGTGCGTGATGGCGGCAGTTTCAGCACCCGGCGCGTCACGGCGATCCAGAAAGGCCAGCCGATCTTCACTTGCAGCGCGTCGTTCCAGTACGACGAACAAGGCTACGAGCATCAGGTGCCGATGCCTGCGGTGGTGGGCCCGGAAAACCTGCCCAGCGAAGTGGAACTGGCGCGCGCGATGGCCGACAAGCTGCCCGAGCGCATCCGCGACAAGGTGCTGTGCGCCAAGCCCATCGAAATCCGCCCGGTGACCGAACGTGACCCGTTCGACCCCAAGCCGGGCGATCCGGTCAAGTACGTGTGGTTCCGCGCCGACGGCAACCTCGCGGACATTCCGGCGCTGCACAAGTACCTGCTGGCCTATGCCTCGGACTTCGGCCTGCTGACCACCTCGCTGCTGCCGCACGGCAAGTCGGTGTGGCAGAAGGACATGCAGGTCGCCAGCCTCGACCACGCGCTGTGGTTCCACCGCGACCTGCGCGCCGACGACTGGCTGCTGTATGCCACCGACAGCCCGTGGGCCGGCAACGCACGTGGTTTCTGCCGTGGCAGCATCTTCAATCGCGCCGGCCAGTTGGTCGCCTCGTCGACCCAGGAAGGGCTGATCCGCCACCGCAAGGACTGGGCATGAACCTCGCCGCGATCCGCCATTGGGTGTTCGACATGGACGGCACCCTGACCGTGGCCGTGCATGATTTTGCCGCCATCCGCCGTGCGCTGGAGATCCCCGCCGAGGACGATATCCTCACCCATCTGGCGGCGTTGCCGGTGGATGAGGCGGCGGCCAAGCATGCGTGGCTGCTGGAGCATGAGCGCGACCTGGCGCTTGCCTCGCAGGCGGCCGTAGGGGCGGTGGAACTGGTGCGCGAACTGGCGGCGCGCGGTTGCCAACTGGCGATCCTGACGCGCAATGCCCGCGAGCTGGCGCACGTCACCCTGCAGGCCATCGGCCTGGCCGATTGCTTCGCGCAGGCGCAGGTGCTCGGGCGCGACGAAGCGGCGCCGAAACCGAACCCCGATGGGCTGTTGCAAATCGCCCAGGCGTGGGGGGTGAGCCCGAGTGACATGGTGATGGTCGGCGACTACCGCTTCGACCTCGACTGCGGGCGGGCTGCTGGTGCGCGTACCGTACTGGTGAACCTGCCGGACAACCCCTGGCCGGAGCTGACCGACTGGCATGCGGCCGATTGTCGGGCGCTCAGGGCGCTGCTCGGCTGAGGCCGACAGCGCGGCCTGGCGGTCGCATGGCGTTGCGCCGTGCGTGCGCGCGCAAGATGAAAGCTTGTAATGGTTTGTGCCCGGCGTGTGACATTTGCGCACACAGCCAGGGGAGGGCGGTTGACTAAAATGCCGCGGTCAAATGCGACCAATTCTCTTCCAGAGGATACCCCCCATGTTCACCATTACCCGATCCTGGCGGCGCTTGGCTGCCTTGCTGTTGTTGGGCGCCTGGCTGGGCTTCGCGCCAAGTGCTGGCGCCGTCGAAGTCACCGATGTGCTCGGGCGCAAGGTCGAGATGGACCACGCCCCGCAGCGCATCGTGCTCGGCGAGGGCCGGCTGTTCTTCGCCCTGGCGCTGCTCGACCGCGACAACCCGTTCCAGCGCGTGGTTGGCTGGCAGAACGACATGCGTCTGCTCGACCCACACACCTACTCGGTCTACGCCAAGCGTTATCCACAGGTCAGCCAGTTGCCGCTGATCGGCCAGGCCTCCGAGCAGAGCGTCAGCGCCGAGCAGATCCTGGCCCTCAAGCCGGACCTGGCGATCTTCAGCATCGCCGGTGAAGGCCCGACCCAGCACAGCCCGGTGGCCGACTTGCTGGCCAAGGCCGGGGTGCCGGTGTTGTTCATCGATTTCCGTGTGCACCCAATCGAAAACACCCGGGTGAGCATGCGCGCATTGGGCCAGTTGCTCGGGCGTGAGCAGCAGGCCGAGCAGTACCTGAGCCTGTATGACCAGCACCTCAAGCGCGTCACCGACCAGGTGGCAGGGCTGCCCGATAGCCAGCGGCCGAAGGTCTTCCTCGAACTGTTGGCGGGTGTCTGGCAGGCGCCGGGGCATACCACCGGCAAGAGCGGGTTGGGCAGTGTGGTGACGGCAGTGGGCGGGCATAACATTGGTGCCGACGTGGTGCCGGGGGCGTTGGGCGATGTGAGCGTGGAGTACGTACTCAAGGCCGATCCGGACGTGTACATCGCCACCGGCAACCGCGCACCGGGCGTGCTGTTGGGGGCTGGCGTGTCGCAGGACACTGCGCGCCAGAGCCTGGCGAAAATCACCGCGCGGCCAGAGTTCGCGCCGCTGCGGCCGATCCAGGCTGGCCAGGCCCATGGCCTGTGGCATGACTTCTACAATTCGCCGTTCAACATACTGGCCATCGAAGCCATGGCGCGCTGGGTACATCCTGAGCGCTTCAAGGACCTCGATCCGCAGGCGACCATGGTCCAGATCAACCAGATGCTCAACGTTGGCCTGGATGGCCAGTACTGGGTCGATGCCCAGTGACCGCCCTGGTTCAGGACGGCGCCGCCGTCGCTGCCTGGCGCTACCGGCGCCTGCTGTGGCGCCGTGCGCTGTTGGTCATGGGGCTGGCGGCGGCGTTGCTGCTGTCGGTGCTCGGCGACCTGGCCAGCGGTGCCTCGGGCATGGGGCTTGGCCAATTGCTGCATGGCGTGTTCGACCCCACGGCGCTGAGTGCTACCGAGCGGGTGATCATCTGGAACGTGCGCCTGCCCTATGCGCTGATGGCGGTGCTGGTGGGCGCTGCGCTGGCCCTGGCTGGCGCCGAGATGCAGGCGATCCTCGACAATCCCCTTGCCAGCCCGTTCACCCTTGGGGTGTCGTCGGCGGCGGCGCTGGGCGCGTCGTTGGCCATCGCCTATCCGTTGGGTTTGGCGTGGCTGGCGCCAAGCGTGCAGGTGACGGTGATGGCGTTTGCGTTCGCCTGCCTGTCGGTGGTGCTGTTGCAGGCCATGGCGCGTTTGCGCGGGGCTGGTGTGGAAAGCCTGGTGTTGTTCGGCATCGCCCTGGTGTTCAGTTGCAACGCGGCAGTGTCGTTGTTGCAACTGCTGGCCACCGAGGATGTGCTGCAACAGTTGGTGTTCTGGACCCTGGGCAGCCTGGCCCGTGCAGATTGGAACAAGCTGACGATTCTGGCTTGCGTGCTGGCGTTGCTGTTGCCTTTCTCGCTGCGCGCTGCGCCGGCGATGACCTTGCTGCGCATGGGCGAGGAGCGGGCGCGCAGTTTTGGCGTGGACACCCGGCGCTTGCGCCTGGCTTCGCTGCTGCGTATCAGCCTGCTGTCGGCCACGGCGGTAGCGTTTGTCGGCACCATTGGCTTCGTCGGCCTGGTTGGTCCGCATATCGCGCGCCTGCTGGTGGGTGAGGACCAGCGCTTCCTGTTGCCGGCCAGCGCCTTGGTCGGCGCGTTGCTGCTGTCGTTGTCGTCGATTGCCAGCAAGTTGATCCTGCCTGGGGTGATCGTACCGGTGGGAATAGTCACCGCGCTGGTCGGCGTGCCGGTGTTCGTGGTGCTGGTGTTCCGGCGGGGGAGAAACCTGTGAGCCTGTTGATCGAGCGACTGTCGGTGGCCTATGGCAAGCGGCGGATCATTCATGAGGTGAGCCTGCCGAGCTTGCCGGCCGGCAGCCTGGTGGCGCTGGTGGGCCCCAACGGTGCTGGCAAGTCGACCTTGCTGCGTGCGTTGGCGGGGCTTGAGCGCATGCACGGCAGCGTGACCCTGGATGGCGAGGATGTCACCCGGCTGGGCTTTGCCGAGCGCTCCCGGCGCCTGGCCTACATGCCCCAGCAATTGCCGCCGGGCCTTGCCCTCGGCGTGCTGGAAAGCATCATCGTCGGGCTGCGCGTGGCGGGTGTGGACAACCCCTTGGGTGTTGCCTTCGAGGCACTGCGGCGGCTGGGTATCGAGCACTTGGCCGAGCAGCCGTTGGGGAGCCTGTCGGGTGGGCAGCGCCAGTTGGTGGCATTGGCCCAGTTGCTGGCGCGTAATCCGCGGGTGCTGCTGCTGGACGAGCCCACCAGCGCGCTGGACCTGCACTATCAACTGCGGGTGATGGATGCCGTGCGCGAGCGTGCCGTGGCCCATCGGTTGCTGGCGGTGGCGGTCCTGCACGATATCAACCTGGCGGCCAGCCAAGCTGACTGGCTGGTGGTGCTGAGCAAGGGGAGGGTGGTCGCCAGTGGGGCGCCGGAGCAGGTGCTGGTGCCTGGGTTGCTGGCCGAGGTGTATGGCGTCGAGGCGCGGGTGGAGCGTTGTTCGCAGGGGCGTTTGCAAGTGCTGGTGGATCGGGCGTTGGCGTGACTGTCTGCTGGCAGTGCGTCCAGGGGATTTGCGTGTCATGCACGATCGCCGGAGCCCTGTAGGAGCGGCCTTGTGTCGCGAAAGGGCCGCTCCTACAGGGGGGCGTGTTGGCGGGGGCTCAGTCGGGTACCAAACGGTCGCGGCTGTTCGACAGGTGCAGGCAGATCGCTGCGCGGGCGGCATCCGGGTCCTGGCGACGGATGGCGTTGAGGATCGCCTCGTGCTCCAGGTTGGCCAGGTACGCCTGCCGGGCCAGCCTGGCGCCGCTGCGCTCGGCCAGGGCCAGGCGGTTGCGTGGGATCAGGCCGTTGCCGAGCTGGCCCATCATTTCACTGAAATACAGATTACCGGTGGCCTCTGCGATTAGCAGGTGAAAGCGCCGGTCGGCTTCGATGCAGCTGTCGCCTGCGGCGGCCAGGTCCTGATAGTCGTCCAATGCCTGGCGCATGCGTGCCAGGTGATCGTCGCTGCGACGTACCGCCGCCAGCGCAGCCGCCTGGCCTTCCAGGCCGATACGCAGCTCCAGCAACTCGCGCACGCTCGCCGCGTTTTCAGCACCCACCCTCAGCCCGGCCTGGGTCTGGCGTTCGATCACGAAAGTGCCGATGCCGTGGCGCGGCTCAACCAAACCCGAAGCCTGCAACTTGGACAGCGCCTCGCGGACCACGGTGCGACTCACGCCATGTTCGCGCACCAAGGTGTTTTCCGAGGGCAGGCGATCACCGGCCTGGAAGGTGCCCAACAAGATCTGCTGGGTCAGGCTGGAGACCAGATCGTGCGCGCGGCTGTGGCTGCGCTTGCGGGTAGGCTCGGTCATGCGGGTTCTCTGCGATTTGTACTTGTATGACAAGTTAGCGCATCAAAGTTTTTTTTGCCGGTTTTTTCCATGCGGCTAGATATGTTGGTCTGCTTGTTATCGTGAATATCGCGTATTTTTAGCGTTTTATAAGCTTGTATTTTGTCTTTTAGCCGACATTTATGCTCTTGTCGTACAACTTCGGCAAGCCTATGCTCTGTCCCACTGCCCTGTCAGACAACCGACCCGCACAAAAACAATTAGTGGGAGATCCACCTGTGAACGACACCCTCGATCCGTCTACCCGGACCGACGGCGACGCGCTTGCCAGCGCGGTGGCCAAGGTCAAGCGGCATGTCCTGCCGCTGTTCGTCATCATGTTCATCGTCAACTACCTCGACCGCGTCAATATCGGCTTCGTGCGCCCGCACCTGGAAAGCGACCTGGGCATCAGCGCGGCCGCCTACGGTTTTGGCGCTGGCTTGTTCTTCATCGGTTACGCGCTGTTCGAAGTGCCCTCGAACATGCTCTTGCAGCGCGTCGGTGCGCGTCTGTGGCTGACCCGCATCATGTTCACCTGGGGCTTGGTGGCTACCGCCATGGCTTTCGTGCAGAACGAAACCCAGTTCTATGTGCTGCGCTTCCTGCTCGGCGTTGCTGAGGCCGGCTTCTTCCCCGGTGTGATCTACTACTTCACCCGCTGGCTGCCTGGTGCTGAGCGTGGCAAGGCAATCGCCATCTTCCTTAGCGGTTCGGCCGTGGCCTCGCTGATTTCCGGGCCGCTGGCCGGGGCGCTGATGCAGATCCAGGGCATGGGCCTGCACGGCTGGCAGTGGATGCTGTTCGTCGAAGGCATGGCCTCGGTGGTGCTGTGCTTCTTCGTGTTCTTCTGGCTCGACTCCAAGCCGCAGGACGCCAAGTGGCTGACCCAGGCCGAGCAGGACGCGCTGGTCGCGACCATCGACCGCGAACAGCGTGAGCGCGAAGCGGTGGGGGCGGTCAAAGTGTCGTCCTGGAGCCTGCTCAAGGACCGCCAGATCCTGCTGTTCTGCCTGATCTACTTCTGCATTCAACTGACCATCTACGCCGCCACCTTCTGGCTGCCGAGCATCATCAAGCGCATGGGCGACCTGAGCGACTTGCAGGTGGGCTTCTTCAACTCGATCCCGTGGCTGATCTCGATCATCGCCATGTATGCCTTCGCGGCCGGTTCGGCACGCTGGAAATTCCAGCAGGCCTGGGTGGCCGGTGCGCTGGTGGTCGCGGCGATCGGCATGTTCATGTCCACCACGGGCGGGCCGGTGTTCGCCTTCGTCGCCGTGTGCTTCGCTGCCATCGGCTTCAAGTCGGCCTCGTCGCTGTTCTGGCCGATTCCGCAGGGCTACCTGGATGCGCGCATCGCGGCTGCGGTGATTGCGTTGATCAACTCCATCGGCAACCTCGGCGGTTTCGTCGCCCCCACCACCTTCGGCTTGCTCGAACAGCAGACCGGTTCGATCCAGGGCGGCCTGTACGGCCTGGCAGTGACCTCGGTGCTGGCGGCAATCGCGGTGTTCTTCGTGCGCACCCGCCCCAAAAGCGCGCCTGCTTCCGACCTCAAGGCCGCCTCGGCCTTGGGCCAGACCCACTGATGACTGCGAGACAACAATCATGAACATGCAGACAACCCCCAGCGTTCACGCCTCAACCCCGGTGGTCACCGACCTGCGGGTGATCCCGGTGGCCGGCCACGACAGCATGCTGCTCAACCTCAGTGGCGCGCATGGCCCGTACTTCACGCGTAACGTCGTGGTGCTGCGCGACAGTGCCGGCAACACCGGTCTTGGCGAGGTGCCGGGCGGCGAAAAGATCCGCCAGACCCTCGAAGACGCCCGCAGCCTGGTGGTCGGCCAGCCGATCGGCCACTACCAGCGCGTGCTCAACGCCATGCGCCAGACCTTCGCCAATCGCGACTCGGCCGGGCGTGGCCTGCAGACCTTCGACCTGCGCATCACCGTGCACGCGGTGACCGCCATCGAATCGGCCCTGCTCGACCTGCTCGGCCAGCACCTGAACGTGCCCATGGCGGCGCTGTTGGGCGAAGGTCAGCAGCGCGACGCGGTGAAGATGCTCGGTTACCTGTTCTACATCGGCGACCGTCAGCAGACCAACCTGGCCTATCGCAATGAAGCGGACGCGGACGATGACTGGTTCCGCCTGCGCCACGAAAAGGCCCTGACCCCCGAGGCGGTGGTGCGCCTGGCCGAGGCGGCCAAGCAGCGTTATGGCTTCAGCGACTTCAAGCTCAAGGGCGGCGTGCTGCGCGGTGAAGAGGAAATGGAGGCGGTGACTGCGCTGGCCGAGCGCTTCCCCGAGGCGCGCATCACCCTCGATCCCAATGGGGCCTGGTCGCTGAAAGAGGCCATCGCCCTGTGCCGCGACAAGCATGCTGTCCTGGCCTATGCCGAAGATCCATGTGGCGCCGAGAACGGCTATTCGGGGCGTGAAGTGATGGCCGAGTTCCGCCGTGCCACCGGCCTGCCGACCGCCACCAACATGATCGCCACCGACTGGCGGCAGATGGGCCATGCAATCCAGTTGCAGTCGGTGGACATCCCGCTGGCTGACCCGCACTTCTGGACCTTGCAGGGGTCGGTGCGGGTGGCGCAGATGTGCAACGACTGGGGCCTGACCTGGGGTTCGCATTCGAACAACCACTTCGACATTTCGCTGGCGATGTTCACCCAGGTGGCTGCTGCGGCGCCGGGCGAGATCACCGCCATCGACACCCACTGGATCTGGCAGGACGGCCAGCGCCTGACCCGCGACCCGCTGCGTATCGTCGACGGCCACGTACGCGTGCCGCAGCGGCCGGGGCTGGGGGTCGAGCTGGATGAAGACCAACTGGCCAAGGCGCATGAGTGCTACCGCAACATGGGGCTGGGCGCGCGCGATGACAGCGTGGCGATGCAGTTCCTGATTCCGGGGTGGACGTTCGATAACAAGAAGCCTTGCCTGGTGCGCTGAGCAGACCTGTAGGAGCGGCCTTGTGTCGCGGCGGGCTGCGCAGCAGCCCCAGGATCTTGGCATCATGCGAGATTGCCGGGGGCTGCTGCGCAGCCCTTTCGCGGCACGAGGTCGCTCTCATAGAACTACACATAACTTGTTGATTTAGAAGGAATCTGTGGGAGCGGGCTTGCCCGCGAACACCGGCAAAGCCGGTGCCATCCACCGAGTCGCCTGCTTCGCGGGCAAGTCGGGGCGCCGAACCGCCGCTCCCACAGGGTACGCGGAGCGCTTGCGAAATCAGTTCTCTGCGCGACAGCGCAGCCCAAAGGGCTGGGTGATCACCTACAACGACTGTGTATTGCTTATCCTGCCTCGAAGAACGCCCGTGCCATCGAGACGAACGCTCCCAGCACCGGGTTGGGGTTGTCTGGGCAAAATGCCAGGAAAATCTCCGCTTCCTGGTCCGTCCCGGCCAGCGTCCTGAACACCACCTGCTGCATGTGTAGCGCCTGCGCCGAAGCCGGCACCACCGCACAACCCAGCCCGACATTCACCAGCCCCAGAATCGAGTGCGTCTGCCCCAGTTGATGCAGGTAGCGCGGTTGCACCTGATGCCGGGCGAACAGGTTGGCGATACGGTCGTGGAAGTAGCGGCCTTCATTGGCGCTGTACATCACGAACGGCTGTTCATGAAAGTCCACCGGCCGCAGCCGTTCGCGGGCGCTCAGCACGTGACCGGCGGGCAATGCCGCAAGGAACGGCTCGCGGTGCACCGGCAGGTATTCCACCCGCGCGCTGGGCAGCACCTGGCGCACCAACCCCACGTCGATCAGCCCGGCTTCGAGGTCATGCACCTGTGTGCTGGAGATCCGCTCGCTGAGCACCAGCTCGATATCGGGCAGGGTCTTGCCGGCATGTACCAACAGGCGCGGGATCATGTTGTAGGCGCCGACCGCGGTGAAACCCAGGGTCAGGCGGCCCGCCTCGCCATGCGCGATGCGCCGCGCGGCGTGGCGCGCCGATTCGCTGATCTGCAGGATGCGCCGGGCATCCTCCAGGAACGCCTGGCCGGCCAGGGTCAGGCGGGCCTGGCGGTTGTTGCGTTCGAGCAGTAATACCCCAAGGGCGTGTTCGAGCAATTGGATCTGCCGGCTCAGCGGCGGCTGGGTCATGTGCAGGCGGGTGGCAGCACGGCCGAAATGCAGCTCTTCGGCCACGGCCACGAAACAACGCAACTGGTGCAATTCCACGATTCAATTCCTGAATTATTCGATGCGGCATCTATATTAGACCTGTATCGAATGCCGGCCTAGGATCGAGTCATGAACTGAGAACTGCCGGATACCTGAGATGACCCTTCCCACTATCGACGTATTGCTGACCCAGCCCGTACCCGACGCCATCGATGCGCAACTGACCAGCGCTTATCAGGTGCATCGGCTGTACCAGCACGACGACCCGCAACGACTGCTCGCCGAGGTCGGCCCGCGTATTCGCGCGGTCGTCACCGGGGGCGCCAAGGGCCTGTCCAACGCATTGATGGACCAGTTGCCAGCACTGCAAATCATCGCCATCAGCGGCATTGGCACCGACGCTGTGGACCTGCGTCACGCCGCCAGCCGGCGCATCCAGGTCACCACCACGCCGGGCGTGCTTACCGCCGATGTGGCGGACCTGGCCATGGGCCTGATCATCAGCACCTTGCGCCGTCTGGGCGAGGGTGAGCGGCTGGTGCGCGACGGTCAGTGGGGCACGGTCAACCTACCGCTGGCGCGCAAGGTCAGTGGTATCGAACTGGGTATCATCGGCCTTGGCCAAGTGGGCAAGGCCATCGCCCGCCGCGCGGCAGCGTTCGACATGCGCATCGCCTACAACGGGCGACGCGAGCAACCTGAGAGCGGCTATCGCTACGAGCCCGACCTGATCGCGCTGGCGCGCTCGGTGGACGTGCTGGTGCTGGCCGCCTCCGCCGATGGCGGCCAGGTGCTGGTGAACGCCGAGGTGCTCGATGCGCTGGGGCCGCAGGGCTACCTGGTGAATGTGGCGCGGGGCAAGTTGGTGGACGAAGAGGCATTGGTGCAGGCGCTGCGTGAGCGGCGTATCGCTGGGGCTGGGCTGGATGTATTCGTCGATGAGCCGCATGTGCCGCCAGCCTTGCGCGACCTGGACCACGTCAGCCTACAGCCACATCGAGGCAGTGCCACCGAACAGACCCGGTTGGAGATGGGCGCCATGGTGCTGAACAACCTCAAGGCCTGTTTTGCCGGTGAGGTGCCGCCGAATCGAGTGAATCAACGCTAGGGCCCTTTCGCGGGTATGCACAGACCTTGTGAGCGCTGCCGCCCCTGTGGGAGCGGGTTTACCCGCGAATAGGCCGGTACAGGCAATAAAAGGCTTCAAAAGGCCACACCTTCTTTCCACAAGAACAATCGCTTCCATCGAGAAGCAAGAGGGTCCATATGCACAGCAAATCCGCCGTCGCCGCCACCCAGGCTGTGGCCAGGATCGGTCGCCATCGCTTTGTAGTTCTGGCGCTGATCTTCGTCATCACCGTCATCAACTATGCCGACCGCGCCACCCTGTCGATCACCGGCACCCAGGTGCTCAGCGACCTGGGCTTGGACCCGGTGATGCTCGGTATGATTTTCTCCGCGTTCGCCTGGGCCTACGCCTTGGGCCAAGTGCCCGGCGGCTGGCTACTCGACCGCTTCGGGGCGCGCCGGGTGTATGGCTATAGCCTGATCCTCTGGTCGGTGTTCACCCTGCTGCAAGGCACCGTAGGCTGGATGGGCCTGGCCGGCGTATCGGCAGCGGTGGCGCTGTTCTCGATGCGCTTTATGCTCGGCCTGGTGGAGTCGCCGGCATTCCCGGCCAACTCGCGCATCGTCAGTTGCTGGTTCCCGACCCGCGAGCGCGGCACTGCCTCGGCACTGTTCAACTCGGCGCAGTACATGGCGGTGGTGGTGTTCGCTCCGTTGATGGCGTGGATGACCCATACCTTGAGCTGGGAGCAGGTGTTCATCTGGATGGGCGTGCTCGGCCTGTTGCTGGCGGTGCTGTGGTTCCGTCTTTACCACGAGCCGCACAGCGCACCGGGGCTGAGTCGCGAAGAGTTCGACTACATGCGTGAAGGCGGCGCGTTGGTGGACCTTGAGAAAGAACGCAAGACCGCCAAGAGCAAACCCACCCGCGCCGAGCTTGCGCAACTGTTCACCAGCCGCAACCTGTGGGCGGTGTACCTGGGCCAGTACTGCATCACCGCGCTGACGTACTTCTTCATCACCTGGTTCCCGATCTACCTGATCAAGGGCCGCGGCATGAGCATCATGGAGGCGGGCTGGGTTGCCGCGCTGCCGGCGATCTGCGGCTTTACCGGCGGCATCCTCGGCGGCTTCGTTTCCGACTGCCTGATCCGCCGTGGCGTGCACCCGTCCAAAGCACGCAAGACGCCGTTCGTGATTGGCATGGGGCTGTCCACCAGCCTGGTGCTGGCCAACTACGTGGACGGCAATGCCGCAGTGATCGCGCTGATGACCTTGGCCTTCTTCGGCAAGGGCCTGGCAGCGGTGGGCTGGGCAGTGCTGTCGGATGTGGCACCGAAGAAAATGGTCGGCCTGTGCGGCGGCGTATTCAACGGGATCGGCAATATCGCCGGCATCGTCACCCCACTGGTGATCGGCTACGTGGTGGCCAGCACCGGCTCATTCCACAACGCACTTTGGTTCGTGGCCGCCCATGGCGTGCTGGGGATCTTCGCTTACCTGCTGCTGGCCCGGCGCTTCGAGCGTACTGGGCAGGCGTAGGCAGACGCCGGCAGCAGAGCCCCGGGAGACCGGGGCTTTTTTGTGGGCGGGCGAAACGACGCGGGTTTTTTGGGGGGCAGTGCCGGCCCGTTCGCGGGTAAACCCGCTCCCACAGGGCTCGCGTAGATTTCGAGCACTGCGTAGTACCTGTGGGAGCGGGTTTACCCGCGAATGCTCCGGCACTGGCAGAGCATATTCCAAGGCAAAACAAAACCCTCGAATGGAAGGCTGGCGTGATCCGGCATGCCATTCACGACATCTGGCGTGAAGCGGCATGCGTTGTCGTGATCGCGCACCTTCGAGGCGTTCTCGAATAATTTCACCGGGCCCGGCGCTGTTTGAATGAACGCCGAACTTGCCGGTGCGTTGCTCTGTGAAAGCGTGAACAAGGTCAACAACAGAGCGTGAGCGACGTATCATTCTGTTTCATTTCAAGGAGATACTGCTTCGCCTACGCCTTCTGCCCAATCCTTGTGTCAGCAAAAAGAGAACAACATCAATGAACACCGTGGGAACTGATGGCAACCTTGCACAAGGTTTCAAGCCACGTCACGTAACGATGCTGTCCATCGCCGGGATCATCGGCGCCGGACTTTTCGTGGGCTCCGGGCACGCCATCGCGGCGGCCGGTCCCGCTACCATCCTCTCCTATTTCGTGGCCGGCACACTGGTGGTGCTGGTCATGCGCATGCTCGGCGAAATGGCCGTGGCGCACCCGGACACCGGCTCCTTCTCCACCTACGCCGATCAGGCGATTGGCCGCTGGGCCGGCTACACCATTGGCTGGCTGTACTGGTGGTTTTGGGTATTGGTGATCCCGATCGAAGCATTGGCCGCAGGGCACGTGCTCAACGCCTGGTTCCCCCAGGTGGACAGCTGGATCTTCGCCCTGGCCTCGGTGCTGCTGCTGGCCTGCACCAACTTGTTCAGCGTGGCCAAGTACGGTGAGTTCGAGTTCTGGTTCGCGATTCTCAAGGTGACGGCGATCCTTGGCTTCATCGGCCTGGGCTTCGCGGCGCTGATGGGCTGGTTGCCCCAGCGCGAGGTCAGCGGCCTGAGTACCTTGATGGCCGAGCACGGCGGTTTCGTGCCCAAGGGCTGGTCGGCGGTGGTGGGGGCGTTCATCACCGTGATGTTCAGCTTCATCGGCACCGAAGCGGTGACCATTGCCGCGTCCGAATCCAGCGACCCGGCGCGCAACATCGCCAAGGCCACCCGCTCGGTGATCTGGCGCATCAGCACCTTCTACATCCTGTCGATCTTCGTGATCATCTCGGTGGTGCCGTGGAACGATCCGCAACTGGCCGTCGTGGGCTCGTACCAGCGTGCGCTGGAGATCATGAATATCCCGAATGCTGCGCTGATGGTCGACTTCGTGGTGCTGATCGCGGTGACCAGCTGCATGAACTCCTCGATCTACATCGCCTCGCGGATGATGTACTCGCTGGCCAAGCGCGGCGATGCGCCGGCGCTGCTCAAGCACACCTCCAAGGTCGGCGTACCGCGTGCGGCAGTGTTCGGCAGCACGCTGATCGGTGCGGCCATCGCCATCCTCAACTACTTCGCGCCCAAGGGCGTGTTCGAGTTCCTGTTGGCCAGCTCCGGCGCCATCGCGCTGCTGGTGTACCTGGTGATCGCCATTTCGCAATTGCGCATGCGCGCTCGGCTGGAGCGTGAAAACGCCAACCTGAAGTTCCGCATGTGGCTGTTCCCGTACCTGACCTGGGCGGTGATCCTGTTCATCAGCGCGGCGTTGGCGGTCATGATGTTCACCGAGGAGCACCGCGCCGAGGTCAGTGCAACGCTGAGCCTGGCAATCGTGATTTCGTTCCTGGGGATCGTGACCACGCGTGGACACAAGCGCGCGGTGGCGGCCAGCTCGGTGGGCTGAGCGAATCGTGTGACGGGAGGGAGGGGCGCCGCGAGGTGCCCCTTTTTCGTTACGTGCGCAATGGCCTCAGAACAGCTGATGGGCAACCGCTGGCGCTGCGAACAATTGCGCAGCACTGTGCCCCACACCCGGCACCAGGAATTGACGATGGGCAATGGCCACGCCCCAGGCTTGTGACAGGAAAGCCTCGTAGCGCATATAGCCAAGCTGGCGCTCGACCCGATTGCGCCCCTGGACTTGCGCGCCGCAGCGATGGTCCATGACCTTGCTGTCGGCGTGGGTGTCGCGGGCGCCGACCAGGTAGGTCACGTCACGCGCGGCGTAGCGTTGGAGCAATTGGCGCGCATCTAGCCCCTGCCGCGTGAGATAGGCCGGTGGCTGTTCAAGGCCATAGCGATAGCGGTTGTAGCCGGCACACAGGCCGTTGTCGGTGAAGCCATCGCCCTGGGGCCGGTGAGGATCCAGGTACAGGTACGACGATGGACTTGAAACCCCATAGCGCACCTTGATACCCAAGGCTTGCAGGCGTTGATCGCCCGTACCCAGCAGCGCATAGCGCTGCATCAGCTGGGCGCCGGCCGAATGGCCAATCAGCACGATTTCCTTCAAGTGCGGGTAACACTGCCGGTCGGCCAGGTAAGCCAACAGGTCGTCCAGCACGCTGAAGGCGGCAATGCCGCGCTGGCCAGCGCTCGATTCGCTGCCCTGCATCCAGCCATCTTTGGGCCACAACGGCATGCTGTCGCGGGCGAGGGGGTCTTGGGTGGTGAGGAAGTTGGGGGCCAGCAGCAGGGTGGTCGAGCGCTCCAGGCCGGCGTTGTGCAGCAGCACTTCGCCGCTGCGGTAGTAATCCTCGGCATTGCGCCGCACGCCATGCACGATGATCACCGCGCGCGTGGCCTGTGGCTGGGCGAGGTTGGCGTAGGCGAGCAGGTCGTAACCTCGGCCTTGCCCAAGGTGCAGGATGTGCGGGGCGGCGTTGGCGCTGCTGGCGAGCAGGCACACGCAGAGGGTTATCCACAGGCGTGACATGCGAGCGTTTCTCCCCGGCGCCCTGGTGGGCAGGTGAACGTCAGCTTACCCGCCCAGGGCTCTGGCCAGCATGAAATACCGCGCTTGGGCGTAATACTGTTCATTTAGGGCTGTTTTGCAGCCCATCGCGGCGCAAGGCCGCTCTCATAGAACTACACATAACTTGTTGATTTAGAAGGAATCTGTGGGAGCGGGCTTGCCCGCGAGCACCGGCAAAGCCGGTGCCATCCACCGAGTCGCCTGCTTCGCGGGCAAGTCGGGGCGCCGAACCGCCGCTCCCACAGGGTACGCGGAGCGCTTGCGAAATCAGTTCTCTGCGCGACAGCGCAGCCCAAAGGGCTGGGTGATCTCCTACACGACCGCGCAAGCCAACATTTATAGGCTAGCGCGAAATTTGAGCGGCCTTGCCGGAGCGCCGGACCAGCCGGAAAAGGCCGCTCCTGCACGACCCTCGTAACGCAGCGGCGACACATCAATAAAAATAAATGAGGTGATTTCTCATTCTCGTTCGGCATCTAGGAAAGGCCGGAATACAGGCCAGTCTGCCGATCCCATTTACGGAGCGAGAAAATGAGTTCGTCCCCGGTTCCACAGCGCCACCCCCTGAGCCGTGCCATCCAGGCGGCCGCCTTGGGCCTGATCGTCGCCAGCCATGCGCTACCGTCGCTGGCGCAAACCACGTCCGCCGAACACCGCCAGCAGGCCCAGTCGTGGAGCATCCCTGCCGGCGCGCTGGGCCCGGCGCTCGACCGCTTTGCGCGCGAGGCAGGCATCAGCTTGTCGTTCGACGCGGCCAGCGTGGCGAACCGCACCACGCGCGGGGTGAGTGGCACCTTCGATACCGCGAGCGCCCTCTCGACCCTGTTGCAGGGCAGCGACCTGCAAGCCGAGCAACAGGCGCCGCAGGCCTACCTGCTGGTGCCGCGAAAAAAGCCTGAAGGCCCCCTCGAGATCGGCGCTACCGAGGACTACCGCCTGGCCCCGGTGATCATCAACGCCAAGGTCAAGGTCGATGCCGGCGACGACATCAACTCGGTGGTGGCCAAGGAGCTGTGGGTCGGCGGCAAGGTCGCGACCAGCATCCTCAACACCCCGGCCTCGGTCTCGGTGGTGACCCGCAAGGAGCTTGAGCAGCGCAGCGTCAGCACCACCGAAGAAGCGTTGCAGTACACCCCAGGCGTGGTCAGCGACTACTACGGCACGGACGACCGCAACGACTACTTCCAGATCCGCGGCTTCCAGGCCACCACTTACCGTGACGGCCTGACCCTGAGTTCGATGCGCGGTGTGCGCGAAGACCCGTTCGCCTACGAGCGCATCGAAATCCTGCGCGGCGCCAACTCCACCTTGTTCGGCCCCGCCGACCCAGGCGGCTCGGTGAACTTCGTCACCAAGCAGCCGCGCTTCGAGCAATTCGGCCAGGGCTACGTCACCTACGGCTCGTACAACCACCGCGAAACCGGCATCGACGTGGGCGATGCGCTGAACGATGACAAGACCCTCGCCGGCCGCCTGACCGCCAAGCTGCAGAACAGCGACCGCGAGTACGAGCACTCCCAGGACGACAACCGCTTCATCATGGGCGGCCTGACCTGGGCGCCGACCGACTACACCTCGGCCACCGTGGTACTCGACTACCTCAAGACCAACAGCTCGCCCAACAGCGGCGGCTACCCGCTGGACAAGGAATACGACCGCGACAAGTTCTACGGCGAGCCCAGCTACAACTACCACGACGTTGAGCGCACCAGCCTCAGCGGCAACATCACCCACGACTTCGACAACGGCTTCGTGCTGCGCAGCAACCTGCGCTACAGCGAGCTGACCGACAACTACGGCTATGTGTACCTGAGCGACTCCGCCGGGCGCGTGGGCAGCAGCATCCCGCGTTACCTGCTGGGCACCGACAGTGACGCCAACCAGTTCAACGGCAACCTGATGCTGCAATACGACGCGCAGTTCGAGCACGTCGACAGCAGCACCCTGGTGGGCGTGGAGTACCTCAACTCCGCGACCAAGGAAACCTCGGTGTACGACAGCGTGTCGCCGATCGACATCGCCAACCCGGTGTTCACCGGCGTACCCGCCACCCTCACGCCCTATACCGCGACCAAGAACGACGTCTCGACCAAGGCCGTGTTCTTGCAGCAGAACCTGTCGTTCTACGACCGCTTCATCGTCACCGGTGGCGTGCGCAACGACGCGATGGACCTGACCAGCAAAGGCTACAACCTGTTCTCCACGCCGACCCAGATCGATGAGCGCGACCACTTCAACGAAACCTCGTATCGCGGTGCGCTGACGTACATCGTCAACGATGAAGTGTCCACCTCCTCAAGACCAACAGCTCGCCCAACAGCGGCGGCTACCCGCTGGACAAGGAATACGACCGCGACAAGTTCTACGGCGAGCCCAGCTACAACTACCACGACGTTGAGCGCACCAGCCTCAGCGGCAACATCACCCACGACTTCGACAACGGCTTCGTGCTGCGCAGCAACCTGCGCTACAGCGAGCTGACCGACAACTACGGCTATGTGTACCTGAGCGACTCCGCCGGGCGCGTGGGCAGCAGCATCCCGCGTTACCTGCTGGGCACCGACAGTGACGCCAACCAGTTCAACGGCAACCTGATGCTGCAATACGACGCGCAGTTCGAGCACGTCGACAGCAGCACCCTGGTGGGCGTGGAGTACCTCAACTCCGCGACCAAGGAAACCTCGGTGTACGACAGCGTGTCGCCGATCGACATCGCCAACCCGGTGTTCACCGGCGTACCCGCCACCCTCACGCCCTATACCGCGACCAAGAACGACGTCTCGACCAAGGCCGTGTTCTTGCAGCAGAACCTGTCGTTCTACGACCGCTTCATCGTCACCGGTGGCGTGCGCAACGACGCGATGGACCTGACCAGCAAAGGCTACAACCTGTTCTCCACGCCGACCCAGATCGATGAGCGCGACCACTTCAACGAAACCTCGTATCGCGGTGCGCTGACGTACATCGTCAACGATGAAGTGTCCACCTACGTGAGCATGGTCGAGTCCGTCTCGCCGCCCCAAGTGGGCGTGACCCCGCAGACCGGGCGGCAATACGAAGTCGGTGTGAAGTACTCGCCGATGAGCATGGACGCGATGTTCTCGGCCTCGGTGTACGACCTGACCCAGGAGAACGTGAGCATTGCCGTGGTACTGCCGAGCGGCATCATCGAGCAGCAGACCGTGGGCGAGTCGCGCGCACGCGGCCTGGACCTGGAGGCCAAGGCGCAACTGACCTCGCAGCTCAGCCTGGTGGGTGGCTATTCGTACATGGACTCCGAGGTGATCCGCGGGTCGCTGTATGACGGCAGCTCGCTCAAAGGCAACGAGCTGACCACCGCACCGAAGCATTCGGCGTCGTTGTGGACCTATTACGATGTGCCGGGGACCGACGTGAGCGTCGGGCTGGGTGCGCGGTATGTGGGGGCGTACTTCATGGACGCCGCCAATACCAAGCGTACGGATGGGACCACGCTGTTTGATGCGGCGTTCAACTACAAGATTGCCAAGGGGACGGACTTGGCGATCAACGTGAGTAACTTGTTGAATGAGCAACATGTGGTGGGGTCGGGGACGGCGAACTACTACAACCCGGCGCGGGAGGTTACGGCTAAGGTGAGTTATAGCTGGTAAGGGTTGGGTGTGATTTGGTGAGAGGGGAGGTGCCCGCTGAGAAGCGGGCACTTTGCGTTTTGGGAGGGGGCATTTTGCGCGAAGCCATCGATGCGGCATCATGCTGCCTGGACTGCGCGCCAGAGGAGCGTTTCTGGCAGTGTCGCGCAAATTGAAGAGGAAGCACGATGTCGATCCCGGATTTTCAAAGTGTCATGCGCCCAGTGCTGGAGGTTGTTCGCGACGGTGCCGTGATACCGCTTAGCGCGCTGCGTGAGGCCATCGCTGATGTGTTCCAACTCTCCGAGGAGGAACGCAAATAGCAACTGCCATCTGGGCATCAAACGGTGATCAATAACCGTGTGGGTTGGTCCAGGACATATCTCAACAAAGCAGGGTTGTTGACTATCCCGAGCAAGGGCATGGTGCAGATCACTGACCGAGGTCGCCAAGCGCTAGCCAACGGCCCAGCACGCATTACCGTGGCGTGGCTCAAGCAGTTTCCAGAGTTCGCCGATTTTCATACCAGCAGGCCCCAGGTTACCGAGGGGCAGGGTGTGATGGGCCGTGCAGTTATCGAAAGCACCGAAGCGACCCCTGACGAGCAACTGGCGGATGCTCACCAAGCGTTGATGCAGTCACTCGCTGAAGACCTGTTGGCACAGGTGAGGGCTGCCAGCCCGATTTTCTTTGAACAGTTGGTAGTCGACTTGATGTTGGCCATGGGCTACGGCGGTTCACGCAAAGAGGCGGGCAAGGCCACCCAGGCGACCAATGATGATGGCATCGACGGGATTATCAACGAGGACAAGCTTGGGTTGGATGTGATTTACCTGCAGGCCAAGCGCTGGAGCAACACGGTGCACCGGCCAGAGATCGACAAGTTTATCGGTGCATTGACCCGGCAGCGGGCGCGCAAGGGTGTGTTTATCACGACCTCGGATTTTTCTGTGGGGGCGAGGGAGGCGGCATTGGGGTTGGATATTAAGGTGGTGCTGATTGATGGGGTGGAGCTGGCTCGGTTGATGGTTGAGCACAACTTGGGGGTTAGTATTAAGCAGGTATATGAGGTGAAGCAGGTGGATAGTGATTATTTTGCTGGGGAGTGAGCCGGGGGGAGGTGAACCCGACACAATCTAAAAATAAAAGCCTTAAAAACCAATGACTTGCGTAAAGATTGGTTGAGCAGCTGCCGCCCATTCCTTGCAGATTTTGCCGCCCTGACGCGTCCGCGAAAAGAGGCTGCATTATCGCCAGTATCTTCTCGGAAAGATAGAAATTCAGTGCGTCGCATGACCCCTCGTCTTCCATATAGGAAGGCATGTGTGCAGGGCGGCTGGTGTTCACGATTTGGGAACACTCTCTTGACGTGGGATGGGGGGTGAGGTAGCTTGTTCCCAAATTGGGAACAAAGCGACGATCATGAGATTGCTTGGTAGAGAGAAACTGCCTCCTCTCCAGGGGGAAAGCGAGCATATCCGCAAATGGATTTGTGTATGGGTGAGTGAGATCGGTCACGCAAAGTGGAAGGTCCCCGCTGAGCTACTCGAACAGTACCCTAATGCGCTTTCTACCTCCGAAGATACCTTTCTCTTCTCTGTCTGTGAGTCCAACACATTCTTAGAGTTGAAGGTCGCTTTTGCCCAGGGAATTGCAATAATCACTGCAATAGTGAAAAAACTATGAATATCTTGAGCCCTAAAATTATCAAAACAGAGGAACAATACCTCGAATACTTTAATGAGGTGCATTCGCTGATAATTTCTTCTCCGAGGCTTGGTTCGGAGGAGAGCGATAGGCTCGAACTGCTTTCGATGCTCATAGAAGACTATGAGAAGCAAAAATATCCAGTAGAGGCTCCTGATCCAATTGATGCTATTCTTTTTCGTATGACCGAAAAAGGGTTGAAACAGGCTGACTTGGTTCCTTATTTTGGAACACGAAGTAGAGTATCTGAAGTGCTGGCGAGAAAACGCCCTCTTACAGTACCTATGATTAGAGCTTTAGCGGTGGGTCTTGGAATCTCAGCGGACACATTGGTGGGGCTTGACGAGGTAGGTAATAGCCCTAATAAAGCTAATGTGGACTGGTCCAAATTTCCAGTTAAGGAAATGGTGGCTAGAGGCTGGATTGATAGCATAACAAGTAAGGCGAAAAAGACTGTTGAAGAGATAGTGCAGGGCTTTATTTCTGAAATGGGGTTGCAGGAGAGTGGTGCTTCTTTTCGCCGTACCCTTTCTGGCGACTCGCCAACGCCGACAACGACATATGCTTTGTATGCATGGCTAGCCCGAGTCATTCAGAGGACTCGGGAGCTTAAAAGCCAATTGCCTGAGTATGATAAGGCAAAGATAGGCGATGCGCTAATTAAAGAGGTAGCGCAGCTCAGCCGCTTCGAGGAAGGTCCGCGAATGGCGGTGGAGTTGCTCAAAAGTTACGGCATAGCTGTAATTATTGAGCCACAGCTGAAAGGTACTATGCTTGATGGTGCAGCGCTTAAAGAAATAGATGGAACACCTATTATTGCGCTTACACTTAGGTATGACAGAGTTGACAACTTCTGGTTTACCTTGGTACATGAATTGGTTCACGTCTGGAAGCATATTGATGACTCCAGTGAAGCTATTCTTGATGATTTGGAACACGCGACCACAGATAAAAGAGAGTCTGAGGCTAACAGAATCGCACGAGATGCATTTATTCCTCGATCTATTTGGAAACGCACTGATGCATATTTGAAACCTAGTAGGGAGACAATTGTTGAGCTTGCAAAAGAATTAAAAATTCATCCGGCGATAATTGCTGGGCGCCTTAGAAAAGAAGCGGGTAATTATAACCAGTTTACAGATCTAGTCGGCCAGGGAATGGTTAGGGCTCAACTTGAAAATCTATAGGGTATAAGAATATGAACAGTCAGTACTTCCCAGTTGTTAGGGCTAAGGCCGGCGAAATCGAAGCTTTGAAAAATTTAAGCAAGCTAGATAAGGCTTCCTTGGAGCGGTGTACGCCTATATTTGAGATAACAAAGCTCGAAGGAAAGTCTCTGGAGGCTGCTAGAAAAAGAAGTAACACCCCGTTTGAAGATTACTTGGATGCGCGAGCACACCAAATAGCTGAAATTTTCAGAGGAAAGCATGTCATTTTGGATGTGTCTCAATGGCCCATCGGATTCAGTACCGAAGGTGGTGAGCAGATCCTTAGCTATATTTGCAATAGTTTGAGTGAGCTGGGTGTATTGGTCTGTCCAGTAATCGGGTATGACAGATGGGAGGCCGTAGAATATCGAGAAACGATAAAGTCCATGGTGCTTCCTGAAAAAGCTTTCTATTGTATAAGATTGGATAGCTTGGCAATTGAAGATCTAGGTGATGTAGATCACTTAGATGAAATCATAGAGGATATGGTTTCGAGTGCTGGGCTTAATGAAAGAAGTACACCAGTCCTTATTGATATTGGGGATGTAACAAAGCTACCAATGCAAGATGTAATGGAAACCGTAGAAACCGCATATGGACATATGAAGGGTCTAGGGTTTGAGTACATTATCATGGCGGCTAGTTCAATACCTGACTCAATTGATAAGGCTGTGAAAGACCGTGACTCAAGCAATTTGGTGCAAAGAAAGGAAATGATCGTTTGGAAAGGATTCTTGTCTGCGAACCCCACTGCATCGCTTTACTTTGGTGACTATGGTGTAAGGAATCCACGTTCCTCGGATGCTATAGCCACAAATATGAATGTGAAGATTAGATATACTGTGAATAATGCTTTTTTTGTGGTTCGGGGGCACTCGGTTAAAGGCGAGGATGGCTTTGCACAAAGTCAAAAGCTCTCCAAAAAAATTGTTGAGTCGATTCACTATAGAGGGGCTGGTTTTAGCTGGGGTGACGCAAAAATTATGCAGTGCAGCCTGGGTAAACTGGTTGGCAGTCCCACGAACTGGATCGCTTATGACACTAATCACCATCTGAAGACAGTGGTTGGTGAGATCCATGAGTTCACGACCCAGCTGGCGGCAGTTGCGGAGCGCGTGTAAAGCGGAAAGTCGTTCTGGTGTAGGCTGACCCTGGCGTTGTAGAATTTCTCGGTGTAGAAACTGGCACATCATCACTAGGATTTAGATAGGGGGAGAAATGAGTGATCAAGTTGAAGTCGAAATAAAAATACTCAAAGATGGGGATGAGATAATTGGTCTTTGGGAAAATAGAGTTCTGATTAAGCACAGTGATGGTAGCGCTGAATTCTTCATTCTAGAAATTGATGATGACGGTTACCCACGGCTCAACAATAAAACATGGAAGATTACAAAAGGTGACGGAGAAATTCATATAGCGCCAAAGAAAGCGCCTAATGAGAGGTCGTCAAAAAAGAAACTACCACCTAAAATAATTACGTTCTAGGGGGCGCCATGGCTTGTTCAAATTGCGGAAAATCCGGGCATAATGCAAGGTCATGCCAAGAAGCTAATGGAGCGCAGAATTCGGTGGTCGGAGGTCGGGACCGGATGATTATTGCCATTGACAACACTGATGAAGAAAGCTTGCACAAAATTGCCACCGCGGTGATGGAGGCTAAACGAAAAATAGCTCCTAACGCTCGCGGAACGATTGTGATTGGCGACGAGAAATCACTACCTCACAAAGTGCTAGAGCTTTTAAATAATAAGGAGGGCTAATGTGAGTGCGCAAAGGCCGTCGAGCCATATTAAAGCCCAGAAAGAAGTTAAGGAACGTGAAGGCTACATGTGTCTACGGTGCGGGGGCGTTTATAAAGATGCTCACGGACACCATCTTTTATATTACAGTGAAGGAGGTCCGGCTAATTATCATACGATGACAACTCAATGTCCTAACTGTCACAGGCTGTATCATGCAAAAAAAGCAAATGTGGATATTATTCGCTTTTAGTTTTTAAGTGTGCAGCTTTATAGTGAGTGCAAGATGGCTTTTTGCCGGATTTAGTTAATTTCTAAGTTCTCTTGTTATATCATGCTGCGGGTTCCAGGCGACTGGTCAACCACCCCTGTCGTGCAGCTTGCCATCGAAGCTTAAAGCCCTGCTATCTCTAATAGGGTTGAGGGCTTTATGTTTAGCGCTTCGGCGATCTTGATCACGTTCAAAATTGTGACGTTCCGCTCGCCACGCTCGATTTTCCCCATGTGTGATCGGTCAATCTCAGCCGCATCAGCCAGCGCCTCTTGAGACATTCCTAGCCCCTTTCTACGGGCACGCACGGACGCTCCTAGCCTGAGGAGGTCGCCGTGTTTATCTGACTCCGCTGAGATTCTTGCCATGCCGCTAATCTGGCGGTTATGATGTCTTTATGGCCACGGTATTTACGACCCATTTTCTGCGGTTCAACCGGTTAGCAATACTGGCTGTAGTAGGGCGTCTTATCGTGTCGTGGGGCGTCAAATTTCACACGCTGTACGATTGATAGCGTGATGGCTAAAAGACATTATTCCGCAGATTTGCTCACAGAGTTTTTTAAAGCCTTAACTAAAGGGATGTTCTAGATGTCGAGTCCTAAGCCTGATTTTGTGCGCTCCATCGCACTCGCCTCTGCCATTGCTAGCGCGATCCTGCTAGTAGGCTGTAAAGATGAAAACGAGGCGCCAAAAGAGCCAAAAAAGCAGGTTGAGGCTACCGCTGCCAAAAGCGATGAGCCCACGTTTGAGAGCTTGAACAACACCCTGGTAGCTAAATTCAGCAATCCAGGGGAAGGCCAGCCAGAGGCCTATCTAGATATCCTGTATCCCGCCACTGCTTTCCGTCTTTATAACAACTATCGCACGTGGGATGAGACTGGCCAGGATATCGCAGAACTCCTCAGAACCTCTGTACCAGCTGACGCCACGACTGCTGAAGTATTCCAATTGGGGCGGGAATACGGTGACACTACAGATGAATTTAAAAAGCGCGATCTGAGCGAGAAAATTTCAGCGCAGACCAAAGTCGAAGCAGAAAAAATCAATGGCAATCGGCTGGTTAAATTTTTGAGTGTGCCGACTAATCCAGTCTACTTGGAGCTGGGTAAATATAATTTCGATGAAAAAAGCTTCAAGATTGATCATTGCTTGTTCTCAGATAAACTGAAGTACACGAAAGAAGAGGCGCGATTCGCTCAAAGTATGAAAGGAGCGGATCAAGAACGGTGCTATTTCAGAACCACGAATACCGAACTACGAGTTGGATTTGTCGGCGGGTCTGATGTGCGTTTTAAAGTTGAAGACTCAGATCTGGCGAGAAAAATTGAAGGTGAACGCGGCAATCTGAAAATCGAAGTGTTCGGATATGTTGACTCCGTTGAACGTGAGCGCGTCGGTGGAAATCTCGTGAAGGAACGGACGGTACTCATTGCACCTCAGAAGCTTGTGCTAATCGACTCACGCAATCAAGTTTTGTTCGAGACTAAGATTTAACCGGTGAATAGAAATGGAAAAGCTTAAGAAGGGGCTAGTCAGGATTGCTGGTCAGGTGTCTAGCCTTCACGGTAGTGTGCACACGTCAGGCAATGTGAAAACTGGAGCATTTACCGGTAATGTCTCCGGTACGATTACGAGCAGCGACCAGTTTACGTTCAGAGTGGGCACTACCCCCGCGATGTTTAAATACGAAGGCGGCGTTAGTATTCGAGAGGGCGATGAAATCGTAGTCGTGGGGCGTATGAGGAAAGGACAGCTAGAGACATACGCTTTAAAAAATCTCTCTACCGGAGCGACTTACGATCACTTTAACTCTTTCATATATTACAGTCTGTGGGTGCTCCTGCCGGTAAGTATCGGCCTCATCATTATGGTTTTCGGTATTTTATTAACGCCTGTTTGCCTATTCCTTCTCAATCTTTACCACACCATGAAGTATTCAGCATATATGGTTGAGTCTTATAGTAATTGATGGCGGGAGAGCTATGGGTAAGCGAAGTTTGAGCTGGCTCAAAATATCAGTCATTGCGTCGGGGATGATTCCTGCAATGGCTAGTGCGGACTTTTGCGACATTCTTGCGAAAGGATCTGCTGAAAGCTGTCGCGTTAATGTACGCGGGATGGGAGCGACAGTTTTCGGAAACTGGCTGCGATTGAAGCCCGAGATTGCTAGTCAACCTAGTACAGGGTCAACGGGACGCTTCGTCTCAGGCACTACACCTGCTATCGGCACGCTTGGTGTACCGCATCAAGGTAAGCTCAAGCTCACAATAGATTGCTTTGCCAGTAAGCGCTCTATGAGAATCGATGCTTTGCCTTACATGCTTGGCCTATCAAATGGCGCTAACAAAACATTTGATCTAACTTTCAAAATTGATAACAGACCACCGTTCTCCGAGACCTGGCGACTTGACTGGCAGCGTGCGGAGCTAAAAGCACCAAGCGGTAGTCGGTTGGCAAATGAACTTCAGCGATCCGAAAAACTTGTTGTTACTACCGAAGGGATTGTGGGTCGTAAGTCACCAGTAGGCTATGTGTATAGCACATCGGGATTCGATGAAATGAATGCCGGTTTTTGTAAGTGAGATTCATGCCTCGTTTTATTCGAGGCATTTTATTTTTCTAGTCACGGTGAAAAAGAATCCGTGGTGGTTGTGTTTTTGTGAATCGATCTTCCGCTTGTCACGGACTTACTATTTACGCCTAGTTCTGTAAGGGTTAAGTCCGGGAGTTGGTGCTCGGTGAGTAGATGTTCTGTTAAGGCTTTGAACATTTCCAGTAGTTTTGTTTGTAATTCTAATTGTTTTTCTAGTATTTCATAAGACTCGCGAGCAAAGTCTATTACATCTTGTTCAAGTGCTGTGCGTTGTTGCATTCGTTTCTCTCCAGTTTATAATTTTGGTCATGATTCATATGCTCAGGTCGTCATCAGTTGTCCGTTGATTACGTAAAGCGTCTTGCTTCGCTCTCGTGGCAGACCGTTGTGCTGATTCGACAGCCTCCTGCCGTTTCGCGGTCAGAATTCGGTCGCTGTCAGCATCCCCCGTATCCGCACTAGCGATTCCCCCAGCGACATCGCTGATAGCGAGCCCAGCGGTGCCCACGCTCGCCAGGGGAGCACTGCGTGGGGTCTCATACTGGGATCTCACAGTTGGGTTTGTAGCTCTTGTAGGTACTGATTGAGCAACTTTAGTTCCCGCCTCAAGGATTCGACTTGCTGTAGTAGCTGATTGTTGAGTGTTGTAGATAACTCGCTCTGCTCGTGCAATAGCTGCATCAGCTTCTTTTCCAAAATCGTCATTTCTGATTACCTCATTGTTATTGTTAGTAGGTGGATTGCCAAGCTTATCAGCGAAATTGCGAGAACGATTTTCACGGATTTTGATGATGTCGCCGCGTTTTGTGTTGTTGAATTTCTGTGTTTCCGAATAGTTTTTTCCAGTTCTAACAACGCCAAGTATTTTTTCGAAACGTTTTTCGATAAAGTTTCGACGCTCTCGTACTGCTTGTTTATATCGTTCAGCAACTGCTGGTTTTGCGAGATAAGCTGCTCGTTCTGCACTCTTTGTTTTTGTGTCTGTAAGCTCAGCTGAGCTAGTGAATTGTCTGTCATAAATTTCTCCTTTCATTCTTATTGCTTTATCAACTCCAGGCGGTTTCATCGATACGTAATTATCGCCAATTCGAGTTATTTCAAAGCCCGCTATTTTCGCTAAGTCAATCAATTGCTCGCGGTTATTAATCACACCATCTATAACAGCTTCTTTGAAAAAGTCATTAAGTGTTTCGCGTGTCGCTTTTTTCCCAGCTGGCTCCCATTCGATTTCCTTCGTCGCTCTAGCACGCAATGGATCACGTGGATCGTCTAAGCCATACTTCACATTAATAAAATCCACCAGAGCGTCCATCTGCCTAAATTTTGCTTCGCCTGGAGGTGCAGGATTCCAGGCTCTGTCTACTTCATAGTTGTGTCTAGGCAGCACGTAATGCAGCTCAAGCCGATCCAGATGGCTCTGCTTTACGATCAAGATATGCTGGTGTTCTGGTGCAATACCGGCAAATAGCATTTCTTTAAGCCGACCGTTAATGTCCGCAATCGCTTCACTGAGTCCAGATAGCTTTAGCTTTTCGGTGTCACCATGGGTGAACGACAGCACGCCAGATGTGTATTTATGTTTGTGGTCGAGCGCATCGATCATCTGCACCATTAGCGCCGGATCACCCTCTATGACTTCTGGCAGCGGATCGCGTGGCTGCCATATGCTTTCTTCTTTGTCGAAATACTGCTCATCAGTGAAGTAATCGACAGGCCCGCTACCGCCACCTCCGGCGCTGCCTGAGTGGCTACTAAATCCGTGCATAGCCATCAGACCTCTCCCAACGTTTCGGCTTTCAGCTCTGCAACAGAGCGCTCGATGTCGATCAAGGCTGTGAGAATTTTTACGCTATCGCTGTTGGCCTTGAATGTATTGCAGTGCTTCGCAATCATGTTCAGCTGTGCGCCAAATTTGTTGTAAGCAGCGGTCATCGCCAGCAGCTCTTTCGAGTTCTTTGGCGCCTCTACGCACTTAATCGTAATGGTTGATTTTCTGGCAGATTGCAGAAGGAGCTGTGACAAAGACATGAAGCTATCAGCTGCTTTTTTCTCAAGTTCGGCTTTGAGTTCTTTCCTCAACTTTACGTGTATGCGCGTAGTTGATAGTGTTTTTTTAGCACTTGGTGCGTTTTCTTGTTCGCTCATATAACACTCATTCTTGTTGTTTTTATTTTCTGGGGTGTGGGGGGACCCCACTCGTTCTAGGGTTCTAGGGTGGAACCCTAGCAAGGTTCAGGGTGTGTACGAAGTACGCACCCTGAGTAGCCTTGTTCTTAGTTAGTTTCGTTACGCAGTTTTTTATTGGCACGATACCGTCGCGCCCTTTGAGCGGCAGACATGGGCTGCTCAAATAGAGGTTTACGTCCACGTTTCTGTATTGGATATACAGCGTCAAACATGTCGGGAGTAGTGTGGTCTTTTAGATCTTTAGCCATTGCAGTGTCCTTTATTATTGTTATTTTATTTATTATATCACGTATTTCGTTATTTTAATTCCGCATAAAAGTTTGTGTTATTGACATAGAAGTTGTCGATTGGTTGTTCCTGTGACTATAGTTATTATTTATTTTTAGATTTGTAATCTCTCAGTTATGGTGGGCGCATTCAAGTGGAGGGCGTATGCTTTGTAAGGTGCCGGGAATAGCCATAAAACTTACTGCTGATCACCGTGCCTGTATATATTCAGTTGCGGAAGAGTTGTTCTTGTTGGCAGGGAATTTGCTCTGCCTTAAAAAATATTGCGCTACCTTAATTCAGGAATCGGTAAAGTTTGAGCAATTGCCTGGCGCGCTCAAAACAGAAGTCGCGATCTTTTCATGTCGTATTCGAGCGTTAGAAGAGATTTACTCCAGAAGATTGCGTGAATTGCGTCTTGTAGACCAACCCGGCTCGAATGTTATTTCGCTCAAACCACGCAGCGCGGTCAGCGTCGTTCCGTGCCAAATGTCATTAGCACAGCGACGGCAGAAGGCCTTCAAGACCAGGGAAGAGGTTTATGTGTTCGTGCTCGGAATGTGCGGCGTAGGCCTCCATCGCTACTGTGAGGCACATACGGTTGATTTGGACGCTGTCTACAAGCCTATTGAGGACTGGTGGCGGCAAGTGTTGGTTGCTCAGGAACTCTGTACCCGTCTCCTAGCGCACGTCTCGGCAGGTCCTGGACGGCTATGGCCAGGTGATTGGGTGTCAGATCTAGAGGGGCTTAATCGTGAGCTTACACGGGCTGTGTGGCGATACCGGAGCAAGCGGGCTTGAATGAAGTGGAGCAGGTCAAGGCAAGGCAGCCGCTGTTGGCTGCCTTGCCTTGCCCTGCTGATCGGGGGAAAGGGGGGAACCCCCTACAAAGGAGCAATAGGGTTGGTCAATTGTTTGTGTGATTGACATAGAAAAAGACTATCAAATTCGGGTTTTTTGATCCAGATATACAATTGGCGGTTGTGAAAATGGTTCGTTAATATGAAGCCATCCAAAGCAGCGAGGCATATTAAGAAAGTGATTGGCCGCTAGATCAATTGATCTAAACCTACTGCTGAATAAGCAGCTTAGAAAAACCAATAGTGAATCCATTAATGAGATGTAAATCTGATCATTAAGCGATCGCTTGAGTGAGCCAATCACTTTCTTAATTTTCCTTGCCTGTTAAGCGCAAATCTTCAAAAGACTGCGCTTTTTGTGCATGTTTCTCTGATGAACTTGGACGCGTCTATGGTGAGCCGTTGTCTAGACCGCCCGCTCCGCTGGTCGAATTCGCCAGCGTAGCAGGCGGTCGAAAGTCAATGGAGCTGACAGTGTTTGTCAGGTTGTCAATAATTCGATGATCTCATGCGTATTTAGTGGTGGGTCCGCTTCGTTTTTTGTCTGAATGTCAGTGTATTTGACATAGAAACGCTTTGGCTGCTCATGTTTGATGAGGTCTATCAGTTGAGATGCGGTCGGTCTTGGATAACTATAAATAACTGTAACCGTCTCTGGCTCTTTAAAAAGTTCATCCCATGAGGTGTCAATGTCTGACGCCGTATTCGTTATAAACGTATCGCGTTCGAGCTGATCAAGCTCTTCATCATTTGCCCAGTACTGAACCTCTTCCAGCAAGTCTTCAAGATTTCGGCTGATTTCGTATTCTGGAAGATAGTAAGCGAATCCGCAACTAAATAGAATGCCCGTTATTCGTGATGACGGTTCGCCAAAACGGTTTAAGTATGGTTCCTTGATCAGCTCAAATGAATCAGTGAATTTTGTGATTAGATTCTTGAAGCCTATCAGGTTTCTATCGCTCTTATCCTTTTTGCCGTTGTTGTACATTCTGCATGCTAAAAGCGATTGCCGTACTGAATCACTAACGAACTCGTTGATGCTTTCTTCGATTTTGTTAATGATGCGGTATTTAGTGAGGGTGTTGCTGATGCCGAAACATTGGAACTGTCTAATGCGCTGAGCCCGCAGAGTCGCAGTCACTCGGTCAACATGCTTTAAGCTCGCTTGGTCGTTTTCTAACCGGCTCTCGTCTTCTTCATCGGGTAGGAGTCGAGCATCCTCAAATTTCGAGCTGTTAACTGTTTTTGCTACGTATTTGAATAGGTAGCTGCTGGCTTCGCCGCGTGTTCGGTCAACCTGTTCATAATCCCACTGTCTGCGCGCTGGGAAGTATTCATTCGCCAAATTTTGGAAGATTGAAAATCGCTCGGGTGTAGTGAAGAACAACAAATGCCAATGCGCGCAGCCATCTTTATGTGCTTCTACGAAGCGCATGCCGAAAAAAGTGTCAACAGATAATGAGCATTTTAGTTTTGCCAGCCGCGCTCTGATTAGTTTCCACCGGTCTTGAATGTACTCGTGCCCACTCCGCAAGCGCGCTTGGTCATAGCTGCATTTGCCTAGGGCTGGATTAGGGTGATAATTTCCGGGGGCCGTGAGCGTCACAAAATACCCTTCGAAATCCGCATCGTCAGCAACTGATTGGAGATTTTTAGATATGTGAAATAACTGGTTAAATCTGCGTTGTTCTTGGCCTTTGGCAATGTCTGCTAAAGTGGTGATTTGACCGGAGCCGACTCTAGAAACATAGACGCCTTCTAGCGTTTTTTGGCTGATTTCTTCCTGAGTCTTTCTGAATGTTAGGGTATCATCTGAGCAGTATGGCTGATCAGTTTTGCCGCCGACCCGACGCCTCTTTGCCTCGGTGTTGATCCGCTCATCATTAGCAATTTTGACCAGTTGCTTTTTAATGGAGCGGTAGTCGCAGGCACGCACCAAAGATTTTTCTAAAGGCAACCCAAAATTAATTGGTATCCACAGGTTGTCCTCTTCAAGAATGGCCATGCTGTCGATGAGCAGTTTTTGCTGAGCGACAAGTTCCTCGCTACTGATATACCCCATCGTTTCTAGGATAGTTAGTCGATTGACTGAAAGAGAGTGGATATGGGCTAAATCCTTTGCTACTCCAGAGATTTGCCCTGGTGTTGCATTCTTTAGATTCAGCGCACGATTGAGTGCGATGGGGGCTGGAATGTTTCCTGTCGAAAGCAGTTCAAGCTCGTCATCATCAAAGTATGAAAGAGCTTTCAGGAAATATTTGAACTCTGGATGTAGAGTTTTGGGTTCAGTAGTTAGAGTGTTTTTGTTCATGGTGTTTGTTTTTTGTTATTATTATTGTAACGCAAATTGTGTCGTTTTTTACGCGACCTGACAAAATAAAAAAAGGTGCTAGATAAGCACCTTTGTATTGAGCTTAGTGATCACGAGTGTGTCTTTCTACGAGGTGTGATTCGCCTGTTTGCTATGCTCTTTGGCGAATGCTCGCTCCGAACGAGCCAAGGCAGCACGATTAGACGCTTTAAAGGCCTCGTAGTCGATGTGCGACAGATCCAGCTCATAGAAAACGCGATTGACCTTTTCCGCCTTCTCTCTGAGTTCAGGGCCATCGCCGTAGCGGTCAGCTTCGCTGACATTTTCTTTTTCGTGGCCTGTGATGGCCTCGATGTCATAGCCGCTGTCCACCCCGCACGCGCGCATGCGGTCAATGAACGTATGCCTAAAGGCGTGATAATCCCGTCCATCATGCTTTTCTCGATGGATACCCACGTCGTACAGGTAGCCAGTGCCAGGAGACGTGGGAGACGGCAAGCGAGTAAAGAAGCGCGTGGCGGTGTTGCCCCAGCCATTCTTGTTGTAGTGCAGGCCGTCGAACAGCATCTTGGCTTTTTTCTTCCTACGCTCTTCTACATAGTCGATGAAGCCGAGTTCGATCAGGTGCCGGTGTACAGGCACCCGCCGCTTCGACGCTTTGTTTTTTAGCTTCCGATTGAGCGCTGGTTCTTCTTCGATCTTGAAGTGCCAGATACCCGAGGTGCTGCGCTCCACGGCTCGCGTGGACAAGCCGCAAACTTCATCAATCCGCATGCCGCTGTAGATCCCAATCAGCGGTAGCCAAAACTGGTAGGGATGGATCTCCTTGCGTGGGCTTAGTTTGCTCGGGTGATAGAGGTAGCCATCGAAAATGGCCTGAAGCTCATCGAGGCGATAGGACTTGGCTTTGGTCTGATCCAGAGGCGTAGATTTCTTTTGCTTGTTGGAAATCTTGCTGAAACGAGGCTTGTCGATTTTGTCGGGGTGTATCGCCGTGTACCCTTTCCTGTAGGCGAACAGATGCAGGGTATGCAGACGGATCGAGTAGGCACTCGCCGTCTCGACACTAATGGCGGTGTAGTCCGCGTCCTCAGGTATCAGATCCCTACGTCCCGCCTTGTCGCGATCCAAACCCCGTACTGCGCCCAGCTTGATTCTTAGCACGGCTCTGTGGAGCTGCTCAAAATCGACTTGTGTGAATTCATGGATGAGTTTGCGTTCGCTGAGTACGGTCAGCACACGGGACTGGCGCTCATATTCTGTGCGGGTGTTTTTGGTTAGTGGCCCCTCCAGCTCCTCAGCATCTACTTGTTGGAGTTCATGCAAGGCTAGCAGGGTTACTGGTGGGGTTAGGGGAGTGGGAGCAAGGGCTGATGGTGAAGGCGCTCGCTCGTCCTGGGCGGGGGCTTTCGTGACGCCTCGGAGACTTTCGGACATCTCTTCATGCTTGCTGTAGATCGCCTGTTTAAACGCCCCTTTTGCGACCTCCAGCGCGGATCGGCTAATCGTGCCGTCCGCCTGCCGAGCGCCGTTGATTTCCAGATCGGTGTTTTCTGCAAAAGTCAGTAGGTCGTTCAGGATTGAGTACTGATCCTGAGCAGTGCCGTGCAGGGGGAGCGCTGTGCCCTCCAGTTGCAGAGTGATGTAGCGCATGGCCTCTTCGACGAACACATTGCGCAGGCGCAGTTCAAGCGCGAGCCTCACCGCATTCGAGCTGTCAGGAAGCCGTGCCGCTTGCTGCAACGCCTGGTCAAGCTTATGGTTTTCAGTTTGAAAGTCCCGCGCCATTTCTTCTTTGAGTGCTTGGTACTCGGCGATAGAGGTTGGGATCGGGTCAGTCATTGTCGGGCTCAGGCTCAGGCTCAGGTACAGGTTGAGACTGCTTATATGCCGACCGGCGCGCTGGATAGCAAGCCTTTTGCTGTGGGTGTGCAGGGACACGCGCTTGCCCTGGTTGAGGTGGGCAAGGTGTTTGGGCAATCGAAGGTAATAGAGGCCGTGACGGCTTCGTTCGATGTAGCGAGGCATGGCGCACTCCTGGTGAGTGCGTCAAGAGTGGCATGCCGCCCATTCCTACCGCCTTTTGCCGCCCCAAGATGTAATCTTGGAATACTGCTTTGGAAAAAAGCCTTAGAAATGAACGACTTACAAGAAAATTGGTGGAGCCGGGGGGATTTGAACCCCCGTCCGCCAGTACTCCGCTGTCGGTACTACATGCTTAGCCGTGTCTACTGAGTTAATCCGCAGCCGCCCGACGGGCAGGGTGCTTTGGACGAGTTGGGTAAGTTTTAGTCGCTTCGCCCCCAACGTGCTGCACGACGATCCTGTTCTGTATGACAATCACTTCGGGTTTACAGGCATCCCCTGGTGATTGCTGGAGCCGAAGCTACCAGGAGAGCGGGCTCAGCTGCTTACGCAGCGAGAGCGTAGCCCTCGTAGTTTTCGTCATTGGCAACTATAGAAAGTTGCAACAGTGGATTTACGAGTTCTGTTACCAACTCGGCATGCACCTAGAGTTTCGCTACCGGCGTCGAATCCTAATCGGCCCCACACTCAGCTCTAGCTGGCGCACCTTTATGGGGTGTGCAGAGCGGAGTATACGCCTTTGCGCGGGCGGCGTCGACAGCCGGTGCGCCGCCCGCCTGGGCTTACGTACCGCTGCCGGACGCGCTGCCGCCTTTCTCGGTTTTTTCCAGGCGCTCCAGCACCTTGCTGGTGATGGCGATGCACTCCTTGGTATCGCCCTTGGCCTGGGCGGCCTTGGCTTGGTCGACGTGCTCGGTCACGGCCTTGTCCAGGCCTTCGGAGGTGGCGCCAGCGGTGGCCATGCTGTCGTTGATCTTCTGCAGGTTCATCGCACACAGGTCGTCGGCGGCGAATACAGGCGAGGCCAGCAGGGTGGCGGCCGCGAACAGGGCGGATAGCGCAGTACCTTTCATGGGTGTCTCCTCGTGAGGCCTCTGGAGGGTGGGCCTGTTTGGTGGACTGCTGGCGGTTGGCGAGGGTTCAATCGGCGTGATGCGGGCGAACGGAGTCAGTCTTCGCGTGTTCGGCTGTAATTCCACCGTTTGAAGAGCAAGCGCAAGCCCGCCATGGTCAACAGCATGCTCCACATGCCGCCATCAAGGTGCATGACTTCGCGGGTGCCAAGCTGGGAGCATGTGGTGATGCCGATGGCCGTTAGCACCACATACATGGACCTCCTGAGCATTTCCGAGCGAAATGTCCAGTCCAGCACGGTGCCCAAAAACAACACGCAAAGGGAGAATGTGATTGCTTCCATGCTGGTCTCGCTAAGTCGTACAGGTGAGGATTGCGGTTTTGTTTCGCCCTTGCCTTTCACGCGAGGCGAAGGGTGGCAGCCATACCCGGAAAGTGAACCGAGGCGGAGGGGGAAAACTCGGCCAGACCGAAGTCTGCCCGGGTACGGCTGCCTTAACAGAGATGCCGAAAAATTTGCTGCTAGGGGGCTCACTCCTGGTCGCCAAACATGGCGGTCCCCTGAAGTTAGGCCTGGGGTTCTAGCCCGGCAACGTGGCTATTTCCGACACTCGCGTAGGACGGGTCTGACGGCTCCTTTGGCGGAAGCACTTTGTTGCAAATTCAGAATGGTCATACGGATTCGAGGGCGTCATCGCGGGCAAGCCCGCTCCCACAGAGGGAGCGGGTGGACGCGGCATCAGGTTTTGCGCTGTATACCGATTTCCATGTCATCAATCAGTGCCTTGGCCAGGGCGCTGAGAATCCGGGCTGAGCTGCCGGCGATCAGGTCGCTTTCCATTTCGGCTTCGCGGGTGAGGTGGCGGACGCAGCCGAGCAGGGCCGACAACTCGCTGAAAGCATGCTCGAAAGGGATACCGGGCTGGATGCGGCAAAACTCCAGACAGGCGGTGACGCCTGCGGTTTGCCAATGTTGGGGTTGCTGGGTCATGGCTGGGCTCCTGCTGCATGGCGGGTTAGGTGTTGCAGGAGCTGGCTGAGGTAAAGGCTGGTGTTGATGAGTGTTTGGCGCTTGTCTTGGTCGCTACTGTCGAAGTACAGGTCGAGGATCTGATGCAGGCAGATCATTAGGGCTTCGGCTTCGGTGCTCGCATCTTCGGGGGAGAAGTCGGAGGACAGCGTGAAGTAACGAAGCAGGTATGGTGGGTCTGGAACGATCTTCTTCATGGTCAACACTTCCGCAGAGTTTGTGGAAGCTGCCGCTCATGCCTTTCTCACGGGACGAAGGGTGGCAGCCGTACACGGGGTGAGAAACCGAGGCGGAAGTAAAGCTCGGCCAGACCGAAGTCTGCCCGGGCACGGCTGCCATAACAGGGATGCCGAAAACTTTCGCTACGGGTTCTCACGCCCGGTCACCTTTCGTGGCGACCCGGTGAAGTTATTCCTGAGGTTCTTGCCCGGCAACGTAGCTGCTTCCGACAGTTGCGTAGGATAGGTCTGAAGGTGCTTTTGGCAGAAGCATCTGCTCGTACGTTCGGAAATGTCTTACGAGTTTTGGAGCCTCTTCGCAGGGCAAGCAGGGGCTCGCGATAACCGGGCGGGATCAGGTAGTGATGGTTGGTTGGCTCAGTCTTCGCCGTCACGCCAATAGCGCGAGCGTTTGAACAGCAGGCGCTGGCCCGCAAGCGCGAACAGCAAAGCCCATTGCCCGCCATCGAGTTGCAGTACTTGCCGTTCGCCCAGTTGGTTGCAACTTGTGATGGCAATGGCCATGAAGGCGACGTACAGCGTTCTGCGCAACGCTATCGAGCGGCATAGCCAGTCGAGTAGGACGGCTGTGGCCAATAGGTAACCGATCAGGTAAAGCTCTGGCATGTGCGTTTCCTTCATAAGATGAGCAGCAGCGTGGATGTTTGTGGGCCGATGCCGCCACTCACCTGGGCTGACAAAAGCACTAATACATCGCCGACGTGGAACGTAGGCAGACGTGCCTTGGCTGCCCGATTTACGTAAGAACCAGCAGCGGTGCCTGCAATCAGGCTGCCGACCAAGCCTGCTGGGCCCCCCAGCACGGATGCAGTGGCTTTGCCTGCCAGGGCGCCGACAAGGTCGCTGACGCTTTGGCGCTGCTCATTGAGTAGGTCGCCTTGTTGTCGAGTGAGTGGGCGAGATACTGCGACTTGCATGAGGCAGGGCAGGTCGCCTGCCTGCATTCGGTCGTAGAGCTCAGCGATCTTTTCAATGATCTGATAGTGGTGTTTGTGCACAAAGGGCAGAGCCATGCTTCGCAGGTGGCAGCAGTGCTCCGATGTTATGAGGAGTTCGTTTACGTCGAAGACAACACCATGCTGCGTCACGCGTTGGTACGTTTTCTCGATTTGCATGGTGGAGTCCGTTTCCCTGGCTTGAGAGCCCGATTCATAGTCCTGCGCACGATGCCTTCCGGGGCAAGCGGGGCATATTCGGCTCGGTCTGAGATTTTGGTGGGAAAGGTCTGTTGCTTTGCGCCGTGTGAGTGCTGTCGATCATTCGCCGGGAGCCGGCTTTCATAGCGCTGCACACCACTTTCTGATTTGGCAGGGGACTGTGGGAGCGGGCTTGCCCGCGAATCAAGCAGCGCGGTGGATGGCATCGGCTGCGCCGATGTTCGCGGGCAAGCCCGCTCCTACACGAGGCGTGGCGGGTTCTCGGGATCATTTGCCGGGCCGCCGCGTGGGCGGCCCGGATGCTTTAGAGGCTGCGCGCGCGGGTCGCGCGGTCTACCAGGTACACCAGGCCGTGGTAGTCGATCCCGCTATGGCTCGACAAGCCGATCTCGCACGTGCGGCTGGTGGAAATCCCTTCGCTGCAATACTGCACCGCATCCTTCAGCGTGCGCAGCGAGTGCGCATTGAGCTCCGGCGTGGTGAAGCCTTTGTCGCCGGCAAACCCACAGCAGTGGATGCCTTCGGGGATCACCACCTGCTTGCTGCAACGGCGCGCGAGGTCGATCAGGGCCTGGCTTTCGCCCAGGTGCTGGGTGCTACAGGTCACATGCACGGCCACCGGTTCCTCCTGCGGGGTGAACTCCAGCTTGTCGACCAGGTGGGTGCGGATGAAGCGCACCGGGTCGTACAGGTCGAGCCGGGTTTCGCCCAGGTCTTGCACCAGGCGTAGGGTGCAGGGGCTGGTGTCGCAGTAGATCGGGTCGAGGCCGCCGCGGCTGGCGTGCAGCAGCGCGGCGATCAGCTCCTGGCGCTTGTGCTCGGCCTGCTCGGGGTAACCCTTGGAGGCGAACGGTTGGCCGCAGCACAGGCTGTCGGCGTTGCCGGGGAACACCACTTGGTAGCCGGCCTTTTCCAGCAGGGCGCGGGTCTTGTCCAGCAGCGAGCTTTGCTCGCGGTCGGCGTAGGCCGGGCCCATCACGCGCGAGACGCAGGCGGCCAGGTAGACCACGCGCGGGCGCGCGTCGTTGCTCGCGGGGCCGAAGTCGATGGGCTTGAGGGGTTGCGGCAGCGCCGGGGTCCACTGTGGCAGGCGGCTGTTGCTGGCTTTGCTCAGGCTGGCGCTCAGGCGCGCCAGGCGTGGGGCGCCGAGCAGCTTGCGCGCGCCGTTGGCGGCGGCCAGGGTCAGGCGCGCGCCACGCAGGGTGGTGGGGAAGTGCTCGGCCAGCCAGTCGGCGGTCTTGAGGTGCGTGGCGGCCTGGCTGCGCAATTTCTTCACCAGCTCGCCGGTGTTGATGCCTACCGGGCAGCGCTGGGCGCACAGGCCGGTCGCGGCGCAGGTGTCGATGCCCTGGTATTGGTAGGTCTGCATCAGCTCGCGGGTGTCGAGGCCGGCGCGGGTCTTGGCCTGGATGTCGCGCCACATCACGATGCGCTGGCGTGGGCTCAGGGTCAGGCCTTTGGACGGGCATACCGGCTCGCAGAAGCCGCACTCGATGCACTTGTCGACGATTTCGTCGGCGGCGGGCAGCGGCTTGAGGTGCTTGAGGTGGACGTCCGGGTCGCTGCTCAGCACCACGTCGGGGTTGAGGATGCTGTGGGGGTCGAGCAGACGCTTGAGCGTCCACATCAGTTGGTAGGCGTCCTGGCCCCACTCCAGCTCGACGAACGGCGCCATGTTACGCCCGGTGCCGTGCTCGGCCTTGAGCGAGCCGCCGAACTCCACCGCCACCAGTTGCGCCACGTCATCCATGAAGGCCTGGTAACGCGCGATTTCTGCGGCGCTGTTGAAGCCTTGGGTGAAGACGAAATGCAGGTTGCCTTCCAGGGCGTGGCCGAAAATGATCGCTTCGTCGTAGCGGTGCTTGTCGAACAGCTGGATCAGGCGGTTGACGCCTTCGGCCAGTTGCTCGACGGGGAAGGTGACGTCCTCGATGATCACCGTGGTGCCTGTCTGGCGCACGGCGCCGACGGCGGGGAAGGTGTCCTTGCGGATTTTCCAGAGCTGGTTGTACACCGCCGGGTCTTCGCTGAAGTCGACCTTTTGCTCCAGCGGGTAGTCGGCGATGGCGGCCATCACCTGTTCGAGCTGTTCGTGCAGCAGGCTCTGGCTGGCGGCGCGGGATTCGATCAGCAGCGCGCAGACGTTGTCCGACAGGCCTTTTACCCAGGTCGGCATGCCGGGCATCGCTTGCACCGAACGCATGCTGCGCCGGTCGAGCAGTTCCACCGCCGAGACGGGCTGGCGCTTGAGCACGGTCACCGCGCGGCAGCAGCTTTCGACACTGGGGAACACCAGCAGGGCGCTGGCCTTGTGCGGGTGGTCGGGCACGGTGTTGTAGGTGACGGCGCTGATGAAGCCCAGCGTGCCTTCGGAGCCGACTAGCAGGTGTTGCAGGATATCCAGCGGCTGGTCGTAGTCCACCAGGGCGTTGAGCGACAGGCCGGTGGTGTTTTTTAGCCGGTACTTGTGGCGGATGCGCTCGGCAAGTTCCGTGTTGGCGCGGGTTTCGCGCCCCAGGCGGGCGAGTTCGTCGAGCAGGCTGGCGTGGCTGCGTTCGAAGGCGGCCACGCTGGCGGGGTCTTCGCTGTCCAGGCGGGTGCCGTCGGCCAGCACCAGGCGCAGGCCGGCCAGGGTGTGGTAGGTGTTCTGCGCGGTGCCGCAGCACATGCCGCTGGCGTTGTTGGCGACGATGCCGCCGATCTTGCAGGCGTTGATCGAGGCCGGGTCTGGGCCGATCTTGCGCCCGTAGGGGGCCAGCCAGGCGTTGGCTTGGGCGCCGATTACGCCGGGTTGCAGGCGGATCTGCTCGCCCTCGGCGCGGATTTCCTTGCCGCCCCAGTTGTCGCCCAGCACGATCAGCACCGAATCGCTGATGGCCTGGCCGCTGAGGCTGGTGCCGGCGGCGCGGAAGGTCACCGGCACGCGGTCGCGCTGGGCCAATTGCAGCAGCGCGACCACTTCATCCTCGGACTCGACCCGCACCACCAGCTTGGGGATCAGCCGGTAGAAGCTGGCGTCGGTGCCGAAGGCCAGGGTCGAGGTGGGGTCGTCGAAGCGGCGTTCGGCGGGGATCAGGCGCTGGGCATCGCGCAGGAACGCGGCGGGCAGGCTCATGCAGTCTCCTCGCGGGGGCGCGGCGTCTGGTGCGCGGCGTACCCCGGTCATTCAGGCGGAATCAGGTGGGGGCGCGCTCAGGCGCCCAGTTCGCGGACCAGCGAGTCGCGGGTGATCTCGCTGATGGATTTGGCGCCGGTCAGCACCATGGCCACGCGCATTTCTTTTTCGAACAGCTCCAGCAGGTTCTTTACCCCGGCTTCGCCGTGGGTGGCCAGGGCATACAGGAAGGCGCGGCCGATCAGCACGCTGTCGGCGCCCAGGGCGATCATGCGCACCACGTCCAGGCCACTGCGGATGCCCGAGTCGGCGAGGATCTTGATGTCGCCCTTGACCGCATCGGCGATGGCCGGCAGCGCGCGGGCACTGGACAGCACGCCGTCGAGCTGACGCCCGCCGTGGTTGGAGACGACGATGCCGTCGGCGCCGAACTTGACCGCGTCGCGGGCGTCGTCGGCATCCAGAATGCCTTTGATGATCATCGGGCCGTCCCAGAATTCGCGGATCCACTCCAGGTCTTTCCACGAGATCGACGGGTCGAAGTTGGCTCCCAGCCAGCCGATGTAGTCAGCCAGCCCGGTGGGGTTACCACGGTATTTGGAGATGTTGCCCAGATCGTGGGGGCGGCCCATGACGCCGACATCCCAGGCCCATTCGGGGTGGGTCATGGCTTGCAGCACGCGGCGCAGCGGGCCGTGCTTGCCGCTCATGCCGGAGTGGGCGTCGCGGTAGCGCGCGCCGGGCACGGGCATGTCGACGGTGAACACCAGGGTCTTCACTCCGGCGGCCTTGGCGCGCTCCAGGGCGTTGCGCATGAAACCGCGGTCCTTGAGCACGTAAAGCTGGAACCACATCGGCCGGTCGATGGCCGGGGCGACTTCCTCGATTGGGCAGACCGAGACCGTGGACATCGTGAACGGAATGCCGTGGGCCGCTGCTGCACGGGCCGCCTGCACTTCGCCACGCCGGGCGTACATGCCGGTGAGGCCGACCGGGGCGAGGGCCACGGGCATGCTCAGGGTTTCGTCGAACAGGCGGGTTTCGAGGCTCAGTTCCGACATGTTCTTCAGCACGCGCTGACGCAGGGCGATGCTGGCCAGGTCGGAAACGTTGTGGCGCAGGGTGTGTTCGGCGTAGGCGCCGCCGTCGGCGTAATGGAACAGGAAAGGAGGCAGCTTGCGTTGGGCCGCGGCGCGATAGTCGGTGGAGGCGGAAATAATCATGGATTCTCGCAGCGTGGGTTGAAGGTGATGCCGGGCGCCTCTGGGCGCCCGGCCCCTTTCACTTTAGTGATGAACCAGCATGCCGGTGAGCCAGTAGGCTTGGATCAGGGTGATCAGGCCGACGATGGTGGCGAAGAACAGGCTGTGCTTGACGGTGAAGCGGAACAGATCCGACTCCTTGCCGACCAGGCCGGTGGCGGCGCAGGCCACGGCGATCGACTGCGGCGAAATCATCTTGCCGGTCACGCCGCCGCTGGTATTGGCGGCGACCAGCAGGGTGTCGTTGACCCCGATCTGGTGCGCGGTGGTGGCTTGCAGCGAGCTGAACAGGGCGTTGGACGAGGTGTCGGAGCCGGTCAGGAACACGCCCAGCCAGCCGAGGAACGGCGAGAAGAACGGGAACGCAGCGCCGGTGCCGGCCAGGACCAGGGCCAGGGTCGAGGACATGCCTGAGTAGTTAGTGACGAAGGCGAAGGCCAGCACCATGCCAATCGACAGGATCGGCCAGCGCAGTTCCCAGAGGGTTTCCTTGAAAGTGGTAAGACCAGTTTTGATGTTGATCTTCAGCACCAGCATCGACAGCAGCGCTGAGAGGAAAATCGCCGTGCCGGTGGCCGAGAACGGGTCGAGCTTGAACACCGCAGGCATGGCGGTGGGGGCGGCGACGATCGGCGCGGTCTTGATCACCAGTTGGTCGAGGTGCGGGATGGCGAAGTTGAAGACGAAGTTGTACATCGCGCCGCCTGGAGCGAACGCGGCCTTGAACGGCTTGAGGGTCCAGAGGGTGACCAGCACGGTGAGGATCAGGAACGGCGACCAGGCCTTGAAGATCTCGCCGAAGCTGTACGGGGTCGGCTGGCTGCCGCCCGATTGCACCACGGCGGCGCCCACACTGCCGTGGGCCTCGCTGAAGGCGCGCTTGGGCTGCCAGACCTTGAGGAACAGGGTCAGGGCGATCAGGCTGGCCAGTGCCGAGGTGATGTCCGGCAGCTCTGGGCCGATGAAGTTCGAGGTGAAGTACTGGGTGACGGCGAAGCTCAGGCCGGCGACCAGGGCGGCAGGCCAGGTTTCCTTGACGCCGCGCAGGCCGTCCATCATGAACACCAGCCAGAACGGCACGAACAGCGACAGCAGCGGCAGTTGGCGGCCGGTCATGGCGCCGATGTGGAAGGCGTCGATGCCGGTGACCTGGCCGGCCACGATGATCGGGATGCCGAGGGCGCCGAAGGCCACCGGGGCGGTGTTGGCGATCAGGCACAGGCCGGCGGCGTACAGTGGGTTGAAGCCCAGGCCCACCAGCAGTGCGGCGGTGATCGCCACGGGCGCGCCGAAGCCGGCTGCGCCTTCGAGGAAGGCGCCGAAGCAGAAGCCGATCAGCAGCACTTGCAGGCGTTGGTCGTCGGTGATCGACAGCACCGAGCTGCGGATCACTTCGAACTGGCCGCTCTTGACCGTGAGTTTGTACAGGAACACCGCGGCAACGATGATCCAGGCGATTGGCCACAGGCCGTAGAGGAAGCCATAGCCTGCGGCAGCGAAGGCCATGTCGACCGGCATGTGGAAGGCGAAGATCGCCACTAGGATGGACAGTGCAAGGGTAATGCTGCCTGCGACGTGGCCCTTGAGGCGGAACACGGCGAGGGCGAGGAAGAAGAACACGATAGGAATGACCGCCGCCAGTGCGGACAGGCCGAGACTACCGAGTGGGGTATAGAGTTGTTGCCAGGTTTGCATACGGGTGGCCCCTAATTGTTGTTGGTCAAGGCACTGGCATTGGATAATTGGTAAGACCAATTTACAATGTCTGGGCGCTAGGTTAAAAGCCACTTCATGGGTGTGTCAATTTGTCCGAGGGAAAACTTTGGTCGCAGGCCGATGAGTGGGCGACTGAGGGGTGGTGAAAAACGCCATCTGATGGGTGTCGGGAGGGGCCGGTTAGGCGCAGAATAGGCGCCCCGGCTCAGCACCTCCGGGGTTCGTGGAGAGCATGTGATGGTTTTTGATCAGGTCCGCCAACGGCGCCTGTCCGACGATATCGTCGATCGCTTGGAAGGGATGATTCTCGAAGGCACGTTGACGTCTGGTCAGCGCCTGCCGGCTGAGCGCACCTTGGCTGAACAGTTCGGCGTGTCCCGCCCGTCGTTGCGTGAGGCGATCCAGAAGCTGGTGGCTAAAGGCTTGCTGGTCAGTCGCCAGGGCGGCGGTAACTACGTGGCCGACTCGCTGGGTTCGACCTTCAGCGATCCGCTGCTCAAGCTGCTCGAAGGCAGCCCCGAGGCGCAGCGCGACCTGCTGGAGTTTCGTCATACCCTCGAAGCGTCCTGCGCCTACTACGCGGCGCAGCGCGCCACTGCGCCGGACCGCGAACGCCTGAAGGTGGCGTTCGATGCGTTGCAGGATTGCTATAACCGGGTAGGTGAAGTCGACCGGGCAGAGGAGGGCGCGGCCGATGCGCGTTTCCATTTGGCTATCGCCGAGGCCAGCCACAATGCCGTGTTGTTGCACACCATTCGTGGGCTGTTCGATCTGCTCAAGCGTAACGTGGTCACCAATATCGGCGGCATGTACCAGCAGCGTTCAGAGACGCGCGACATGTTGATCAGTCAGCACCGTGAGCTGTACGAGGCAATCGTCGAGGGGCGTGCCGAGGCAGCGCGGGAGGTGTCCAGCCGGCACATTCTGTATGTGCAGGAGGTGCTGGAGGAGGCGCAGCAAGAGGCTCAGCGAGTGGCGCGGGCGGAGCGGCGCAGCGGGCGTTGAGTGCTCGCCCGCTTGCGGCTTGCGCGATTTTTGTAGGAGCGGCCTTGTGTCGCGAAAAGGGCGCGCAGTGCCCTCGAGATATCTGCATCACTCAAGATCGTCGGGGGCTGCTTTGCAGCCCTTTCGCGACACAAGGCCGCTCCTACACGCGACCGCGTGGGCAGGACGTTACTCTTCCTTGCCCTTGTTGCGCATGGTGCGCTGCAGCTCGCGGTTGGAGTCGCGTTCGCGCACGGTGTCGCGCTTGTCGAACTCCTTCTTGCCCTTGCCGAGCGCGATTTCGCACTTGATCAGGTGCTTGCTCCAGTACAGCGACATCGCCACGCAGGTGTAGCCTTTTTGCGCCACGGCCGCTTCCAGGCGCTCGAGCTCGCGCTTGTTCAGCAGCAGCTTGCGGGTGCGGATGGGATCGGCGATGACGTGGGTGCTGGCGGTGGTCAGCGGTGTGATGTGGCTGCCGAACAGCCAGGCTTCGCCATCCTTCAGCAATACGTAGCTGTCGGTCAGGTGTGCCTTGCCGGCCCGCAGGCTTTTTACTTCCCAGCCGGACAGGACCAGCCCGGCCTCGAACTTGTGTTCGATGAAGTAATCGTGTCGCGCTTTTTTGTTTTGCGCGATGGTCCCGGTCGGATGTTTCTTTTGCTTAGCCATAGGGGCGGCATTATAGGCAGTCGCTGCGTCCTCGGCTATGGGGTTTAGGTGTGCTTGAGCCTGTAGGACTAATCCCGGACAATGCAGGGGCTGTTCCGTTGAACGGAATCGATTTTCCGGCGCTGCGATGCGCCACCGCCCAGTTTGGAAGTGACGCCTGGATGACTACCCATATTCAACGCTCGGCCCTGCTGCCTTACCCCGCCCAGGCGCTCTACGACTTGGTCAATGATGTGGCCAGCTACCCGGCGTTCTTGCCGTGGTGCTCGGCGTCGACGGTGATCGAGGCCAGTGACACGCAGATGCGCGCCAAGCTCGAAGTGGCCAAGGGCGGGATGAGCCAGCAGTTCGTGACGCGTAATGTGCTGGTGCCGGGGCAGTCCATCGAGATGAACCTGGAGGAGGGGCCGTTCACCCAGTTGCATGGGGTGTGGGTGTTCAAGCCTTTGGGCGAGAAAGCCTGCAAGATCAGCCTGGACTTGTCGTTCGATTATGCCGGTGCCCTGGTCCGTGCAACGCTCGGGCCGTTGTTCAACCAAGCGGCCAATACGATGGTCGATGCCTTCTGCCAGCGCGCCAAGCAACTTTATAGCTGACGAAGGCGCGCATAAAAAAGCCCGGATAATGTCCGGGCTTTTTCGTCTACGCCTGTGGTTACTGAGGCGAGGTTTCCAGCGGGGCTGGGGTCGGAACCGGGGTCGTTTGGATGGTGTCGATCTCTTTCTGGATCGACTCTTCCAGCGAGCCTGCCTTGGCCGGTTTCTCAGCGGGTTGGCCAGGCTGTTGGGCCGGGCTGACGCGGGTATCGCCGCTGCCACCAAGGATTTCCTGGTCGCGGCTCACGCCTGGCATGAAGTCGCCGGCCAGGCTGACCAGTTGGTCGTTGTCGTTGAAGAAGATGCTCATGCGCTCTTGCTGGCGCCGGCCACCACCGGGCTGAAGGCTATACAGATAGTCCCAGCGGTTGGTGTGGAAGGTGTCCTGGAGCAGGGGGTTGCCCATGATAAACCTTACTTGCCGACGGGTCATTCCGGGGCGCAATTGGTCTATCATGTCCTGCGTGACGACATTGCCCTGCTGGATGTCGATTTTGTAAACCCCGGGAAACGAGCAACCGGCGAGTGCGAGCAGTCCCACGAGGGTGAGGCTGGTTAGCAAGAGCTTGGTGTTTTGCATCGGTGGGCGACTTCCACTATCTTGGCTGGACAACGTAAACCCCGATCATACCCGTATTAAGAGAAGCTGCGAAGCAGCATCGGCGAGAAAGCTGACCATGGTTGAAAATAGCGAATTACGCAAAGCCGGCCTCAAGGTGACCCTGCCTCGAGTCAAGATTCTTCAGATGCTCGACTCTGCCGAGCAGCGCCACATGAGTGCCGAGGACGTCTACAAGGCGCTGATGGAGGCTGGCGAGGACGTCGGTCTGGCGACCGTGTATCGCGTACTGACCCAATTCGAGGCTGCGGGTCTGGTGGTTCGCCACAACTTCGACGGCGGTCATGCGGTATTCGAACTGGCTGACGGTGGTCATCACGACCACATGGTCAACGTGGATAGCGGCGAAGTAATCGAGTTCGTCGACACCGAGATCGAGAAGCGCCAGAAGGAAATCGTGGCCGAGCACGGCTACGAGTTGGTGGACCACAACCTGGTCCTCTACGTGCGCAAGAAAAAGTAACGATTTCGATCGTTATGAATGACAAAGGCGACCTTCGGGTCGCCTTTGTGCTTTGTGCCTGAAAAACGCATTCCCCTGTGGGGGCGGCCTTGCCGGTGCGCTGGATCGGCCGGAAAGGGCTGCGAAGCAGCCCCGACGATCTTGGATAACGCCAAAATCCTGGGGCCGCTTCGCAGCCCTTTCGCGGCGCAAGGCCGCTCCTACAGGGAGTGCGGTCAGTCTTAAGCCTTGCTGCTGACTACCATCTTGCGCGCATGGGCCAGGGATTCCTTGGTCAGGTCGATGCCGCCGAGCATGCGTGCCACTTCCTCGACGCGCTCGCGTTTGCCCAGGTTGGCCACCGCCGTGTGGGTGGTGTCGCTGTTGCGCACTTTATGCACGAACAGGTGATGATGGCCCTGTGCGGCGACTTGGGGCAGGTGGGTGACGGTGAGTACCTGGCCGCGCTCGCCGAGTCGGCGCAGTAACTGGCCGACGATTTCGGCGGTGGGGCCGCCGATGCCCACGTCCACTTCGTCGAACACCAGGGTGGGAATGCGTGAGGTCTGTGCGGTGATCACCTGAATCGCCAGGCTGATGCGTGACAGCTCGCCCCCCGATGCCACCTTGGCCAGCCCCTTGAGGGGTTGGCCGGGGTTGGCGCTGACTAGCAGTTCGATCTGCTCCAGGCCGTGGGGTGAGAGTTCGTCGTTGTTGAAAGGCGAAAGCGCGATGCAGAAGCGTCCGCCGGGCATGCCCAGGCGCTGGATCTCCAGTTCGACCGCGCTTGCCAGTTGCGTCGCGGCCTGTTGGCGCAGGGCGCTCAGCTCGGTTGCCTTCTCTTTATAGTGCTGCGCAAAGGCTTTCAGCTCTTCGCCCAGTCGTTCGAGGGACTCGTCGCTGGCGTTCAGCCCTTCTAGCTCCTCCATCAACTGTTGTTGCAGGTGGGGCAGCTCGGTGGGGTGGACGCGGTGTTTACGGGCCAGCGTGTAGAGGGTGTCGAGCCGCTCTTCAAGGGCCTGCAGGCGCAGTGGGTCGGCATCGAAATGGTCGAGGAAGCGGTTGAGTTCGCCTACGGCCTCCTCGATTTGGATTTGCGCGCTGGCGATCAGATTGACGGCCTCGTGCAGGGCCTTGGGGGCGTTGCTGACGGCAGTCAGGCGATTGAGGCTGACAGTCAGTGCGCTGAGCACGTTCCCCGAATCGCTTTCGCTGCACTGGTCGATGACCTGGCGGCAGATGCCGAACAATGCCTCGGCATTGGTCAGGTTCTTGTGCTCTTGCTCGAGTTGCTCCAGCTCGTTTTCACCCAGGCCGAGGTTGTCCAGTTCTTCGAGCTGGTAGCTCAGCAACTGGTGACGAGCACGTTGCTCGTCGCCAGCGTTGCTCAGGCGCTCGAGCTCCTGGCGCGTCTGGTTCCAGCGCTTGGCGGCCAGTTGTACCTGGCGGGCCAGGTCAATGGCGCCAGCGTATTCGTCCAGCAGGCGGCGGTGCGTGTCGGTTTTCAGCAGCGACTGGTGCTCGTGCTGGCTGTGGATGTCGATCAGCAGTTCGCCCAGTGCCTTGAGGTCGCCCAGCGGGCAGGGCGTGCCGTTGATGTAGCCGCGGCTGCGGCCCTCGGCGGTGATGACTCGGCGCAGGATGCACGGGCCGTCGCTTTCGAGGTCGCGCTCGGCGAGCCAGGTATGGGCCTCGGGGATGTCGATCAGGTCGAACGTGGCGAGGATGTCCGCCTTGTCTGCGCCGGGCCGCACTACGCCGCTGTCGGCGCGATCGCCCAGGGCCAGGCCCAGGGCGTCGAGCATGATCGACTTGCCGGCCCCGGTTTCGCCGGTGATTACCGACATGCCGCGGGCGAGTTCGAGGTCGAGGTGTTCGACGATGGCGTAGTTGCGAATGGACAGGTGCAGCAGCATGAGGGCGGCTCCCGGAAGCTTGGGTCTGGTTATTTATACAGTGGTTTGCAGTTGGCTGACAATGCCCGTCGGGCGAATATGGAAATGCACTTGCCCCCTTGAAGCTGGTTTTTCCGACCCCATATAGCCGGCAAGACATGGCGGGCGTGGCCCGCACCCCAGAAATTGCGAAGGAGAAACCCGATGGCTGACGAACAGCTGGATGAGAAGAACCTGAATGCCGAAGAAGCCGGTGCCGGCACTGCCGATGCTCGCGTTCTGGAGCTCGAGGAGCAGCTGGCCGCGGCCAAGGATCAGTCCCTGCGCGCCGCCGCCGACCTGCAGAACACCCGTCGGCGTGCCGAGCAGGATGTCGAGAAGGCCCACAAGTTCGCCCTGGAGAAGTTTGCGGGCGACCTGCTGCCGGTCATCGACAGCCTTGAGCTGGCCCTGGCCCACTCCAGCGCCGACGACGAGAACGTGAAGAAAATCCGTGAAGGTGTCGAACTGACCCTGAAGATGTTCCAGGACACCCTCAAGCGCTACAACCTCGAAGCCATCGACCCCCATGGTCAGCCGTTCAACCCCGAGCATCACCAGGCCATGGCCATGCAGGAAAACGCCGAGGTCGAGCCGAACAGCGTGTTGAACGTGTTCCAGAAGGGCTACCTGCTCAGCGGTCGTCTGCTGCGCCCCGCGATGGTGGTGGTCAGCAAAGCGCCTGCGGCGCCGCAGCCTTCTATCGATGAAAAGGCTTGAAATCCTTTCGGGCATCCCCATCTAGGTGTCAAGCCTTCAAGTATTACCGCAGTTGGCCAGTGACGCCGCTGTGAACACATTCAAGTTTCGGGAGAGTTAACATGGGCAAAATCATCGGTATCGACCTGGGGACCACCAACTCGTGCGTCTCCATCCTGGAAGACGGCAAGGTCAAGGTCATCGAGAACGCCGAAGGCGCGCGTACCACCCCTTCGATCATCGCCTACGCCAACGATGGCGAGATTCTGGTCGGTCAGTCGGCCAAGCGTCAGGCTGTGACCAACCCGCACAACACCTTGTTCGCGGTCAAGCGTCTGATCGGTCGTCGTTTCGAAGAAGACGTCGTACAGAAAGACATCAAGCTGGTGCCTTACAAAATCGTCAAGGCCAGCAACGGTGACGCTTGGGTTCAAGCCAGCGGCAAGGACATGGCACCGCCGCAGATCAGCGCCGAAGTGCTGAAGAAAATGAAGAAGACCGCCGAAGACTACCTCGGTGAGTCGGTCACCGAAGCGGTCATCACCGTGCCGGCCTACTTCAACGACAGCCAGCGTCAGGCCACCAAGGACGCCGGTCGCATCGCCGGTCTGGACGTCAAGCGCATCATCAACGAGCCGACCGCCGCTGCACTGGCCTATGGCATGGACAAGGCCAAGGGCGACCACACCATCATCGTCTATGACCTCGGTGGTGGTACTTTCGACGTTTCGGTCATCGAAATCGCCGAAGTCGACGGTGAGCACCAGTTCGAAGTACTGGCCACCAACGGCGACACCTTCCTGGGTGGCGAAGACTTCGACATGCGCCTGATCGACTACCTCGTGGACGAGTTCAAGAAAGAGTCCGGCATGGACCTGAAGAACGATCCGCTGGCCCTGCAGCGCCTGAAAGAAGCCGCTGAAAAAGCCAAGATCGAGCTGTCCTCGGCCCAGTCGACCGACGTCAACCTGCCGTACATCACTGCTGACGCAACCGGTCCGAAGCACCTGAACGTGAAGATCTCCCGCGCCAAGCTGGAGTCGCTGGTCGAAGACCTGGTTCAGCGCACCATCGAGCCTTGCCGCATCGCCCTGAAAGACGCCGGCATCGACGCCAGCAAGATCGACGACGTGATCCTGGTCGGTGGCCAGACCCGTATGCCGATGGTGCAGAAGGCCGTGGCTGACTTCTTCGGTAAAGAAGCCCGCAAAGACGTCAACCCGGACGAAGCCGTCGCCATGGGTGCTGCCATCCAGGGCGCCGTTCTGGCCGGTGATGTGAAAGACGTACTGCTGCTGGACGTCAGCCCGCTGACCCTGGGTATCGAAACCATGGGCGGCGTGATGACCCCGCTGATCGAGAAGAACACCACCATCCCGACCAAGAAGTCGCAGGTGTTCTCGACCGCTGACGACAATCAGGGCGCCGTGACCATTCACGTGCTGCAAGGCGAGCGCAAGCAAGCGGCGCAGAACAAGTCGCTGGGCAAGTTCGACCTGGCTGACATTCCGCCAGCGCCGCGCGGTGTGCCACAGATCGAAGTAACCTTCGACATCGACGCCAACGGCATCCTGCACGTCAGCGCGAAGGACAAGGCCACCGGCAAGTCGCAGTCGATCGTGATCAAGGCCAACTCCGGTCTGTCGGACGAGGAAATCGAGCGCATGGTGCGTGACGCCGAGGCCAACGCCGAGGAAGACCGCAAGTTCGAAGAACTGGCTGCTGCTCGTAACCAGGGTGACGCGCTGGTTCACTCGACCCGCAAAATGGTCGCTGATGCCGGTGACAAGGTCACTGCTGAAGAGAAAACCGCGATCGAAGCGGCTGTGGTTGCCCTGGAAGCCGCTGTCAAAGGCGATGACAAGGCCACCATCGACGCCAAGGTCGAGGAGCTGTCCAAGGTCTCGGCGCCGGTTGCCCAGAAGATGTACGCCGAGCAACAGGCTGAGCAGCCGCAGGGCGGCGCCCAGCAGGCCGAGCCTGAAGCCAAGCACGACGACGTGGTTGACGCCGAGTTCGAAGAAGTGAAAGACAACAACAAGCAGTAATCCCTGCCTGTTGTCGGCCAGTTCAGTGGCATTTGCCGCTGAACTGGTAGGATGTCGCCGCGCGGGGGCTTGCTCCCGCGTTGGCGTGTCTGGAACACGAGAATTTTTACAGCATCTGTCTGGGCGCATTCGCGTATGGCGGCAGGTGTTGGCGGCACGGCGCGACAGCTGCGCGCCGGTGCCAAACACCCCAAGAGTGCAAATGACCTATGTCCAAACGTGATTTTTATGAGGTGCTGGGTGTCGAGCGCGGCGCCAGCGAGGGCGACCTCAAGAAGGCCTACCGCCGTCTGGCGATGAAGTACCACCCGGACCGCAACCCGGGCGATAAAGAGTCCGAAGACAAGTTCAAGGAGGCCAACGAGGCCTACGAAGTGCTGTCTGACGCGGGCAAGCGCTCCGCTTACGACCAATACGGTCACGCCGGTGTCGACCCTAGTATGGGTGGCGGCGGTGCTGGCTTCGGCGGTGCCAACTTCTCCGATATTTTCGGTGATGTGTTCAGCGATTTCTTCGGTGGTGGTCGCGGTGGTTCGCGCGGTGGTGCCCAGCGTGGCAGCGACCTGCGCTACACCCTTGAGCTGAACCTCGAAGAGGCTGTGCGCGGTACGACGGTCAGCATCCGCGTACCTACGCTGGTCAACTGCAAGCCGTGCGATGGCTCCGGCGCCAAGAAAGGCTCCACGCCTTCCACGTGCCCGACCTGTGGCGGTATCGGCCAGGTGCGCATGCAGCAAGGCTTCTTCTCGGTGCAACAGACCTGCCCGCGCTGCCATGGCCAGGGCAAGATCATCACCGACCCGTGCACGTCGTGCCACGGTGAAGGTCGTGTCGAGGAATACAAGACCCTCTCGGTCAAGGTGCCAGCGGGTGTCGATACTGGCGACCGCATTCGCTTGTCCGGTGAAGGCGAGGCGGGTGCCCAGGGTGGCCCGACCGGCGACTTGTACGTGGTCATCAGTGTGCGCGAGCACGCGATCTTCCAGCGCGACGGCAAGCACCTGTACTGCGAAGTGCCGATTAGCTACACCGACGCAGCCTTGGGTGGCGAGTTGGAAGTACCGACGCTCGATGGCCGCGTGAAACTGAAAATTCCCGAAGGCACCCAGACCGGCAAGCAGTTCCGTCTGCGCGGCAAGGGTGTGGCGCCGGTGCGTGGCGGCGGTGCGGGCGACCTGCTGTGCCGCGTTGCGGTCGAAACGCCGGTCAACCTCAGCCGTCGCCAGCGCGAGTTGCTCGAAGAGCTGCGCGATTCGCTGGATGGCGACAGTTCCCACTCGCCCAAGGCCAGTGGCTGGTTCGAAGGCGTGAAGCGCTTCTTCGGCGATCTTTGACAAGGAACAGGCTATGCGACGTATTGCAGTGATGGGCGCCGCCGGGCGCATGGGCAAGGTGCTGATCGAGGCGGTTCAGCAGCAGGCGCCGAAGGCCGGCCTGACCGCCGCCATTCATCGCCCCGACAGCACCCTGGTAGGTGCTGACGCCGGTGAGCTGGCAGGTCTTGGGCGAATCGGCGTGCCGATTGTCGATGATCTGGCCAAGGTGGTCGACGAGTTCGACGTGCTGATCGATTTCACGCACCCGTCGGTCACCCTGAAAAACCTCGCGTTCTGCCGCAAGGCTGGCAAGGCGATGGTCATCGGTACCACCGGTTTCAGTGCCGAAGAGAAGCAGTTGCTGGTGGAGGCGGGCAAGGAGATCCCGATCGTCTTCGCGGCCAACTTCAGCGTGGGCGTCAACCTGTGCCTGAAGCTGCTGGATACCGCTGCCCGTGTGCTGGGTGATGAGGTGGACATCGAGATTCTCGAAGCGCATCACCGGCACAAGGTCGATGCGCCATCGGGCACGGCCCTGCGCATGGGGGAAGTGGTGGCCCAGGCGCTGGGGCGTGACCTGCGTGAAGTGGCGGTCTATGGTCGTGAGGGGCAGACGGGTGCTCGTGAACGGCAGACCATCGGCTTCGCTACGGTGCGGGCGGGCGACGTTGTGGGTGATCATACCGTGCTGTTCGCTGCCGAAGGCGAGCGCGTGGAGATCACCCATAAGGCTTCCAGCCGCATGACCTTCGCCAAGGGTGCGGTGCGTGCTGCGCTGTGGCTGGAGGGGCGTGAGCCTGCGCTGTATGACATGCAGGATGTGCTTGAGCTGCACTGATGCCGCCTTGCTGCGCAGCCCCTGTAGGAGCGGCCTTGTGCCGCGAAGGGAGCGCGTAGCGGTCCCAGGATTTGCGCATCACGCAAGATTGCCGGGGCTGCTTCGCAGCCCTTTCGCGACACAAGGCTGGCCGCTCCTACAGGGGCATGTCGCGCAGGCCTGTCGCATTCATGTGTTTTAGAGACACATATGCGGTAGACCCAAAAGGCACTTTTCTGTAAGCTACAGCTTTAGTGTGTCCACTAAAAGCGCGCAGCGAATTGAATTCAGCACATGAAAGCGGGGTGACGTGTCCATACGTCACTCCGCTTTTTTGCAACCTGCGATCGCCCTTTCATGCTTGATTTACGGGAGGTCTTCTTGACAAAGCCAGCCATACTCGCCCTTGCCGACGGCAGTATTTTCCGCGGTGAAGCCATCGGTGCCGACGGTCAGACCGTTGGTGAGGTGGTATTCAACACCGCTATGACCGGCTACCAGGAAATCCTTACAGACCCTTCCTATTCGCAGCAGATCGTCACCCTGACCTACCCGCACATCGGCAACACCGGCACCACGCCGGAAGACGCCGAGTCGAACCGTGTCTGGTCCGCCGGCCTGGTCATTCGTGACCTGCCGCTGCTGGCCAGCAACTGGCGTAACACCCAGTCGCTGCCGGAGTACCTGAAGGCCAATAACGTGGTTGCCATCGCGGGCATCGATACGCGTCGCCTGACCCGTATCCTGCGTGAGAAGGGCGCTCAGAACGGCTGCATCCTGGCCGGTGACGACATCACCGAAGAAGCCGCCATCGCCGCTGCGCGCGCCTTCCCGGGCCTCAAGGGCATGGACCTGGCCAAGGTCGTCTCCACCAAGGAGCGCTACGAGTGGCGCTCCAGCGTGTGGGAGCTGAAAACCGACAGCCACCCGACCATCGACGCTGCCGATCTGCCATACCACGTCGTTGCCTACGACTACGGCGTCAAGCTGAACATCCTGCGCATGCTGGTTGCCCGTGGCTGCCGCGTGACCGTGGTGCCGGCCCAGACGCCAGCCAGCGAAGTGCTGGCGCTGAATCCGGACGGCGTGTTCCTGTCCAACGGCCCTGGTGACCCCGAGCCGTGCGACTACGCGATCCAGGCGATCAAGGACGTGCTCGAGACCGACATTCCGGTCTTCGGTATCTGCCTGGGTCACCAGCTGTTGGCCCTGGCCTCCGGCGCCAAGACCATGAAAATGGGTCACGGCCACCACGGTGCTAACCACCCGGTCCAGGACCTGGACACCGGCGTGGTCATGATCACCAGCCAGAACCACGGTTTCGCTGTCGACGAAGCCACCCTGCCGGGCAATGTCCGCGCCATCCACAAGTCGCTGTTCGACGGCACCCTGCAGGGTATCGAGCGTACCGACAAGAGCGCGTTCAGCTTCCAGGGCCACCCTGAAGCGAGCCCAGGCCCGACCGACGTCGCGCCACTGTTCGATCGTTTCATCGATGCCATGGCCAAGCGCCGCTGAGCATCCTGCATCAAGGCCCCGGGGCGGCCCACGCCGCGCCCGGAAGCGCCTGACCCAGATTGTTCAAGACGGCTTGCCGACTGACCCGCGGATTTGAGTGACAACCATGCCAAAACGTACAGACATTAAAAGCATCCTGATTCTCGGCGCTGGCCCGATCGTGATCGGCCAGGCCTGCGAATTCGACTACTCCGGCGCCCAGGCTTGCAAAGCCCTGCGCGAGGAGGGTTTCCGCGTCATCCTGGTGAACTCCAACCCGGCCACCATCATGACCGACCCGGCCATGGCCGATGCCACCTACATCGAGCCGATCAAGTGGCAGTCGGTGGCCAAGATCATCGAGAAAGAGCGTCCAGACGCTGTCCTGCCGACCATGGGTGGCCAGACCGCGCTGAACTGCGCCCTGGACCTGGAGCGCCACGGCGTTCTGGAAAAGTTCGGCGTCGAAATGATCGGTGCCAATGCCGACACCATCGACAAGGCCGAAGACCGCTCGCGCTTCGACAAGGCCATGAAGGACATCGGCCTGGAGTGCCCGCGCTCCGGTATCGCCCACAGCATGGAAGAGGCCAATGCGGTCCTCGAGAAGCTCGGCTTCCCGTGCATCATCCGTCCGTCCTTCACCATGGGCGGCACCGGTGGTGGTATCGCCTACAACCGTGAAGAATTCGAAGAAATCTGCGCCCGCGGTCTGGACCTGTCGCCGACCAAGGAACTGCTGATCGACGAATCGCTGATCGGCTGGAAGGAATACGAGATGGAGGTGGTCCGCGACAAGAAGGACAACTGCATCATCGTCTGCTCCATCGAAAACTTCGACCCGATGGGCGTGCACACTGGTGACTCGATCACCGTGGCACCGGCACAGACGCTCACCGACAAGGAATACCAGATCATGCGCAACGCCTCGCTGGCGGTGCTGCGTGAGATCGGTGTCGAGACCGGTGGCTCCAACGTGCAGTTCGGTATCTGCCCGAACACTGGTCGCATGGTCGTGATCGAGATGAACCCGCGTGTATCGCGTTCGTCCGCCCTGGCATCGAAAGCCACCGGCTTCCCGATTGCCAAGATCGCTGCCAAGCTGGCGGTCGGCTACACCCTCGACGAGCTGCAGAACGACATCACCGGCGGCCGTACCCCGGCGTCCTTCGAGCCTTCGATCGACTACGTCGTCACCAAGCTGCCACGCTTCGCCTTCGAGAAATTCCCCAAGGCCGACGCCCGCCTGACCACCCAGATGAAATCCGTCGGTGAAGTCATGGCCATCGGCCGGACCTTCCAGGAGTCCCTGCAGAAAGCCCTGCGCGGTCTGGAAGTCGGTGCCTGCGGCCTGGACCCGAAAGTCGACCTGGCCAACCCGGAAGCCGCCAGCATCCTCAAGCGCGAACTGACCGTGCCGGGCGCCGAGCGTATCTGGTATGTCGCCGATGCCATCCGTTCGGGCATGACCATCGAAGCGATCTTCGAACTGACCGGTATCGACCTGTGGTTCCTGGTGCAGATGGAAGATCTGATCAAGGAAGAAGAGAAGGTCAAGACCCTGGCCCTGTCGGCGATCGACAAGGACTACATGCTGCGCCTCAAGCGCAAGGGCTTCTCGGACCAGCGCCTGGCCAAGCTGCTCGGCATCACCGACAAGAACCTGCGTCGCCACCGCCACAAGCTGGAAGTGTTCCCGGTCTACAAGCGCGTCGACACCTGCGCGGCCGAGTTCGCCACCGACACCGCCTACCTCTACTCCACCTATGAGGAAGAGTGCGAGGCCAACCCGTCGACCCGCGACAAGATCATGATCCTGGGTGGCGGCCCGAACCGTATCGGCCAAGGCATCGAGTTCGACTACTGCTGCGTGCACGCAGCCCTGGCGCTGCGTGAAGACGGTTACGAGACCATCATGGTCAACTGCAACCCGGAAACTGTCTCCACCGACTACGACACCTCCGACCGCCTGTACTTCGAGCCGCTGACCCTGGAAGACGTGCTGGAAGTCTGCCGCGTCGAGAAGCCGAAGGGCGTGATCGTCCATTACGGCGGCCAGACCCCGCTGAAACTGGCCCGCGCCCTGGAAGAAGCCGGCGTACCGATCATCGGCACCAGCCCAGACGCTATCGACCGCGCCGAAGACCGCGAGCGTTTCCAGCAGATGGTGCAGCGCCTGAACCTGCTGCAGCCGCCAAACGCCACCGTGCGCAGCGAAGAAGAGGCCATCAATGCCGCAGGCGGCATCGGCTACCCGCTGGTGGTGCGCCCGTCGTACGTGCTCGGTGGTCGCGCCATGGAGATCGTCTACGAGTTGGACGAACTCAAGCGCTACCTGCGTGAAGCGGTTCAGGTCTCCAACGACAGCCCGGTCCTGCTCGACCACTTCCTCAACTGCGCCATCGAGATGGACGTGGATGCGGTCAGCGACGGCACCGACGTGGTGATCGGCGCGATCATGCAGCACATCGAGCAGGCCGGTGTTCACTCCGGTGACTCGGCATGCTCGCTGCCGCCTTACTCGCTGAGTCAGCAGGTGCAGGACGAAGTCCGCGTCCAGGTCAAGAAGATGGCCCTGGAGCTGGGCGTTGTCGGTCTGATGAACGTGCAGCTGGCCTTGCAGGGCGACAAGATCTACGTGATCGAAGTCAACCCGCGCGCCTCGCGTACCGTGCCATTCGTCTCCAAGTGCATCGGCACCTCGCTGGCGATGATCGCCGCGCGCGTCATGGCTGGCAAAACCCTGAAGGAACTGGGCTTCACCCAGGAAATCATCCCGAACTTCTACAGCGTCAAGGAAGCCGTCTTCCCGTTCGCCAAGTTCCCAGGTGTTGACCCGATCCTCGGCCCTGAGATGAAATCCACCGGTGAAGTCATGGGTGTGGGCGACAGCTTCGGTGAAGCGTTCGCCAAGGCCCAGATGGGGGCCAGCGAAGTTCTGCCAAGCGGCGGCACTGCGTTCATCAGCGTGCGTGACGACGACAAGCCACAAGTGGCTGGCGTTGCCCGCGACCTGATCGCCCTGGGCTTCGAAGTAGTCGCCACGGCTGGCACCGCCAAGGTGATCGAAGCGGCCGGCCTGAAAGTGCGTCGTGTGAACAAGGTGACCGAAGGTCGTCCGCATGTGGTCGACATGATCAAGAACGACGAAGTGTCGTTGATCATCAACACCACCGAAGGCCGCCAGTCGATCGCCGACTCGTACTCGATTCGCCGCAATGCGCTGCAACACAAGATTTACTGCACCACCACCATTGCGGCCGGTGAAGCCATCTGCGAAGCGCTGAAGTTCGGTCCTGAGAAGACCGTTCGTCGCCTTCAAGATCTGCATGCAGGACTCAAAGCATGAGCATTACCAAGTACCCGATGACCGTCCAGGGCGCGCGCGCCCTGGAAGAAGAGCATCTGTTCCTGAGCAAGACCGAACGCCCGCGCCTGAGCCAGGCGATTGGTGAAGCCCGCGAGCTGGGCGATCTCAAGGAAAACGCCGAGTACCATGCCGCCCGTGAGGAGCAGGGCATGGTCGAGGCGCGTATCCGCGATATCGAAGGCCGTCTGCAGAACTCGGTGGTGATCGACGTCACCACCATCGCGCACACCGGCAAAGTGATTTTCGGGACCACCGTGGACCTGGAAAACACCGAGACGGGCGAGCAGGTGACCTACCAGATCGTTGGCGAGGACGAGGCCGACATCAAGAAAGGCAAGCTCTCGGCCAGTGCGCCAATCGCACGCGCCATCATTGGCAAGGAAGAGGGCGATACCGTTGTCGTCAAGACGCCAAGCGGCACGGTCGAGTACGAGATTGTCGAAGTCAAGCACATCTGACCGACGCCTGCGGGCGCCTTCGCTCGAGGGTATCCTCTGGCAGCTGGCCCAGGTGTTCTGGGTCGGCGGCCTTTGGGTGTTCCACGTGGGGCTGGTGCCGGCGCTGAAAGTCAGTGGTCTTGCACCGTTGCTGGTGCATGACGTGGCCGCGCAGATCGACCGCTGGTTGATCGGCGTGGCGATGCTCGGGCTATTGACTCAGCTGGCGGTATTGGCGAGGGTCGATGGCCTGACGGCCTGGTGGCGGCAATTTCGCGGCCAGATGCTGTTGCTTGGCTTTGGTGCCTGTGTCGGGTACTACACGCTGCGCTACGGGATTTCCGTAGGGGAGCGTTGGCAGATGTTCTGCTTCCTGGTGTTGGGCTTCTCCGGCATCGTGCTGGTGGCCCAGCCGGTCCCGGTCAGGGCGCGGCGCTAGTCCAGACTTGACGCGACCCTTGTAGGAGCGGCCTTGCGCCGCGAAAGTCAGCCTTGCAGTAGATGCAGCCGGGGCCGCTTGGCGGCCCTCTCGCGGCACAAGGCCGCTCCTACAGGGAGCGTGTCCGTTACTTGTAACGGTGGATATTGGACAGCTGTTTGTTCGGCTGTGGGTTCTTGCGGTAGATCAGCGCTTTCTTGCCGATGGTCTGCACCAGCTCGGCGCGGCCGACCTTGCACAGTTCGGCAATCGCGGCAGCGCGCTCTTCACGGTCTTCGGAACGGATTTCGACCTTGATCAGCTCGTGATCGACCAGCGCCCGTTCCAGTTCGGCGACGACGCCTTCGTTCAAACCATTGCCCGCGACGATCAGAACCGGTTTCAGGTCATGACCAATGGACTTGTATTGCTTCTTCTGCTCGTTGTTGAGCGGCATAATCTGACCCTTTTCGTCTGATTCTGTAAAATTGACGGGCATTTTACCCGAGGGCCTGTGGCTCCGCCCAGTCAATCACGACGCATATCATCGAGGTGCCCCGTGGTACAACGTTCCAAAAGCAGCGCAAACTGGCTGCGCGAGCATTTCAACGACCCCTTCGTCAAACAGGCGCAGAAGGACGGCTACCGTTCGCGCGCCAGCTACAAGCTCCTGGAGATCCAGGAAAAGGACAAGCTGATCCGTCCTGGCATGAGCGTGATCGACCTCGGCGCCGCGCCTGGGGGGTGGTCCCAGGTGACCAGTCGTCTGATTGGTGGGCAGGGCCGTTTGATTGCCTCTGACATCCTGGAGATGGACGCAATCGCCGACGTGACCTTCATCCAGGGCGATTTTACCCAGGACGAAGTGCTCGCCCAGATTCTCCAGGCGGTGGGCGATTCGCACGTGGACCTTGTGATTTCCGACATGGCCCCCAATATGAGTGGTACGCCCGCAGTGGACATACCGCGGGCGATGTTCCTTTGCGAGCTCGCGCTCGACCTGGCAACCCGTGTACTGCGCCCTGGTGGCGACTTCCTGATCAAGATCTTCCAGGGTGAAGGTTTCGATGTGTACCTCAAGGAGGTACGGGGCAAGTTCGACAAGGTGCAGATGCGCAAGCCGTCGTCTTCGCGGGACCGCTCCCGCGAACAGTACCTGCTGGCCCGCGGTTTCAAAGGGGTGTAAGCGGTTTTGCGGGGCGCCCGATAGTTATTTCCAATCGGCTGCCGCGTCAGGATCGTCCGAACTTCGTGTAGTCTAGCTTTCACAAAGGGTTACAGACGGTGCCTGCGGCTGCGTAGGTAATGTAGTAAGTTAGGGCGATGAATATCATGCGAGGCACGGCTGCGTCGTGCGCCGGCCTCAGAGGGTAGCGAATTGAACGACATGGCAAAGAATCTGATCCTGTGGTTGATCATCGCCGCCGTCCTGGTGACGGTGATGAACAACTTCTCCAGCCCTAACGAGCCGCAGACCCTCAACTACTCCGACTTCATCCAGCAGGTCAAGGATGGCAAGGTCGAGCGCGTGACCGTCGACGGCTACATCATTACCGGCAAGCGCACCGACGGCGACAACTTCAAGACCGTGCGTCCTGCCATCACCGACAACGGCCTGATCGGCGACCTGGTCGACAATCACGTTACCGTCGAAGGCAAGCAGCCTGAGCAGCAGAGCATCTGGACGCAACTGCTGGTGGCAAGCTTCCCGATCCTCGTGATTATCGCCGTGTTCATGTTCTTCATGCGCCAGATGCAGGGTGGTGCCGGCGGCAAGGGTGGCCCGATGAGCTTCGGCAAGAGCAAGGCGCGCCTGCTCTCCGAAGACCAGGTCAAGACGACCCTGGCAGATGTTGCCGGTTGCGACGAAGCCAAGGAAGAAGTCGGCGAGTTGGTCGAGTTCCTGCGCGATCCTGGCAAGTTCCAGCGCCTGGGCGGGCGTATTCCGCGTGGCGTGCTGATGGTCGGCCCGCCCGGTACCGGTAAGACCCTGCTGGCCAAGGCCATCGCTGGCGAAGCCAAGGTGCCGTTCTTCACCATTTCCGGCTCCGACTTCGTTGAAATGTTCGTTGGTGTCGGTGCCAGCCGTGTGCGCGACATGTTCGAGCAGGCTAAAAAGCACGCACCGTGCATTATCTTCATTGACGAGATCGACGCCGTTGGTCGCCACCGTGGCGCCGGCATGGGTGGCGGTCACGACGAGCGCGAGCAGACCCTCAACCAGCTGCTGGTCGAAATGGATGGCTTCGAGATGAACGATGGCATCATCGTCATCGCCGCGACCAACCGCCCGGACGTGCTCGACCCAGCGCTGTTGCGTCCAGGTCGTTTCGACCGCCAGGTGGTGGTTGGCCTGCCGGATATCCGTGGTCGCGAGCAGATCCTCAAGGTCCACATGCGTAAGGTCCCGATTGGCGAGAACGTCAACGCTGCTGTGATTGCTCGTGGTACGCCTGGCTTCTCCGGTGCTGACCTGGCCAACCTGGTCAACGAAGCGTCGCTGTTCGCCGCCCGCGCAAGCAAGCGCCTGGTGGAAATGAAGGAGTTCGAGCTGGCCAAGGACAAGATCATGATGGGCGCCGAGCGCAAGACCATGGTCATGTCCGAGAAAGAAAAGCAGAACACGGCTTACCATGAAGCCGGTCATGCCATCGTCGGTCGCATCGTTCCCGAGCACGACCCGGTCTACAAGGTGTCGATCATCCCGCGTGGTCGCGCCCTGGGTGTGACCATGTTCCTGCCCGAGGAAGATCGCTACAGCCTCTCCAAGCGTGCGTTGATCAGCCAGATCTGCTCGTTGTACGGCGGCCGTATCGCCGAAGAAATGACCCTGGGCTTCGATGGCGTCACCACCGGTGCTTCCAACGACATCATGCGCGCCAGCCAGATTGCCCGGAACATGGTCACCAAATGGGGCCTGTCCGAGAAACTCGGTCCGCTGATGTACGCAGAGGAAGAGGGTGAAGTGTTCCTCGGTCGCAGTGCTGCTAGCCAGCACGCCAGTGTATCCGGCGAGACCGCCAAGCTGATCGACTCGGAAGTGCGCGCGATCATCGATCAGTGCTACGCCACCGCCAAGCAGATCCTCACGGACAATCGTGACAAGCTCGACGCGATGGCCGATGCCTTGATGAAGTACGAAACCATCGATGCCGACCAGATCGACGACATCATGGCGGGCCGCACGCCACGCGAGCCGCGCGACTGGGACAATGATGCCGGCACTTCTGGCAATCAGGCTTCTGAGGGTGATCGTCCGGAGTCGCCGATCGGCGGTCCAGCGGCTCAACACTAAGGGCATCTATGACCTCTCAGCAGTACCCGACCCGGTTGCCTTGCGGCAGCCGGGTTCTTGATTTGTCCCGTACCCACGTCATGGGTATTCTCAACATCACCCCCGACTCGTTCTCCGATGGTGGGCGCTTCAGTCAGCGTGACGAAGCCCTGCGGCACGCCGAGGCGATGGTCGAGGCGGGCGCCACGCTGATCGATGTGGGGGGCGAGTCAACCCGCCCGGGCGCGCGGGCAGTGTCCCCTATCGAGGAACTCGAACGCGTCGCGCCTATCGTCGAGGCGATCAACAGTCGCCTGGATGTGATCATCTCCGTCGATACCTCGACGCCCGCAGTCATGCGTGAGTCGGCCCGCCTCGGTGCCGGCTTGATCAATGACGTGCGGGCCTTGGAGCGTGACGGTGCGCTGGATGCGGCAGCCGATACCGGCCTGCCGGTGTGTCTGATGCACATGCGTGGCGAGCCGGGTAACATGCAGGACGACCCGCATTACGATGACGTGACCGTCGAGGTGGGGCGCTATCTGGAACAGCGCATGGCTGCCTGTGCGGCGGCTGGCATTGCTGCCGAGCGCATCATCCTCGACCCGGGTTTCGGGTTTGCCAAGAACCTGGCGCATAACCTGAGCTTGTTCAAGCACATGGAGTCGCTCTATCGACTCGGACGGCCGCTGCTGGTGGGTGTCTCGCGCAAGAGCATGATCGGTCTCACCTTGAATCGCCCGGTCGACCAGCGCCTTTATGGCAGCCTAGCCCTGGCGGCGCTGGCCATGACCAAGGGTGCCAGCATCCTGCGCGTGCACGACGTGGCCGAAACCGCCGACGTGGTGCGCATGATCGCAGCGGTGCAGGGCGCCGAATAAGAACACTGGAGTTCCTATGAGCAGAAAATACTTTGGCACCGATGGTATCCGTGGCCGCGTTGGCCAGTACCCCATCACCCCGGACTTCATGCTGAAACTCGGCTGGGCCGCAGGCATGGCCTTCCGCAAGCAAGGCAATTGCCGCGTACTGGTGGGCAAGGACACGCGAATTTCCGGCTACATGTTCGAGTCCGCCCTGGAGGCGGGCTTGTCCGCAGCAGGCGCCGACGTGATGCTGCTCGGCCCGATGCCGACACCTGCTATCGCCTACCTCACCCGGACCTTCCATGCCGAGGCCGGTATCGTCATCAGTGCTTCGCACAACCCGCACGATGACAACGGCATCAAGTTCTTCTCCGGGAATGGCACCAAGCTGCCCGACGAAGTCGAGCTGATGATCGAGGAACTGCTCGACCAGCCGATGAATGTGGTCGAGTCGAGCAAACTGGGCAAGGTTTCGCGTATCAACGATGCCGCCGGTCGCTACATCGAGTTCTGCAAGAGCAGCGTGCCTACCAGTACTAATTTCGAAGGCCTGAAGATCGTCGTGGACTGTGCCCATGGCGCGACCTACAAGGTCGCCCCGAGCGTGTTTCGCGAGCTGGGTGCCCAGGTCACGGTGCTCAATGCCGCGCCTGATGGGCTGAACATCAACGAGAACTGTGGCTCGACCCATATCGAATCCCTGCAAGCCGCCGTGTTGGTGGGGCATGCTGACCTTGGTATCGCCTTCGATGGCGATGGCGATCGGGTGCTGATGGTCGATCACACCGGCGCTATCGTCGACGGCGACGAACTGCTGTACATCATCGGCCGCGACCTGCACGACCGTGGCAAGTTGCAGGGCGGCGTGGTCGGCACGTTGATGAGCAACCTGGGCCTGGAGCTGGCATTCAAGGAGCTGGATATCCCGTTTGTGCGTGCCAAGGTAGGCGATCGCTATGTGATGGCCGAGCTGCTCGAGCGTGAGTGGTTGCTGGGTGGCGAGAATTCTGGGCATGTAGTGTGCTGCAACCACACCACCACGGGCGATGCGATCATCGCCGCGTTGCAGGTATTGATGGCGCTCAAGCGCCGTGGCGATACCCTGGCCCAGGCTCGTCAGGGGGTGCGCAAGTGCCCGCAGGTGCTGATCAACGTGCGCTTCGAGGCAGGCAAGAGCGATCCGTTGGAAAACCCGCGGGTCAAGCAGGCCAGTGCCCAGGCTACCGAAGATATGGCGGGCCGTGGGCGCGTGTTGTTGCGCAAATCCGGGACCGAGCCGCTGGTGCGGGTAATGGTCGAGGGTGACGACGAAAGCCAGGTGCGTGGCCATGCCGAAGCCCTGGCCAAACTGGTCGCGGAAGTTTGTGCCTGAAAGAGGCTTGCCAGCGCAGATCGGGTTGGGTAAGATCTGCGCCCACTTTGACCGACGAGGTAAAGCATGCGTCGCCCCATGGTAGCTGGTAACTGGAAAATGCACGGTACCCGCGCCAGCGTCGCTGAGCTCACTCGTGGCTTGGGCGAAATGCCCATTCCTGGCGGTATCGAAGTAGCGGTGTTTCCACCGGCCTTGTTCATCAACGAAGTTGTCGATGGGCTCAAAGGCAAGGGAATCATCGTAGGCGCACAGAATTCTGCCGTATTGCCCGAAGAGGGCGCGCTGACAGGTGAAGTTGCACCGAGTCAGTTGGCTGAAGTCGGTTGTAAGTTGGTGTTGATTGGTCACTCTGAGCGTCGCCAGATTATTGGTGAAACCGAGGAAGTGCTGAATCGCAAGTTTGCAGCCGCACAAAAAAGTGGTTTGACGCCAGTGCTCTGTGTAGGGGAAACTCTCGAAGAGCGTGAGGCAGGCAAGACGCTAGAAGTTGTAGGGCGTCAACTAAGCAGTGTTATCGACGCGTTCGGTATCAAGGCTTTTGCCAATGCAGTAATTGCCTATGAGCCTGTATGGGCCATCGGTACAGGTTTGACGGCCTCGCCCCAGCAAGCCCAGGATGTGCATGCAGCCATCCGTAAGCAGCTGGCAGCGCAGGACGCCGAAGTTGCCGGTAACGTGCAGCTTCTCTACGGCGGCAGCGTGAAGGCGGCCAATGCGGCCGAACTGTTCGGCATGCCGGATATCGATGGGGGGCTCATTGGTGGAGCGTCCCTGAACGCAGACGAATTCGGTGCAATTTGTCGCGCCGCAGGAAACTGAACAAATGCTGGAAACAGTCGTAGTTGTTTTTCATCTGTTGGCGGCGTTGGCGCTGGTTGTTATGGTGCTGCTGCAACAGGGTAAAGGTGCGGAAGCAGGTGCATCTTTCGGCGCAGGTGCTTCAAATACTGTGTTCGGAAGCCAAGGTTCCGCTACCTTTTTGAGTAAAGTTACTGCTATACTTGCTGCCACTTTCTTTTTGACTGCACTTGGGTTAGGATACTTCGCCAAGCAGCAGGCTCACCAGCTCACTCAAGCTGGTCTGCCAGATCCAGCAGTGCTGGAAGTCAAAGAGCAAAAGCCGGCAGTCAATGATGATGTACCGGTGCTCCAGCAGCAGAAGAGCGAAGCCACCCAATCCGGTGACGTACCTCCTCCGGCGAAAGAGCAGCAGTAACGGGTTTCAAGAAGTAGTATTGCCGAGGTGGTGGAATTGGTAGACACGCAACCTTGAGGTGGTTGTGCCCATAGGGTGTAGGGGTTCGAGTCCCCTTCTCGGTACCAATTGAAGCATGAAAGCCCGCTTTGAGCGGGCTTTCTTGCAGGTGGAGGTTAGATTGACCCTGTAGGGGGTTCGGTCTTATACTTTCGCCCCAGCTTTGTCGCGGGGTGGAGCAGCTTGGTAGCTCGTCGGGCTCATAACCCGAAGGTCGTTGGTTCAAATCCAGCCCCCGCAACCAGCTTCAGCAGAGCCCCTTTTCAGGGGCTTTTTGCTAGCCGACAGTTTTCGGCGCCGTTGTCCAACGGCGCTTTCAGGGATGGGCGCTTGGCCCATTTTTTATTTGCACAGCATGCACGAGGGGGTTCAGGTGTCGAGCAAGCTAGAACAGTTGCAGGCCTTGTTGGCCCCGGTGGTCGAGGGGCTGGGCTATCAGTGCTGGGGGATCGAATACGTTTCCCAGGGCAAACATTCGGTATTGCGCATCTATATCGATAAGGAAGACGGCATTCTGGTGGACGACTGCGAAGCGGTCAGCCGTCAGGCCAGCGCCATCCTGGATGTGGAAGATCCGATCAGCAGTGAATATACCCTCGAGGTGTCCTCTCCAGGCATGGATCGCCCGCTGTTCACTCTGGAACAGTTTGCCTCGCATGCCGGCGAACAAGTGAAGATCAAGCTGCGCACGCCTTTCGAAGGGCGTCGTAACTTCCAGGGCCTTCTCCGTGGTGTGGAGGAGCAGGATGTGGTGGTCCAGGTGGACAACAACGAGTTCCTGCTGCCGATCGATTCGATCGACAAGGCCAATATTATTCCCAGTTTTGACTGAGACGTGCCGGGCCCGGCGGATGTTTCGGGTCCAATGGCTTGCGCAAGGCGAGGCGTACGATGAGCAAAGAAGTACTGCTGGTTGTTGAATCGGTATCCAACGAGAAAGGTGTACCGCCCGGCGTCATTTTCGAAGCGCTGGAAGTGGCACTGGCTACTGCAACCAAGAAACGTTTTGAAGACGAAGTCGATCTGCGTGTGGAAATCAACCGCCACACCGGTAGCTACGAGACCTTCCGTCGCTGGACCGTGGTCGACGAAAACGACCTGGATGATCCGGCGATCGAGACCTGGCTGGCCAAGATCCAGGATACCCACCCGGATGCCAAAATCGGCGACGTGATCGAAGAAAAGATCGAGTCGATCGAATTCGGTCGTATCGCCGCCCAGACCGCCAAGCAGGTCATCGTGCAGAAGGTTCGCGAAGCCGAGCGTGCCCAGGTGGTCGATGCCTACCGTGAACGCGTGGGCGAGATCATCTCCGGCACCGTGAAGAAGGTCACCCGCGACAACGTCATCGTCGACCTGGGCAACAACGCCGAAGCGTTGCTGGCCCGTGAAGACATCATTGCGCGTGAGACTTTCCGTGTCGGTGTGCGCTTGCGTGCGCTGCTCAAGGAAATCCGCACCGAGAACCGCGGTCCGCAGCTGATCCTGTCGCGTACCGCGCCACAGATGCTGATCGAGCTGTTCCGCATCGAAGTGCCGGAAATCGCTGAAGGTCTCATCGAAGTCATGGCCGCTTCCCGTGATCCGGGATCGCGTGCCAAGATCGCCGTCCGCTCCAAGGACAAACGCATTGACCCGCAAGGCGCCTGCATCGGCATGCGGGGGTCGCGTGTCCAGGCCGTATCCGGTGAGCTGGGTGGTGAGCGTGTGGATATCGTCCTGTGGGACGAGAACCCGGCGCAGTTCGTCATCAACGCCATGTCGCCGGCAGAGGTTGCCGCGATTATCGTTGACGAGGACGCCCATGCGATGGACATCGCCGTTGCCGAAGACAATCTGGCCCAGGCGATTGGCCGTGGCGGTCAGAACGTTCGTCTGGCTAGCCAGCTGACGGCCTGGACCTTGAACGTGATGACCGAGAAGGACATCCAGGCCAAGCAACAGGCTGAAACCGGCGACATCCTGCGCAATTTCATCGAAGAACTGGAAGTCGACGAGGAGCTGGCACAAGTGCTGGTCGACGAAGGCTTCACCAGCCTCGAAGAAATTGCCTACGTACCGTTGGAAGAAATGCTCAACATCGATGGCTTTGACGAGGACATCGTCAATGAGCTGCGCGCTCGTGCCAAGGACCGCTTGTTGACCAAGGCCATCGCTACCGAAGAAAAACTGGCAGACGCCCATCCGGCCGAAGACCTGCTCTCTCTCGAGGGCATGGACAAGGACCTGGCGGCGGAACTGGCGGTGCGCGGCGTGGTTAACCGCGAAGACCTGGCCGAGCAGTCGATCGACGATCTGCTCGACATCGACGGCATCGACGAAGAGCGTGCCGGCAAGTTGATCATGGCCGCCCGAGCCCACTGGTTCGAGTAATTAGGCGCGGCCTGAGGAGAGAAGTGCATGACGCAAGTCACGGTGAAAGAACTGGCCCAAGAGGTCGAGGCACCGGTAGAGCGCCTGCTGCAGCAGATGCGTGAGGCAGGTCTGCCGCACACCGACGCCGGTCAGGTAGTGACCGACAATGAGAAGCAGACCCTGCTGACTCATTTGAAGAGCAGCCACAAAAGCAAGGCGGAAGAGCCGCGCAAGATTACCTTGCAGCGCAAGACCACCAGCACGCTGCGTGTCGCCGGTAGCAAAAGCATCAGCGTAGAAGTACGCAAGAAGAAAGTATTCGTGCAGCGCAGCCCGGAAGAGATCCAGGCCGAGCAGAAGCGCGAGCTGGAAGAGCGCCGCGCCACCGAGAACGCCGAGCGCGAGAAGGCTGACGCCGACGCTCGCCAGCGTGCCGAAGAGCAGGCGCGCCGTCAGGCGGCTGAAGCACCGGCCGCTGCGCCTGCGCCGAAGGCCGAGCCTGCGCCTGCCCCTGCCGCTCCGGTAGTCGAGGCTCCGGTGTCCGAAGACGCCGCAGCCCGTGCTGCCGAGCGCAAGAAGGACGAGACCCGCCGCAACGAAAGCCGCAGCCGTGATGATGATCGTCGCGGTGGTGGCCCGGCAGCCGCTGGTCGCGGCGATGCGCCGCGCATGTCGGTCAAGGTCAAGGTCAAGGAGAAGGAAAAGGCTCCGACTCCACGCGCTGCGCCGCGTACCACCGATGAAGAAAGCGACGGTTTCCGTCGTGGCCGCGGTGGCAAGAGCAAAGCCAAGAAGCGCAACCAGCACGGCTTCCAGAACCCGACCGGTCCAGTCATCCGTGACGTGACCATCGGCGAGACCATCACCGTTTCGGACCTGGCACAGCAGATGTCGGTCAAGGGCGCTGAAGTCGTCAAGTTCATGTTCAAGCTGGGCACCCCGGTGACCATCAACCAGGTTCTGGACCAGGAGACCGCTCAGCTGGTCGCCGAGGAACTGGGCCACAAGGTCACCTTGGTCAGCGATACCGCCCTCGAAGATTCGCTGGCCGAATCGCTGAAGTTCGAAGGCGTGAGCGAATCCCGTGCGCCGGTCGTGACCGTCATGGGCCACGTTGACCACGGTAAGACTTCGCTGCTCGACTACATCCGTCGTGCCAAGGTTGCCGCAGGCGAAGCCGGTGGTATTACCCAGCACATCGGTGCCTACCACGTGGAAACCGACCGCGGCATGGTCACCTTCCTCGACACCCCTGGTCACGCTGCGTTCACCCAGATGCGTGCCCGTGGTGCCAAGGCGACCGACATCGTCATCCTGGTGGTGGCGGCGGACGACGGCGTGATGCCGCAGACCCGCGAAGCCGTTCAGCACGCCAAGGCTGCCGGCGTACCGCTGGTGGTCGCGGTGAACAAGATCGACAAGCCGGGTGCCGACCTCGATCGTATCCGCAACGAACTGTCCGTCGAAGGCGTGACCTCCGAGGACTGGGGTGGTGACACTCCGTTCGTCAAGGTTTCGGCGAAGATGGGTACCGGTGTCGACGAGCTGCTCGAAGCGGTCCTGCTGCAAGCCGAGATCCTTGAACTCAAGGCCACTCCAACCGCGCCTGGCCGTGGTGTCGTGGTCGAGTCGCGCCTGGACAAGGGCCGCGGCCCGGTTGCCACCATCCTGGTTCAGGACGGCACCCTGCGTCAGGGCGACATGGTCCTGGTCGGCTCCAACTATGGCCGCGTGCGCGCCATGCTCGACGAGAACGGCAAGCCTGTGAAGGAAGCTGGCCCGTCGATCCCGGTCGAGATCCTCGGCCTGGATGGCACCCCGGACGCCGGTGACGAGCTGTCGGTAGTGGCTGACGAGAAGAAGGCCCGTGAAGTGGCCCTGTTCCGTCAAGGCAAGTACCGCGAGGTCAAGCTGGCCCGTGCTCACGCTGGCAAGCTGGAAAACATCTTCGAGACCATGGGTCAGGAAGAGAAGAAGACCCTCAACATCGTCCTCAAGACCGATGTGCGTGGTTCGCTCGAAGCGCTGCAGGGCTCGCTCGGCAGCCTGGGCAACGACGAAGTTCAGGTACGCGTGATCGGTGGCGGCGTCGGTGGTATCACCGAAAGCGACGCCAACCTGGCACTGGCCTCGAACGCGGTGCTGTTCGGCTTCAACGTGCGTGCCGATGCCGGTGCGCGCAAGATCGTCGAGCAGGAAGGTCTGGATATGCGTTACTACAACGTGATCTACGACATCATCGAAGACGTCAAGAAGGCCCTGACCGGCATGCTCGGCAGCGATGTTCGCGAGAACATCCTGGGTGTGGCCGAAGTGCGTGACGTGTTCCGCTCGCCGAAGTTCGGTGCCATCGCTGGCTGTATGGTCATCGAGGGTACCGTGTACCGCAACCGTCCGATCCGCGTACTGCGCGAGGACGTGGTGATCTTCGAAGGCGAACTCGAATCGCTGCGTCGCTTCAAGGACGACGCCTCCGAAGTGCGTAACGGCATGGAGTGCGGTATTGGCGTCAAGAGCTACAACGACGTCAAGGTCGGCGACAAGATCGAAGTCTTCGAGAAAGTCCAGGTGGCTCGTACCCTGTAAGGGTGAGCCCGTTGCCAGCCCCCGTAGTAGGGCGGTTGGCAGCGCCTCTGTAGGTAGCGCCCGGTCAGGCCCACAGCTTGACCGGGCGTTTGCCGCTTTAAGTTACAGGTAGCAAGAATGGCAAAAGAATATAGCCGTACCCAACGCATCGGCGATCAGATGCAGCGTGAGCTGTCCGAGCTGATCCGCCGTGAAGTCAAAGACCCGCGTGTCGGCCTGGTGACCATCACCGCCGTAGACGTCAGCCGTGACCTGGGCCACGCCAAGGTGTTCATCACCGTGATGGGCCAGGAAGCTGCCGACGCGGTGCCGCAAACCCTCAAGGCCCTGACCAGCGCCGCCAGTTTCCTGCGCCTGCACCTGGGCCGGGTGATGCAGCTGCGCAGCGTGCCACAACTGCATTTCCACTTCGACGAGAGCGTTAGCCGTGGTGCCCACCTGTCGGCACTGATCGAGCGTGCAGTCGCCGAAGACCGTCTGCACAAGGATGCCGACAAGCCGGACGCCGAGGAGTAAGCGGTGGCCCAGGTCAAACGTATTCGCCGCAACGTCAGCGGCATCATCCTGCTCGACAAGCCGCTGGGCTTCACCTCCAACGCTGCGCTGCAGAAAGTGCGCTGGCTGCTCAACGCGGAAAAGGCCGGCCACACCGGCAGCCTCGATCCGTTGGCCACCGGCGTGCTACCGCTGTGCTTCGGTGAGGCGACCAAGTTCTCGCAGTACTTGCTCGATTCCGACAAGGGCTACGAGACGGTCATGCAGCTTGGCCAGACCACCAGTACCGCAGATGCTGAAGGTGAAGTGCTGCAGACCCGCGAGGTGACCGTTGGTCGCGCCGACATCGAGGCGGTGATTCCGCGTTTTCGCGGTGAAATCCTCCAGGTCCCGCCGATGTACTCGGCCCTCAAGCGCGATGGCCAGCCGCTGTACAAGCTGGCACGTGCAGGAGAGGTAGTGGAGCGCGAGGCGCGTTCTGTTACTATTGGACGCTTGGAACTGCTGGAGTGCGAAGGCACCCGTGCACGCCTGTCGGTAGGTTGCAGCAAAGGCACCTATATCCGCACCCTGGTGGAGGATATCGGTGAGGCGTTGGGTTGTGGTGCCTACGTCGCCGAATTGCGCCGGACCCAGGCAGGCCCCTTCGCGCTGGCACAGACCGTCACGCTCGAAGCGTTGGAGCAAGCCCACGCCGAAGGTGGCAACGAAGCGCTCGATCGCTTCCTGCTGCCCTCTGACAGCGGGTTGCAGGACTGGCCACTGGTGGTATTGTCCGAGCACAGCGCGTTCTACTGGCTGCACGGCCAGGCCGTACGTGCGCCGGATGCGCCGCAGTTCGGCATGGTCCGGGTACAGGATCACAATGCTCGCTTCATCGGTATCGGTGAAGTGAGCGAAGACGGGCGCATTGCGCCACGTCGACTGATTCGGTCGGAATGACCGAAACCGCAGGGCGAGGTCAACGCTTTGCCGTGCGGAATCGAGGATGGCTGTCAGTAGGCACGGTCATTTCTCTTTTTATTAATACAGGGATTCAGTCCCTGGCCTATTGGACCCCGCTCGCGGGATCCGTTTATCAGGAGAAGCCTCATGGCCCTCAGCGTCGAAGAAAAAGCCCAGATCGTTGCAGACTATCAGCAAGCCCAAGGCGACACCGGCAGCCCGGAAGTTCAGGTTGCCCTGCTGACCTTCAACATCAACAAGCTGCAAGGCCACTTCAAGGCCAACGAAAAAGACCACCACTCCCGTCGTGGTCTGATCCGTATGGTCAACCAGCGTCGTAAGCTGCTGGATTACCTGAAGGGCAAAGACGCCACTCGTTACAGCGCCCTGATCGGTCGCCTGGGCCTGCGTCGCTAATAGCGGCTTGGCCAGTGGTGTTGCATGGCGTGTCGCAATCTTCGGGAGTGTTGCCTGGCAACGCTGCCGTTGGACACGCCACGCGATCTGCGAGGTTGGCAGCCTGGTTAGCCGTGCGGTTCATCCGCTCGGCGCCAGGCTCCCAGCCTCGTGTTGTATCTGGACGGTCAATGGAGCCGATACTCCGTTCTGCCCAAGAATTCGCAAGAACCAGTTCCCCCAAGAGCCACTGAAAAAGGTAGGAAACCGTGAACCCGGTAATCAAGACTTTCCAGTTCGGTCAATCGACCGTTACTCTCGAAACGGGCCGCATTGCCCGTCAGGCGACCGGCGCAGTGCTGGTCACCGTCGATAACGACGTCACCGTGCTGGTGACCGTGGTCGGTGCCAAGCAAGCCGATCCGGGCAAGGGCTTCTTCCCGCTGTCCGTGCACTACCAGGAAAAGACCTACGCTGCCGGCAAGATCCCTGGCGGCTTCTTCAAGCGTGAAGGCCGTCCTTCGGAAAAAGAGACCCTGACCTCGCGCCTGATCGACCGTCCGATCCGTCCGCTGTTCCCTGAAGGCTTCATGAACGAAGTGCAGGTCGTCTGCACCGTCGTTTCCACCAGCAAGAAGACCGATCCGGACATCGCTGCGATGATCGGTACCTCGGCGGCCCTGGCGATCTCCGGCATTCCTTTCGAAGGCCCGATCGGCGCTGCCCGCGTTGCCTTCCACGAAAGCACCGGCTACCTGCTGAACCCAACCTACGAGCAACTGCAGGCGTCGAGCCTGGACATGGTCGTTGCCGGTACCGAGTCGGCTGTATTGATGGTTGAATCGGAAGCCCAAGAGCTGACCGAAGACCAGATGCTGGGCGCCGTACTGTTCGCCCACGACGAGTTCCAGGCCGTGATCAAGGCGGTCAAGGAACTGGCTGCCGAAGCCGCCAAGCCGGTCTGGGACTGGAAACCGGCCGTTGCCAACACCGAGCTGTTCAACGCCATCCGCGCGGAGTTCGGCGAGGCTGTTTCCCAGGGCTACACCATCACCGTCAAGGCCGACCGCTATGCGCGCCTGGGCGAGCTGCGCGACCAGGCGGTCGCCAAGTTCTCCGGTGAGGAAGGCCAGCCTTCGGCTGCCGAAGTCAAAGAAATCTTCGGCGAAATCGAATACCGCACCGTTCGCGAAAACATCGTCAACGGCAAGCCGCGTATCGACGGCCGTGACACCAAGACCGTGCGTCCGCTGAACATCGAAGTCGGTGTGCTGCCGAAAACCCACGGTTCGGCCCTGTTCACCCGTGGCGAAACACAGGCGCTGGTGGTGGCTACCCTCGGTACCGCACGTGACGCACAGCTGCTCGACACCCTGGAAGGCGAGAAGAAAGATCCGTTCATGCTGCACTACAACTTCCCGCCGTTCTCGGTGGGCGAGTGTGGTCGCATGGGTGGCGCCGGTCGTCGTGAAATCGGCCACGGCCGTCTGGCCCGTCGTTCGGTCCAGGCCATGCTGCCTGCCGCCGACGTGTTCCCGTACACCATCCGCGTGGTTTCGGAAATCACCGAATCCAACGGTTCCAGCTCCATGGCCTCGGTCTGCGGTGCCTCGCTGGCCCTGATGGACGCGGGCGTACCGATGAAGGCGCCGGTTGCCGGTATCGCCATGGGGCTGGTCAAGGAAGGTGACAAGTTCGCCGTTCTGACCGACATCCTGGGTGATGAAGACCACCTGGGCGACATGGACTTCAAGGTAGCCGGTACCGCCAAGGGCGTCACCGCGCTGCAGATGGACATCAAGATCAACGGCATCACCGAAGAGATCATGGAAATCGCCCTGGGCCAGGCCCTGGAAGCGCGCCTGAACATCCTCGGTCAGATGAACCAGATCATCGGCCAGTCGCGTACCGAGCTGTCGGCCAACGCTCCAACCATGATCGCGATGAAGATCGACACCGACAAGATTCGTGACGTGATCGGCAAAGGCGGCGCTACCATCCGTGCCATCTGCGAAGAAACCAAGGCTTCGATCGACATCGAAGACGACGGTTCGATCAAGATCTTCGGCGAAACCAAAGAAGCGGCGGACGCGGCCAAGCAGCGCATCCTGGGCATCACCGCCGAGGCTGAGATCGGCAAGATCTACGTCGGCAAGGTCGAACGCATCGTCGACTTCGGCGCCTTCGTCAACATCCTGCCGGGCAAGGACGGTCTGGTGCACATCTCCATGCTGAGCGATGCTCGCGTCGAGAAAGTCACCGACGTGCTGAAGGAAGGCCAAGAAGTCGAAGTGCTGGTATTGGACGTGGACAACCGCGGCCGTATCAAGCTGTCGATCAAGGACGTTGCCGCTGCCAAGGCATCGGGCGTCTAAGCCTCCAAAGGCTGCAAAGCAGGACCCTGCGGGGTAATGTGAGTCAGTTAAGCCAATGGGGCCGCTTTGCGGCCCCAACTAATGCAACAAAGGCTTAGCTGACGGGCATTACCCTACGGGGTCCTTTTTTATGCCTGTGTTTTTATCTGGCGGACTTGCATCCTGCACGCAGGAAATTGCCAAGGCTTGCAAAATGCACGATTCGCGCGTGTTCGATTTTAGCGTAAGTCATTGTTTTTAAAGGATTTAAGCGAAGCGGAAAAGCTGGCACAGGCCGTGCAACATCCCTGTTATCTGACGCCATCTACTTTGGCGCAGACCTTTCGAACAACAGGAGTGACTCACATGAAGAAGTTCGCCATTGCTGCCGCTACTGCTACCGCTCTGACCCTGACCATGGCTAACGCGGCATTCGCCCAGCAGTCTACCCAGGCCCCGATGCAACTGGCGGCCGGTGAGGTGACCAAGGCCAAGGAAGCCACCTCGGATACTTGGATCACCACCAAGGTCAAAGCTGATTTGTTGACCGAGAAGGGTATCCCAGGCAGCGACATCAAGGTTGAAACCAACAAAGGTGTGGTGTCCCTCTCCTCTGATGTAGCTGTCACCGATGCACAGAAAGAGATGGCTGTGGCCATCACCAAGAAGATCAAGGGCGTGCAGGCCGTTTCGGCTGATGGCCTGAAGTCCGAATAAGGAATTTCCCGTCGGCCAAAAGGACTTGGCCACCTATTTAGGGCTGCTACGCAGCCCATCGCGACACAAGGCCGCTCCTACACCGACCGCTTAAGCCAATTGCGGACTTTGTAGGAGCGGCCTTGTGCCGTTATGGGGTGGGCAACGGCTCGCTTGACCATTTATCGCCGGGCGTTCCCCGGCGATAAGTGGTTATTCTGCGTCCAGGTGCAGCGGTGTGACGACCCGGCCATCACGCTCGGGCTGGCCGAGTGCGGCGTCGATGAAGTACACCCGGTCGTCTTCCAGCTGGCCCTTGTCGACCAGGTAGTCCTTGATGCTGCTGGCCCGTTCCTGACCAAGGTTGCGTAGCAGAGGAGCACTCTCTGCCCAGGACTTGATGACGGCCTCGCGCAGCTTGGCGCTGCGCTCGTCACGCCCGAGTTTTTCCCATTGGGGTGGCGGCTGCTGTTTCAGGCGGCTGCGGTAGATGCCTTCGAGCATGGCCGGTTTGTCACTGTCTTCGACCACCAGCAGCGAAGGGTTGGCCGGCACTTTGTCGCCACGGCGCTGCAGAATCTTGTACCAGGTGGCCTGGTATTCACGCTCCAGGCGTTGCTCGGCGATCAGTGGGCCGTCACTGGCCTGGGCCGCAGTGCCTTCGATTTCCAGGCGCAGTTGTGGACGCTCCTTTAGCGCAGAAGCCAGTTTGTCCAGGGCGGCCTGGGCATCCGGAGCCAGGTCACTGGAGCCTGGGGCGAACGAGACGGTGCCGAGGTCCTCGGCGCCACCACCGGATACCAGCCCACCGATGAACTTGAACGGCGCCTGCGCCGCGCGCAGCACCAGGTTGCGCAGGGTTTGCCAGACGATTGGCATGACGCTGAATTGCGGGTTGTTCAGGTCGCCGGAAATCGGCAGCTCTATCGAGATCTTGCCCTCGGTATCCTTGAGCAGAGCAATTGCCAGGCGAATCGGCAGGTCCACGGCATCCGGGCTGTCGACCTTTTCACCCAATTGCAACTGCTCGACTACCACCTTGTTCTGTGCCTTGAGCTGGCCGTTGGTGATCAGGTAGTGCAGGTCGAGGTTCAGCCGCCCCTTGCGAATGCGGAAACCCGCGAACTTGCCGGAGTAGGGGGTCAGCGTGGTCAGCTCGACGCGCTTGAAGCTGGTGGCGATATCGAGGCTGGCCAGCGGATTGAACGGGTTCAGTGCACCTTTGATGGTGACCGGTGCATAGCGGTCCACCTTGCCCTTCACATCGACTTTGGCCGGCAGCGGCTTGCGGTTGTCGATGGTGCCGATCTGGCCATTGAGCTGCTGCACGGCGGTGGCGAAGTTCGGGGTCAGGGTCAGGTCGGCGAAGTTGGCCGAACCGTCCTTGATGTCGATCTGCCCGATGTGAATACCCAGCGGCCTGTCCGCGCGCGTGCTCGCCGCAGGCTTGGATTGGGCGGCAGACGCTCCGGCGGGTTGTGGGATCAGCAGGTCATCGACGTTGGTGGTACGGTCTTCGTTGATGATGAAGCGGGCGTAGGGCTGCGACAGGGTAACTTTGTCGATCGACAGCGCGTCGCCATGCACGTACGACAAGCCATCGACGTTGACCTGTTGCCATTTGACAAAGTCGCGGTTCTTGATGGTGTCCAGCGTGTGCAGCTGATTGACCTGGGCCTTGCCGGTAATGGCGAAGGCCAGTGGGGCGGTGTTCTTCAGGTCTACCTTGAGGTCGCTGGAGAGCATGCCGCTGCGCAGCTCCAGGCGGATGAACGGGCTGATATAGGCCTGGGCTACGCGTAGGTCGATGTCACGCGTGGCAACGTCGAGCTTGGCGGTCACCGGGGCCAGGTTGACTTCGCCTGCCGCTTGCAGCTTGCCTTGCCTGCCCACACCGGTATCGAGCTTGAGCTTGAAGGGTGACTGGTTGAGGCTGTCGAAATTCTGCAGGTCCAGGTTGAGTGGACCGACATCCAGTGCCACGGGCTCTTTCTGGCTACGGTCGGCCAGATGGATCAGGTAGTTGCGCGCCTGCACGTCCTTGAGCAGCACCTGCCAGGGTTTGCTCGGCTGCTTGGCGGCTTTTTCCTTGTCGGTTGGTTCGGCGGCGGCGGGCTCGGCCTTTTCCTTCGGCGTGGCCTTGGCCGGTTGGCTGGCGAAGAGCTTCTGCCAATCGAGTTGGCCGTCTTTTTCAAGGGCTGCCCAGGTTTCCAGTTTTTCGCTGCGTACCTTGCCGACGGTCACTAGCTGCTTGGCCAGGTCGATGGAGGTTTCGCTGACATCCAGGCTGGCCAGGCGTGCCAACGGGCGCCCGTCGGGGGCATTGATGGCAAACGGCGCGACGCGCAGCGATACGTTGTCGAGCAACAGCTCGGTTTCTTTGGCGAGGTTGATCTTGTAGTGGCTGTCGAGGCTGAGCATGCCGTCGTCGAGCACCAGCGGCACGGCATCGCGCACATAGGGCCAGAACAGTTTCATCTTGCCATCGGTGATCTTCAGTGTGCCTTCGGAGGCGATCGGCGCCAGACTCAGGGTGCCGGCCCAATCGATGCGCCCGCCATTCGGGCCATTGGCCACCAGGGTCATGTCGGCGTTGTCGTCGGGCAGGGTGCTGAGGTTCTTCAGCTCCAGGTTCAGCGAGTCGTAGAGGAATTCGATGGGCTCGCTCGGGCGCAGGTCTTCGAAGTGCAGGTAGCCTTCGCTGAGCTTGATGCTGCCGATGCGCAGCGGGAAAGGGTCGCTGGGCGGCTCGTCGGCCTTGGGTTCGCTGGCGGGCAGCTTGAACAACTGGGTCAGGTTGAGGCTACCGTCCTTGGCGAACAGCAGCTCTGTACGCGGCTTGTCCAGCTCCACCGCGTCCAGGTGCAAGGCTTTGGTCCACAGGCTGTCCAGGGACAGGTTGGCGTACAGGCGTTCGAAGCCCACCTGTTCCTTGCCCGGCTCGCCGATCTGCAAGCCCCAGAGCGTCAGCTCCAGGCTGAATGGGTTGAGTTCGATGCGTTGCAGGTGGGCAGGCACTGTGGCGTACTGCGCAAGCTGCTGGTTGGCGATGCGCAAGGCGATGCCGGGAAGAATGAGGAAGCCGAGCAGGCTGTACAGGGCCACGAGGGCTAGCAGTGCGCCAACGGCGCGGGTCAATCCTTTGGGCATGTGTCGCATCGTCTGTATCAGGCTGGTGAGCTTGGAGTATGGCACGTTAAACGGGTTCCGCTGAGGCCACCAAAATACCTTATTCAAGGCCCATGCGGCGTCTGGCGCGGTGCGCCGAGCCATCACGCATGGCCCAGCGCAGCAACTGGGCCGTCTGGGCCAGGCCCAGGCGTACCATGCGCCGCTGCAACGGTGCCTGCGTCAGGCCGAGCATCTGTGCGGCCCAGTCCGGCAGCAGGTCGACCCCGGCCTTGAGCATCAGTTTGCCCACTGGCTGCGCCATGCGGCTGGGTGCCGGCGCTTGCAGCAGGATGTCGATCACCTCAAGGCTACGCGCATCGCATTGCAGTTGTGGGCGCATACGCTGCAGATACGCCTCGACTTCAGCGCAGGAGCGCGGCACGTCGCGCGCGCCCAGGCGTTCGGCGATCAGGGCGATTTCGTTGTAGTAAGCGTCCTGCCTGGCGCGCGGCAAGGCGGGGTTGCGATAACGCAGGTGGGCGGCGAGAAAACTGCTGACTTCTGCCACATGCACCCAGGTCAGCAGATCGGGGTCGCTGGCCGCGTACGCGCGCCCATCGGGGGCGATGCCGACTACTTGCAGGTGAATGCTGCGCACCTTGTCGATCAGCCATTCGGCGTCGCGGGTCGAGCCGAAGGTCGTACCGGAGATGAACTGGCTGGTGCGGCGCAGGCGCCCGAGCAAGTCCTGGCGGAAATTCGAATGATCCCACACGCCCGCCAGCGCCAACGGATGCAGCAGTTGCAGCATCAACGCACTGATGCCGCCGACCAGCATGCTGGGAAAGTCGCCGTGCACCTGCCAGCTGATGCTCTGCGGGCCAAACAGGCCTGGGTCGCCTTTGGGCGACTCCAGATCGAGCTGGCCGAGGGCCAGGCCGGTAAGGCTCATGACCTGGGTTTCGATGCGACGGCGTAGAGCTTCCATGGCGGCCTTGCGCTGAGGCGGCCGCCGAGGGGGCCGCAGGTTAGGTGTTGAGGCGCTTGTCGATCAGGTCCTGGACAACGCTGGGGTCAGCGAGGGTCGAGGTATCTCCCAGGTTGTCCAGTTCGTTGCAGGCGATCTTGCGCAGTATACGCCGCATGATCTTGCCCGAGCGGGTCTTGGGCAAGGCCGGCGCCCATTGAATCAACTCCGGCTTGGCGAAGCTGCCGATCTCCTTGCTCACCAGCGCCAGCAGCTCGGCCTTTAGCGCATCGTCCGGGGTTACGCCGTGCATCGGGGTGACGAACGCATACACGCCCTGGCCCTTGAGATCGTGGGGGTAACCGACCACGGCTGCTTCGGCGATGCGCGCGTGCAGCACCAGCGCGCTTTCTACCTCGGCGGTACCGATGCGGTGCCCGGAGACGTTGATCACATCATCGATGCGCCCGGTGATCCAATAGTCGCCGTCGGCATCGCGGCGCGCGCCGTCGCCGGTGAAGTAGTAGCCGGGCAGGGGTTTGAAGTAGGTGTCGACCATGCGCTGGTGATCGCCATAGACGCTGCGGATCTGCCCCGGCCAACTGGCTTTGATCGCCAGCAGTCCGGTGCCTGGCCCTTCGATGAGCTTGCCTTGATCGTCCAGCAGCACCGGTTGCACGCCGAACATCGGCTGCGTGGCGCAACCGGGCTTGAGGCGTGGCGTGCCGGGCAGCGGGGTGAGCATGATGCCGCCGGTTTCAGTCTGCCACCAGGTATCGACAATGGGGCAGCGCTGCTGCCCGACGGCCTCGAAATACCATTCCCAGGCTTCCGGGTTGATCGGCTCACCGACGCTGCCCAACAGGCGCAGGCTAGCCCGCGAGGTGCTTTGCAGTGGCGCTGCGCCTTCACGCATCAAGGCGCGCAAGGCCGTCGGCGCGGTATAGAAGATGTTCACCTGATGCTTGTCCACCACCTGCCAGAAGCGCGAGGTATCAGGGTAGTTGGGCACACCCTCGAACATCAGCGAGGTCGCACAGTTGGCCAACGGGCCGTAGACGATATAGCTGTGGCCGGTGACCCAGCCCACGTCAGCGGTGCACCAGAACACCTCGCCGTCGCGGTAGTCGAACACTACCTTGAACGTCATCGTGGCGTGCAGCAGGTAGCCGCCGGTGGTGTGCAGCACACCCTTGGGCTTGCCGGTGCTGCCGGAGGTATAAAGGATGAACAGCGGGTCTTCGGCTTCCATGGCTTCGGGCGGGCAGTCCTCGTCGGCCTGTTGCGTGGCCTCGTGGTACCAAAGGTCGCGGCCCTCGCTCCAGGCGATGTCGCCACCGGTGCGCTTGACGACCAGTACGCTGCTGACCGCCGGGCAACTGGCCAGGGCCTTGTCGACATTGTGCTTGAGTGGCACGCGCTTGCCGCCGCGCACGCCTTCGTCTGCGGTAATCACGGTATGGCAGTCGGCGTCGAGGATACGGTCACGCAGCGCGTCGGGGGAAAAACCGCCGAACACCACCGAGTGGAGGGCGCCGATGCGCGTGCAGGCGAGCATGGCGTAAGCGGCTTCGGGGATCATCGGCATGTAGATGCACACCCGGTCGCCTTTTTTCACGCCACGCGCCTTGAGCGCGTTGGCCAGGCGGCATACCTGGCGGTGCAGTTCGCGGTAGCTGATGGCCTTGCTGTCGCCCGGCGCATCGCCTTCCCAGAGCAAGGCGGTTTGCTCGCCGCGCAGGGCGAGGTGGCGGTCGATGCAGTTGTAGCTGACGTTGAGCTGACCACCGTCGAACCAGCGTGCCTTGCCCGTATTCAGGTCGCATTGCTGCACGCTCGACCAGGGTTTGATCCAGTCCAGGCGTTTGGCCTGCTCGCCCCAGAATGTGTCGGGATCGTCGATGGACTGGCGATAGAGGCGTTGGTAGTCGGCGTCGGTCAGTTCGGCGGCCTGGCAGGTGGCCAGGGCTTGCGGGTAGTTGCGGATATCGAACATGGCGAGTGGTCCTGCTCTTGTTAGGGGCGAGGGACTGCAACGGCTATTCGATGGACAGTGTAGAAGGTGGGTGTGTTCCTGAAAGCACTGTGATCGTGTGATCAGCGCGTACCCTGTGGGAGCGGCTTTAGCCGCGAAGCAGACGACGCGGTGGATGGCACCGGCTTTGCCGGTGTTCGCGGCTGAAGCCGCTCCCACAGGCCAGTGCAAATCAGCGATTTATTTGCAGGTCCGTGAGGGCGGCGGTGCATCAGCTCGATATCAGCCGCGGTGACGCCCGCGGAAGTAGTTGATCAGGCCCTGGGTCGAGCCATCTTCGGCGCTGTCTTCCAGGCTGCCGACCAGGCGCTGGTAGACCCCCTTGCCCAACTCCTTGCCCAGTTCCACGCCCCATTGGTCGAATGCGTTGATACCCCAGATCACGCTCTGCACGAATACCTTGTGTTCATACATCGCCACCAGCGCGCCCAGACGACGTGGGCTGATGCGCTCGACCACCAGGGTGTTGCTCGGGCGGTTGCCCGGAATGACCTTGTGCGGTGCGAGCTTGGCGATATCGGCTTCGTTCAGGCCCTTGGCGCGCAGCTCGGCTTCGGCTTCCTCACGGGTCTTTCCGAGCATAAGCGCCTGGCTTTGCGACAGGCAGTTGGCGTACAGCCACTGGTGATGGTCGGCCACCGGGTTGAAGCTGACCACCGGTACGATGAAGTCGGCCGGGATCAACTGCGTGCCTTGGTGCAGCAGCTGATGGTAGGCATGCTGGCCGTTGCAGCCGACGCCGCCCCAGATCACCGGCCCGGTGTCGGTTTTGACCGGGCTGCCATCTTGCAGCACGCTCTTGCCGTTGGACTCCATGTCCAGTTGCTGCAAGTGCTTGGTGATATTGCGCAGGTAGTGGTCGTAGGGCAGGATCGCATGAGCTTGGGCACCCCAGAAGTTGCCGTACCACACCCCCAGCAGGGCCAGCAGTACCGGCATGTTCTTGTCGAACGGCGCGGTCTGGAAGTGCTGGTCCATGGTATAGGCGCCGGACAGCAGCTCCTTGAAGTTGGCGGTGCCGATGGCCAGGGCGATTGGCAGGCCGATGGCCGACCACAGCGAGTAGCGCCCCCCCACCCAGTCCCACATCGGGAAGATGTTCTCTTCGCGGATGCCGAAGGCCACCGCTGCGGCCTTGTTGCTCGACACGGCAATGAAGTGGCGATACAACTCGGCTTCCGAACCGCCCTGGGCCAGATACCAGGTACGCGCGGCCATGGCGTTCTTCAGGGTCTCGAGGGTGTTGAACGACTTCGACGAGACGATGAACAGGGTGGTTTCGGCGCGCAAGTTGGCCGACAGCTCATGGAATTCACTGCCGTCGATATTGGCCAGGTAGTGGCAGCGTACGCCGCGCTGGGCATAGGGCAGCAGGGCCTCGGAAACCAGCTCGGGGCCCAGGAACGAGCCACCGATGCCGATGTTCACCACGTCGGTGATTGGCTTTTCGCTGTAGCCGCGCCACAGGCCATCGTGGATGCGCCCGACCAGTTCGGTGATCTGGTTGAGTACCTTGTGCACGTCGGGCATCACGTTGACGCCGTTGACGCTCAGCTTGTCGCCGACCGGGCGGCGCAGGGCGGTGTGCAGCACTGGGCGGCCTTCGGAGGCGTTGATGATCTCGCCGCTGAACATCGACTTGATGGCGTCGCCCAGTTCGACTTCAGTGGCCAGGTTGACCAGCAGCTCGCGGGCTTTTTCGTCGATGAGGTTCTTCGAGTAGTCGAGGAACAGCCCGCAGCAGCTCAGGGAAAATTGTTCGAAGCGCTTGCTGTCGGCGGCGAAGGCTTCGCGCATGCTGAAGCCCTGCATGGCGTCGCGGTGTTGCTGAAGCGCCTGCCAGGCAGGCAGCGCCGTCACATCGTGGGGTGTACGGTAATACGCCATTGCGGATGGTTTCCTTGGTGCATGGTCAGGCTATGACACTGGCAACCTTTGCCAGTTGCAAGCTGCTCATTATAGGCATTGGTCGCAAGGCGGGAATGGCCAGGGTGAGGCGGCGGATGAAATTTTCCTGCCAGCTGGCGCGATCAGTGTAGGCGCGGCACGCGGCCGCGCCTACACGGTGTACCTCAGGCGGTCGGGGCTGCCAGGTGCAGGTACAGGTTGTCGATCAGGCGCGTGTTACCCAGGTACGCGGCCGCGATCACCACCAGGTCACGGTCATCGAGTTGCGCCGGGCGCAGGGTCAGGGCATGGCGCACTTCCAGGTAGTCCTTGCGAAACCCTGCGGCCTCCAGATGCGCCTGGCCCTCGGCAAGCAGCGCGTCGAAGTCGCGTCGGCCATGGCGGATCGCTTCGGCGATGCTGCCCAGTACGCGGTACAGTGCAGGCGCGGCAGCACGCTGTTCTGCGCTTAGGTAACCATTGCGCGACGACAGCGCCAGGCCGTCTTCGGCACGCACGGTCGGCTCGCCGATGATCTGGATCGGCATGTTCAGGTCGCGCACCATCGCGCGGATCACCGCCAGTTGCTGGAAGTCTTTCTCGCCGAACACCGCCAGGTCGGGCTGGACCATGTTGAACAGCTTGCTGACCACGGTCGCTACACCCTCGAAGTGCCCTGGGCGGCTGGCGCCGCACAGGCCTTCGGACAACTGTGGCACGCTGACCCGGGTCTGTACGGCCATGCCGTCGGGGTACATTTCTTCGACGCTGGGGGCGAACAGCAGGTGGCAGCCGGCCTGGAGCAGTGTTTCCTGGTCGGCGGCGAGGGTGCGTGGGTACTTGTCGAGGTCTTCGCCGGCACCGAATTGCAGCGGGTTGACGAAGATGCTCGCCACCACGAAGTCGGCACGTTGGGCGGCCTTGGTCACCAGGGCGGCATGCCCGCTGTGCAGGTTGCCCATGGTCGGCACGAAGCCGATGCGCTTGCCCTCGCCTCGGGCGCGCGCCACGGCAGCGCGCAGTTCACGGACGGTCTTGACGGTATTCATGCGCTGAACCCATGTTCGCTGGCGGGGAAACTGACGTCCTTCACAGCCTGTACGTAGGCCGCCAGGGCACTCTGGATATCGGGTTGGCCGTGCATGAAGTTCTTCACGAATTTCGGCACGTGGCCACTGAGCGACAGCCCGAGCATGTCGTGCAGCACCAGCACCTGGCCATCGGTCGCGCTGCCTGCGCCGATACCGATGACCGGAATGCCTACCGCCTGGGTGATTTCGGCGGCCAGCTCGCTGGGCACGCATTCGAGCAGCAGCATCGCTGCGCCGGCCTGCTCCAGGGCGATGGCGTCGGCGCGCATCTGCCGCGCCTGGGCTTCCTGGCGACCTTGGACCTTGTAGCCGCCAAGCACATTCACGGTCTGTGGCGTGAGGCCCATATGCGCACAAACCGGTACACCACGCTCGGCTAGCCGTCCAATAGTGTCGGCCAACCACGCTGCACCCTCGATCTTGACCATGTGCGCGCCTGCGCGCATCAGTTGGGCGGCGTTGGCGAAGGCGTGTTCGGGGGTGGCGTGGGCCATGAACGGCAGGTCGGCGAGGATCAGTGCACCTGTGTTACCACGTTTGACGCAGGCGGTGTGGTAGGCCATGTCGTCGTTGTCGACCGGCAGGGTGCTGTCATGGCCTTGCAGGACCATGCCCAGCGAGTCGCCCACCAGCAACACTTCGACGCCGGCTGCGCTGGCGGCCTTGGCGAAGGTGGCGTCATAGCAGGTCAGCATGGTGATTTTTTCACCCTTGGCCTTCAGGCCATTGAGGGTGGTCAGGGTTACTTCAGGCATGTAGGGGCATCCTCGTTCAGGCGCTGTGAAAGACGACTGCGTACAACGCGTGTATTCATCAATCGGAGCGGCACATCATCGTTGTGATGTTCGGGCACAGGTCCGTCCGGGCCTAAATGGGTGATAGCGGCGGGTTGGTGCCGCGGGACGCTTATAGTCGTGAGCGAGGTGGGGGAAGTCAATGACCCTGTTACCGCATTGTTACGGCAGGGGTGTTACTGGCGTTACCGCTGTCTGAAACGCCCGAATTACAGGCGTTCCAGGCCGACGAACGGGCAGTCTTGAAGCATTTGCGCGAGACTGCGGCCATCGGCAAGGCGGAAGCTTTCCGGGACCAGCTCGGCAAGCGGGTAGAGCACGAACGGGCGGGCATGCATGTGGTAGTGCGGCACTTTCAGGCGCGGCAGGTCGATGACCTGGTCACCGAACAACAGCACGTCGAGGTCCAGCGTACGCGGGCCCCAGCGCTCTGCGCGCACACGGCCCTGGTCGTTTTCGATGGCTTGCAGGGCGTCCAACAGGGCCAGTGGCGCGAGCGCGGTGTCGATCGCGGCCACCGCGTTGGTGTAACGCGGCTGGCCCGGCAACAGCGAGTCGCTGGTGTACAGCGCCGAGGCCGCCACCAGGCGGCTGCCTTCGATCAGGTCGAGGGCCTGCAGGGCGCTGCGCAACTGTTCGGCCGGCGCATCGAGGTTGCTGCCCAGGCCGATGAAGGCTCGGGTGGTGTTCAATCCCAGGCCTGCTCGTCGTCACGCTTGCGTTTACTGCCACTGCGCTTGCGCTTGCGTGGACCGGTGCCTGGGGCGGCGGCCTCGTCACGGCTGCCCAGCTCGCGGATCATCTCGCGGCGTTCGCTGTCGTTGGCATCCTGGTAGTCGGTCCACCACTGGCCCAGCGCATCGGTCTGCTCGCCGGCGCTTTCACGCAGCAGCAGGAAGTCGTAGCCGGCGCGAAAGCGTGGGTTGTCCAGCAGCATGTCGGCGCGCTTGCCGCTGCGCCGTGGCAGGCGCTCCTGCATGTCCCAGATCTCGCGGATCGGCAGGGTGAAGCGCTTGGGAATCGCGATACGCTGGCACTGCTCGGCGATCAGGTCGTGAGCCGCGCCGTTCATGGCTGGAATCGGCGGCACGCCTTGGCTCTGCAAGTACAGCACGCGGCTTGGCAGGGCCGGCCACAGCAGGGCGGCGAACAGGAACGCCGGGGTCACCGGCTTGCCCTGCTTGACGCGCAGGTCGGTGTTGGCCAGCGCCTGGCTGATCAGGGTATGGGTGTAGGTCGGGCGCTCTTCCAGGGCATGGCTGCTGGCTGGGAAAAGGGGCTCGAACAGGTTCAGGTCGACCAGCATCTCGAAGGTGATCGCGCCCTGGCCGTTGAGGAACAGCTTGAGGCTCTCTTCGAACAGGCGGGCTGGCGGGATATCCCGCAGCATGCGCGCCAAGTCGCGGATCGGTGCTACGGTGTGCTTCTCGATGCCGAAGTCCAGCTTGGCGGCGAAACGCACGGCTCGCAGCATGCGCACCGGGTCTTCCTGGTAGCGGTGCGTCGGGTCGCCGATCAGGCGCAGCAGGCGGTTGCGAACGTCGTGGATGCCATTGGCGTAATCGAGGATGCGCTCGCTGACCGGGTCGTAATACAGCGCGTTGATGGTGAAGTCGCGGCGCTGCGCGTCTTCTTCCAGGGTGCCGTAGACGTTGTCACGCAGAATGCGGCCGCTGGCATTGTGCGAGGAGCGGTGGCTGTCGGCCTGGTCCTCGTCCGAGTGCGGCGCGCGGAAGGTCGCGACCTCGATGATCTCGCGACCGAAATGCACGTGGACCAGCTTGAAGCGCCGGCCGATGATGCGGGCATTGCGGAATTCGGCGCGCACCTGCTCTGGCGTAGCGCTGGTGGCGACATCGAAGTCCTTGGGCGTGATGCCCAGCAGCAGGTCGCGTACGCAACCGCCAACCAGGTAGGCCTCGTAACCGGCCGACTGCAAGCGCTCGACGATGCTCACGGCATGGCGGCTGAACTGGCTGCGTTGCAGCGAGTGCTGGCTCTTGTTGATCACTTCAGGCGTGGTGCGCCTGTGGTGTTGGCCCCGGACGGGCGGGCGGAAAGACTGGAACAGCTTCTTCAGCATGGGATGCACTGTTTGAAGGAATGTTCGGCCAAGGGTATGAGAATGGCCGCATGATGGGCGGGGATTCTAGCATTTACTGGGGGAATGGTGTAGGCGGTGTGCCAAGGGGCATCGCAGAGAGGGAGAAACGACATGGGGAGCCTAAGCTCCCCATCAAGTCGTTGTGTGCTCTTATTATTTTTTTGCTGGGCTTCTTGTTTTTGTTGAGTGCCCTGTTCACAAATCTCGAAGCTTGTGAACGACCCCCAAACCGGGGGTTAAGAGCAAACGGATTGCTTTGGTCGCCGAGATAATGCTGACCTTACGGTCCAATCAGTTCAGGTGCTGCTTTTAAGTGCAGTTTTTGTTGTTCTCTGCCTGATCGTGGGGCAAGCCCCAAACACAACTCCTCTCCAAAACAATCAGTTAGCTGCGCCTCCGCCATCTTGTTCTTATTGTGCGTGAGCCGTTTCGTCTTGTTCTTATTCTGAGTTGCAGTGCTTGTTATTGTTCTTGTGCCAAACATATAGCAGGTGCCGTGCCAACTTTTGAAAGTCCAATGAAACCGGGGGCTCTGGCGATTTTGACGGCTGTCGGTGCCGGGCAAATGTAGAAATTTCGTTACCGTACGCCTCGTGCGCTGTTACGCCGCAGGGCAGAGGTAACAGATTTTTGCGGGCGCTGGCTTGTGTTACCGGCGCCCAAACGCAGCGCGGGGCAAGGCGCGTCGGCGTACCGATGCGACTTGCCCCGCGCGAGGGACGTGGCGTTGTGTCAGTTGTCGCTGGTGGCGTTGCTCTTGCGACGTGGAATGCCCAGGCGCTGGCGGCGCTCCCACAGGCATTTGCGGCTTACACCCAGCTTGCGGGCCAGTTCCGTCTCGGTCATGTGATCTTGGTGTTCGAGTACGAAGTGCTGGAAGTAGTCCTCCAGCGACAGGTCCTCGGTGGGCTCATGGCTGGCATTGTTGGCGCCGCCTGCGGCCAACGGGGGCAGGTTGTCCAGGCCGTCGTCGTCCTCGAGGTCCGCCAGCTCGATGTCGATGCCCAGCAGGTCGGCGGAAATCTCCGCGCTCTCGCTGAGGATCACCGCGCGCTCCACGGCGTTCTCCAGCTCGCGCACGTTACCTGGCCAACTGTAGTGACGGATGGCCTGTTCGGCGTCGTGCGAGAAGTGCAGGTCGTCACGGCCAATGCGCGCGCTCTGGCGAGCCAGGAAGGCGCTGGCGATCTCCAACACGTCGCTGCCACGTTCGCGCAGGGCCGGCAACTTGAGGGCGATCACATGCAGGCGGTAATACAGGTCTTCGCGGAACTGGCCGGCCTTGGCGAGGTTCTTCAGGTCGCGGTGGGTCGCGGCGATCAGACGCACATCGACCTTTTGCGACTGCACCGAGCCGACCCGGCGAATCTCGCCTTCCTGCAACACGCGCAGCAGGCGGGCCTGCGCTTCGAGTGGCAGCTCGCCGATTTCGTCAAGGAACAGCGTGCCACCGTCGGCGGCTTCGACCAAACCGGCACGCCCGGCGCTGGCGCCAGTGAATGCGCCTTTTTCGTGGCCGAACAGTTCGGACTCGATCAAGGTTTCTGGAATCGCCGCGCAGTTCACCGAAATCATCGGTGCCTTGGCCCGCCGCGACAGGTTGTGCAGGGCCCGGGCCACCAGCTCTTTACCGGTGCCCGACTCGCCCTGGATGAGTACGTTGGAGTCGGTGGGCGCAACCTTGCGGATCTTGACGTACAGCTCCTGCATCGGTGCGCACGAGCCAATGATGCCGATCTCGCCGTTGGCGGCGGCCGGTGCGGGTTTTTCAGCAGCGGCCTTGCCATTGCTGGCGCGGGCTTCAGGGGCCGATCCTGGGGCCGGGGCGTTTTGCCGATCACGCAGGATGCGCGCCACCGCCTGAAGCATCTCGTCGTGGTCGAAGGGCTTGGCGATGTAGTCCACCGCGCCCATTTTCATTGAGTCCACGGCCGAGCGCAGGCTGGCATAGCTGGTCATGATCAGCACCGGCGTGCCCATGCCGAGCTTGATCAGCTCGGTGCCCGGTGCGCCAGGCAGACGCAGGTCGCTGACGATCAGGTCGAAGGTGGCAATGCTGAAGCGTTCCTGGGCTTCCTGCACCGAGCCGGCTTCGCTGACCTGGTACTGGTTGCGTTCGAGCAAGCGGCGCAAGGCCGAACGGATGATGGTTTCGTCTTCGACGATCAGAATGTGCGGCATTGATTCAATTCTCTCGACGGTCTCGAATTTCAGGGGACGTCGCTACGACATGCCGGGGCAGGGTCACGCGGATCCGGGTACCACGCTGGCGCTGGATATCGGCCGGGCTGTCGATGGTGATTTGCCCATAATGCTCTTCCACGATGGAATAGACCAGAGCGAGCCCCAGTCCGGTGCCTTCGCCTGGGTCCTTGGTGGTGAAGAAGGGCTCGAACAGGCGGTCCATGATGTTCTTCGGGATACCACTGCCTTCGTCTTCGACGATCAGGTCGATGGTGTGCTCGCTGCTTTCAGTGCGCACGCGCACGGCGCTGCCTGCGGGCGAGGCGTCGCGGGCGTTGGACAGCAGGTTGATGAGGACCTGGGCCAGGCGTTGGGGATCGCCCTCGACCCAGTGGTCCGGGTTGCACAGGTTGAAGAACTGCACTTCGAAATTGCGCCGGTTCAACGCCAGCAGGCCAATCGCGTCCTGCGCCACTTCGGCCAGGCACACCGGTTCTTCGCTGTTCTGCTGGCTGCCGCCGGCATGCGCGAAGCTCATCAGGGACTGAACGATGCGTGATACCCGCTTGGTCTGTTCCAGGATCTGGCTGGACAGCTCGATGATCTCGCCGTCGTCCTCGCGCTCTTCGCGCAGATTCTGGGCCAGGCACGCGATGCCGGTGATCGGGTTGCCGATCTCGTGGGCCACGCCGGCTGCCAGGCGACCAATGCTGGCCAGGCGTTCGGAGTGCACCAGCTTGTCTTCCAGTGCCTGGGTTTCGGTGAGGTCCTCCACCAGCAGCACCAGGCCGCTGTTACCGGGTGCCAGCGGCTCGTCGATGGCGGCCTTGTGCAGGTTCAGCCAGCGCGGCTGGCCGTCGAGGGCCAGGCGTTGCTTGTGCAGGTGCTCGTCGGGCAGGTTGATGAAACCTTGCAGCAGGCCGCGCCACGGGTCGGCGATGGTCACCAGGCGCGAGCCGACCACATGCTTGGCGGCGATGCCGGTCAGTTCTTCCATCGCTTTGTTCCACATCAGGATCTCTTGGTCCTTGGCCAGCGAGCACACGCCCATGGGCAGTTCCTGCAAGGTCTGGCGGTGGTAGCGGCGCAACGCGTCGAGTTCGGCGGCAAGGCCGGTCAGGCGCGAGTGGTAGTCCTCAAGGCGGCTTTCGATGAAGTGGATGTCCTCGGTAACGTAGTTTTCGTTACCGGACTTGTATGGCAGGAAGGTTTCGACCATGTCCTGGGCGACGCTTGGGCCCATCAGGCCGGACAGATTGGCCTCGATGCGATCGCGCAGACGGCGCAGGGCATAGGGACGACGCTCGTCGAAGGGCAGGTAGAGGTCACGCAGCGCCTGCTCGACCTCTTTCTGCGCCGCCTTGGCGCCCAGCGGTTTGGCCAGTTGTGTGGCGAACTCTTGCGGGGAAGCGGCATGCAGCTCACGGCGCTGCGGGCGACGCACGTTGTCCACCGCGCAGGCCTCGGCGGCACTGGCCTCTTCGCTGCTGGCGTTGGTGAACAGCGAGATCAGCGTGAACAACAGCACGTTGACTGCCAGCGAGCCGATAGCAGCCATGTGCCAACTGGTATCGTCGAGGACGTAGATCACATCCAACATGGGGATGTAGAAGCCCTGCAGGTTGCCCAGCAGCGGCAGGAGCATGGTCAGCATCCAGACCAGCATGCCGGCCAGCAGCCCGGCGATGAAGCCGCGTCGGTTAGCGGTCGGCCAGTACAGCACCGAAAGCACGCCGGGCAGGAACTGCAGGGTCGCGACGAACGCGACGATGCCCATGTTGGCCAGGCTCTGGTGATTGTTCTGGGTCAGGTAGAAGACGAAACCGGCGGTGATGATCGCCACGATTAATGCGCGGCGGGTCCATTTCAGCCAACGATAGATGTTGCCTTCGGCTGGGGGCTGGTAGAGCGGCAGCACCAGATGGTTCAGGGCCATGCCCGAGAGCGCGAGGGTGGTGACGATGATCAGGCCACTGGCTGCCGACAGCCCGCCGACGTAGGCCAGTAGCGCCAGGGCTTCGTTGTTGGCGGCAATCCCCAGTCCCAGGGTGAAGTATTCGGGATTGGTGCTTGCGCCCAGGCGTAGTCCGGCCCACAGCACCAGCGGCACGGCCAGGCTCATCAGCAGCAGGAACAGTGGCAGGCCCCAGCTGGCGCTGACCAGCGAGCGCGGGCTGAGGTTTTCGGTGAAGGCCATGTGGTACATGTGCGGCATGACGATCGCCGAGGCGAAGAACACCAGCAGCAGCGTGCGCCACGGGCCTTCCTGCAGCGGTGTGTGCAGGGCGGCGAGGGCAGTCTGGTTCTGTAGCAGCCACACTTCCAGCTCGTGGGGGCCGCCGAATACCCCATACAACGCGTACAGGCCGATCCCGCCGAGTGCCAGCAGCTTGATCACCGACTCGAAGGCGATGGCGAACACCAGTCCTTCGTGTTTTTCCCGGGTGGCGATATGCCGCGAGCCGAAGAAAATCGTGAACAGCACGATCAGCACGCAAAACGCGAATGCCACCCGTGCCTTGACCGGCTCGCCGGTCAGGATGCTGATGGAGTCAGCCACCGCCTGGATTTGCAGCGCCAGCAGCGGGAGCACGCCGATCAGCATGAAAATGGTGGTCAGCGCGCCCGCCCAGGTGCTGCGGAAGCGAAACGCGAGCAGATCGGCCAGCGAGGAGAGCTGGTAGGTCCGGGTGATCTTGAGGATCGGGTAGAGCAGCACCGGCGCCAGCAGGAAGGCGCCCGACACGCCCAGGTAGCAGGCGAGGAAGCCATAGCCGTACTGGTAAGCCAAGCCCACCGAGCCATAAAAGGCCCAGGCACTGGCATAAACGCCCAGCGACAAGGTGTAGGTCAGGGGGTGGCGGATGACTGCGCGCGGGATCAGTCCGCGTTCGCTGATCCAGGCCACGCTGAACAGCACCAGCAGGTAGGCGGCGCTGATCAGGATCATCTGGGTCAGGCTAAAGCTCATCGGCATCTCGTTGGCTCTGCAGGATGAAGGTGACGACGATCAGGATCAGCCAGAGCAGGTAGGGGCGATACCAGGCTCCGGTCGGCTCGATCCACCAGTCCATGATGGCCGGGGAGAACAGGTAGATCCCCACGACCAGAAGCAGGACCAAGCGATAGATATACATGTTGGCCTCGATGGTTAGGCGCTGCGGGCTTGGCGTTATTATTGGCGCAATTGGCGCAGGCGAGGTTAGCGGGAATCGCTACGCTTGGCCAAGGGTTTGAAATGTTTGGGCTTTTGATTGTTTGGCGGTGACGTGTGCGTGCAGGCCGGCGAACCGGCCGCTGCGGCCTCAGTGCAAATCCGCCTCGGGCACTGTCAGTTGCCGGGCAATACGCTCAGGCTGCCAGCGCTGGCGCGCCACCGCCAGTACTTCGGCGGGGCTGGCGCTTTGCAGCTGCGCCTCGGTCGTCTGGCCGAGGGCTCGCAGTGCCCGCAGCAACAGCGGCGTGGCCTGATCCGCCTCGAGCGGCGGCGAGCGGTAGGACTTGCCCAGTTTGTGCCCGTCCGGCTGGGTGATCAGCGGAATATGCAGGTAGCGCGGCTGCGAGAAACCCAGCAGCTCTTGCAGATAGAGCTGGCGTGGGGTGTTGTCCAGCAGGTCGGCGCCGCGCACGATATCGGTCACGCCTTGCCAGGCATCGTCCAGCACCACTGCCAGTTGGTAGGCGTACAGCCCGTCGCGCCGCTGGATGATGAAATCACCGATTTCGCGGCCCAGGTGTTGCTCGAAATGGCCCTGTACCCGGTCTTCGAAGCGGTAGATCAGCTCGGGGACCCGCAGGCGGATCGCTGCCCCTTCCCGTGGGTGCCCTGCGTTGCGGCACAGGCCTGGGTAGATCCCGGCATGCCCTTCCAGCTGCTTGCGCGAGCAGGTACAGGCGTAGGCCAGCCCCAGGTTGAACAAGTGATCGACCACCGCCGCATACGCGTCGTGCCGCTGACTCTGGCACACCACTTCGCCGTCCCATTCCAGGCCATAGCGCTCCAGGGTTTGCAGGATGGCGTCGCGTGCGCCGGGCATCTCGCGGGGTGGGTCGGTGTCTTCCAGGCGCAGCAGCCAGCGGCCACCCACGGCGCGTGCGTCGAGCCAAGAGGCGAGGGCGGCGACCAGCGAGCCGAAATGCAGGAAGCCACTGGGGGTGGGGGCGAAGCGTCCGATGTAGCGGGAGTCGGTCATGGGCTGCACAGCTATATAAATGAAAACGGGGCGCATGATGCGCCCCGTTCGGATGAGGAAAGGGTCAGCCTTTGCCGACGGTCTTTTCCTTTTTCTCCGCGATTTCCTTGCAGTCGAAGCACAGATCGGCGGTCGGGCGTGCCTCGAGACGGCGCAGGCCGATCTCGACGCCGCAGGAGTCGCACCAGCCGTAGTCGCTGTCCTTTTCCTTGATCTTGTCGAGGGTCTTGTCGATTTTCTTAATCAGCTTGCGCTCGCGATCGCGGTTGCGCAGCTCAAGGGCGAACTCTTCTTCCTGGCTGGCACGGTCGGCCGGGTCTGGGAAGTTGGCGGCTTCGTCCTTCATGTGGTCTACGGTGCGATCCACACTGACCATCAGCTCGCCTTTCCAGGCGCTGAGCAGTTTGATGAAGTGCTTTTTCATGGGCTCGCCCATGTACTCTTCACCCTTGGTCTCTACGTAGGGTTCGACACCGTACATGGTCTGGGCTTTTTGCTTTTCTACGGTGGACATGAATAGACCGCCTCTCACTCATCTGATCCAATGCGCAGGCTTGCTTCCATCTCCGGCACCCGCCGGCCCTGCGACTGCGAGCCGCCGAACTTACCAGATAGATCCGGGGTGCGCTACCCCGCGCTATGCCTGCTATTGACAGCGGCGTGAGCCGCACGTTCGCAGGTGCGCACGGGTAGAATCACCAGTCTAGACCCAAATGAGAGAAGGCCCATGGCTCAGCCACACAGCGCGCGCAGTCGCGCTATCGAACCCTTTCACGTCATGGCACTGCTGGCGCGTGCCAATGAATTGCAGGCTGCAGGCCATGATGTGATCCATCTCGAGATCGGCGAGCCGGATTTCACCACCGCTGCGCCCATCGTCGCCGCAGGCCAGGCTGCGTTGGCTGCCGGACACACGCGCTACACCGCAGCCCGTGGCCTGCCGGCGTTGCGCGAAGCCATCGCGGGCTTCTATGGTCAGCGCTATGGCGTAGACCTGGACCCCGAGCGGGTACTGATCACCCCCGGTGGCTCAGGCGCCCTGCTGCTGGCCAGCAGCCTGTTGGTCGATCCGGGTAAACACTGGCTGCTGGCTGACCCGGGGTATCCGTGCAACCGCCATTTCCTGCGCCTGGTCGAAGGCGGTGCGCAGTTGGTGCCGGTCGGACCGGAAGTCAACTACCAGCTCACCGCCGATCTGGTACAGCGCCACTGGGACAAGGACACCGTCGGCGCCCTGGTGGCCTCGCCGGCCAATCCCACCGGGACGGTGCTCGACCGCGAGCAGCTGGCCAGTTTGTCCCAGGCCACCCGTGAGCGGCATGGCCATCTGGTGGTGGACGAGATCTACCACGGCCTGACCTACGGTATGGACGCACCCAGCGTGCTGGAAGTGGATGACCAGGCGTTCGTCCTCAATAGTTTTTCCAAGTATTTCGGGATGACCGGTTGGCGTCTGGGATGGCTGGTCGCGCCACCTTCGGCAGTCGGCGATTTGGAGAAGCTGGCGCAGAACCTCTACATCAGTGCCCCGAGCATGGCCCAGCACGCGGCGTTGGCGTGCTTCCAGCCCGACACCTTGGCGATTCTCGAAGCGCGCCGCGCCGAGTTCGGCCTGCGTCGGGACTACCTGCTGCCAGCTTTGCGTGAGTTGGGCTTCGGCATCGCCGTCGAGCCTCAGGGAGCCTTTTATCTGTATGCCGATATCAGCGCGTTCGGCGACGATGCCTTCGCGTTCTGCCGGCACTTCCTGGAAACCGAACATGTGGCGTTTACCCCGGGGCTGGATTTCGGGCGCCATCAAGCCGGTCACCACGTTCGGTTTTCCTACACCCAGAGCCTGCCGCGCCTGGAAGAGGCGGTGCAGCGCATCGCCCGTGGCCTGCGCAGCTGGCAAGGCTGATGGAGTTCTTTCCAGCACTGGAACACGCGCGGCTGCTGCGCCGCTACAAGCGCTTTCTCGCCGACATCGAGCTGGCCAACGGTGAGCAACTGACCATCCACTGCCCTAACACCGGCTCCATGCTCAACTGCATGCGTGAGGGCGGGCAGGTGTGGTTCAGTCGCTCCACCGACCCCAAGCGCAAGCTGCCCGGCACCTGGGAAATCAGCGAGACGCCGCAGGGGCGCCTGGCCTGCGTCAACACCGGGCGGGCCAATGCGTTGGTGGAGGAGGCCTTGCGCGCTGGGGTGATCACCGAGCTTGCCGGGTTCACGGCGCTACGGCGTGAAGTGGCCTATGGCGAGGAGCGCAGTCGCATCGACTTCTACCTGACGTTCGAGGACGGCCCAGCGTATGTCGAGGTCAAGAGCGTCACCCTCGGTTATCCCGACACCGCTGTGGCGGCGTTTCCAGATGCGGTCACCCAGCGCGGTGCCAAGCATTTGCGTGAACTGGCGGCGCTGGCTCGACAGGGCATTCGTGCGGTGCAGTTGTACTGCGTGAACCTGACCGGCATCGAGGCGGTGCGACCGGCGGATGAGATCGATCCCGCCTATGCGCAAGCGTTGCGCGAGGCGGTGGCGCAGGGGGTCGAGGTATTGGCCTACGGCGCTCGCCTGGATGCCACCGGTATCGTCATCGACCGCCGCCTGCCGGTGCTGCTTACAGCATGAGCCAGATGCCTTGGCTGTCTTCGCGGCAGTCCAGGGCCTCCAGCCATTCGCCGGTGCAGGGGCCGGTGACGCATTCGCCGCTGGCAATGATGAATTGCGCACCATGGTGGGCGCATTGGATCAACTTGCCGCTGGCGTCGAGCACACCTTCGGCGTTCCAGTTCAGGGCGATGCCACGGTGCGGACAGCGGTTGCGATAGAGGTATACCGAGCCGTTGTGGCGCACGCCGAACAGTGACAAGTCGGCGACGGCGAATGCGCGGCTTTGACCTTCGGCGAGGGCGGCGCTGGGGCAGAGGTAGTGCATTAAAGGCTTCTTAATAGTGTGTGGCTTGACGCTTCAATGCGAACAATTATCAAATTGCCCGCATTCGCTGCGCCAGGCTGTCCATGGTGCGCAGTTACGTTGCCCGCCACAAGGCGTGCAGCCCGCCTTCTGCAAAGGAATTCGATGATGCGCCGCCCCTCTGCCCTGATTGTCTTGTGCGCCGGTCTGTTGCTGTCCTCCCACACGTTGGCTACCGAGCTGCCGCAACGCTGGGTCAGCGCCGGCGGCGCGTTGAGCGAGTGGATCAGCGCATTGGGCGGTGAGCAACGCCTGGTTGGCGTCGACACGACCAGTCAGCATCCCGAATCGCTCAAGGCATTGCCGAGCATTGGCTACCAGCGCCAACTTTCGGCCGAGGGCATTCTCAGCCTGCGCCCGGATGTACTGGTAGGTACTGAAGAAATGGGTCCGCCGCCGGTGCTGGCGCAGATCCGCAACGCCGGGGTGCGGGTCGAGCTGTTCTCCAGCAAGGCCGAGCTGAGCGCGGTGGACGACAACCTCAAGCACCTAGGGACGCTGCTGGGCAGTGAGCAGAAGGCGGGCGAACTGGCGGCTGACTATCGCCGCCAGCTGGATGCGCTGCACGCGCAGATCAAGCAAGCCCAGGCCGGGCAGAAGGCGCCGGGGGTGCTACTGCTGGTCGGCCATGCGGGCGCCAAGCCGCTGATCGCAGGGCAGGGCAGCTCGGGTGACTGGGTGCTGCGCCAAGCGGGCGGGCGCAACCTGGCCGACCACCAGGGCTACAAGAATTTCTCGGTAGAAGCCCTGGCCGCCCTGGACCCGGACGTGGTGGTGTTCTCCGACCGCGCCCTGAGTGGTGAGCAGGCGTTACAGGCACTGATCAAGGAAAACCCGGCGCTGGCCAGCAGCCGCGCGGTGCGTGAAAAACGCCTGATAGCGCTTGACCCAACCTTGCTGGTCGGTGGCCTGGGTCCTCGTCTGCCGGCTGCCCTGCATGTCCTGGCGGCCAGCTTCTACCCTGGCGCCAAGGCTCTGCTGAACCCATGAAGCCGCGGGTTCAGCCGCGTACGCTGTTCACCTGCCTGGTCCTGCTGTGCTTGCTGGCCGTATGGCTGTCGTTGGCGCTGGGGCCAGTCAGCCTGCCGTTGTTCGACACGCTGCGTGCCGGCGTGCGCCTGATCGGTGTACCGCTCGATGCCAAGGGGCTCGAACAGGCCGAGATGATCCTTGGCCAGATCCGCCTGCCGCGCACCTTGCTTGGCCTGGCGGTGGGGGCGGTACTGGCGCTGTCGGGCGTGGCCATGCAGGGGCTGTTCCGCAACCCGCTGGCAGACCCCGGTCTGGTGGGGGTGGCCAGTGGCGCTGCACTTGGGGCGGCGCTGGCGATCGTCGGCGGTAGCTGGCTGGGTGGTATGCCGGCGTGGTTCGCGCCTTACCTGTTGTCACTGTGCGCTTTCGTCGGTGGTTTGGGCGTGACCGCTCTGGTGTATCGCCTGGGCCGGCGTGATGGCCAGACCAACGTCGCCACCATGTTACTGGCCGGTATCGCCATGACTGCACTGGGCGGCTCGGCGGTGGGGTTGTTCAGCTACCTGGCCGACGACGCCACCCTGCGCACCCTGACGTTCTGGAACCTCGGCAGCCTCAATGGTGCCAGCTACCAGCGGTTGTGGCCCCTATTACTGGTGTCCGTCGCCGTGACCCTGTGGCTGCCGCGCCGTGCGCAGGCGCTCAATGCCTTGCTGCTGGGCGAGTCGGAGGCGCGTCATCTGGGCGTCGATGTCGAGGGGCTCAAGCGCGAACTGGTGTTCTGCACCGCACTTGGCGTTGGTGCGGCGGTGGCGGCGGCGGGGCTGATCGGCTTCATCGGCCTGGTGGTCCCGCATCTGGTACGGTTGGTGGCTGGGCCCGATCATCGCGTGCTGTTGCCGGCCTCGTTGCTGGCCGGGGGGACGCTGCTGCTGTTCGCCGATCTGATCGCCCGCTTGGCGCTGGCGCCGGCGGAGCTGCCGATCGGTATCGTCACGGCGTTCATCGGCGCGCCGTTCTTTCTGTTTTTGCTGGTGCGAGGGCGTAGCTGATGCTCGATGTCGAAAGCCTTTCGCTCACCCGGGGCACCACCGAGGTGTTGCACGGTATCCACCTGCAACTGCAACCGGGGCAGGTGCTCGGCGTGCTGGGGCCCAATGGCGCTGGCAAGAGCAGCTTACTCGGTGCGCTGTGTGGCGAGCTGACGCCTACCTCGGGCGAGGTGCGTCTGGATGGCCGCGCGTTGGGCGACTGGCCCGGCCAGGCGCGGGCCCAGCGCCTGGCGGTGCTGCCGCAGGTTTCCACGCTTGGATTTTCCTTCAGCGTCGAGGAAGTGGTCGGCATGGGGCGTCTGCCCCACGCCAGCGGCCAGGCCCGTGACCGCGAGATCGTCAGCGCCGCGCTGGCGGCGGCAGACGCTTCGCACCTGGCCGAACGCAGCTACCTGGCGTTGTCAGGCGGCGAGCGTCAGCGCGTGCATCTGGCGCGGGTGCTGGCGCAGTTATGGCCCGGCGAGCCCGGGACCACGCTGCTGCTCGACGAACCCACTTCGGCGCTCGACCCGCTGCACCAGCACACTACGTTGCAGGCGGTGCGTCGTTTTGCCGAGCGTGGCGCAGCGGTGCTGGTGATCCTGCATGACCTGAACCTGGCGGCGCGTTACTGTGACCATATCCTGCTGCTCGAGCAGGGTCGTTGCCACGCGCTGGATACCCCGCAGCGGGTGCTCACCCCGACCGCGCTGAAGGCTGTGTTCGGCATTGACGTCTTGGTGCAGCCGCACCCGGAGCGCGGCCATCCGCTGATCATCACCCGCTAGGAGCTTGCCGCAATGCGCTATCCGCTGTTGTCTGGTGTGTCGATCTGCCTGGCGCTGGCCTTGAGCGCTTGCCAAGCTCAACTGGCGCCGCTGCCGGTCTGGCAGAGCAGCGAAGGGCGCGACGATTCGCGCTTGGGGCAGATCCGCGACCTAGCCAGTGGTGAGTTGCTTAGTCCGGCGCAGCTGATACAGCGCCTGGCTGGTGCGCCGCGGGTGCTGGTTGGCGAGAAGCACGACAATCCCGATCAGCATGCCTTGCAGCTGTGGTTGTTGCGTGCGCTGGAGAGTCGTCGAGCGCAGGGCAGCTTGCTGTTGGAGATGCTGGAGCCTGAGCAGCAGCCGTTGGTCGATACGCTACAGGCCAATACGCCATTGCCGCCGGATCTGCCCAAGGCGTTGGATTGGGACGCGGGCTGGGACTGGGCGCTGTATGGGGCTATCGTACGGCATGCCATGCAGCAGCCTTATCCGTTGCTTGCCGCCAACCTCTCACCTGGCGAGATCCGCGAGGCCTATCGCTATCCGCAGCGTCCGGTGGGCGAGCGCTCCAACCAACCCAGAGTGCTTGAGGCGCTGCGCGAGCAGGTGCGCACGGGGCACTGCAACCTATTGCCGGAAAGCCAGGTGTCGGCCATGCTCGCGGTCCAGCAGCAGCGTGATCGGCGTATTGCCGAGCGCCTGCTGGCCGCACCACAGCCGGCGTTGCTGTTCACCGGCAGCTACCACGCACGCAAGGACCTGGGCGTGCCGCTGCACCTGGCTGATCTGGGGGCCGAGGGCGATACCGTGGTGGTGTTGCTGGCGGAGATTGGCGCAGAAGTCGAGCCGGGCATGGCCGACTTTGTCTGGTACACCGCAGCGCTGCCTGAACAGGATTATTGCGCGCAGCTGCGCAAGGGGCGTTGAATCGCGGGCAAAAAAAGACCCGCCCAATGGGCGGGTCAATAACCGTGATTAGCCTGATGAGGAGATAATCTGAGGCCCGAACCAGGGGCTTTCAGCTTATCCAACCAGTCTCGCGACCAGTTGTGATAATCATAACGATTCTCATTTAATCGTCAATGCCTTTTCCGAATTTATTTTTCGGCGCGTGGCGCGGGGCTTTTAGCGTCGAGTTGCTGGTTCAGTGCTTGCTTGCGTTCTTCTGGCAGATCGTTCCAGTGCATATCCAGCAAGGCCCCTTCGATGGCATACAGCAGCACTTTGGAAGCCCGGAATCCTCGCGTTCTCACGGCCTGATAGGCCCCCACCGCGCCCAGGCGACGAAGGTCCGACGCACTGTGGATGCCGACGGCGTGCAGCCATTGCGCGGAGGTCTTGCCAAGGTTTTTCAGGTGCTGCAATTCATCGTTCATCGAGCCTCCTTGCGATGGCTGAACGGGTCTTGTGGATAAATCGCGAGCAGGTCAGAAAGGAGTGTAGCGGGGCTTGGCGATTATGCGGCCTTTCGCCGGGGGCCGATGGGATAGCGGCACGCTGGGCCAGCTCGCCATGAGGCGACCTGGCCCAGCACTGCGCTTAACGAATTGTGCGATATCGCAGGCGGGTGCCGTATTTCACCGACATCAGAATCTCGTCGGCAGACAGTTCGGCCGGGAAATACGTACCGGAGATCTGCGCATGGGCAAGGCTGGCGCCTTCCAGACCATTGTCCCGCAGGTCCAGGCCCCGCAGGTCGGCGGCACGGAAGTAAGCATCGGTGAAGTCGATGCCGCGGGTGTCCAGTTCACGCAGATCCAGGCCGCGGAAGTCACCGCCACGAAAGTCGATGGCGGCGTACTGGGCTTTCTCGCGGTTGAAGGCGGCGATCTGTTCGTTACGCACCAGCGTGAACAGCACGTTGTCCAGCTGACGGGGTTGGTTCATGGCGGCGCCTCCTGTGTGGATGATGTCATTTTAATGCTATCGGCAGGGAGGCGCCGAATTTCAAGCGGGAACTGTCGACTGCTTCACGCTAGAGGCCCGGCAGGCGCTGGCGAATCTGCTCGATCACCTGGTCCATGCTGCTGCTGTGTTGCGTGTCGACAGGCGTGCACTGCTGCAGCTCCTGGGCATCCAGAGGCTCGCGGCTGGCCTGCTGGGCCTTGACCACCTCCAGCGTGGCATCCGATGGATCGACGTTTTCGACTTGGCGCTGCGCCAGCCAGCTGGTGATCACCGCTTCGGGCGCGTGGCAGTCGAGGATCAGGAACGGCACGCCGGTTTGGCTGGCAACTTCCGCCGCGGCCTGGCGTTGGGCGTGCTTGAGGTAGGTGGCGTCCAGCACCACCGGGAAACCGGCGCGCAGAATGGTCGTTGCCAGTTGGTGCAGGTGCGCGTAAGTGGCGGCGCTGGCCTCTTGGGCATAGATACCGGTTTGCAGTTGGCCGTTGGCCGCTGCTGGCTGCTCGCCGAACAGGCGCTTGCGTTCGACGTCGGAGCGTACGCGCACCGCGCCCAGCGATTCGACCAGGCGCATCGCGACATGGCTCTTGCCCACTGCCGACACGCCATGGGTGATGGCCAGCAGGCGCGAAGGGATGGCCGCGTAGCTTTCGGCCAGGTTGGCATAGTTGCGGTAGGTGCGCAGGGTGGTGGCGCGCTGCACGCCATCGCTGTCGGGCGACAGGCTGAACAGCGCGACCTTGGCACGCACCAGGGCCCGGTAGGCCTTGTAGAAGTTGAGCAGCTCCAGGCCTGCGTAGTCGCCGGTCAGCTCCAGGTACTGGCTGATGAAGCGGCGCGACAGGCACTTGAGACCACGGTCTTCGAGGTCCATGGCCAGGAAGGCAATATCGGCGTAGACGTCGGTCAGGCGGAACGGCTCGTTGAACTCGATGCAATCGAAGATCACCACCTTGCCGTCGATCAAGGTGGCGTTGCCCAGATGGATGTCACCGTGGCACTCGCGGATGAAACCATTGGCCTTGCGCGCTTCGAACAGCCCGTGCAGACGCTTGAAGCTGTCCTGGGCCCAGGCCTGGAGGTTGTCCAACTGTTGCAGGTCGGCGGCGTCGGTGAGGAACGGACGGATCTGCTCGAAGTTCTGCTCGACCGGCGCCATGACCGCGTCCGGGCTGCCCAGTGGATGATCCACCGGCACTTTCGGTGCTTGCAGGTGGAACTCGGCGATCTGCTGGGCCATCTGGTCGATGTGCCCGGCGTTCAGCTCGCCGTTGGCCTGCAAGGTGTTGAGCATCTGGCCTTCGGGGAACTGGCGCATCTTCAGCGCGTACTCGATTGCCACGCCTTCGCCGCCGATCTGCGGTGCTTCGGCGCTACCGGTGATCGGCAGCACCTCCAGGTAAAGGCCTTCTGTCAGGCGCTGGTTCAGGCGCAGCTCTTCGTTGCAGAAGTGGCCACGCTGTTCGAGGGTGGTGAAGTCGAGGAAGCCGAAGTTCATCGGTTTCTTGATCTTGTAGGCGTACTCGCCGGTGAGCAGTACCCAGGAAATGTGTGTCTCGATGAGCGTGAAGCCCTCGACCGGGTGCGGATAAAGGGCGGGGTTCTGCAGCGCGCTGATCAGGGCTTGGCTCACGGAGCATCCTTTTGGGAGTCAGGGAATTCGAATGCGCCATTATGGTCAATGGTGCCGTCCCTGCAAACAGCCGAGGGGCGTCTGCCTCCCTTTTACAAAGTGCGTATAATCCGCGGCCATGACTCGTACCCGAAATTCTCGCCCCTCCAAACAACGCCCGACCGGCCGCACACGCGCCTGGCTGGGCTGGGCCATCAAGCTCAGCCTGGTCGGTCTGGTCCTGATCGCCGGCTTCGCGGTCTACCTCGATGCCACCGTGCAGGAGAAGTTCTCCGGCAAGCGCTGGACGATCCCGGCCAAGGTGTATGCCCGGCCGCTCGAGCTGTTCGTTGGCCAGAAACTGAGCAAGAACGACTTTCTCACTGAACTCGATGCCCTTGGCTACCGCCGTGAAAGCACGGCCAACGGGCCGGGGGCCGCCTCGGTAAATGGCAATAGCATCGACATCAACACCCGTGGCTTCCAGTTCTACGAGGGCATGGAGCCTGCGCAATTCGTGCGCGTGCGGTTCTCCGGCGACTACGTGGCCGGGCTCAACGGCGCCAATGGCGCCAAGCTCGACGTGGTTCGCCTGGAGCCGCTGATGATTGGCGGGATCTACCCCAAGAACCTCGAAGACCGCATCCTGATCAAGATCGACCAGGTGCCGCCGTATCTGGTCGAAACCCTGATCGCCACCGAAGACCGCGACTTCTACAGCCATTTCGGCGTGTCGCCCAAGTCCATCGCCCGGGCAATCTGGGTCAACACCTCCTCGGGTGCCATGCGCCAGGGCGGCAGCACCCTCACCCAACAGTTGGTGAAGAACTTCTTCCTCACCAACGAGCGCAGCCTCAGCCGCAAGCTGACCGAAGCGATGATGTCGGTCCTGCTGGAGATTCACTACGACAAGCGTGAGATCCTCGAGGCCTACCTCAACGAAGTGTTCATCGGCCAGGATGGCCAGCGCGCGGTGCATGGCTTTGGCCTGGCCAGTCAGTTCTTCTTCAGCCAGCCGCTGCAGGAACTGAAACTGCACCAGATCGCTTTGCTGGTGGGCATGGTCAAGGGCCCGTCCTACTACAACCCGCGCCGTTACCCGGAACGTGCGTTGCAGCGTCGCAACCTGGTCCTGGACCTGCTGGCAGAGCAGGGTGTGGCGAGCCAGGAAGTGGTCGATGCGGCCAAGAAGATGCCGCTGGGCGTGACCAAGCGCGGCAGCTTGGCCGACAGCTCATTCCCGGCCTTCCTTGACCTGGTCAAACGTCAGCTGCGCCAGGATTACCGCGATGAAGACTTGACCGGAGAAGGGCTGCGTATCTTCACCAGTTTCGACCCGATCTTGCAGATGAAGGCCGAGACCGCCATGAGCGAAACCTTCAAACGCCTGGGCGGGCGCAAGGGCGCTGATGATGTGGAGTCGGCGATGGTCGTCACCAACCCGGAAACTGGCGAGGTGCAGGCCCTGATCGGTAGCCGCCAGGCGGGCTTCGCCGGTTTCAACCGTGCGCTGGATGCCGTGCGGCCGATTGGCTCGCTGGTCAAGCCGTCGGTCTACCTGACGGCACTGGAGCAACCGAGCAAGTACACCTTGACCACCTGGGTGCAGGACGAGCCGTTCTCGGTCAAGGGCGCCGACGGGCAAGTGTGGCGCCCACAGAACTATGATCGTCGGCCCCACGGCACCATCTACCTGTACCAAGGCCTGGCCAACTCGCTGAACCTGTCCACCGCCAAGCTGGGCCTGGAAGTGGGCGTGCCGAACGTGATCAAGACTATCGGCCGCCTGGGCGTGCAGGTGGACTGGCCGGCGTACCCGGCGATGCTGTTGGGTGCTGGCGGTATGTCGCCGATGCAGGTCGCGACCATGTACCAGACCATCGCCAATGGTGGCTTCAATACTCCCATGCGCGGGATCCGCAGTGTGCTCACCGCTGAGGGCGAGCCGCTCAAGCGCTACCCGTTCCAGATCCAGCAGACGTTCGATCCGGGTGCCATCTATCTGGTGCAGAACGCCATGCAGCGGGTGATGCGTGAAGGGACCGGCCGCTCGGTGTACAACGTATTGCCAAGCTCGCTGACCCTGGCGGGCAAGACCGGTACCAGTAACGACTCGCGCGACAGCTGGTTCTCGGGCTTCAGTCAGGACCTGCTGGCGGTGGTGTGGCTGGGCCGGGACGACAACGGCAAGACCCCGTTCACCGGCGCCACCGGTGCACTGCAGGTGTGGACCAGCTTCATGAAGAAGGCCGACCCGCTGCCGCTGGACATGCCACAGCCAGACAACGTGGTGCAGGCCTGGATCGACCCGCACACCGGGCAGGGTTCCGACGGCAGCTGTCCGGGAGCGGTGCAGATGCCGTATATTCGCGGCAGCGAGCCGCCCGCCGGGGCTACCTGCGGTGGCGAACAGAACCCGGCTGAATCGGTCATGGACTGGGTCAAGGGCTGGATGAATTGAGCGCGAGCTTTTGAAGAGGGTGTGAAGTGAACAAGTGGTGGATTCCTGCCTTGGCCTCGGTGGCCGTCCTGCACGGCTGTGCCAGTGTGCCGCGTGGCAACATTCCGGTGGTGGATTCGAGCACCCGGGTTTCCAATAGCGAGCGCGTCTCGGCCAATCGCACGTCGGCCTACCCGACCAGTGGCGGCACCAGCCAGGCGCAGGCCCTGCCAGAAGATTCCGGCGTGACCGTGATGATTCCGCAGGGTGCCGGTAGCGCACCGATCAGCACCACGCCAATCAGCACCGGCCCGATCACACCGGGCCCTGTCAGCAGTGGTCCGATCAGCACCAACCCCAACCCGGTGGCCGATGAACCGTTCGACATCGCATCGATGAGCAGCGCGCCGGCCGCCACCCAGGCCCCGACCGGTATTCCACGGGCCAGCAGCGGCGGCTTGTCTGCCGACGAACAGCTCGATGGCCCGGTGCTGGCGTTGCTGACCACTGCCCAGCAACAACAAGGCAGTGGCGATTTCAATGGCGCCGCCTCTAGCCTGGAGCGCGCCCAGCGTATTGCCCCGCGCGAGCCTCAGGTGCTGTTCCGCCTGGCCCAGGTGCGTCTCTCGCAAGGCGATGCGGCGCAGTCCGAGCAGCTTGCCCGCCGCGCATTGACTTACGCCAACGGTCGTCCTGACCTGCAAGCCCAGCTGTGGAACACCATCGCCCAGGCCCGTGAGAAGCAGGGCGATAGTGCTGGCGCGGCGCTGGCGCGGCAGAAGGCACAGGTCAACCTGTGATGGAGCAGCGCATCCTGGATATCGCCGATCACCTGTTGCTGATCGAGCACGAATTGCGCACCCAGGGCTGGTGGAGCGACCAGGTGCCCAGCGCCGAAGCGCTCGCCAGCACGGTGCCGTTCGCGGTCGACAGCATGGCCTTCGAGCAGTGGTTGCAGTGGATCTTCCTGCCGCGCATGGCACAGATTCTCGAACACGGCCATCCGCTGCCTAACGCCTCGGGCATCTTGGTCATGGCCGAAACCGTGTTTACCGACCGTCCTGAGCAAAGCCGCGAGCTGCGCCGACTGCTGGCAACGTTCGACCAATTGATCAGTTCTTGAGCCGGAATTCCTCAGTTTTTTCTTCAAGGGCCGCAGATTGTGGCCCTTTTTTGTAGAAATCTTAATTTTCCTGCTGCTGCTTAGGTTTTTAGTGGTTGTAGCGATTCATCTTGCGGAAAAATTGGCAATAATTTTTCTTGACTTGTAGGCGCCAAATCACAAGAATCCAGATTCCGCTGTAGGGGGACTGCCAGAAGCAGACCCGCTAAGCAGATCATGAGGCGCACACCCGCGCCGACTTGTTACACCCCGCAACGCGTTACCTCGCGCTGGGTGGGAAGACCCGCAACACATCAGGGCTTTCCCAATACTTGCTCAGTCAGTGCTGACGTTCGCTCATGCTCTGCTTGGCAGTAAACCTATTAAGACCCGTCCAGTGAGGACGGTATTCTGGCGTTTTAGAGGTGAACAACGTGGAGCTCTTATCCGGCGCTGAAATGGTCGTCCGCTTCTTGCGTGACGAAGGCGTTAAGCACATCTACGGGTACCCTGGTGGTGCTCTCCTGCATGTTTACGATGCACTGTTCAAGGAACCGGAAGTCCAGCACATCCTGGTCCGTCACGAACAGGCTGCTACCCATATGGCGGACGGTTATGCCCGTGCCACCGGCAAGGCCGGTGTGGTGCTGGTGACTTCCGGCCCCGGCGCGACCAATGCCATCACCGGTATTGCCACTGCCTACATGGATTCCATTCCGATGGTCATCCTGTCGGGCCAGGTGCCTAGCACCATGGTCGGCACCGATGCCTTCCAGGAAACCGACATGATCGGTATTTCCCGGCCGATCGTGAAGCACAGCTTCATGATCAAACACGCTTCGGAAATCCCGGAAGTTTTGAAAAAAGCCTTCTATCTGGCGCAGTCCGGCCGTCCAGGCCCGGTCGTGGTCGACATTCCAAAAGATATGACCAACCCGGCCGAGAAGTTCGAGTACATCTACCCGAAAAAGGTCAAGCTGCGTTCCTATAGCCCGGCTGTACGTGGTCACTCCGGCCAGATCCGCAAGGCAGCCGAAATGCTCCTGGCGGCCAAGCGTCCGATCGTCTACTCCGGCGGTGGCGTGATCCTCGGCGGCGGCTCCGAAGCCCTCACCGAAATCGCCAAGTCGCTCAACCTGCCAGTCACCAATACCCTGATGGGCTTGGGCGGCTTCCCAGGTACCGATCGCCAGTTCCTCGGCATGCTCGGCATGCACGGCAGCTACACTGCCAACCTGGCCATGCACAACGCCGACGTGATCTTCGCGGTCGGTGCGCGTTTCGACGACCGCGTGGTCAACGGCCCGGCCAAATTCTGTCCGAACGCCAAGATCATTCACATCGACATCGACCCGGCGTCGATCTCTAAGATGATCAAGGCCGACGTACCGATCGTAGGTCCGGTCGAGAGCGTGCTGAACGAAATGCTGACCATCCTCAAGGAAATCGGCGAGCAGCCTGACAAGGTGGCGCTCGATGCTTGGTGGAAGCAGATCGACGAGTGGCGTGGTGACGCTGGCCTGTTCCCCTACGACAAGGGCGACGGCAGTGTGATCAAGCCGCAGCACGTGATCGAAACCCTGTGCGAGGTTACCCACGGCGACGCCTTCATCACCTCCGATGTGGGCCAGCACCAGATGTTCGCGGCGCAGTATTACCGCTTCAACAAACCCAACCGCTGGATCAACTCCGGTGGCCTGGGCACCATGGGCTTCGGTTTCCCGGCGGCCATGGGCGTGAAGTTGAACTTCCCCGATCAGGATGTCGCCTGCGTTACCGGTGAAGGCAGTATCCAGATGAACATCCAGGAACTGTCCACCTGCATGCAGTACGGCTTGCCGGTCAAGATCGTCAACATGAACAACGGTGTGTTGGGCATGGTGCGCCAGTGGCAGGACATGTCCTACAACGGCCGTCACTCGCATTCCTATGTCGAGTCGCTGCCTGACTTCGTCAAGCTGGCTGAGGCCTATGGCCATGTGGGTATCCGCATCACCAGCCTGAAGGACCTCAAGCCGAAGCTGGAAGAGGCCTTTGCGATGAAGGATCGACTGGTGTTCATCGACATCGCGATCGACCGTACCGAACACGTCTACCCAATGCAGATCAAGGACGGTTCGATGCGTGACATGTGGCTGAGCAAGACGGAGCGTACCTGATATGCGGCACATCATCTCCTTGCTGCTGGAAAACGAACCCGGTGCCTTGTCTCGCGTGGTCGGCCTGTTTTCTCAGCGCAACTACAACATCGAAAGCCTGACGGTGGCGCCAACCGAAGACCCGACCCTGTCGCGTCTGACGCTGACCACCGTTGGCCATGATGAAGTGATCGAACAGATCACCAAGAACCTGAACAAGCTGGTCGAAGTGGTCAAGTTGGTCGACCTGTCGGAAAGCGCGCACATCGAGCGCGAACTGATGCTGGTCAAGGTCAAGGCTACCGGTGCCCAGCGTGCCGAGATCAAGCGCACCACGGATATCTTCCGTGGCCAGATCGTCGATGTGACTGCCAGTGTGTACACCGTGCAGCTGAGCGGCACCAGCGACAAACTGGACAGCTTCATCCAGGCCATCGGCACTGCATCGATTCTCGAAACCGTGCGCAGCGGCGTTACCGGCATTGCCCGTGGCGACAAAGTGCTCAGCGTTTAACATCAAAAATTAGCGATGGCTCCTCAGGGGCCGAGATATAACCAGGGGTATTTCATGAAAGTTTTCTACGATAAAGACTGCGACCTTTCCATCATCCAGGGTAAGAAAGTCGCCATCATCGGTTACGGTTCGCAAGGTCACGCCCAGGCGTGCAACCTGAAGGACTCCGGTGTAGACGTCACCGTCGGTCTGCGTAAAGGCTCGGCTACCGTGGCCAAGGCAGAAGCCCACGGCCTGAAAGTCGCCGACGTCGCCACTGCCGTCGCTGCTGCCGACCTGGTCATGATCCTGACCCCGGACGAGTTCCAGGGCGCCCTGTACAAGAACGAAATCGAGCCGAACATCAAGAAGGGCGCTACCCTGGCCTTCTCCCACGGCTTCTCGATCCACTACAACCAGGTCGTTCCGCGTGCCGACCTCGACGTGATCATGATTGCGCCGAAAGCTCCGGGCCACACCGTACGTTCCGAGTTCGTCAAAGGCGGCGGTATCCCTGACCTGATCGCGATCTACCAGGACGCCTCGGGCAATGCCAAGAACGTCGCGCTGTCCTACGCCGCAGGCGTGGGTGGCGGTCGTACCGGCATCATCGAAACCACCTTCAAGGACGAGACCGAAACCGACCTGTTCGGTGAGCAGGCCGTTCTGTGCGGCGGTACCGTCGAGCTGGTCAAGGCCGGTTTCGAAACCCTGGTCGAAGCGGGTTATGCGCCAGAAATGGCCTACTTCGAGTGCCTGCACGAGCTGAAGCTGATCGTTGACCTCATGTACGAAGGCGGTATCGCCAACATGAACTACTCGATCTCCAACAACGCCGAGTACGGTGAGTACGTCACCGGCCCAGAAGTCATCAACGAAGAATCCCGCAAGGCCATGCGCAACGCTCTGAAGCGCATCCAGGACGGCGAGTACGCGAAGATGTTCATCTCCGAAGGCGCCACCAACTACCCATCGATGACCGCCAAGCGTCGTAATAACGCCGTTCACGGCATCGAAATCATCGGCGAGCAACTGCGCTCGATGATGCCGTGGATCTCGGCCAACAAGATCGTCGACAAGACCAAGAACTGAGTCTTGCTTCGGTAGATGAAAAACGCGGCTTCGGCCGCGTTTTTTCGTTTGTGTGGGCTGCATCTGGTATAAAGCGACCAGTGGCCCGCCGTTAGAACCTGTTTCGCGGGCCCATGTCGAACATATTCCACCCTGTTGCAAGGTACTTTTCATGAGCGAACGTCCCGAAGAGCCGAACAAGCCCTCCGACGCCGAAAGCCTGCTACCTGTCGATGAGCACGTCGAAGAAGGGCATGACGCCGAAGGGCGCAAGGTCCGCCACCGCGGCATCTACCTGCTGCCCAATCTGTTCACCACCGCGAACTTGTTCGCTGGTTTCTATTCCATCATCAGCTCGATGAGCGCGCAAAGCGCCCTGAGCGCCGGTGACCCGCGAGAGGCGAGCAAGTATTTTGCCTTTGCCGCCATCGCGATCTTCGTGGCCATGGTGCTCGATAGCCTTGACGGCCGTGTCGCCCGCATGACCAATACGCAGAGCGCCTTCGGGGCCGAGTACGACTCGCTGTCGGATATGGTCGCATTCGGCGTGGCGCCGGCGCTGCTGGCGTTCGGCTGGGCGCTGGGAGACATGGGCAAGGTCGGCTGGATGGTTGCCTTCATCTATGTGGCGGGTGCGGCGTTGCGCCTGGCGCGTTTCAACACCCAGGTCGGCACTGCCGACAAGCGCTACTTCATCGGCTTGGCCAGCCCCGCTGCAGCGGGCGTGGTGGCCGGTACTGTGTGGGCGTTCAGCGACTATGGTATCCAGGGCTCGAAGCTGTCGTTCCTGGTGGCACTGCTGGTGGCTGCTGCCGGCATGCTGATGGTCAGCAATATCAAGTACAACAGCTTCAAGGAGCTGGATCTCAAGGGGCGCGTGCCGTTCGTTGCGATTTTGGCCGTGGTGTTGGTGTTCGCCGTGGTGTTCAGCGATCCGCCGCGCATCCTGCTGCTGATCTTCCTCGGCTATGCGATTTCGGGTCCTGTGCAGTACCTGTTGCGCACGCGTCGAAAGAAAGCCTGATAAAAATTTAATCGCGGAATAACCTGCCGGCTCCATAGTCTTACGGGTACATCAGTTACCCGTACTGTGGAGCCGCCATGCTCATCAAGATCCCCCGCACCTCTGACTGCAAACTGTCGGACGTTACCCCCGAAGCACTTTACCTGTCCCGCCGTCACCTACTGGGTGGCACGCTGGCCGGCTTGGCTGTCGGCGCATTGCCGCGCCTGGGAGTGGCTGGCGAGGCGTCACGCTATGCCGATGTCGAGCCTGGGACCGCACCTGGCTGGTTCGCGAGCAAGCTCGATGCCGCGCGCTGGCAGGCGGTGACGGTACAAGGGGAGGCGATTACCCCGTTCAAGGACGCCACCCACTACAACAACTTCTATGAGTTCGGGCCCGACAAAGGCGACCCTGCGGCCAATGCCGGGAGTCTCAAGACCGAGCCGTGGAGCGTGGTGGTCGACGGCGAGGTGGGCAAGCCTGGACGTTATGCCCTGGAAGACTTCGTCAAACCCTATCAGCTCGAAGAGCGTATCTATCGTTTGCGCTGCGTCGAGGCCTGGTCGATGGTGATTCCCTGGTTGGGCATTTCGCTGGCCCAGGTGCTCAAGCAGGTGGAGCCGACCTCCAAGGCGCGCTATGTGCGCTTCGAAACGCTACAAGACCCCAAGAGCATGCCGGGGCAGCGTTCAGGTTTTGCCTTGATCAATTGGCCTTATGTAGAGGGGTTGCGTCTGGATGAGGCAATGAACCCGTTGGCGATTCTGGCGGTAGGGATGTACGGGCGGGCGTTGCCCAACCAGAACGGTGCGCCGTTGCGTCTGGTGGTGCCGTGGAAGTATGGCTTCAAGAGCATCAAGTCGATCGTACGCATCAGCTTGGTGGCTGAGCAGCCAGGCACCACCTGGCAGGGGTTGGCGCCGGACGAGTATGGCTTCTATGCCAACGTCAATCCGACGGTCGATCATCCGCGTTGGAGCCAGGCCCGCGAACGCCGACTGCCCAGCGGGCTGTTCAGTCCAAATGTGCGCGATACGCTCATGTTCAATGGCTATGCCGATGAAGTGGCGTCTCTGTATAGCGGCCTCGACCTGCGGAAGAATTACTGATGCGTTATCCCTGGTTTCGTCTGGCCATTTTCGTGGCCGGTTGCCTGTTCCCCGCTGCGTGGTTGTATGAAGCCGCGATGGGGCTGTTGGGGCCGGACCCTGGGAAAATCCTGATGGACCGGCTTGGGCTGGGCGCCTTGGTGTTCCTGCTGATCACCCTGTCGATGACGCCGTTGCAGCGCTTGAGCGGTTGGTCTGGCTGGATCGTGGTACGCCGCCAGCTGGGGTTATGGTGCTTTGCTTATATAGTGCTGCACCTGATGGCCTATATGGTGTTCATCCTTGGCTTGGACTGGGGGCAGTTGGGGGTGGAGTTGCGCAAGCGGCCCTACATCATCGTGGGGGCGCTTGGTTTTCTGGGCTTGCTGGCGTTGGCGGTGACGTCCAATCGCTACAGTCAGAAGCGCCTGGGCAGTCGGTGGAAGAAGCTGCATCGGTTGGTCTACGTGATTCTTGGATTGGGGTTGCTGCATTTTCTGTGGATCGTGCGTTCCGACCTCAAGGAGTGGGCCATTTATGCCGGCATAGGCGGGCTGTTGATGGTGCTGCGTATTCCCCCGGTTTGGCGGCGTGTGCCGCGGTTGTTCGGGCGGGCCAGGGGATTTTGAGATTTTTGCAAATTAAGGGTTGACGGGGTTTCAGATCCCCTTATAATGCGCCCCACTTCCAGCGACAACTGAACGCGAAACTCCTTGAAAATCAACGAGTTAAGCGATTCAGAAGGTTCTGGAAGTGCTACGGTCAGTTGATCGAAGCGGTGAAAAAGGTGGTTGACAGCAGGTTGTAACGCTGTATGATTCGCCTCCCGCTACGAGAGATCGCAGCGAGTT
>NZ_JBLUQD010000012.1:0-30808 GCF_048068415.1 Pseudomonas sp. NY15463
AGTCGCGGTCGCCGAAGCGCCGTTCAGGCTGACATTCTCGAAGTTGCCACCTTCGACTTTGGTAACGGTCGCAGTGACAGTGCTTTCGTCCTTGTAGACGTCATCGACGTTGGTGTTCGGGACTTGCAGCGTGCCTTTACCGCTGGCATCGACGTTGACCTGATACTCAGTACCACCGACGTTCACAGTCAGCGTAGTAGCGCTGCCAGTCTGCGGCGGATTGCTCAGCTGGAAGTTGAAGGTGACGTTCGCGTCGCCTTCGTTCGCCGGAACGGCCGTCACCGTGACGGTAGTGGTGTCGATGGTATCGTTGATCACCGTCACCGCAGGGGTAGGGTCGATGGTAACGATCAGGCCATTGCCACCCGTGGTGCCGGTGATGCTGGCAGACAGCTGGCTACCGTCGATGTACGGCGTATCGTTGGGCGCGATGTCAACGTTGACGGTGCCAGTGGTCTGGCCAGCAGAGATCACGATGACGCTGCCGTTGGACAAGGTCACGACCAGGTCGCTGGTCGGCGCGCGGCCCACGGTGGCTGTATATACGATGACGCCACCCGCCTCGGTGATCGAAGGGGTGGCGCTGAGGGTCACACTAGTCGCGAAGGGTGCAGTGGTCGTGGTGGCGGCGGCAGCGTTAGCGTTCAGCGCGCCAACGGTGTTGGTCGCCAGCCCAGCGGCGAAACCGATGGGGCCGGTGGGGAAGCCGATGGTCGGATCGACCACCCCTGCGGTCTCTTGCAGCAGCACGAAGCTATGCCCGCCGCCAACCGAGCCACCACCGGCGGCAGCCGGGCCAGCTGCGGTCGCTTCAAGGTCGGTGGTCGGGTCAGCGCCGGCGGCAATGGCCTGTTGCAGCTCTTCGACCGAAGGCGCCTGCTGGGCCGTGGCCTCGCTCAGGTCAGTGACGCTGTCGGGAGCATCGGCGCTCCACTGGGTATCGCGACCCAGGTCGAGCAGCCGACCATCGGCCAATTCCAATGTGACCGCGCCGCCTGCACCGGTCTCTACATGTTCACCTGCGAACAGACGGTCGCCTTCGACTAGAACGCGTCGGATGCCTTCTGGGGATACAGCAATGACTTGGCCAACAATGCTTTTGACGATGGCGACAACAGTGCTCATTGGACTCTCCGGGCTAACCGTTCAGTGTGGCTTCCATGCCCGCTCAAGCACCTGCCGGCGGCGACCGATGGAATGTTTCAGTAATGTTTTTGACACTGATTGCGTCAAAAATACGTCTATAACTTATGGCGATTAACTTTATGCCAAACTATTGACCTTCTGGTTGCCATCCTAAACAATCGCCACCCTAATGTCACATTGATATTTGCCCTTAAACAGCCCTTTCTTTCGTATTAATCGCACTGCCTTTTCAGAAGCTTCCTACCCACGGAAATCGGGGTTGCCATTCTCCAGGGCAGGAATGGCTTCGGTCGTGATTTGGGACAACAGCAATCTCGGGAAATCAGCAATTATGCGTGCGCCACTGTTCACCGCTCTTCCTTTCGTTCTTGCCGCCTCGCTCGCTCAAGCACAAACCTTGCCCGAAGCCATGCAGAGGGCCCTCGACGTACACCCGGAAATCCAGGCTGGGGTGAATGCTCGCACCGCTGCGGACTACCAACTGCGAGCAGCCCAAGGCGGTTACCTGCCCAGGGTCGACGTGACAGCCGGTTATGGTCGCGAGGGCACCGACAGCCCGAGCAACGGTAATCGCTGGGAAACCCTTAACCGCGGCGAGTCCGCCATCCGCTTGCGCCAGATGGTTTTTGACGGCTTTGCCACCTCCAGCGAAGTCGGGCGTCAACAAGCCACCGTCAACGCTCGCGCCTACTCCCTGCTGGGTACCTCTGAGCGCACTGCGCTCAACGTTGCACAGGTCTATCTGGACGTACTGACGCGCCGCGAAATGGTGCGCCTGGCCGAAGAAAACCTGCGCAACCACGACCGTATCCTCGATCAGATCAAGCTGCGCACAGCCCGTGGCGTCGGCCGCATGGCAGACCTTGATCAGGCCGAAGCGCGCCAGGCCCAAGCCCGCAACAACCTGATCACCGAGCAGACCAACCTGGCCGACGCCAACACCAACTTCCTGAGCGTCGTGGGGCAAATGCCAGACGAGTTAAGCACGCCCACACCGTTTGTCGACTTGCTGCCAGCCAGCCTCGACGAGGCGCGCCATCAGTTGATCGAAGACAGCCCGATCCTGCGCTCGGCCGAATCGGATATCGCGGCAGCAGAAAAGCAGTACCAAGCAGCCAAGTCGACCTTCTACCCTCGTTTCGATGCCGAAGTCGGTCGCACCGCCGACAACAACCTCGACGGCACCGTCGGCCACAACAACGAGTGGCAGGCCATGCTGCGGATGAACTTCAATTTGTATGCCGGTGGCAGCAACAAGGCCGACCTGGAATCGAAGGCCTATTTGAGCAACCAGGCGCTGGATATTCGCAACAACGCCTTGCGCCAGCTCAATGAGGAGTTAGGCTTGGCATGGAATGCCCTGGAGAACGCCAATGCACAGCTGCCAATCGCACAGCAGTATGTCGATCACAGTACCCGGGTTCGCAGCGCCTACCAGCAACAGTTCAGCCTGGGTGAACGCACCCTGCTCGACTTGCTCGACAGCGAGAACGAAACCTTTACCGCCCAGCGTCGGTTGCTGGAGGTGAAGAACACACAGATGTTTACTCAGTACCGAATCAAGGCGACCATTGGCCAACTGCTCAAGAGCCAGGGCGTCGTAGCCCCTCTGGCGACCGTTGTGCAGAACGACCTGAAACCCAAGGTGAGCCTGCCAGGCATGAATTGATGGCGCACCTTGGACAACCCCTGCAAGGATGAAGAGGCGCCTCGTGGAATCCGAAGTCAGTCGAGTGCAGCTCAGTCACGATCCACGCAGTCAGCACGACGACCCATTGCTGGACAGTCTGTTGACCCTGTGTGTCCTGCATCAGAAGCCCGCTAGCCGGGCCATGCTCACCACCGGCCTGCCCTTGCCGGCCCAACGCCTGAACGCCGAGCTGCTGCCCCGTGCAGCGGCCCGCGCGGGGCTGCAGGGGCGCCTGCTGCAACGTAAGCTGGAGCAGATCCCGACCATCGCCATGCCAGCCATGCTGCTGCTCAAAGAGGGCCGCAGCGCCGTGCTGGTCGGTTGGGAGAACGACGACACCGCGCGCCTGTTGCTCAGTGAGAGCGACGGCGGTGAGGTACTGATCAGCCGTGAAGCCCTGCAGAGCGACTATACCGGCAAGGTATTCTTCGCCCAGCCGCAACACAAGTTCGACGTCAACCACGGTAACCTCATCCCGCGCGCGCGCTCGTGGTTCCGCGACACGCTGATGCGCAGCAAGTGGTTGTACATCGACGCCATCGCCGCCAGCCTGGTAATCAACCTGATCGCCCTCGGCGCGCCACTGTTCGTGATGAACGTGTACGACCGCGTGGTCCCTAACCAAGCCACCTCGACGCTGTGGGTACTGGCCATCGGCATCGGCATCGCGTATGTGTTCGACCTGGTGCTCAAAGGCTTACGCAGCCTGTGCCTGGACTTGGCGGGCAAGAAGACCGACCTGATCATTTCGGCCACATTGTTCGAGCGTATCGTCGGTATGTCGATGAAGTACCGGCCCGCGCGGGTAGGCAGCTTCGCCCAGAACATCCACGAGTTCCAGGGCCTGCGCGACTTCCTCGCCTCGCTCACCCTGACCAGCCTGATCGACCTGCCGTTCACCTTGCTGATCCTGATGGTGATCGCCATCGTCGGCGGCCACCTGGTATGGATCCCGGTCCTGGCCTTCCCGCTCGCCCTGGGCATTGGCTATGCCCTGCAAAAGCCCCTGATGGCAACCATGGAGCGCACCATGGCCCTGGCTTCGGAGCGCCAGTCGAGCCTGATCGAGACCCTCGCCGGACTCGACGCGGTCAAGGTCAACAACGCCGAAAGCGAACGCCAGTACATGTGGGAACAGACCCTCGGCACCCTCAGCCGCCTGGAGCTGCGGGTCAAGGTACTGTCGGGCCTGGCCATGAACATCACCTTGCTGATCCAGCAACTGGCTGGCGTGGCAATGATCTGCGTGGGCGTTTACCTGATCATCGACGGCAACCTCAGCATGGGCGGGCTGGTCGCCTGCTATATGCTCAGTGGCCGAGCCCTCGGTCCGCTGGGTCAGCTCAACGGTCTGCTGGCCCGCTACCAGCAGGCCAAGGTGACCATGGTCTCCACTGACCAGATGATGGAGCTGCCCCAGGAACGCAATTTCGAAGAGCGCCCGCTCAGCCGCCGTGTACTGCAAGGCGCCGTGGAATTCCGTGGGGTCGAGTTCACCTACCCGAACCAGCAGAACCAGGCGCTCAAAGGCATCAACCTAGTGATCAAACCCGGCGAAAAAGTCGGCATCATCGGGCGCAGCGGTTCGGGCAAGAGTTCCCTGGCCAAGCTGATCGTCGGTTTGTACGAACCGGACAACGGCTCGCTGCTGGTCGATGGCGTGGACATCCGCCAGATCGACGTCAGCGAGCTACGCCACAACATCGGCTATGTGCCGCAAGACATCCAGTTGCTGGCCGGCACGCTACGCGACAACCTGGTCAGCGGCGCCCGCTACATCGAGGACGAACTGATCCTGCAAGCCGCCGAGCTTGCCGGCGTGCACGAATTCGCCCGCCTGCACCCCGACGGCTACGAGTTGCAGGTCGGGGAACGCGGCCAGAACCTCTCCGGTGGCCAACGCCAGAACGTTGCCTTGGCCAGGGCACTGTTGCTCAACCCGCAAGTCCTGCTGCTCGACGAACCTACCAGCGCCATGGACAACACCGGCGAAGAACGCCTCAAGCAGCGCCTGGCCGCAGTGATCGAAGGTAAGACCGTGCTGCTGGTCACCCACCGCGCCTCGTTGCTGTCACTGGTTGACCGACTGATCGTCATCGATCGTGGTCAGATCGTCGCAGACGGCCCGAAAACCGCAGTCATGGATGCACTGAAAAAGGGGCAGATCAGTGTTGCATAAGTTGGATATGGGGCGTTTCAAGGACAATATGCGCCGCTACTTCAAGGGCTCCGAGTCGCTTGCCGGGCAGCCCCTGCCCGAAGTCAACAAGGCACTGATCGAAGATGCGCCACGCATCGTGCGCATGACCATCTGGGGCATCATCGCTTTCTTCCTGGCCATGATCGTCTGGGCCAGCGTGGCGCCGATCGACGAGGTGACACGCGGCGAAGGCAAGGCAATCCCGTCGTCCAAGGTGCAGAAGATCCAGAACCTGGAAGGCGGTATCGTCGCGCAGATCTACGCGAAGGAAGGCGAGATCGTGAATATCGGCCAGCCTCTGCTGCGCCTGGACGAAACCCGCTTCGCGTCAAACGTCGACGAGACCGAGGCCTCGCGCCTAGCCATGGCCCTGCGTGTGCAGCGTTTGACCGCCGAGGTGGACGACAAGCCGCTGCAGATCGACGAAGAACTGCGCAAGGCCGCCCCCAGCCAGGCCGCCAACGAACAGTCGCTGTATGTGAGCCGGCGCCAGCAGTTGCAGGACGAGATCAGCGGTCTGGAGCAGCAGTTGGTACAGAAACAGCAAGAACTGCGCGAGTTCACCTCCAAACGCGCGCAGTACGCCAACAGCCTGCAGTTGCTGCGCCAGGAAATCTCCATGTCCGAACCGCTGGTGGCCCAGGGCGCGATCTCGCAAGTCGAGGTGCTGCGCCTGCGCCGGGCCGAAGTGGAGAACCGTGGCCAGATGGACTCCACTTCGCTGGCAATCCCGCGCGCGGAAGCCGCGATCAAGGAAGTTCAAAGCAAGATCGAGGAAACCCGTGGCAAGTTCCGCAGCGAAGCGCTGACGCAGCTCAATGAAGCCCGCACCGAGCTGAACAAGGCCACCGCTACCAGCAAGGCATTGGACGACCGGGTCAACCGCACCATGGTCACCTCACCGGTACGTGGCATCGTCAAGCAGTTGCTGGTCAACACCATCGGCGGCGTGATCCAGCCGGGCAGCGATATCATCGAGATCGTGCCGCTGGACGACACCTTGGTGATCGAGGCGAAGATCCTGCCCAAGGACATCGCCTTCCTGCATCCCGGCCAGGAAGCAACGGTCAAGTTCAGCGCCTACGACTACACCATTTATGGCGGCCTGAAAGCCAAGCTCGAGCAGATCGGTGCCGACACCATCACCGACGAAGACAAGAAGACCACCTACTACCTGATTCGCCTGCGCACCGATAAAAGCCACTTGGGCACCGACGAAAAGCCCCTGTTGATCATTCCGGGCATGGTGGCCACGGTGGATATCATGACGGGCAAAAAGACCATCATGAGCTACCTGCTCAAGCCGATCATGAAAGCGCGTAGCGAGGCACTGCGCGAGCGATAGCAGCCTGGAAACGGACCGTTTTAGGAGCGGCCTTTCGCGACACAAGGCCGCTCCTACACAGACCGCATCCCGCTGCTCATATGCTTATACATTAAAGATATTTAAATCTTTCTTATTATGCCCTTATAGTCCACCCACTGCGTACGAGCCGACCAATCGGCGCGCCGCACGACTCGAACCCACACGGGAAATCCCCGTGCGTTTCTGAATCGTTGCGCGCCCTGAACGTCGCGCACTGCGTGGGAGTGAACAATGCCAGCCGCCTCGAACGCCTTGTCGACCAACGACAGCGCCCTGCCGCAAACCTTCGAAATCCGCCCGTTCTCCGGCGCCGTCGGTGCCGAGATCCTCGGCCTCGACCTGTCCCGACCGGTCAACGCCGAGGACTTCACCCGCATTCACCGTGCCCACCTGGACCACCATGTACTGGTGTTCCGCGACCAGCGCATCACCCCTGAACAGCAAATCGCGTTCAGCCGCCGCTTTGGCGAACTGCAGATCCATGTGCTCAAGCAGTTCCTGCTGGCCGGTCACCCCGAGATCCTGATCGTTTCCAACATCGTCGAAGACGGTCGCAACGTCGGTTTGGGTGATGCGGGCAAGTTCTGGCACTCGGACCTCTCCTATAAAGAGCTGCCGAGCCTGGGTTCGATGCTGCATGCCCAGGAGCTGCCCAGCGAAGGCGGCGACACCCTGTTCGCCGACATGCACAAAGCCTGGGACGCGGTGCCGGAAGCCCTGCGCAAGGTGGTCGAAGGCCGCGCTGCCGCCCACTCCTACACCGCCCGCTATGCCGAGACCAAGTTCGAAGGCAACTGGCGCCCCACCCTGACCGCCGAGCAATTGGCCCAGGTGCAGGAAGTCATTCATCCGGTGGTGCGTACCCACCCGGAAAATGGCCGCAAGGCACTGTTCGTCAGCGAAGGCTTCACCACCCGAATCGTCGGCCTGCCCGATGACGAAAGCCGTGACGTGCTGCAACAGCTCTACGCCCTGAGCGTGTTGGAACAGAACATCTACCGCCACCAGTGGCAGCCGCATGACCTGGTGTTCTGGGACAACCGCTCGCTGATCCACCTGGCCACCGGCTGCCCCGCGCACCTGCGCCGCAAGCTGTATCGCACCACCATCCAGGGCGATGCCCCGTTCTGACGACTGAGGAAAATCATCATGCGCAAATCCATCAGCCGCCTGACGGCAAGTATCGGCCTAGGCGCCAGCCTGGTCGTGGGCAGCCTGGCAGCCCCTGCCGTGGCCCAGGCCGAAGGCAAGATCCGCATCGCCGAGCAGTTCGGCATCGTCTATCTGCTGTTGAACGTGGTGCGTGACCAGCACCTGATCGAAAAGCACGGCAAGCAGCAAGGCATCGACATCGAAGTCGACTGGGCCCAACTGTCCGGTGGCGCGGCGATCAACGACGCGCTGTTGTCAGGCTCGGTGGACATCGCCGGTGCTGGCGTCGGCCCACTGCTGACCGTATGGGACCGTACCAAGGGGCGCCAGAACGTCAAGGCCGTGGCCTCGCTAGGCAACTTCCCGTACTACCTGGTCAGCAGCAACCCCAACGTGAAGACCATTGCCGACATCAGCGACAAGGACCGCATCGCAGTGCCGGCGGTGGGTGTCTCGGTGCAGTCGCGCTTCCTGCAATACGCTGCCGCCCAGCAATGGGGTGACCAGCAGTACAACCGCCTCGACAAATACACACTGGCCGTGCCGCACCCGGATGCCACCGCCGCGCTGCTGGCTGGTGGCACGGAGCTCAACGGGCACTTCTCCAACCCGCCGTTCCAGGACCAGGCCCTGGCCAACAAGAACGTGCATGTGGTGCTCAACAGCTACGACCTGCTCGGCCCCAACTCACCAACCTTGCTGTTCGCCACCGAAAAATTCCGCAAGGACAACCCAAAGACCTACAAAGCCTTCGTCGACGCTCTCGCCGAAGCCGCCGACTTCGCCCAGAAGGACAAGGCTGCGGCCGCCGACACCTACATCCGCGTGACCAAGGCCAAAATCGACCGCGACGTGCTGATCAAGCTGATCGACAACCCGCAGTACGAATTCACCGTCACCCCGAAGAACACCTACAAGCTGGCCGATTTCCTCTACCGGGTCGGCGCGATCAAGCACAAACCCGAATCGTGGAAGGACTACTTCTTCCAGGATGAACGCCCGTTGCAGGGGAGCTGACAGACCATGACCGCCCCATTGCCAGGCCACACGGCCAGCAACCTGAGCCGTGTCGCCACCCCACCGCTGCTGGCGGTGGACAACCTGAGCCTCGAATACCGCACCGCCCAGCGCGTGGTGCGGGCCACCCACCAAGTCAGCTTCGAAGTCGATCGTGCCGACCGGTTCGTACTGCTGGGCCCGTCGGGCTGCGGCAAGTCGACCTTGCTCAAAGCCATCGCCGGGTTCATCGAGCCAAGCGAAGGACAGATTCTGCTCCAAGGCCAAGCGGTGCGCGGCCCGGGGCCGGATCGCATCGTGGTGTTCCAGGAATTCGATCAACTGCCACCGTGGAAGACGGTCAAGCAGAACGTGATGTTCCCGCTGCTGGTGTCTGGCCAGCTCAAGCGGGCCGACGCCGAGGAACGTGCCCTGCACTACCTGGAGAAGGTCGGCCTGGCCGCCTTCGCCGATGCCTACCCGCACACCCTGTCGGGCGGTATGAAGGCGCGAGTCGCGATTGCCCGAGCGCTGGCGACCCAACCGAAGATCCTGCTGATGGACGAGCCGTTCGCCGCCCTCGACGCCCTGACTCGGCGCAAGATGCAGGAAGAACTGCTGCTGCTCTGGGAGGAAGTGCGTTTCACCCTGCTGTTCGTCACCCACTCCATCGAGGAAGCGCTGGTGGTGGGCAATCGCATCCTGCTGCTGTCGCCACATCCCGGCCGCGTACGCGCCGAAGTGCACAGCCACCAGTACGACATGGGCAGCCTCGGCGCCAGCGATTTCCAGGCCAGCGCCCGACGCATCCACCGCCTGCTGTTCGATGAAGCCGAAACACCAGAGCAAGCGCCCGACCTGGGTTTCAACGACATCCGCATCGCCTACTGACAGGAGCCTTGGCATGACGACGACACCTGCACGACAGGAATACGAAGTGCAGCTACAGCCCCTGCCCGGGGTGCCGCTGGAACGTGAACTGCCGGTGGTACTACGCCTGTGGCAACAGGGCTGGCTGCGCAAGGCGATAATACTGGTGCTGCTGGCGCTCCTCTGGGAGGGGGCGGCACGCGCCACCGACAACGACCTGCTGCTGCCCAGCTTCCTGCAAACCGCCGTGGCGTTCTGGGACGGTATGATCACTGGCGAGCTACCGGCCAAGGTCGGGGTTTCGCTGGTGGTGCTAATCAAGGGCTACGTGTTCGGCATCGTGCTGGCGTTCGGGCTGACCAGCCTGGCCGTCTCGACCCAGTTCGGCCGCGACCTGCTCGGCACCCTCACCTCGATGTTCAACCCGCTGCCGGCCATCGCCCTGCTGCCACTGGCACTGCTTTGGTTCGGGCTGGGCGACAACAGTCTGATCTTCGTGCTGGTGCATTCGGTGCTGTGGGCCCTGGCGTTGAACACCTACCAGGGTTTCCAGGGCGTTTCCGAAACCCTGCGTATGGCCGGGCGCAACTACGGCTTGCGTGGCCTGCGCCTGGTGCTGCACGTGCTGGTGCCGGCAGCGCTGCCGTCGATCCTGTCGGGCTTGAAGATCGGCTGGGCGTTCGCCTGGCGTACGCTGATCGCCGCCGAGCTGGTGTTCGGCGCCAGCAGCGGCAAGGGCGGGCTGGGTTGGTACATCTTCCAGAATCGCAACGAACTGTACACCGACAAGGTGTTCGCCGGCCTGGCGGTGGTCATCCTGATCGGATTGCTGGTCGAAGGGCTGGTATTCAATACCCTGGAGCGGCTAACGGTACGGCGTTGGGGGATGCAGCGCTAACCTGCAAGCGCGAGCTGGCGGCCGTATGAGGCAACCGGCGTCAACTGGGTCCAGCGTGCCCGGTGCAAGCGGGTTGTCCCGCGTAGCAAACGACGCCAGTCTAGGTCTGGTACTGCGCAGCTGCGTTGGCCAGTGTTCTGCCGATCTCTTCACGCAACGCGTTCGGCTGCTCCACCACCAACGCCTCTGCCTGACTCAACAGCCACCAGCGCAGCGGCCAGCCATCCACCACCGTGGCACGCAACCGGTGCCCCTGCTCCAGAGCCGTCAGCTGCATGTCGGCGCTCAACGGCGCCTCGCGCAACTGGCGCGCCAGCGCGTCGCTGACCCAGGCCTGCAACTCCATCCCTTCGCCGCAGGCCAATTGCGGCGAATCGCCGCGCAGATAGCCCTGCAGGTCGAAGTTGCCACGCAGCTCACCCACCGCGCTCGCGGACCAGTGCCAACCGAACGGAATACTCTTGTCATTGCGCTCCAACGGGAAGATCAGCGACAACTCGTTAAGGTCACGCTCGACGGTACGTTTGCTGACACTGAACCCCGCATCGCGCAGACGCCAGACCAGTTCGGCGCTGGTAATGCCGGGAGAGCGGCCGGGCAATTGGCGCAGCAAGGCCCATTGGCGGCTGAGGGTGGCGCGGGTAGTGGCGAACGGCAAAAGGAAACGTCCTTGTCTAGGCTTGCCGCTAGGATGGCGGCACAAGCGGGTCATGGCAATTGGCCACGGCCCGTTCAGATCAATGAAGACGCAATTGGTTGCCTGGGATCTGATCGTTCGCGACAGGTTTTGACGTGTCGTCGCGCAGAATCACGCGTCACGACAGTCGAGGTTGGGGCTGTGACGTTCAATGAGGATGAACATGTCTGCTGCCAGCAATATCCATTCACTGCTCGCACGCCTATTGCCCGAGCGCATCATCCCGCCGCCGGTACGCCCCGGCCAGCGTCATCGGTTGTTCGCGGGCATCGGACTGCCCAGCCAGCCGTCGCTGGACGCTGAGCGCTTCGGCTTGGTCGACCGTCTGGACGAGGCTGTCGACCTGCACGCAGTCTACACCGACCTATGCCAACAAGCGCTGCAGGGCAACGTGGCAGCGCTCAACGACTTGGGCTGGATCTGGCTCAACGGCAAATACTGGCGTGGCGACACGGTCTTGGCCGGACACCTGCTGCGGATGGCAGCGCTACAGGGCAATGCCGCCGCCTGGTTCAACCTCGGGCAGCAACATTACTTCGGCAAGGGTGTGGCCGTGTGCTACGCCAACGCCGCCGAATATTACCGCCACGCCTTCGAGCGCGGCCTGCTGCTTGCGGCAGCAGCCTTGGGCGATCTGTACGAAGAGGAAGTCTGCGACGGTGACCAAGACTGGGTGGTGGACCCGGCAGCGGCCTACCAATGGTTCCTGCGCGGCGCCCAGCGTGGCGACGCACGCTGCCGTTTCGAGGTGGGTTACCGGTTGCTGCACGGGTTGTACGTGGAACGCGACATCAAGGCGGCGTTGTACTGGCTGGAGCTGGCGGCAGCGACCGGGGTGATGCAGGCCGCCGAGGAACTGGCGGTACACTTCAGCCGCCGAGATTCGTCCCGCTACCTGGACTGGCGCGATCAGGCGATCCAGCTGGGCAGCACCCTGGCGCTGAGCATGAAGTTGGAAGACCAGATACAGCCGTGAGGCCCAGGCGCTGTCTGCTTCGCGATGGCCTTGCACTCCGCTAAACCCGAATCCAGCGCAGCACCTGTAGGAGCGGGCTTGTGCCGCGAAAGGGCTGCGAAGCAGCCCCGGCGATCTTGTATGACACTGAAATCCTGGGACCGCTGCGCGCCCCTATCGCGGCACAAGGCCGCTCCTACAGGATTGTGCAGTGCCTGACCTCAGCGCAGCACCTGTAAGAGCGGCCTTGTGCCGCGAACACCGGCATAGCCGGTGCCAGCCAATACCCTCACCTGTCGTTGCCCACAGATGAATAACCTTTCATCTCGCCCATCCATCACCCTCGGTTGACGACAGGGGGAGGACCGGGCGTATATTGATAGTTAGCAAACTATGAATATATTTGGTTTTCCATGTCCCTTGACGCACTGCACCTTAAAATCAGCAGCGGCGTGGTCGTGGCGGCTCGGCATTGGCGTCGCCTGTGCCAGGGCGCCTTGACCCGCTACGGCATCTCCGAGGCCTGCGCGGTCCCGCTGCTGATGATCGTGCGCCTGGGCGATGGCGTGCATCAGGTAGCCGTGGCCCAAGCCGCAGGCCTTGAGAGCCCGTCGTTGGTGCGCCTGCTCGATCAGCTGTGCAAGGCCGGCCTGGTCATACGCTGCGAAGACCCGCTGGACCGCCGTGCCAAGGCCTTGAGCCTGACCGTCGAAGGCCGCACCCTGGCCGAGTCCATCGAAGGCGAGCTGGTGCGTCTGCGCCGCGAGGTGCTGCACGGCATCGCCGAGGCCGACCTGGACGCGACCCTGCGCGTCATACAGGCCTTCGAGGCCGCGGGAGACCAAGCGTGAGCGGTTTCTTCAGCTCGGTCCCACCTGTGCGCGACTGGTTCTACGGCGTGCGCACCTTCGCCGCGTCGATGATCGCCCTGTACATCGCCCTGTTGCTGCAACTGCCGCGCCCGTACTGGGCGATGGCGACGGTGTATATCGTTTCCAGCCCGTTCGTCGGGCCGACCAGCTCCAAGGCGCTGTATCGCGCCCTCGGCACCCTGCTGGGCGCAGGCGGGGCGATCTTCCTGGTCCCGCCACTGGTGCAGTCCCCGTTGTTGCTGAGCATCGCCATTGCGCTGTGGACCGGTACGTTGCTATTCCTCTCGCTCAACCTGCGCACAGCTAACAACTATGTCCTGATGCTGGCTGGCTACACCCTGCCGATGATCGCTCTGGCGGTGGTCGACAACCCGCTGGCGGTGTTCGATGTGGCCTCATCGCGGGCCCAGGAAATCTGCCTCGGTATCGTCTGCGCGGCGGTGGTCGGGGCGATTTTCTGGCCACGCCGATTGGCTCCGGTGGTGGTCGGCGCCACCGGCAACTGGTTCAGCGAGGCGATTCGCTACGGCGACACCTACCTGGCCCGTGAAGCCAGCGCCGATAAGGTCGGCGGCCTGCGCGGGGCGATGGTCGCCACCTTCAACTCGCTGGAACTGATGATCGGCCAGCTCGGCCACGAAGGTGCCGGGCCGCACACCTTGAAGAACGCCCGCGAGCTGCGCGGGCGCATGATCCATCTGCTGCCGGTGATCGACGCCCTCGACGATGCCCTGCTGGCCCTCGAAGGCCGTGCCCCGGCACAGTTCAGCCAGTTGCAACCGGTCCTGGACGCTGCCCGCGAATGGCTCAAGGGCACCGCCGAAAGCGCCTCGGTGGCGCGCTGGACTGCCCTGCACGAGCAGATCGACCGCCTGCAACCCGGCGCCGCTGCCCTCGACCAACGTGCCGAACTGCTGCTGTCCAACGCCCTCTACCGCCTGAGCGAGTGGGCTGACCTCTGGCAAGACTGCTGCACCCTGCAACACGCCTTGCGCAACGACGACACGCAGCCCTGGCGCGCGGTTTACCGCCACTGGCGCCTGGGCCGCCTGACGGCGTTCTTCGACCGTGGCCTGATGCTCTACTCGGTGCTGTCAACGGTGCTGGCAATCATCGTCGCCTGCGGCCTGTGGATTGGCCTGGGCTGGAACGACGGCGCCAGCGCGGTGATCCTCGCCGCAGTTTCGTGCAGCTTCTTCGCCGCCATGGACGACCCGGCCCCGCAGATCTACCGGTTCTTCTTCTGGACCTTGATGTCGGTGATCTTCTCTAGCTTGTACCTGTTCCTGGTACTGCCCAACCTGCACGACTTCCCGATGCTGGTGCTGGCCTTCGCCGTGCCGTTCATCTGCATCGGCACCCTGACCGTGCAGCCGCGCTTCTACCTGGGCACCCTGCTGACCATCGTCAACACCTCGACCTTCATCAGCATTCAGGGCGCCTACGACGCCGACTTTTTCGCCTTCATCAACGCCAACCTGGCCGGCCCCGTGGGGCTGCTGTTCGCCTTCATCTGGACCCTGGTGATGCGCCCGTTCGGCGTGGAACTGGCGGCCAAGCGCATGACCCGCTTCGCCTGGCGCGACATCGTCGGGATGACCGAGCCGGCGACCCTGGCCGAACACCGCCAGGTCGGCGTGCAGATGCTCGACCGCCTGATGCAGCACCTGCCGCGCCTGTCACAGACCGGCCAGGACAGCGGCGTCGCCCTGCGCGACCTGCGCGTGGGCCTAAATCTGCTCGACCTGCTGGCCTACCTGCCACGCGCCAGCGCCCAGGCCCGCGAACGCCTGCAAACGGTGATCGACGAAGTCGGCAGCCACTACGCGGCGTGCCTTGAAGCCGGCGAGCGCCTGCATGCCCCGGCCACGCTGCTACGCAATATGGAGCGCGCGCGCCTGGCGCTGAACCTGGATGAACTGTACGAACGCGGCGACGCTCGCACCCACCTGCTGCATGCCCTGTCAGGCCTGCGCCTGGCCTTGCTGCCGGGTGTGGAGGTGATGCTCGAGCCTGCCGACCAACCGCAACTGCCCCCCGGCCTCGACGGAGCGCCCCTGTGATCGGTGAACTGGATATCAGCGGGGTGTTCCTGCCCACGCTGCTGGTGATGATGTTTGGCACCTACCTGCTGTTCCTGGGGGTACACGCGGTGCTGGTGCGCCTGCATTTCTATCGCCTGGTCTGGCACCGCGCGCTGTTCAACGTCGCCTTGTATGCCGTACTGCTGGGTGCGGTCGACCACTTTTGCCGAAGCCTGATGCTGCCATGAAAAAACCTTTGCTGACCCTGGGCCGCGTGGTCCTGACCTTGCTGGTAGTGACCTTCGCCGCCGTGCTCGTGTGGCAGATGGTGGTGTACTACATGTTCGCCCCCTGGACCCGCGATGGGCATATCCGCGCCGACGTGATCCAGATCGCCCCCGATGTGTCGGGGCTGATCCAGAAGGTCGAGGTGCGCGACAACCAGACCATCAAGCGCGGCGACGTGCTCTTCACCATCGACCAGGACCGCTTCACCCTAGCCCTGCGCCAGGCCAAGGCGACCCTGGCCGAACGCCAGGAAGCCCTGGCCCAGGCCTCGCGCGAGGCCCAGCGCAACCGCAAGCTGGGCAACCTGGTGGCGGCCGAGCAACTGGAGGAAAGCCAGTCCCGCGAGGCCCGCGCGCGCTCGGCGGTGAACGAAGCCCAGGTGCAAGTGGACGTGGCTCAGCTCAACCTCGACCGCTCGGTGATACGCAGCCCGGTGGACGGCTACCTCAACGACCGTGCCCCGCGCGCCCACGAGTTCGTCAGCGCCGGGCGCCCGGTGCTGTCGGTGGTCGACAGCGCCTCGTACCACGTCGATGGCTATTTCGAAGAAACCAAGCTGGGCGGGATCCAGGTCGGTGATGCCGTGGACATCCGCGTAATGGGCGACAACACCCGCCTGCGCGGCCACGTGCAGAGCCTCGCCGCCGGCATCGAGGACCGCGACCGCAGCAGCGGCGCCAACTTGCTGCCCAACGTCAACCCGGCCTTCAGCTGGGTACGCCTGGCCCAGCGCATCCCGGTGCGCATCGCCTTCGACGAAGTGCCGCAGGACTTCCGCATGATCGCCGGGCGCACCGCTACCGTGTCGATCATCGAGGACAAGCGCCCATGAAACAGCTGATCCTGGCGGGCCTGTGCCTGTCGCTGGGCGCCTGCATGATGGTCGGGCCCGACTACGAAGTGCCCAAGGACGCCGCCGTGCAGCGCAGCGACCTGAACGGCCCGCTGCGCCAGGATGCCGACAGCGTGGTCTCGGCGCCGGTGCCCGAGGACTGGTGGCAGCTGTACCAGGACCCGCGCCTGAACCAGCTGGTACGTGACGCACTGAGCGCCAACACTGAGCTGCGCGTGGCAGCCGCCAACATCGCCAAGGCCCGCGCCCAGGTGGAGGTGGCCGACTCCCAAGGTGGATTCAATGGCGGTTTCAAGGCCGGCGCCCAGCGCTTGCAGGAGTCCGGCGAAGCCTTTTTGCTGACCGAAAAAGTGCCGGTGGCCAACATCGGCGAGGCGATCATCAGCGCCAGCTACCAGTTCGACCTGTGGGGCACCCTCAAGCGCGGCACCGAGGCGGCCAAGGCCAACGCCGACGCCGTGCAGGCCGCCGCCGACACCGCGCGCATCACCCTGGTGGCCGACGTGGTCAAGGCCTACACCCAGGTATGCTCGGCCAACGAGGAATACCACATCGCCCGCGAGTCGCTGGACTTGCAGGAGCAGAGCGTGAAGCTCACTCAGCGCCTGCGGGATGCCGGGCGCGGCGACGAAACCCAGGTGACTCGCTCACAGACCCAATTCAAGTCGTTGCGCGCCGAACTGCCGCGTTTCAAGGCCGAGCGCGAAGCCGGGCTGTACACCCTGGCCGCGCTATTGGCCAAGCCCGTGGAGCAATTGCCCACCGGGACCGCCGATTGCGCCGAGTTGCCGCAGCTCAGCCAACGGGTCCCCGTCGGCGACGGCGCAGCCTTGCTCAAGCGCCGCCCGGACGTGCGCCAGGCCGAGCGCCAGCTGGCCGCTGCCACCGCGAACATTGGCGTGGCCACCGGCGCGCTATACCCAGACATCAGCATCGGCGCCCAGGTGGGCACCATCGGCATCCTCGAAAACCTCGGCGAGCCAGCCACCAACCGCTGGGGCATCGGGCCGCAGATCAGCTGGAACATCCCCACCAACGGCACCCGTGCGCGCATTCGCATGGCCGAGGCTTCGACACAGGCGGCACTGGCGCATTTTGACGGGGTGGTGCTCAACGCCATCCGTGAGACGCAGACGCGCCTGGCGCAGTACAGCGCGCTCCTGGACCGGCGTGATGCGCTGGCCGAGGCCGAGCGCTCAGCCAAGGAATCGGCAGATCAGACGCACCTGCGCTATCAGGTGGGGCGTGAGTCGTTCCTGGCGGATTTGCAGGCCACGCGGACCTATACCGATGTGCGCGCGCAGTTGGCGGCGGCGAACGGTCAGGTGGCGATGGGGCAGATTGGGGTGTTCTTGGCGTTGGGTGGGGGGTGGAAGGATAACACTGGACGCTGAGGAACCATCCAGGCAGTACAGGTGCTGGTGGCCGTGATGCGGTTCTACGTCAAATCACTCGAACCGTACGAAATTTCCGAGATTGAACCCAAATCCTACAGATCAACACGGGTTAGGACCTATCCTACGCGCCTTGCGGAGGTTTCAATGTTGTCGGGGAAATGCCTCAGGAATAACGTCTTCGGGTCGCTTTCGGGCGATCGGGATTGAGACCCCCGGCAACATGAGAGTTACACCGCTTATGGCGGTCGTGCGCGGGCAGGCTTCGGTCTGATCGGGTTTCTCATGTGGCCCGGGTCTCACACCTGCGTACGACTGCCACCCAACTCAGTGAGACGAGGAAGGACGGTAGTTCCTTAAGGTCCACGTGAGGTTTCAACCATGAACAGGCTTGTCTTCGACCCACCCCGCATCACCTCTCCCTTCTTTTCAAATGCCCTGAACCGCCTGGATACCACGCCGGGAGGTGCGCAATGAGCGATGACCTGAAAAGCTGCACCACGATGGGCAACGAAACCTGCCTGGAGCTGTTCCGCGTACAGCCAGGCATACCCATGGAGCGGGTGCTGGACGAGATTTCGGTATTACTGGGCTGCATCCGCCACCTGTCCACCGAGGCAGAGATGGAGGGTGACCTGCTGGCCGGGAGTGCGGCGCGGATCCTGAGTGACATGGCCAAGGCGCTGATCAACGACCTGGAGCGGGGGATGAACCGTGCGCTGCACTAGATCAGAGTGCGATCTGTGCAGGATCGGCCCCCGCATTTCGGCCCTGTCCACAGCCGCTGGATGGGGGTAGAGAGGGGTAAACGACGCTGAAGAGCAAAGCCCGCAGGCCGCCCGCTGCTCGAGATGACTAACAGATATCACTGGTCGCATCTGGTAGGTCTGCGAGTTATGCCTCGTTTGACGATTGGCGATGCTTCACCTGACTTCAACAAGACAGGTGAACCATGAAAGACAGTGCGGGCGCTCAACTGGCAGCTTCAGTCAGGCTTTTTTATCGCAAAAACCAGTTGGCAACCGAAACAGGAACACGGATGACCCGCTCGCTCATCGGTAGCGAGCAGCAAAGTCTTGCCCAGCTCAACATAGGCCAGGAGCGCAGCGTCGTGCTGCTGGCCGTGGATGCAATGCAATCGCCCCTGGCACGACAGGCCGTGCTGTCCGCCAAGCCATCAAGTTACCAGGCTTATGGGTACAGCACGCCCCAACCCAGTGTTGCCACAGCGTTCAATGGTCAGCCGCGGGACGGGCTCACGGGGAACTACCTACTGGGGACCGGCTACCGCGCCTATAATCCGGTGTTGATGCGTTTCAACAGCCCCGATAGTTGGAGCCCGTTCGGCGCGGGCGGCCTCAGTAGTTATGGGTATGTCGAAGGCGACCCTATTAATAACTCGGACCCCTCCGGGCATGTAAAGAAATTCTCATACAGTGGTCCGGGCCGCTTACTAGGTAAAAAGACCCTTTATTTCGAAAGTTTCGAGGAAGGTAGCCGCGTGGGCAACCTGGACATGCACGGTGATGTTGGGCTTGTTTCGTTTGATGGCCAAAAACTTAATGGCCGGGAACTAAAATCCGCCTTGATTAAGAAAAATATCGAATTGTCGGACCTGGATCAATTCAGGATTATCTCCTGCTATTCAGCAGATGGTGAAATGTCAGTTGGCAAACAATTCGCAAATGCTACAGGCCTGAAAACCACAGCATTCATCGGGCGTGTTTATCCCACAGACATGAAGCTGCAACCTACTAAAGGCAATGATAAGGTGAACCTAGCAAACTACAGCTTAGCCACCAAAAATAACTTCCAAAAAAATCATCCCGAATATAAATATTTCAATTACTCCCCAGTTGCATTCAAACCAGAAGAAGTTCGAAATAAAAATAAAAAAACCAGAACCCAAACTTAGGGAAGCTACGAATAAGTTTTCCATCAGCCAGAAATGGACGGTTTGGGGATACCGAAAAGCCCGATTTTCAGACGCTGACTATTGGAAAACCAAGGCACAGCCTTGGTTTTCTGCCCTCACGGGCATACCTCTCCCGCAGCCGCAATAATTGCCGGCGCACCATCCAAAGACTCGAAAGCGCGAACATTGTGCTCAATTGCGCCGTGTTCTTGGCTAGGTCACAGAAGCGGGTCTTCACATAGCCGAACTCTCGTTTGATAACTCAAAACGGACGCTCGACCTTCGCACGCATTTGGGCTTTGGCCTTCTCGGTCTTGCGCCTGGCTTTGTACAACACACTGCGCTTGCACAAATGCTTACAGGTGCTGCGTCGCGCAGCGATCTACCAGATCACTTGCCGACCGTCGCGCTCAGGGCATTTCTCTACGCCGGTGTACCCCGCGTCAGTACAGACAACGTTTTCTTCAGCGTGCAACAGATGAGCGACCTCCGCCACGACAGACACGTTGTAACCGATCCATGAATCCCACCTGCTCGCAAGGTGAAGTCTCAGTTTAAACTGCGGTGCCATGGACGTAGTTTATCAGGCCCGATTCAGCGCCAGCTCCGATATGCGCTTTCATGCCGTAGGAGTATTGGTTTCCCTTACTCGCCTGATACATTTCCGGGTCGCGCTTGCCTTGCGTGTTCTTGCTCGAACTGGGCGCGTTGATGATTGTGGCATCGACGATCGTGCCCTAGCCCAAGACAACCCCCTTGTCTCGCAGATAGGCGGCGTTGATGGTTTCCAGAATGCCTGTAGCCAACTGGTGTTTCTCCAGCAGGTGCCGGAAATTCATGATCACAGTGTTTTCGGGGATCGGGGTGATCCCGTACAACGCACTAGTGTTCTGAATGGTTAATTCGTTTACCTACTTGATTCGTTTCGCCCAATGATTCCGGGGATTTCAAAATAAACGAACTACCCAAACGGGACACTAGATCAGAACGTGCTCTGTGCAGGAGACTTACCGGGGGCGCCGAGCCGGGTCGCTCAACAGCCCCAGGATTTCGGCTCCATCCAAAATCGCCGGGGCTGCTACGCAGCCCTTTCGCGGCACAAGGCCGCTCACAGGGGCGAACTGGGGGTTCAACGCCAGGGCGCGGGCTCACCGACCAGTTGACCCTGGATGCCTTGCACGCCCATCTCACGCAGCACGTTCAGCTCTCCTTCTGTTTCCACCCGCTCGGCGATCAGCGGCAGGTCGATGCTGTGCGCAGCACGCTGTATGGCTTCGATGAACAAGCGCTTGTGCTGCTCGGTATCGATGCTGCGGATATAGCCACCGTCGATCTTCAGGTAAGCCAGCCCCAGATGTGCCAGGTTGCCGATCATGCTGAAGCGTCCGCCAAAGCGTTGCAGCGCCAGGCTGAAGCCCAGACCGTGCAGGCGGCGGGTGAGCTGTTCGAGCAGCGACTGTTCGGGTAACTGTTCTTCACCGATTTCGAAGGTCAGATGTTCCCCCAACGCGCGGTGCTGGCCCAGCAGGTCGAAGACTCGCTGCAAGGCCTTGGGATCGGCAAGCGTCGCAGCGGACAGGTTGAGCGCCAGCGCCTCGCGGTGCGCCTGTAGATGGCGCAGCACCTTCTCCAAAACCAGCAGGTCGAGCCGGGCCATCCAGCCGAAACGTTCGAGCCAGGGCAGAAAGCGCCCAGCGGCAATGGCCTCGCCCTGCTCGTCGAGCAGGCGCGAGATCACCTTGTAGTGCAAGACCTTGTCTGGCGCGCGGGCGTCCACCACCGGCTGGAAGAACAGCTCGAACTGCCCGTTGTGCAGCGCTTGATCCAGACGCGTGTGCCAGGCGTGATGGCTGTCGGCGGCTTGCGCTGCGGCGCCTTGCTCCAGGCACACCCAACCGGGTTTCGGCTGGCTTTCGGCACGCGCCAGGGCCTCGTCGGCGAGCTTGAGCAGCGCCTGCGGTGCATCGCCGGGGCTGTAGGGGGCCAAGCCGATGCAGGCCACCGGGTCGACATCGCTGGCGCCGGTTTCGTGCAAGCTCTGCAAGGTACTGGCCAACGCCTGGGCCAGTTGAACGGCCTCTTCGTGCACCATGCCTGGCGCCAGCACGGCGAACTCGCCGCCGCGGCTACGGGTGATCAGGTCGTTGGTCTCTGGGTAATGCGCGCAAGTGCGGCGCAATTGCTCACCCACCGCCTGCAACAACTGGTCGGTGCGCTGGCCGCCCAGGCGAGCGTTGAGGCCAGCCAGATCCTGTACGCGCAGCAGCAGCAGGTAGCCAGCGCGGGCATCTTCGGCGTTGCTCACCCGAGCGTTGAGCTGCATTTCGAAGTAACGGCGGTTGGCAAGGCCGGTCAGGCTGTCTTGGTACGACTCGCTGCGCAGTTTCTCGCTGCGCTCGGCCTGCTCGGTGAACAGTGCCTTGAGCTTCTCGACCATTTGGTTCATCGCCTGTACCACACGGCGCAGCTCAGGGGTGCGCGGCAGCTCCGGCAGGCTCAGGAACTCGCGCCGGGCGATGGCGTGGGACTGCGCCACCATGTAGTCCAATGGGCGCAGTTGGCGACGCAGCAACAGAGCGCCGAGCACCGCGCTCACCGCACCGCACAGCAACAACCAGCCGAGGCTGCCCAGGGCGCTCTGCCAGAGCTTGGCCAGGGCGAACATGGGGTGGCTGATCACCTCTACCCGCGCCGCCTGCTGCCAGCCGCGGCTGACGATCGCATCGCCGCCGGCAGGTTCCAAGCCGATCAGGTGGATGAACCAGCCCGGCACGCCGCCACTGTCAGGCTCGGCGTGGCGCTCGACCAGCACCGCGTTGGACTCGATGTCGATCACCTTGATGCTGGAGTAGTAGCCACTGTCGAAGATCGAGCTGACCATAAGCTCGACCATCGCCGGATCGTCGATGTTCGGCGTCAACGACAGCGCCAGCGCCGTGGCCGCATCCTGGGCGTGGGAGCGCAGTTGGTTGACGTACTGGCTGCGCGAGCTTTCCAGACTGACCATGAAGCTGCCGCCGAAGGCGACCACCAGGAACAGGCAAATGGCTAGCAGCAATTGTTTGAACAGTGACATCTGTGCTCCTTCAGTAGACCGGTTCGGCCGGGAACCCTTCGGCCTGCATTTTCTTCAGCAAGTCCTGCCAGCGCGACAGGCGCTTGGTGTCGCCAACCTTCTTGTTGCCGGCAGCGCCGGTCAGCCAAAGGCCTTCGCCGTTGAAGCTGTACACCGGCAGCAAGTCGGTACGCTGGCTGGCCGGTTTGATCGCGTCCATCAGGCTGTCGAGCACCAATGGCTGGGCCTGTGGGCTTGAATAATAGGTCAGGACCATGTGCGCCCGGTTCTGGCGCAGGGCCTTGACGTAGGTGATCCGCAGTTTTTCGGCGGGAATGCCCATGCGCCGCAGGCTGAAGTACTTGGCGATGGCGTAGTCTTCGCAATCACCGGCGCCCTTGATCAGCGATTGCACAGGTGTGGCCCAGTAGTCCACTTCATGCCACAGGTCGATGTCCTCGACGTAGCGCAGTTGCTTGTTGAAGAACAGGTTGACCACCTTGAGTTGCTCCTGCTCGCTGGCCTGCTTCTGCGTCGCCAGCAGGTTCTGCCAGGCATCGAGGCGGCCCTGCCCTGCGCCCAGCGGCCCGTACAACGCCTGGGCGCGGCGACTGATCTGGGAAAAATCCCAGTCGGCCTGGCTGACGCCCAGCAACACGCAGCCGAACGCCAAGGCCAGGCCAAGGCGGCGCAGAGTGTTGCTAAGTGCCCAAGGTTTCGCCACTGCGAATACCCGATCAGGTCCGTTGAAAGCTGCGATGGTGCAAGCTGACGAGGTAAAAGACAACGGCACAATGCAATCACGCTGCCAGCTGTCGGCAACCCCGCTTCCCACAAGTGCTGCCGTCGTCGTCCGTCTTCCCAAGGCCTGCGACTTCCTTCACGATAGCCGCGTTTGCTGAATGGACCTCATGGCCCCGGCGAACCTGCTGTTTGACAAGCTGACCACTCCCTCACTAGGGTTATTGGATCCAATGTTCATGTTGCCGAGGCGAACCCCGCGTGGCTGAGAAACCCAAACTCCTGAGCACCATCCTGGGTGGCGAGCAGGTTCCCGCGCACCTGGCCCGCAGTGTCATCGAAGAACGTCTGCGCAGTGCCATCCTCGACGGTCGCCTTGCGCCGGGTACCGCCGTGCGCCAGCAAGAGCTGGCCACGCTGTTCGGCGTCAGCCGCATGCCAGTACGCGAGGCGCTGCGCCAACTCGAGGCGCAGTCGTTGTTGCGGGTGGTGATGCACAAGGGCGCAGTGGTCGCGCCGCTGATCGGTGAAGATGCCGTGGATACCTACGGCCTGCGGGTGCTGCTCGAAACCGAAGCCTTGCGCCAGTCGATCCCACTGCTCCAGGCCGAGGACATCGCTCAGGCCCGTGGCTATATTCGCGAGCTGGAAACCGAGACGCGCTACGCCGAAATCGGGCGCCTCAACCGCCTGTTCCACATGACGCTCTACGGCAAGGCACGCAACCAGAAGCTGCTGCGCCTGATCGAGATCGAACTCAACGAGGAAGAACGTTTCCTGCGCTTCCATTTGTCGTCCATGGGCCTGGGCAAGCTCACTCAGGATGACCACATCGCCATCACCGACGCCGCCAGCGACAAACTGGTGGACGAAGCCGTACGGCTACTGGAAGCCCACCTGAACAACGCCGCACGTACCATCAGGAACTACCTCGATAGGCAATCGGCCACCTGACCACGCGCAAATGCGCCAGCTTGGGCACAAGGATGGCAATAAACGTGCAAGCCCCCGGCGCAGGTGCCAAGCGAGCCGCCATACCGTATTCAGCAGATCTGCCGGGCACATCGCGGTGAGCTGCGCGAGCGCCGCCGCCGGGCCGAAGCACTCCCCGGCCACGGGCAGCACGCTGTTCAACCCGCGCAGCGTGCGTATTTTCTACTCCTCCCTCGACCTGCTCGGCTTCTAGGCCAGCGCATCTGCCCACTCGTTTGCACGACGAGATCCGCCCAACAGGCGTTGCCGGCCATAACAGTGCCAGCATTTGCGGCACACTCTACTCGCTACGACGGCTGCTGATCACCAATAGCGGACCTGGCCGTCGGCATTCACACCCACTTGCAGAAGGAGCCTGCCACCGGGGCAAGAACCGCCAGCCGATCAGCTGCCCCTGAACAGTCAAACGCCCCCTATCCGTTAATCAGTGCTCTGAGTGAGGCATTCACTCCGTGTTTAATTTTTCTGCTCGTTGATGATCGGAAGGAGCACTTATTGCCAAATTAAAACAACTTACGTGTTTTAATCTGGCAACTTTCAACTTTAAAAACTTGCAACTTGAAAATAAACAAAAAAAGAATTGCAAGTTCTTTTGCAGTTGCTCTAACTTTTATTTCGCCGACCACGGCGAGGACGCTACCTCCCCGCAATCAAAGGCTCCGCGAGCCCTGTACGGCCCTTTCCGTTGCGCGCCATCGAAACTTCGTTCGAGGTACCCGCTCGCCCGAAAACTCCATGACGGCTCAACGGAATTGCATCAACCAACCTGAACACAGACCAAGACGGATATTAATATGAGCACATTGAAGCGCGCACTTTCCGACAAAAAACAGGTACTTTCGCAGCACCCTCTGTTCTCTGAAATCGACTCACTCGACACACTTCGTCGCTTCATGGAAACCCACGTATTCGCGGTGTGGGACTTCATGTCGCTGACCAAACGCCTGCAACAAGAACTCACCTGCGTCAGCCTGCCGTGGCTACCGCCGGCAGACCCTGCAGCTGCGCGACTGATCAATGAGATCGTGCTGGGTGAAGAGTCAGATGATCGCCTCGACCACGGCCACTACAGCCATTTCGAGCTGTACCTGGATGCCATGCGCGAAGTCGGTGCCAGCACTCAGGCCATCGAACGCTTCGTCAGCCTGATGCAGCAAGGCGTCGCTCACCCCGAAGCCTTGCAACGCGCCGGTGCCAGCGAGGCCGCGCAACGTTTCGTGCGCGATACCCTCGAAGTGGCGCTGGACGCTCCGGCCCATCGCGTCGCTGCGGCGTTCCTGCATGGGCGCGAGAGCGTGATTCCGAGCATGTTCCAGCAGATCCTCGATGAGTGGGGCATCGGCATCGAGCAGGCCCCGACATTCCGTTACTACCTGCAACGCCACATCGAAGTGGACTCCGAAGATCACGGCCCGGCTGCCGAGCAGTTGCTGGCACGCCTGGTCGCTGACGACCCCGTGCGTGAAGAGGATGTCTACGTCGCCGCCATCGCCGCTGTGGACAGCCGCATGGCCCTGTGGGACCGCCTGCGCGCTGCGCTGCAAGCCCCGGTTGCCGAGGTCGCCCGATGAACGCCATCGACTACCGCTCCTTCGCCGATGCCTGGGAAGAGCGCGCGACCATCCGCACCCGACCGCGCCGTCGGGTAGAGGACGACCAGCGGCTGATCTACCCGCTGAGCCGCCAACCACTGGTACTTGGGGCCACGTTTCAGCGCGAGTGCCCACAGTTGCGCGACTTCGTCCTGGTGCAAAGCCTCTACAAGTTCATCAACGACGTGGTGATCTTCGAGACCGAGATCGTCGACCGCACCGCCCGGCGCATCGCCAAGGACCGCTTCGCCGTGCGGTTTCCATTCGCCTGCCGCTACGACGCAATGACCGTGGTGGTGGACGAGGACTACCACGCCCTGGTGGCCATGGATTTCCTGCAACAGACCATTGCCCTGACCGGCGTGCAACCGATCGCCTTGCCGCAGGAAATCGAACTCAGCCGGGCCATCCCGCAGGCCCTGGCGCAAGTGCCCGAGGCCCTGCGCGATGCCTTGGAGTTGATCTGCGTGGGCATTGCCGAGAACACCTTGACCGACGATGTGGCGGCATTCGCCCGTGATGACACGGTCAAGCCCTCGGTGAAGGGGCTGATGGCCGATCATCTGCTCGATGAAGGGCGCCATTCGAGCTTCTGGGCGAGGCTCACACGGATCTACTGGCAGGCCGCGCCTGAGGCCGACCGCAGGGCACTGGCCAAGGTGCTACCCGTGTTTCTCAGCCAGTACCTGACCAACGACATCCAAAAGGCCTTCGACTTCGCACTGATCGCCGCGCTGCCGATCAGCGAAGCGGTACGCGACGACCTGCGTGAGGAGGCGCAGGGGCTGGCATTCCCGATCAATCACCAGCACCCATTGCTGGGCAACATCCTGCGCTTCTTCCGCGCAAGCTCGATGCTCGAATCGGCCTGCGTACAAGACGCACTGCGCGACTACTTGCCCTGAGGACCCCATCATGAGACGCCTCGAGATACTTTTGGTAGGTACCAGTCCCGCCCTGGCGACACTTGCCCGCCAGCTCGACGAACACGGTCACGGCGCGGCCACGGCCTGGGATACAGATGCGCTGCGCCAACAACTGGCCCATCGCCCTGACCTTGTGGTGGAGGACGGCAGCCTGTCGCTCGCCAGTGGTGACTGGCAACCGCTGGGGGCCATACCGCTGTTACGGCTGCGCCTGGGTGCAAGCTTCGCCGAGACCTTGCCACGCCTGGAAATCCTCTGCTGGTGCGGCAGTGCCAGCGCACAGCGATTGATCGAACGCCTGCCTGTGCCCACGCCAGATAGCGGTAATGGCCAACAGCTGTGCGAAGACACGCTGCTGGCCTTGAGCGATCTATTGGCCTTGCAGGTCAACCGCTTCGCGCGCAACCCTCAGTACCTGCATGAGGCGCCAGCCGCAGGCCCTGGGCTGCATGAGCGAGAGCATGGCCTGGAGTGGCTGGAGGGGCTGGCCTATCGGCATCCGTTCAACCGTACGCTGCGCGCCGACCTGCTCGAGCGAACCGAAAGCGGCTTGCTTGAAACGCTGGAACACAGCCTACGCCAACACGCCGAGCGCCCGGCGCTCGACCACGCAGGGCAGCAGCAAAGCTACCGGCAACTGCATGCGCAGGCCGTTGGCATCCAACGCGCCCTGCTCCTCCTGCTGCCTACGCCGAGCGCGCAGCCACCGGTGGTGGCTGTGTGCGTGGCCAAGTCGCCAGCGTTGTATGCCAGCCTTCTGGCGATCTGGGGTTGCGCGGCCATCTACCTGCCGCTTGATCCCGCCACGCCTGCCGAGCGTCGCCAACGCATCCTTGAGGACGCTGGAGCCTGCGTGCTGCTGCATGACGGTGAAGCGCCTGTGGATATCTCGCACCTGGATGTGCGCAATTTAGGGCCGGCCTTGGACAGCCCACTGCCCAGTCTGGCACTACGCCCATCAGTTCAGCCCTGCGTGGCGATCTACACCTCCGGGACCACCGGGCTGCCCAAAGGTGTGTTGCTGAGCCAGCGCAACCTGGCGCACTTCATGGCCTGGTACCAGGCGCATGTGGGGCTCGACAGCCATAGCCGGGTGCTGCAGTTCTCCACCATTGGCTTCGATGCCTCGCTGCTGGACATCCTGCCGACCTTCGCCTGCGGCGCGCTGCTGGTGCTGCCCAGCGAGGAGCAACGCCGCGATCCCGTGCAGTTGATACGACTTATCCACCGACAGGAGGTCACCCATGCGTTTCTGCCGCCAGCCTTGCTGAGCATCCTGCCTCGGGATGTGCATCTTGGCTTGCAGCACCTGATCACTGGGGGCGATGTCTGCGAACCCGGGGTGATCGCGCGCCTGGCTGGACAGTGCCACCTGCACAACATCTACGGCCCCACGGAAACCACCGTACTGGCCACGACTCGGGTCTTCGCCGAAGGTGACAACAACCGCAACCTCGGGCTGCCGATTGCCAACACCCAGGTGCTGATCCTCGACGAACACCTGCATCCGGTGCCGGAACACACCCCGGGTGAGCTATACATCGCCGGGCCAGGGGTGGGGCTGGGTTACTTGAACAACCCTGCACTCAGCGCAGAACGCTTCGTCGAGCTGCTCCTGCCTGAGGGTCGCTCGCTGCGTGCCTACCGCACCGGCGATATCGGCAAATGGACCGCACACGGCATCGAGCTGTGCGGCCGACGGGATAACCAGGTGAAGATCCGTGGGTTCCGTGTAGAGCCTGAGGAAATCGAACATTGCCTGCGTGACAGCCGGCTGTTCGCGCAGGTGGCAGTGGTGGTCGATGCGCAGCGCCGTGTGCTGGCGTTCGTCGCGCAAGCGGACGGCCCCGATGCCCAGGAGCAGTTGCGCCTGCATGCCGAGCGGACCTTACCCGACTACATGCGCCCAAGTTTCTATCAAGTGTTGGAGCAGATGCCCTACACCGCCAACGGCAAGGTGGACCGCAAGGCCCTGCTGCTGCGCCCCTTAGCCTTGCCGAAGCATCAGCGGCAGTTGCCGGCAAGCCACACCGAACAGCGCCTGTGCAGCCTGTGGGCGCAACTGCTGGAACTCCCGGAGACAGACATCTCCACCGACGACAGCTTCTTCAACCTGGGTGGGCACTCGATCCTGTTGTCGCGCCTGCTGTTGGAGGTACGCGAGCGCTTTGGCCGTGGCGTTGCGATCAACCGGTTCATCGAACTGCCGACGGTGCAGCGACTGGGTGCGCTGCTCGATGGTGTGGAGAGCGGACAGGAAGATGCGCTGATGCGTCTGGAACAGGATGCCAATCGTGAACTGGGGTTGCAGGTACTCCCAGTGGAGCGCTTGGGGGATGTGCATAAGGTGATCGTCACCGGGGCCAACAGCTTTCTCGGGGTGCACTTGGTAGAGGCCTTGCTGGAGTGGGGCGCCACCGAGGTAGCCTGCCTTGTGCGCAGCGCTGCTGGCGTGAGTGCCCAAGCGCGCTTCGCCCAGGCGCTGCACGACAACCATGTGACGCTGGATCTGACCCGCGTGCGGGTGCTCGAAGCCGACTTGCGCAAACCACGCCTTGGCCTGAGCGAGGCCGACTATGACTACCTGGATGAGCACTACGGCGCGCTGCTGCACAACGCAGCGCAGGTGAACCATGTGCTCGACTACCAGGTACTGGCAGCGGACAACATCGAGCCGTTGTTCGAGTGCCTGCAACTGTGCGAAGGGCGGCGCAAGAAGATTTTCAATTTCGTCTCGACCCTCTCGGCATGCAGTGCCGTGGACGATCACGGGCGGGTACTGGAAGACGACCCGGCAACGACGCCGCCGATCTATATCCGCAATGGCTACAACCTGAGCAAGTGGGTCGGTGAGCGCATCCTGCAACGGGCACGCGCCCAGGGCGTATGGGTCAACCTGTTCCGCCCCGGGAACATCACCTTCGACAGCCGTACTGGCGCCTGCCAGCCACAGCGCAACCGCTTGATGCTGATGCTCAAGGGGTCGCTGCAACTGGGTCAGGTACCTGGCCTGGAGATCGACTTTGACCTGATGCCGGTGGACTTCCTCGCACGCTTCATTGCCTTCCACGGCAGTCGCCACCAAAGCAGCCAATGCGTGTTCAACCTGCACAACCCGGAACCCCTGCGCTGGCGCGACTACCTGGCGTCATTTCGCGAGCAAGGCCATGCCTTCGAGCTGGTGAGCGTCGAGCAATGGCAACGGCAGTTACGTCGGGTTGACCGCGACAACGCGCTGTACGACGTCCTGGGCTTCTACCTCGATGGCTTCGAGGAGGACATCGGCGACATCTCGGGCATCGCGCATGACAACGCCAGGGCCGGCGTGCAGCGCATGGGCAGCCAGTACCCCAGCAAGAGCCCGGAGCTGCTACGCCGCGGCTGCAGGTACCTGACCAATATCGGTTTTATCTGAAACGTTCATCACAACAGGAGCAACACGACATGCACGCACTCAAACCCGATACTCTGATCCGCAACCCTGAAGGCTGCCTGGTGGTCTCCAGCGTGGACATCGCGGCACCTGCCGCCAGCGTCTGGAACATCGTCGGCAACTTCGCAGGCTTTCCGGTGTTCATTCCGGCGCTGGCGCACATCGACATGACCGGCACGGGTGTACGTTCGATCCGCAAGAAACTGTTCAAAGATGGCAATGTGGTGATCGAGCAGCTCAACTCACGCGATGAGCAAGCCATGAACATGACCTGGAGCCTGATCTACACCAGCCTCAACATCGGCAACCTGTGGGCCGCAATGGAGGTGAGCGCAATAGACGGGCAACGTAGCCGCGCGACCTGGACCATCCAGGCCGAGCCTTGGCAAGGCGGGCCGGAAGCGCTGCCGGATTTTCAGGCCTTCCTTCAAGGGTTCGCCGATGAGGCGATGGGGAATGTGAAGAACCTGCTGAGCTGATCGTACGGTCGAGCTACGAAGCCGCCCCATCGGGGCGGCTTTTTTTTGTGCCTGCATGGACTACGCGCGGCGCCAAACGGGCACAGAACAGAGGGCGGAAGCAGCTGCCATACCCCAGAAAGACAAAGCCCCCGATCGCATCGCGATCAGGGGCTTCGGAATTGAATCTTGACGATGACCTACTCTCACATGGGGAAGCCCCACACTACCATCGGCGATGCATCGTTTCACTACTGAGTTCGGGATGGGATCAGGTGGTTCCAATGCTCTATG
>NZ_JBLUQD010000013.1:0-20573 GCF_048068415.1 Pseudomonas sp. NY15463
GCGAAGCAGGCGACTCGGTGTATGGCACCGGCTTCGCCGGTGTTCGCGGGCAAGCCCGCTCCCACAGGTCCCTGCTAAATCAACAAGTTATGTGTAGTTCTATGAGAGCGGTGGTGCGCCGATGCGACTTGTCCCGCGAACACCGGCTTCGCCGGTGTTCGCGCTGGTCCGGCACTCCGTTAAGCCCGCTCCCACAGGGTACGCGGCGCGCTTGCGAAATCAGTTCTCTGCGCGACAGCGCGGCCCGGCAGGGCTGGGTGAACTCCCACAGAGGGTGAAGGTGCAAGCAGTCGGGATACAGGGACCGCTGCGCGGCCTGTTCGCGGCACAAGGCCGCTCACACAGAGTCCCTGCTAAGCCAAAGGCTCAGTAGTCCACGCGTCCGGTATGGCTGTTCAGCGAGATCACCCGGGTCTTGCCGATACGGTGGCGGAAAATTTCGCGCAGGTATTTCACGGCTTTCTTGACGCATTCGCGCGACAGCCGGATATCGTTGATCGAGACGAAACGGCTCTTGTCGTTGATGAGTTCACGGTACTTCTTCTCGTACATCGGCTTGATCGCGTACCAGTTGGTGTCGAGAATTTTCGCCGGGTTCTCGTACTCATTGAGCAACTCGTCGATGCGCGCCTCGTCGAAGTGTTCGCTGGTGATGAATTCCAGGATGGCGTTGTCCATGGTGTCGTCGAAACGATACGGATTGCGCGCGAAGCAGCGTTTGATGAACGCCACGATCAAGGTCAGGAAGTCATCCGACAGGCATGGGCTCTTGGCGATCAACGTGGTCAGCGACAGGTTGGCCGAGGCGCCGATCACCAACGCGTAGCGCTTGAGCGTGGTGTTGGGGAACAGGCTGTTGAGGTGGGTCTTGAGCCGGTTAAGGTCCATGTACGACAGCTTGTAGTCCTTGGGCAAGGAGACGATCGACACCACCGAGGAGCAGTTCTTGAAGAAGTGCAGGTCGTGCAGGGCGGCGGCGTCGTAGCCCGAGGCCTGGTACTGCTCCAGTGCCGCGCGGTAGCGGCGCGACTCGATCGGCAGCAGGCTGATGCCTTCGATGGCCTGGGTCTGCTTGTTGAAATGCGGCAGGTCGATGGAGCGGAAGAACAGGTCGTCGATGTCCAGGCGCGGTTGTTCGCGCTCGAATACCTTGAACTTGTCCGTGCCTGCCGGTGGCACCTCGGGTACTACCGATTCGGCGTAGGCGATGGCCACAGGGCCGGCCAGGCTCATGAACAGGTCGTTGGCATCCAGGCGGATGGTCTCGCCGATGTCGATGCCGGCGCGGCGGAAATAGTTCTGGTCGTAATCGGTGGTGACGGCCTGGGCGGTGAGGATGTTGAAGATCTGCTGGGAGATGTACTGGTTGGCGTGCTTCTCCATGGCGTTGACGTCGATGTTTTGAATCGTGCCGTCATCGCTCTCTTCGGCGTAGCGCATGATGTCGTTGGAAATCAGCATCATCGCGTTCCATGGGCGGATGCGCCCCATGACGCTGGCTTCGCTGTTGTCTTCGTTATCGAAGTTGTACGAGAAGTCCCACTCTTCCGACAGGTATTTGCACAACAAGCGCCCGGCGTTGATGTGCAGCGCTTCGGACATCTCGCTGCGATGGTCCGAGGCGTTGGGCAGCACGCAGATACCGCTGGTGAAGATCGGCTCGAAGACGAACGAATGCCCGCTCTTGCCGTCGTTCTCTTCGGCGGCCTTGGTGTCGAAGGTCTTGTTCATGTACGAGTACTGCTGGGCCAGGCCGAACTCCGATGCCATGCCCGAGCCGGTACCGCCGCCTGCGCTGAAGATGTAGAAGTACAGGCGCGACTGGTTGGCTTTGATGCCGCAGGAGTCGATCAGGTACGAGTGGATCAGTTTCCAGTCGGCGCTGGAGAAGCGCTGGGTGTCCTTGTTGAGGATGATCTTGGCTAGGTACTGGCCCAGGATCGGCGCGTTACCGGCGCCGCCGGCATGCACCTCGGACAGGTCCATGATCTTCATCTTGCTATAGTCGCGCAGGAAACCGCCGCGCTCGCCCTTGCGCGAGAAGCGGATACGCCCGGCGATGTCCTTGTCCAGGTCGCCCAGCATCACCAGTGGTTCTACCAGGAACACAGGCTTGGACCCCTTGCTCTTGACCAGACGCAGGTTCTGGCGGATCCAGCGCGCCGGGCTATAGCCAGACTCCCCCTTGAAACGGTCTTCGTTGTTGAACTCGTTGAGGAAGAAGGTGCGGGCGTTGTATACCAGCTCCGCGACGTCCAGGGCGATGTTCGAGCCGCAGCGACCCAGGCCGATCAGGCACACCGAAGGGAACTGCTGCTCAAGGCGCAGTTGCTCGTCGTCCTCCACATGCAGGTTTTGCGGGAACACCAAGTCGCGCAAGCCGTCGAGGTTATCGAGAATGCGCTGGATGTCCTGTTCGGTGAAGTACAGGTACTGCGACTGTGGGCTGCGCGGAGCTGGCAGCTCTCGAGCACTGCCTGCGGTCAGCGAGGTGGAGGGGTTCGACAACTCGGGGAGCGCATTGGCAGAAGTGTTCGTAGAGGTCATAGTGCGCCATTTGCCTGGGAGAGTGGGCTTTTCGATGATGAATGCCATTTGGCCATCAGCGAGGGGTTTCGCGACTTTATCAGTGCGTCTTTTCCGCATGCGATAGGGGATTTCCCTATCCCCTTGAAGGTTTTTATTGCGTACCTGCACTGCATCGCCCGTTTGTCACGCTTCTTTAATCTTCTGCTGGAGTTGCTCATGAGTCATGCGTTGCCTTCGCTGGGATTTGCCGGAATCGGCTTGATGGGGCTGCCGATGTGTCATCGCCTGTTGGCTGCCGGTTATCCGTTGACCGTGTGGAACCGCAGCCCGGACAAATGCGCCGCGCTTGTGGCTGCTGGGGCGCGCTTGGCGCACAGCCCGGCGCAGTTGTGTGAAGCTGCGGACATGTTGCTGCTGTGTCTGGCCGACACAGCGGCGGTACGCGAGGTGGTGTTTGGCGAGCAGGGCATTGCCGAAGGTGGGCGTGCGGGGCAGTTGCTGGTGGACTTTTCCAGCCTGGAGCCTGGCGCCACTCGCGAGATGGCCGCCCAGTTGGCCGCCCAATGCGGCATGCGCTGGCTGGATGCCCCGGTATCCGGTGGCACCCCGGGGGCGCAGGCGGGCACCCTGGCGATCATGGTCGGGGGGCAGGCACAGGACCTTGAGCGCGCGCGTACGGTGCTGCTCACCTTGGGTCAGCGGGTCACCCACATGGGCGATGTGGGCGCGGGCCAGGTGACCAAGGCGTGCAACCAGATGATCGTGGCTTGCAATGCACTGGTCATTGCTGAAGTGGTGGCTTTGGCCGAGCGCTCCGGGGTCGATGCGCGCTTGATAGCCGAGGCCTTGGCCGGTGGCTTCGCCGACTCCAAGCCTTTGCAGATACTCGCGCCGCAAATGGCCGAGCGCCGTTTCGAACCAATCAAGTGGCACGTACGCACGTTGCTCAAAGACCTTGACGGGGCCGTGAAGCTTTCTCGTGAGCAGGGCGCAGCGACGCCGCTCAGTGGCCTCGCTGCGCAACTGATGCGCCTGCATGGTAGCCAGGGCTATCTGGAACAAGACCCGGCGACGCTGGTCGAGCTGTATCGCGACAAGCCGTGACGACGGCATGCTGGCGGTCGAGGCGTTCGAGCACGGGGCGCAGTTCGCCGAGCGGCACCGGTCGGCTGAGCAAGTAGCCTTGGAGGTAGTCGCAGCCTTGGGCGGCCAGGAACGCTTGTTGCTCGAGTGTTTCGACACCTTCGCTCACCACCTTCAGGTGCAGGGAGTGAGCCATGATGATGATTGCCCGGACGATCTCGCCGTCGCTCTGGTTGCCCGGTACGTCGATGACGAACGAGCGGTCGATCTTCAGCACATCCAGCGGCAGGCGCTTGAGGTAGGCCAGCGATGAGTAGCCGGTGCCGAAGTCGTCGATCGACAACGCTACGCCCTGGGCGCGGATGCGTTTGAGCAAGTCGATGGTTTGCTGGATGTTGCCCATCAGGGCGTTTTCGGTGACTTCCAGTTCCAGTTGGCGGGGATCCAGCCCGGCCTGGCGCAGCGCCAGTTCCACTTCGCTGGCCAGCTCTTCACGGGCCAGGGTCAGGGTCGAGCAGTTCACCGACACCTTGAGTTCGCCGTAGCCGTATCGATTGAGCCAGGCAAGGTCGTTACACGCCTGACGTAATACCCACAAGTCCAGCTCGGCGATCAGCCCGTTGGTCTCGGCCATGCCGATGAATCGGTCAGGGCTGAGCAGGCCATGCTGTGGGTGTTGCCAGCGTACCAGCGCCTCCAGCTTGGCCACGCGGCCGCTGTGCAGGTCATGGATCGGTTGGTAGTACACGCACAGGCCATGCGCGCCCCGCAGTGCCTCGCGCAGTTCTTCTTCCAGTTGCAACTCCAGCGTGGCGCGGGTTTTCAGGCGGTTGTCGAAGAAGTGCAGGCTGTTGCGCCCGCAGGCTTTGGACTGGTACAGCGCAAGATCGGCATTTTTCAACAGCTCCTCGGCGTTCAGGCCATCTTCGGGGAACACGCTGATACCGATGCTGGTGGTCATCACCATGCGCCGCCCGTCTAGATCGATGGGGTCCTTCATCCGCGACATGATGCGTTGAGCCAGGTGGCGCGCCTCCTCGCGGCTGTTGAGTGGGGTGACGATGCAGAATTCGTCGCCACCAAAACGTGCGACCAGGTCATGGCCACGGGTCGCGGCCTTGATGTGCCCGGCGATCACCTTGAGCAACTGGTCGCCAGCGGCGTGGCCGAGGCTGTCGTTGATGCGCTTGAAGTGGTCGATGTCGAGGAACATCACCGCCAGCATGCTGCCACTGGCCGCGTGGTCAACCAAGCGTTCGGCGAACACCTGGTTGAAGCCGCGCCGATTGACCAGGCAGGTCAGTGCATCGTAGTGGGCGGCTTGTTGCAGCGAGGCACGGGCCTGGTCGAGCTGGCTCAACAACACACTGACGCGACGCAGGTCGCGCTCCTTGCTTTGTAGTTTCTTGTCGGCCAGGGCCGCACTGATGCTGCTGCCACTGATCAGCAAGGTGATGAACGCAATGGCCAAGGCCAATTGGGCGCTGTTGTCGTGGGTGGGCAGTCGCAGTGCTGTGGACTCAGGTATCACCAGGGTCATGGCGGCCATGCCGGTGAAGTGGGTCAGCACGATCCCGCTGGCCATCAGCAGGCAGGCGCCGTGCTTCATCAATAGATGCAGGGTGCCGCTGCCATTGCGAAAGCGTCTGGCCATCAGCAGCGCCACCAGGCTGCTGGCCACCGCAAGGCCGACCGAGACCAGCAGCAGGGGCGTCTGATAATACTGCTGGGCGCCGGTCTGCAGGGCAGCCATGCCGGTGTAGTGCATCACACTGATGCCCAGACCGATGCACAAGGCGGTTTGCAGGTAGTGGTGCGGGCGCATGTGGCTGTGTTCGAGGCTGCGCATGGCCAGCCAGGCGGCCAGCAGGGCCGTCAGCAAGGAGAGTGCGGTCAGGGGCGCGTCGTAATGCACCTCCAATGGCGCTTCGAAGGCCAACATGGCGATGAAGTGCATGGCCCAGATACTTCCGGCCAGGCAGCAGGCACCGAGTATCCGCCATTGGCGCCGGGCCATGGGGTCTTCGCAGTGGCTTTGGCGCTCGGCCATGTTCAGCGTGGCGAAGCAACCCACGCACGCCACGGCAAAGGCGAGCAGCACCAGCAGGGTATTGTGTCGGCAGTCGAGGATGATTTGCCCGCTCGCCGGCAGGTCGGCGAACAGTTGCAGTCCCAGCCAGTCCATTGCATGCCTCTTCGTCGAGTTCGCACGGGTCTCCAAGGCCGGAGACAGGTCTGGGGAAGTATAGAAAGCGGTATTTAAACCTTCCTGATTAATGGCATTTTGATTTCTACCATTTGGATATGAAAGCTATAGCGCAGGGATCTAAAAGGATGACATGCCTGCGCGGGACAAGGGGCAGCGGCGCGCCGCCGCGACTTGCCCCGCGCAGGCATCAGGGCACTCAGCCAGCGACCAGGACGCGAATCGCTTCCAGGCGCAGAGCGGCCTTTTGCAAGGCTGCCAGGCCTTCTGCACGCTGCTTGCGCAAGGCCTCGATTTCGCTATCGCGCACGCTTGGGTTGACGGCCTGTAGCGCGCTCAAGCGGGCAAGCTCTTCATCCGCCTCGGCGGCCAAGCGTTGTTGGGCTTCGGCCACTCGGCTCTCGTGGGTCGGCACGACCTTGGCTTCGCCTGCGGCAATGCGTTGGGCAAGCACGTCACGCTGGGCCTGGACGAACTTGTTGGCGCTGGCCTTGGGCACGCTTTCGAGTTGGTCGTTGAGGGTTTCGAACGCCACCCGTGGCCCCAGGTCGTTGCCATTGGCATCGAGCAGGCAGCGCAGCGCCGCAGGCGGCAGGTAGCGACCCAGTTGCAGGCTGCGCGGCGCCACTACTTCGCTGACATAGAGCAGTTCGAGCAGTACGGTGCCGGGTTTGAGCGCTTTGTTCTTGATCAGCGCAACGGCGGTGTTGCCCATCGAGCCGGACAGCACCAAGTCCATGCCGCCCTGGACCATGGGGTGTTCCCAAGTGAGGAACTGCATGTCCTCGCGCGACAGGGCCTGGCTGCGGTCGTAGGTGATGGTCACGCCTTCGTCGTCGCCCAGCGGGAAGCTGGCGTCGAGCATTTTTTCGCTGGGCTTGAGCACCAGGGCGTTTTCCGAGTGGTCCTCGCTGTCGATACCGAAGGCGTCGAACAGGGTCTCCATGTAGATCGGCAGGGCGAACTGGTCGTCTTGCTCAAGAATGGCCTCGACCAGGGCCTCGCCTTCGCCTGCGCCGCCAGAATTGAGTTCCAGCAGGCGGTCGCGGCCGGTGTGCAACTCGGCTTCCAGGCGCTCGCGCATTGCGCGGGCGTCGCTTACCAGGGCGTTCCAGCTGTTTTCGTCACCCTCGGCCAGCAACGGCAGCAGGCGCGAGCCGAATTGATGCTGCAGGGCGTTACCGGTCGGGCAGGTATTGAGGAAGGCGTTGAGGCCTTCGTGATACCACTGGAACAGGCGCTCCTGCGGGCTGTCCTGCAGGTAGGGAATGTGCAGTTCGATGGTGTGCTTCTGGCCGATCCGGTCGAGGCGCCCGATGCGTTGTTCCAGCAGGTCGGGGTGCGCCGGCAGGTCGAACATCACCAGATGGTGGGCGAACTGGAAGTTGCGGCCTTCGCTGCCGATCTCCGAACAGATCAGCACCTGTGCACCGAACTCTTCATCGGCGAAGTAGGCGGCGGCGCGGTCGCGTTCGAGGATGCTCATGCCCTCGTGGAACACCGTGGCCGGAATGCCGGAACGTACGCGCAGGGCGTCTTCCAGGTCCATGGCGGTTTCGGCGTGGGCACAGATCACCAGCACCTTGGTGCGCTTGAGCATCTTCAAGGTGTCGATCAGCCAGTCGACGCGTGGGTCGAAGCGCCACCAGCGTTCTTCATCGCTGGTCTGGCCCTGGGCCTGGAAGGCGACTTCCGGGTACAGCTCGGCGCGCTCGCCGGCTGGTAGTGCGGCATATTGTTCGGGGTTGGCCAGCGGGTAGGGGTGCAGGTGGCGCTCGGGGAAGCCCTGGATCGCCGCACGGGTGTTACGGAACAGCACGCGACCGGTGCCGTGGCGGTCGAGCAACTCACGGATCAGGCGCGCGCTGGCCTGGGTATCACCCTCGTTGATGGCAGCCAGCAGGGTTTCGCCTTCGGCACCCAGGAAGCCTTGGATGGTGGCATGCGCCTTGGACGACAGGCGGCCTTCGTCGAGCAGTTCCTGCACCGCTTCGGCCACCGGGCGATAGTGCTCGCTTTCGGCGCGGAAGGCGGCCAGATCGTGGAAACGGTGGGGGTCGAGCAGACGCAGGCGAGCGAAGTGGCTGTCCTGGCCGAGCTGCTCGGGGGTCGCGGTGAGCAGCAGCACCCCTGGGATCACTTGCGCCAGTTGCTCGACCAGCGCGTACTCGGGGCTGGCCTGTTCTTCATGCCAGACCAGGTGATGAGCCTCGTCGACCACCATCAGGTCCCAGCCGGCGGCGAACAGCGCGTCCTGGGCTTTCTCGTCGTCAACCAACCATTCCAACGCGACCAGCGCCAGTTGGGCGTCCTCGAACGGGTTGCTGGCATCGCTTTCGATGAAGCGCTCGGCGTCGAACAGTGCCACTTGCAGATTGAAGCGGCGGCGCATTTCCACCAGCCACTGGTGCTGCAGGTTCTCCGGTACCAGGATCAGCACGCGGCTGGCGCGACCCGAGAGCAACTGGCGATGGATTACCAGGCCGGCCTCGATGGTCTTGCCCAGACCGACTTCGTCGGCCAGCAGTACGCGTGGCGCGATGCGATCGGCCACTTCGCGGGCGATGTGCAATTGGTGAGCGATGGGTTGGGCACGTACGCCGCCCAGGCCCCACAAGGATGAGAGCATCTGCTTGCTGGTGTGCTGCAAGGTGTTGTAGCGCAGGGAGAACCAGGACAGCGGGTCGATCTGCCCGGCGAACAGGCGGTCGCTGGCCAAACGGAACTGGATGAAGTTCGACAATTGCGTCTCGGGCAGCGTGCGTGGCACGTTCTGCGCGTCGATACCGTGGTAGACCAGCAGGCCATCGGCATCATCGACCTCGCGCACGGTCAGCTTCCAGCCTTCGAAATGCGTGATCTGGTCGCCCGGCGAGAAGCGCACGCGGGTCAGCGGCGCATTGCGTAGCGAGTACTGGCGAGTGTCGCCTGTGGCCGGGTAGAGCACGGTCAACAGGCGGCCATCCTGCGCCAGGATGGTCCCAAGACCGAGCTCGGCTTCGCTGTCGCTGATCCAGCGTTGCCCCGGTTGATACTGCTGCGCCATACTGCCAAAACTCCCGCGATGAAAAAGTCGGTCATGTTAACGGATCGGCTGCGCCAGACCAATGAATCAAAGAGTCTAGCGTGTTCATCGACCACCACCGTGTCGTCACGAGGGCCGCGCGCCAACATGTTTGCCAAGCACCGCTGGTTGAACGTTACCTTGGGCCTGGGCAGCCTGGCGCTGCTGGCAGGCTGCGAGCAGAAGAGTTTCGAAGTGCTGGCGCCGATCCCGGTCGAACAGCTGGAGGTGCTCGGCGTGCAGGCTCCGATCAAGAGCGTGCACTTCCATGACCGTGAGGGTGAAGGGCTGTTGGTGCTGAGCCGGGTTGATGGCCAGGCCACCGACCCGGATACCGAGGAGGAAGTCGACAAGGTCGTGCTCAAGGCTACTTTGTACGGCCGCATGGCTTCGGCTGATACCTTCAAGCCGCGCTGGCAGATCGAGCAAGAGACCACGTGCGCAGGCTTGGACCTGGATGTCGACTTCTATACCGACGTCAGTGACGTGAGTGACCTGAACAAAGATGGCGTCGCCGAGGTGACCGTGGCCAGCCATGCGTTCTGTGGTGGCGGGATCGACCCTCACGATATCGCCATCGAGCTGCGTGAAGGCCAGGCGATATACACCATCACCGGTCAGTCGTTGATTACACCTGCTGGAGAAGAACCGTTCGGCGGTGAGCGCGAAGACAGCGCCTCGTTGAAAAACGCCCCGCAGGTGCTGCGCGAGCATATGGATAGCGTCTGGCAAAAAGTCTACAAGCGGCCATGGAGCGAAAGCACAGCGCCTGCGGACGATGCGCCGGACGACGATGGCGAATGACCGGCAGTGTGATGCACCGCACACTGTCAGCCTTCGCCGTTCAAGGCGGCTGAGCATCGGCCGACACAGTAGCTACAGGAGAACACCCAATGCTGCCGCCGATCATTCCCCTCAGCGCCGCCCCCGTGACGACGCAACAAGACCCGATCAGACAGACCCCGAACATTCCTGCCGTGGTCCCGGCCCAGCCTGCCTCCAGCGAAAGCACCATCGACCTCAAGCAGCAGCGCGACCCCGAAGAGCAGGGCTTCTTGCTGCGCGAAAAGCAGCGCCGCGAGCAAAAGCGCCGGCGTGATCGCGAACAGGAACGTTTCGAAGCGCTGCCCGGCGATGAGCTGAATGCTGACAATACGGTGCCGGTCGCCCCATTGGGCGAGCGTACCCGCCAAGGGTTGCTGGTCGACATCGAAGTCTGACTGGCCAGCGCCGCCATCTGCCTGCATCATTGAGGCCTCTGCTGTCCGTCGAGCCTGTTATGAGCCAAGACAACCTGATCGATTTCGGTGCCGAGCGCGCCAAACGTATCCACGACCTTAATGACAAGCGCCTGGACGACATGCGCAAGGCCTTCGAGCAGGCCATGCCATTGGCCTCGGGCAAGAAAAAGAAATCCAAGGGCAAGCCCAAGAGGCGCTGAAACTTGATGCAGGTCAAGCCTGCACCCGCCTCGCGTGCCCGGCCCCGGGCACCATTGATCCCGGTCAATTCCCCCGCCCACCTCATTGGTTACCTTGCACCCATCGGATGACGGCACATCAAGGGAGGGGCCGACATGTTCTTCGACAACGTGGTTATCGCCGGTGTGGTAACGGTCGGGTTGATGTTGGCGTTCTTTGCCGGTCTAGGCATTTTCATCTGGAAGGACTCAAGCAAGCGCAAACAGCGCTGATCCTTCCCGATCCATGAGCACGCAAGGCATTTAGGGCGACTTCGGTCGCCCATTTTTTTGTCTGTGATGTGGACTCGCTGATTGAGCAGCGTCCCTGAGCGGTCTTGCCGGGGCACCGGACAGGCAGGAAAGCCTTAGGATCTCGATATCATGCAGGGTCGCCAAAGCTGCGCCACAGCCTTTCGCGGCGCAAGGCTGCTCCCGCAGGGACGAGCTAAGTCTCCAGATTAGTGCAGGCAAGATGATTAGCTAGCTAATTACTTGTGTTCGACTTATTCTGCTATCTGTTGTCTATCTTTCTATCAGTACCTCTTCCACCCGCAAGGTCCGCTTCGTGCCCATCACTTTCCTGGCCCTGTTCGCCCCCAGCGGCCTCGCTCTCAAGTTCGCCGCCAAGACCCTGTTCGGGGGAGGCCTGGCACTGTGGCTGGCGATGCGCTGGGGCTTGGAGCAACCATCATGGGCGCTGATGACGGCGTTCATCGTTGCCCAACCACTGTCGGGCATGGTGGTACAGAAGGGCTTGGCGCGGTTGGCCGGGACGCTGGTAGGCACCTTCATGTCGGTGGTGTTCATGGGCCTGTTCGCGCAGACACCCTGGCTGTTCCTGCTTACCCTGGCGGCATGGCTGGCATTGTGCACCGCCGCGTCCACCCAGTTGCGCAGCGCATGGGCTTATGCCTTCGTGCTGGCCGGCTATACCGCGGCGATCATTACCCTGCCGGCGATCAGCAATCCGCTGCAAGTGTTCGACCAAGCGGTGGCGCGCTGTACCGAAATCTCCCTGGGTATCTGCTGCGCCACTGCCAGTAGCGCATTGATCTGGCCGTTGCGGGTCGAGCAGCAGCTCGCCGGCCAGGCGCGCCGAGCCTGGCACAATGGGCTGCAAGCGGCCAGCGCGATGTTGGGCGGTGAGGACCAGGCGCGCGAAGGCCTGCTGGACACCCTCGGCGGTATCGTGGCCATTGATGCACAGCGCGAACACGCCTGGTTCGAGGGGCATCGTGGCCGGCAGCGGGCTCGGGCGATCAATGGCTTGAGTCAGACACTCATGGTGCTGCTGCGGATTTCGCGGTCGGTGCGCCGCCAGTGGCGCCAGCTCGATGAGCGCGAAAGTGCGCGCTTGGCGCCTTGGCTGGATCAGGTCCGTGCGCAGCTGGCCACGCCCGATCAGCCGAGCCTGTTGCTGCTGCGCCAGCGCATCTGGGATGCCGCCCACGATGACGGCATCAGCTCTGCCGAGCACTACTGCCTGGCCCGTCTGGCGCTGCTGCTGGACTACGCCATGGCGGCCAGTCAGGCGCTGGAGGATGTCGAGCAGGGCAGGGCACCGAAGCGACCGGTGCAGAGCCTGGCTGTGCACCGAGACGTGTCCTTGGCCCTGCTGTTCGGATCGCGCAGTGCTCTGGCATTTTTGATCATGAGCAGCTTCTGGCTGGCTACTGCCTGGCCGTCGGCCCCAGGGGGGCTGGTACTGACCTGTGTGGTCTGCAGCTTGTTCGCCAGCCGCGAGAATGGCGCGCAAATCGGCCTGAGTTTCTTGCGTGGCATCCTGCTGGCGGTGCCGGCAGCCTTTATCGTCGGGCAAATCCTCCTGCCGCAATGGAGCAGTTTCGCCATGCTGTGCCTGGGGATGGGCGTGCCGTTGTTTCTCGGGGCGCTGGGCATGGCCCATCCGCGCACCGGGCCCACGGCAACCTCGTATTGCCTGCACTTCATCGTGTTAGTGGCGCCGCTCAATGCGATGCAGTTCAACGTGGCGACCCTGCTCAACAGCGCCCTGGCAATGCTGGTGGGGGTGGGCGCGGCGGTGATGGCCTTTCGGTTGCTGGTGCTGCGCCATCCTGCCTGGCTGGGCCGGCGTCTGCGCGCGGCGACCCAGAGCGACTTGGTACGCCTTACCCGTCGTGACCTACGGGGCGCCGACAGCTGGTTCGGTGGGCGGATGGCCGATCGCCTGATGCAGTTGGCGCGCCACGCCAGCGAATTGCCACCCGCTGCTCGCCAGCGTTGGGACGACGGTCTACATGGGCTGGACATCGGCGATGAGCTGGTGCACCTGCGCATGTGTCTGGCCGTGGCCCAGGCCCCACTGGGCAATGCCGAACGCCGCTACCTGCAAGCCCTGGAGGCGGTGCTGGCCAGCGGCCCTGCACCTGGGCGCGGACAACAGCTGGATGCGGCCAGTGAACAGTTCATCGAGGCCTTGCGCGAACAGCCGCCCAACGATCCGCTGCGCTTGGCCATTGGCGCTGTGTTGCAGTTACGCAATAGCTGGGGCAAATGGTGCCGTTGGCAGGAGGAAACCCATGGGGTTACGTGAATGGGCTCTGGGCGGCGTGCTGCTGAGCCCCTTTCTGATCTATGTATTGATGGCGCTGGTGCTCACCGGGGTGTTGCGTGTGATCGTGCAGGCAACGCCGTTGGGGCGCTGGATCTGGCATGAAGCACTGTTCGATGCGGCGCTATTCGTTTGTGTCCTGTTCCTGGTGGTGCGTCTGCTGGGACCTTTGTAAGGAGTAAGTCCATGCGTACAGCCGTACGTGCCCTGGTCACCCTATGCGTGGTGGTCGTTGCCGTGTTCGCCGGTTATCAGCTCTGGCAGTACTACATGCTTACGCCCTGGACTCGGGATGCGCGGGTGCGCGCCGATGTGGTGGTAATCGCCCCTGATGTGTCCGGCTGGGTGAGCGGGCTCAAGGTGCGTGACAACCAGCAGGTCAAGGCGGGCGATCTGTTGATGACGATTGACCGCGAGCGTTTTCAGGCCGCCGTCGACCAGGCCAGCGCGGTGGTTGAAACGCGTACCCAGCAAGTGCGCCTGCGCGAGCGCGAGGCCGCGCGGCGCAACGCCCTGGGGCCCGAGGCAATCAGTGCCGAGTTGCGCGAGAACGCGCAGATCAACGCTGCCGTGGCGCGCGGCGAGTTGCACGAAGCCGAGGCGCAACTGAAGGTGGCCAGGATCAATCTGGCCCGCAGCGAAGTACGCGCGCCACGCAGCGGGCACATCACCAACCTGCGCCTGGCTGAAGGTAACTATGTCAATGCCGGGCAGTCGGTGATGGCATTGGTGGATGACGCCACGTTCTACATCCAGGCCTACTTCGAGGAGACCAAACTGCCGCGCATTCGCGTCGGTGATTCGGTCAAGGTCTGGCTGATGGGGGCCGGCGAGTCGCTGCCGGGGCAGGTGGAGAGCATCAGCCGCGGTATTACCGACCGCAACTCGACGCCAGATGGGCAGTTGCTGCCGGAGGTCGAGCCAACCTTCAACTGGGTGAGGCTGGCGCAGCGCATTCCGGTGCGTATTCGCCTGGAGCAGATCCCTGAAGGCACGAGCCTCAGTGCGGGCATGACCGCCAGCGTGCAGGTGCGTGAGGCGCAGTGAGGTCGGTGCGCGGCGGTTGGATGAAAAAGCCTTGGCGAAGAGTCCGGCGGCTGGGGTAGGCTGTTGCCTGCGCGTTGCCCGTCAGAGGCAACCGCTTTGCAGCCGGGCGTGCGTCACTTCCATTGATCGCGAGGTTACGCCATGGCCATCACGTCCCAAGACATCTGCAACGCCGCCGACCAACTCAAGGGTTTTGTCGGATTCCACGGTAAACGCGGCACCCATATCGTGCGTTTTTCCGAAGACGCGTTTGGCATGGATGTCGCTGATGACAGCATCACCCCCAGCAGCGAGTTCGTCTGGCGCCCCGAGAGTGAGCAGCGCATGGCGTTGTGTCGCGAGCGCCTGGCCTTGCTGTTCGGCCAGCATGTGGATGACCGGCTGAACATCGGCGAGCCCCTGCGCGTTTACCTCAAACGCAGCGACCTGCCTGAGATCGTCGCTGAGCGTAGGGTGCGCTGAGCCTGTTCAGCAGGCGCCGTGGCGCGGCTCGCGCTTGGCCAGCAGCGCTTCGAACTGAAGGCGCTCCAGCGGCCGGCTCAGGTAGAAGCCCTGTACCTCATGGCAGCGCTCCTTGCCGAGCGCCTTGAGTTGCTGCTCGGTCTCCACCCCTTCGGCAGTGACGGTCAAGCCCATGGCTTTGCCCAGGTTGATGATGGCCTGCACCACGGCGCGGTCATTGCCATTCGGGTTGTTGAGCCCGGCGATGAAGCGTTTGTCGATCTTGATGCTGTCGAAGGGGTAGGTGCGCAGGTATCCCAGGGACGAATAGCCGGTGCCGAAATCGTCCATATTCAAGCGCACCCCCAGCTCCTTGAGCGCCAGCATGGTGCCCAAGGCACCTTCGATATCGTTGAGCATCACGTTCTCGGTAATCTCAAGCTCCAGGCGCTGTGCCGGGAAACCCGTCTCCAGCAACACCTGACGCACGTCGGCTACCACATCGCGGCGCAGGAACTGTGCCGGTGACAGGTTGACCGACACCAGCAATGGCTGTGGCCAGGTGCAGGCGGTGCGGCAGGCTTCGAGCAGCACCCAGCGGCCCAGGGTGACGATCAGGTCGCTCTGTTCGGCCAGGGGAATGAAGGTGTCCGGCCCCAGCAAGCCCTCCTGTGGGTGCTGCCAGCGCAGCAACGCTTCGACCGATACGATGCGCAGGTCGTCCATACGGTAGCGCGGTTGGTAATGCAGGACGAACGCCTGCTCTCTGACAGCCCGTCGCAAGTCGTTCTCCAGTTGCCGACGGTACTGGATTTGCTGGTTCATCTCGGGCGAGAAGTAGCGCCAGGTGTGCTTGCCGTCGGCCTTGGCCTGGTACAGGGCGATGTCAGCGCAGCGGATCAGCTCGCCTGCATCCGTGCCCTGGGTGCGGGTCTGGGCGATACCGAGGCTGGCGCTGACGTGCAATTGGTGTGCTTCGAAGGTGATTGGTTGCTGCAGCTGTTCGATCAGTCGTGCGCAGAAGCGGTCGATTTCGCTGCGGTTATCCAGGCCTTGCAGGACCAGCACGAATTCGTCGCCGCCCAGGCGAGCCACCAGGTCGCCGTCACGGGTGCTGTCGCGCAGGCGTGTGGCGACCTCCTGCAAGACTGCGTCTCCGGCGGCGTGACCGAGCGAATCGTTGATGGGCTTGAAGCTGTCCAGGTCCAACAGCAGCAGTGCCAGTGGCGGCGAGTCGTTGCCACGCAGCAGCGCTTGTTCGAGGTGACGCGAGAGCTTGTTGCGATTGGCAAGGCCCGTGAGCGCATCGTGCATCGAAAGGTGCTGGATGCGGGCATGGGCATCGACTTCATCGGTGATGTCGCTGGCGGTGCCGCGAAAACCCGCCAGCTTGCCGTCGAACAGGATTGAGCGTGCCGAGATACGGCAGTAACGGTGCTCGCCATTGTGGTCGCGGTAGGCGCAGCGCAGGTTGGCCAACGCCTGAGGATCGCTGTCGGCCTGGGTATCGAGCCATGCCAGCAAGGGCGTGGTGTCGCAGGCCAGCAACTGATTGATAGGCTGGCCGAGCCATTCGTCGACCCGGTAGCCGGTGACGTTGGCGAAGCGTTGGGAGATATAGGTCAATCGATGGTGGCGGTCGGTTTCCCAGATCCAGTCAGAGGCCGCCTCGGCCACGGCGCGGAAACGTTGTTCGCTGGCTTCTAGTGCCTGGTTGCTCTTTTGTAGGCGTTGCAGGCTCTGGTCAATGGCCTTGGAGCTACGCCACGCATGACGGAACAGGTACAACAAGGCCAGGCCGAGCACCAGCAGCACACCCGACAGCGCCGGCAACACGGCCCAGAGCAATTGTTGCCCGGGGTGGGGGCTGTCCCAGCTCAGGCTGAAACCGGTATCGCCCAAGCCCACCTGGGCAGAGGTTTGCTGGGTGGATTCGTTGCTCTGCAGGTGCATGCCGGTCAGGCCCGCGCTTTCACCCAGACGCGCAAGCTTGGTGTCGGTCAATTGGTCGATGAATAGCATGACCGGGGCGCTGCGCACTTCGTCTTCACGTACATCCCGGTCCGGGCGCACGGCGGCTGCGCTGAGGATCGCCGGCCAGCCGTTGAAGCGTACGAAAGCGGTGACTTGCGCGCGTGCCGGGGCCGCCTTGCGCGCTCGCTCGATGATTGGTCCAAGCGGTGCCGCCACGTAGGCGCTGACCGACGACTCGCTGGGCTTGCCCTTGAACAGGGCGTAGAGCGTGCCCTTGTCGTTGACTACGAATACGCCCTCGTAGCCGCTGGCATCGTACAGCGATTGGCCAACGTTCTTCTGCTCGTACGCCCATTGCCAATCGGCTTGGCCGTCAAAGTGCGCATAAGCGGCATCCCAGACGGCGTAGCTGGAAAGGAAGTGGCTTGAGGCCTGTAGCCGTTGCTCCAGCGCTTGGTTGGCGTGAAAGCGGCTATGTTGCATCGCCTGCTGGTCAAGGGTAGCGGCGATGTTGAACAAGGCGCCGAGGACGATCAGGCAACCCAGGCCGAACAAGGCGCCGAGCGCCCCGATCAGGCGTCGGATTTGCAGGCGCGAAGTGGGGCTGGAAGGGGGAAGCTCTGCATTCCTGTGCATGCGTGGGCGGCTCCTTCAACTGCAGCCTCCCACCCGGGATCTGGGGGAAGGTCTAGTCAGGATAGGCCAGCCGGAGCGCGGTAGCCTCGCCACGTGCCAGGTTGATCTGGTCGCGTCCTTCATGCTTGGCCGCGTATAGGGCCTTGTCCGCCTCCAGCAGCCAGTCTTCAGGGCTCGTCAGACCCGGGTGGAAGGCGGCGAGGCCGATGCTCAGGCTGATGCGCAGCCCCGGCAACTGTGGGTTGCGGTAAGCCGCGACCTGCTCGCGCAATCGTTCCATCGCCTGACAGGCTTGGGCTTCATGGGTGTTGGGCAAGATCAGACAGAACTCGTCGCCGCCGTAGCGCCCCGCCTTGTCGTGCTCGCGCAGGTTGCGTGTCAGCTCTTCACTGAGTTGGCGCAACACGCAGTCACCGACCACATGCCCGTAGGTGTCGTTGATGGGCTTGAAGTGATCGATGTCGATCAGTGCCACCACCGCCGGCGCTTGTTGTTGCTGGCAGATCTGGAACTTGAGCAGCAGCAGGTCTTTCCAGGCACCGTGGTTGAGCAGGCCAGTAAGGCTGTCAGTGCGGCTCAGTGCGCCGAGGCGGCGCTTGTGGTCGGACAGTTGGATCGCCAACTGATAACACACCCAGCCCAAGGCGAGCGGGTACAGGGTGAGCATCGGCAGGCTGGCGTACACTTGCACCGGTGTCGTCTGCAATTGTAGGCCCGGGCCCAGTACGATGATCGACACCAGCATCCCGACCAGTTGTGCGATCAGCCCGCGCACCACCATGGGCTTGCCGCCCGCAGCGACATTGTTCATGGTCACCATCGAGAGGATGGTCAGGCTTGGCAGCGGATTGAAATGCATGGTCGCGGCCCAGAAGCCGGCCGCCACCGAGTCCAGTTGCAAGTTGCGTAACTCGGCCTGATAGGGCATCGCCGAGCGGCGCGCCCAGTGGTAGGCCACATGCGGCCAGGCCAAGCCATTGAACAGCATCAGCAGCCACACCCAATCGGGTGGTTGCAAGGGTGCCACGGCAGCAGCGGCGGCGATCAGGCCGATACCCTTGCCGATGATGCGTGGTCGGTAAATGCGGCGGACAAACGAGTGTCCTTTTCCGCGGCTTATGTCCGTCATGGTGGTCCGTTTCTGCTGGGGGCGCCGTTTATCGCATAACTCGTATGAATATTGTCGAACATTCATTCATCGGGGAAAAATGACCTTACAAGCCAATTCACGGTTGATGCGATACCTCTGGAGTAACATGAAGCCCTTCCTCTTGCTCGGAGTGCTCCTGTACATGACTCCCATGGCCACCCCCGCTGGCGAGCCGGCGCCATATCGAGACGGTCGGTTCCACAATCAGCTTGAGCTGCCCAAGGATGGCATGCTCAAGAAACTGCGCATCGGCATGAAGTACCTGCTCCTGCGCAAGCTCCCTGAAACGCGCCCCGACACCGCCATGGCCGTGCAGCCCATGAGCCGCCAGCAGGTGCTCGATGCACCGGACCACAGCCTTTGGCGGCTCGGGCATTCCACTATCCTGCTCAAGCTGCGCGGACATTTTTTTCTGACCGATCCGGTGTTCGCCGAGCGAGCCTCACCGGTGCAGTGGGCTGGGCCGTTGCGCTTCCATGCACCGCCCCTGGCCATCGAGGATCTGCCGCCGCTGGCGGCAGTCATTCTCTCCCATGACCATTTCGATCACCTCGATGAACAGGCTATCCGGCGGCTGGCACCGCGCACCGAACAGTTTCTCGCGCCCTTGGGCGTGGGCGAACTGCTGATGGAGTGGGGTGTACCGAGGTCTAAAGTGCGCCAGTTGGACTGGTGGCAGGAGGCGCAGGTACAGGGCGTACGCTTCGTCGCAACGCCGGCGCAGCATTTTTCTGGTCGTGGGCTGTTTGACAGCAATCGCAGGCTGTGGGCGTCGTGGGTCGTTATCGATGCCGGGTTGAGGCTGTTTTTCAGTGGTGACACTGGCTATTTCGAAGGCTTTCGCGAAATTGGTGAGCGCTATGGGCCGTTCGACATCACGTTGATGGAAACCGGCGCCTATAACCTGGCCTGGCCGCATGTGCATATGCAGCCTGAGCAGAGCCTTCAGGCCCACCTTGATGTCCGTGGACGCTGGCTGTTGCCTATCCACAACGGTACGTTCGACTTGTCCACGCATGCTTGGCAAGAACCCTTCGAACGGATTCTCGCACTGACCCTCGCGGCGAATGTGGCGCTGTGTACGCCGCCGATGGGCGAGCGGGTCAGTCTCGACTCGCCACATGCCGGGCAGAACTGGTGGCGGCCGCGCGCGCTGCCCCGCCAAGGGCGCTCTGCCGAGCGGGTGGTGGTGACGCGCTAGTCGTGTCGCGCGCGGGTATCGTCAAACAGCCTGGACGGCGGCTTGCCGCTGTCGCTGCGCACCTGGGCGTGGCTGATCAGGGCAAAGATGAAGCTGCCGCCGATGATGTTGCCGGCCAGTGTCGGTAAGGCGAAGTCCAACCAGAAGGCACTCCAGGACTGTTCTCCCGCCCATACCAGGTAGGACACCTCCAGAGAGCCCACTACTATATGTGTGAAGTCTCCCAGTGCCATGAGGTAGGTGATCAGCACGATGATCCAGATCTTGGCCTGCTCCATCGATGGGATCATCCACACCATCGTGGCGATCATCCAGCCCGAAACGATCCCTTTGGCGAACATTTGGCTGAGATCGTTCTCCATCACTTTGCGCCCGATTTCGAGAAACGCGATGTCGGTCTTGCTGTCGAAGATCGGCAGTTCGAGCATCACCCAGGCCACCAGCAAGGTGCCAGACAGGTTGCCGAGCAGAACGATGCCCCATAGTCGCAAGAGTCGGCCCAGGTTGCCCAGGGTCGGGGTGGTCATGACCGGCAGTACGGCGGTGAGCGTGTTTTCGGTGAACAATTGCTGGCGAGCGAGAATCACGCCGAGGAAACCTGCGCTGTAGCCGAGGCTGGCAATCACCTGGATGCTTTCACCTTCGGGTAGGCGTGCATAGAAAAGCCCCATGGCCATCAGCGACAAACCCATGGTCAAGCCGGCGGCCAGTGCCGACCACCAAAGCGCGGCCAGCGTCCGTTCCAGCTCCTGGTCGCCTTGCAGGCGGATGATCTCGTGCAGCACGGCCGCCCTTGGCGGCTGGTTGTGGCTGACTTCTTGTTGCTCGTCCGGCGACAGTCCGGGGGTCTTTTCGCTCTGCTCGTCGCTCATGATCACTGCGCTCCGCGTGGTGTTTCTTTACAGAGCGGAGCGCAGGTCATTTAGTTGCCCGATCGTCGTCGAAAGGCGGTTTTGAAATTTTTCGGATCAAAGTGTTGACTCTGATTTCAAAGCGCGTATTATTCGCCTCCTCGCAGCGTTGAACGCAACGAGGCAAGCGGTAAGTTGTTGAGGTTGAAGGTGTTTTTAAAACGGCTTCGAAAAAAACTTCAAAATAACGCTTGACACGAAATGAGGAAAGCGTAGAATGCGCGCCTCGGTTGAGACGAAAAGCTCTTAACCAAACGCTCTTTAACAAATTGAATCAAGCAATTCGTGTGGGTGCTT
>NZ_JBLUQD010000014.1:0-18892 GCF_048068415.1 Pseudomonas sp. NY15463
TTGCTACGCAAGTCTACATCTCGCGCCTTCGGCTACGCCGAAGGGTGCTGCGCACCTGGCCCTACAGACGCCTACACTCGGCCTACTGAAGTCGCAATTGGCGGCGCCTGGGCAATTGCGCGCTTAGAAGCAAGAGCAAGAGCAAGAGCAAGAGCAAGAGCAAGAGCAGCGGGTTTAGCAGAGTGCCGGACCACTGCGAAGCAGGCGGCGCGGTGTATGGCACCGGCTTCGCCGGTGTTCGCGGCACAAGGCCGCTCCTACAGGTGCAGCGCTGGACTCAGGCTTGGCGCAGTCCTGTAACCCAGAGTTCCCACATCTGTAACTAGCGGTTAGCTGCGAAAGTACAGGCGCCACCCCTAACTTCGCGACTTCAGTAGGCCGAGCGAAGGTGGCTGGAGGGCCCAAGGTGCGCAGCACCCTTCGGCGTAGCCGAAGGCGCGAGATGTAGACTTGCGCAGCAAGTCGGAGGCCGCGCGGACCCGCAAGTCACCGTAGCGAGGGAACCCCTGCGCGAAGCGCAGGGGCCGAATGAATGGAGCGAGGATTTTTTGGTGACTTTTTGATCCTTCAAAAAGTTACCCGCCGTCAGGGCGGAAAGGTGACTACAAGTCAACATAGAAAGTGAATTAGAATATAGCTTCCAGCACATCCAAACAATCAAAGTCAACTAAAAGTCAACCAAACCAACGAGTACGCATACAATTAAAAACAGCCAAAACTAAACAACCAACCCCACACAAACAAGAAAAACCATCATAACGACTAACTCAGGCCCAAACCGCCATCGCACAATAATCGAATACCAACGATCGCATTCCACAGCACAAAACCCCAATCCCGCGTACACTCCCACCACCATGATCCAACCCACCCTAGACCTGTTCGGCACCTCCCCCCAGCACCTGGCAAGCCACACCACCCTGCTCCAGGGTTATGCCCTGCCCGACCTGGAACCCATGCTTGACGCCCTGCGCCCGATCCTGCGCGCCTCCCCCTGGCGCCACATGCAAACCCCAGGCGGCCTGCCCATGGCCGTAGCCCTGAGCAACTGCGGCGCCCTGGGCTGGGTCAGTGACGAACACGGCTACCGCTACACCCACACAGACCCGCAAACCGCCAAGCCCTGGCCAGCCCTGCCGCCGGTGCTATTGGACCTGGCCCAGCGCGCCGCAGCCCTGGCCGGTTTCGAGCACTTCGAACCCGACGCCTGCCTGATCAACCACTACCGCCCCGGCACGCGCCTGAGCCTGCACCAGGACCGCAACGAACAGGACTACACCCAGCCCATCGTGTCGATCTCGCTGGGCCTGCCAGCGGTGTTCCTGTTCGGGGGATTGCAACGCAGTGACCGCCCGCTTCGCATTGCGCTGAACCACGGCGACGTACTGGTGTGGGGTGGCGAGGATCGCCTGCGTTTTCATGGCATCCTGCCGATCAAACCGGGCGTGCACCCGCGCCTGGGCGAACGCAGGATCAACCTCACCCTGCGCAAGGCAGGTTGACCCGCCACCGACGTATCAGCTGCCCGTGTGCTCCAGCACCTGGTTGATGGCCGCGCCGTCGATACTCAACGTCGCGTTGTCGAACATCCCTTCCACATACGCCTTGGCCAACTGTTCCTGGCGCTGCGCTCGCAACAGCTCGCGCAAGCGCGGGGCGACCTCCTCCAAGGTCGCCGCACGAGGCGGCTGGGTCTCGAGCAACTGTATGACGTGCCAACCCGCCACGCTGCGCACCGGATCGCTGATCCCCCCGTCCTTCATCTTCGGGACCACCTCGCGCACCTCCGGCAACAGCTGCGCCAGTGCCTGCAACCCGGTGTCGCCACCCAGAGCGGCGCTGTCTTGGTCTTGCGAGTGCTCACGCGCCAGCGCGGCGAAATCTGCGTCTTTGCCCTGGGCCTGCCTGGCCAGCGCCACAGCCTGCTGGCGCACGGACGCCTCCTGCGCCGGGTTGTCGACCCGCAGGAAAATCTGGCTCAGACGATAGCGCGCAGGCAACTGCAAGCCCGCCTTGCCCGCCTCGTAGGCCTGGCGGATCTCGGCCTCGCTGGGGTAGTCGTCGGGCACGCGGCTGACCGATGCCAGGTAGTCACGCAGCACGACCTGCTCACTGAGCGCCCGAATGCGCGCCTGAACATCCGGGCGCAGCAACCAGCCCTGGGTTTCGGCTTGCTGGAACAAGGCCTTCTCCGCCAGGCGCGCGCGGATCCAGGCTTCCAGTGCCGGGCGGTCAGCCCGCAGTTGCTGGCGGGCATCCTCCGGCAACTGGGCGAACAATGCCTTGAGTTCATCGCCGCCAACCTGTTGCTCGCCTAGCCGGGCCAAGGCCGGACCGGTATCCACCGGCGCCTGCGGCGTACGCGCTGACGCGGGCACCGAAGCAGCCTCTGGACGCACGATGATGGCCACCACCAGAGCAACGCCGGCCAGTGCACTGGCGCCTACCCACAACCTGCGCGCACTCACGAGGCGTTGACCGCGTCGGCCACCTGTTCAGGCGCTTGTTGCGCAAGGTTGCGGCTGTAGTCGCGCAGGTACACGATGAACTCCTGCAGCAGGCGGTCCCACAGCAGCAGGCTACCTTGCAGGAACTTCGGGCTGACCCCGTCGGCCACCACCACGTCCATCTCCATCACCAGGAATTCGCCCTGCACCGAAAGCCGTGCGAAACGGCGCGTGGCATTCCAGCGTTCGGCAAGGCCGGCGGGCAACTCGCCCTGGATGCGCAACGCGCAACTGAAGGTGAAATCGTAGAAATCCGCCTGTGTGGCCGGCGCGCGATTGCCAAACCGCACGGCAAACCCTACGCCCTGGCTCGCACTGAGCAATTGCACCAGCGAATTCTGCTCGCTGCGGTTGACCCGGTAACCGGCGTCTTGCAGCAGTTGAGTGAGGGAATCGGCGCTCACGGCATTGATGAGGGTGACTTCTGTCATGTGCTGTCTTCCTTGAGTGGGTAAAGGCGTCTTAACCTGACATCACTGTCGAACAGCCCGCCCGAGACGGCCGCACCGCTCGACCAACATCCCCAAGCGTAGACACAAATACCCAGAGGTGTTGAACCCGCCCCCCAATGACCGCCACCGCCTCACTCAAGGCTGGTGGTTCTGGCTCAGGTACTTGTCCACCACCGCAGGTTCCGCGCGCTCGGCTACCTGCCACAGACGGCGCTCGATGCCTTGTGCCAACAAGTGCCCGACCGCCGCCTCGATGGCCGACAGCACACACAGCTGCGCCGGCTCGTTGGTGGTATAGCCGACTTCGGCCTCGAGCAGCTTCTTGAACTCGATGAACTTGAACACCCCCGCGTTACGCCCCACGGAATAGATGGTCTTGCTGGTCATCACATTGGCCAGCACCTGCCCGGTGCGCACATCCACCGCCCGCAGGTTGACCGTCACCTGGTCGACCCGGTACTCGCGGGAGATGTCGATACCGAGGTAACGCGCGCCCTCCCCGCCGCTGCGCACATTGGTGTCATAAGCAATGATGCCGCCTTCGAGCATCAGGTTGGCCGCCTGCAAGGGGGGCAGCTCGGCCTGGATGTTCTCCGGCACGTCGGCCTTCTTCTGCGAGGCGCGGATGATCTTGCGCTCGGTCAGCAGGTTCTGCAGGCCTTCACGCTCCAGCACCACGAACCAGCCGCTGGCGTTGAGGGCATCCATCAGCATGCTCGCCGCACCCTGGGTGACGCTGGTGGAGAACGAACTGGCCGGGGTTGGCTTGTACTGCCCGGTCTGGTCGCGGAATCCATACACCACCGCCATCAAGCGTCCACGTGGGCGCGGCATGTTGATCAGGTCATAGTAGGTCGAGGCCCGCGGCGTCAGGGTTGGGGTTTCGCTTTCGTGTTCGGCCGGCATCGGTTCACGCAGGCCGCAACCTTGCAGCCCTTGCAGTACGACGATCATCAACAGGGTGCTCAGCAGGCGTTTCATGGTGGTGCTCTCCCCAAAAGAAGACCTGGCCCTGCGACGGGCTTACAGGCCGCTGACCTGGATGATCGAGATTTCCCCGGTCGCACGGTCGGTGACGCGGATGCTCAAGGCGCCACCGTTGTCGATGACATCGATCAGGAACGCATTGGTGGACATGCTGCCGGTGGTGCCGTTGCTGATGTTGTCCAGCAACTGCCCCAACAGGCGCGACTCCAACTGATTGGTGAAACGTTCCAGGGCCGACGTGCTGGCGAAAGCCGAACCGCGGCCCTTGAGGTCCGGGTCGTCGTAGTCGTTCTGCGCCTGGGCGTTGTTCAACAGCCAGGTGCCATTGAGCGGATTGCCACCGAAGGCCGGGTTGACCGGGGTGTACACCAGTTCCGTGGCCAGCGCCTGGCAGCAGAGGCCTGCGCTGAGCAGGCAGGCGGCGAAACGCTGGGGCTTTTGAATGTTCATAGCTCGTCCCTCTCCAGATCGGTGGTGTCCTGCAGCAACCGTTGCAGCTTGCGCTCGACGATCAGCTGACGGACCTGGTCGGCGGCCGCGGCGGCCTCGTCGGTCAGTTGCGTGGTGCTCGGCGCCAGGAACCGCTTGAACACCACTTCACGCTCATACTCCACGGTGACCAGGCTGCCCCAGCGGGCATCCGGGCGTTCGCGCACCACCAGGTTGAAATCCAGCCGGCTGGTGGCACGCAGGCGGTCGCTGAAGGCGTTGTAGAAGCTGTGACCGATGTGCGAGATGGTGTTATCGACGATGAACCCCATCATCTCGTCCTCCACCGCTGCGCGGGCCTGGCACAGCAGCGCCAGGCACAGCACCAGTACCGCCCAAGGGCGCTTCATGGCGCCTCTCCTGGGCCTGCATGCTGGCGCGCGCTGGCGGCGCTCTGGGCAAAGGCCTGCTCGGCGACGAACTGCCAGTCGCTGTAGTGCTCGACCCCTTCGAAGCTGCTCCAGGCTGCGGCAAAACCGCTGCGCTTGAGCGGCGACGCATCCGAGAGGCTGTACACGCCGGTAATCCGGCCATCCACCGCCCGCAGCAAGCCCCAGTCGTCACGCCCGGTGATCGGGTCCGGGTAACGCTGGCGCAGGTGATGCTGCGGCGAAGGGAAGCGGTTGTCCTCAAGCAGGTCAGCCAGATCCTTGGGGTATTGCGCCAGGCCCGGCGAGGCCCGGTAGTAGCTGCGCAGCGCCTGGGCATACTGGCCGCCGACCCACAGCAACTGGCGTTCGCGATCACGTTGGGCGCTGGTAGCCCACAGCGTCCCGGTGGCGGCCAGGGCCATACTGCTGATGGCAATCAGCAGCATCACCCCCAGGTAGGTGAAGCCTGCTTCACCAGTCGGCGTAGAGGCTGCCATCGCGCGCCCTCCCAGTGGCACCGCTCTTGATGTCGGCCACACCCCCGCTCACCCCTTCAGGCGGGGGGACCAGTTGCCAGCCGTCACGGCGTTCGGTGATCGGATCGACCGGGGTGTTGCGCAGGTAGCGCTGCTCGACCAGTTGCTCCAGCGAATCGGGGTAGCGGCCGGTATCGCCGTAGTAGTGATCCAGCGCTTCGCGCAGCACCGCTAGGCTCTGTTGCAGGGTCGCCTCGCGGGAGGCTTCGAGGCTGTTGAAATAGCGCGGCAAGGCGATGGTCATCAAGGTGGCGATGATCGCCATGACCACCAGCAGTTCGATCAGCGTGAAGCCGCGGTCGCGTCGTTGCATGGCCGTCACCACTGCCCGTAGGGCACGTTATTCAGGCCTTTGCCACGGGCCTTGGAATACACATCGAAAACATCATCGCCCTCGCGCGGACTCTCCGGGCTGCTGGCATAGGCTCGCAGGCCCCAGCCCCCCCCATCGTCGTGTGTGGCCGGCAGCAACGGGTCGTGGGGAATGCGTCGCAAGAAGTAGAACTTCGCGCCGTTGGCACTGCGCACGTCGCGAACCCCATCCACCAGCACCTGCAAGTTCGGCGGGTAGCCGCTACCATTGAGGCGTTTTTCGATGTAGCCGGCGTCGAAGGCACGTTTGTAGGCATCAATGGCATCGCGGATCTGATACAGCGCCTCACGCAATGCCTGCTCCTTGCCCCGGCGCACCAACGTCTCGGTCAACGGCGCCGCCATGCTGGCCAACAGCCCCAACAAGGCCAGGGTGATGACCACCTCGATCAGGCTGAACCCCTGCTGGCGACGCTTCATGGCCGCGAACTCCCAGGCACGGCCGGCACCACTGCCATCTGCTCTTGTACGCCAGGCTGACCGTACGACTCGACCGGCAGCGCATTGGCAGGCGCGGGCTGGACCCATTGACGCGCCTGCAAGCTCGACTCGGTGCCGGTGGAAAACTCCATGTCCGAAGGGCTCTGGTACGGCAGGTTGCGCACGATACGCGGGGTGATCGCCAGCACCAGCTCGGATTGGCTCATGTCATCTTTGTTGCTGCCGAACAGCCGCCCGATTCCGGGGATGTCGCCAAGCCCTGGGATCTTGTTGCCGCTGGCGTTGTGGTCATTGCGCACTAGGCCGGCCAACACCTGGGTTTCGCCATCGTGCAGGCGCAAGCTGGTCTGCGCGTTGCGGGTGTCGACCTGGACCGGAATGGTGCCCTGGCGGGTCGCCTCCAGCGGCGTGGCATTACTGACCTCCAGCGCCACCTTGATCGCCACCTCGTTGTTCAGGTGCACAGTGGGCTGCACTTCGAGTTTCAGGCCCACGTCGAGGTAGGTGACGCTCTCGGTGATCACCGGCCCCTGGGTGGACGGCACCGAGGTGGCGCTGATGATCGGCACCCGCTGGCCGATGTGAATGCGCGCCTGCTCACGGTTGCTCACCCGGATCACTGGGCTGGCCAGGGTGTTGATGTCCTTGTCCTGGGCGTTGATCTTGGCCTGCGGCGCCGGCGAGATGCTGATGCGGCTGGAGTTGATTCCTCGCAACTGGTCAAGCACGCCCACCGAGCTGCCGTCGCTGTTGATCACGCCGAAGGTGTTGGGCCATTGCAAGCCAAGGTCGAGGATGCGCGAGCGGGCCACCTCCATCACCTCCACCTCCAGGACCACCTCGGGATTGGACTGGTCCTGCGACTGCAAGAGTTTTTCGGCCATGCGCACGGCGTCTGGGGTGTCTCGCATGGTCAGGGTGTTCAAGCGTTCGTCGACGAACACGTCACGGGTCTTGAGCATGGTCTTGACCATGTTCAGCGCAGTGTTGGCGTCGATGCTGGTCAGGTAGAAGGTGCGCATGACCAGCTCTTGATAGTCCTTGGTTTTCTGCGGCGAGTCGGGGTAGATCAGCAGGGTGTTGTCGTTGACGATCTTCTGGTGCAACTGGTTTTGCTCCAGCAGCAGCGCCACGGCATCCTCGATGCGCACTTCGCGCACGAAAATGGTCGCCTTCATGTCCGGGCGCAGGTCCTTGTCGAAGATGAAGTTGATCCCGGCCACCTGGGCCAGGACCTCGAAGATGGTCTTGAGGTTGGCTTCGCGGAACTCCAGGGTGACTGGCCGCTCCAGGCGGCTGCGCAGTTGCGGATAAGGCGTGGCAGTGCGGGCCTGGACGTTCTCGATGTCAGTGCGCAGCATGATGCCCTTCTGGTTCTGCGGATCGAGGCGCAGCACCTCGCGCATGAAACGCTCGGCGCCGAACAGGTCGCCCTGACGCAGCGCTGCCTGGCCGAGGGCGACGCGCTCGTCGAGGGTGCGGATCAGCTCGATCTGGCGCACGCCTTCCTGGGCGCGGCGGTTGTTCGGCTCAAGGGTCAGCACGCGGCCATACCCCATGCGTGCATTGGCGAAGTCATGCCGCGCACGGTCACTGTCGGCCTGGGCCAGCAGCGCCTCCACCGCCGTCTGCCGGGCATGCGCCAGGGCAATGTTCAGCTCGGTGTCGCGCGGTTTGTCACGCAGGGCCTCTTCCAGGCGGGCGATGCCGGCCTCGTACTGGCCGTCCTGGATCAGCTCGGCGCTGTCCTTGCGAATTGCACTGGTGCCGCACCCGGCGATGGCCACGCACAGCGCCAACAGCAGGAACGGAGCGGGCTTGCTCGACTTCGAAGGCTTCATGGGGCGCTCCCGACAGACAAGGTCTGTAGCTGGTGCAGTGGCAGGTAGACCAGGCCCAGCTCGTTGGCCGAGACATGGTCGAGGCGGTAGGTGTCTTCGATCACGTCGCCCTGGCGCACGACGTAGAGTTTTTCGCCGTCCTGCAAGAACACTTGCAGGTCGTCCCGATCCCCCAGCCGGCCGACAAACTGGAACGGCAACGCAGGCGCGGTGGGCGCCACGATGACCGGGCTGACCACCGGTGGCGCCTCAGTGACCGTGGCCAGTTGCTGCGGCGCGGTCCATTGCTGGCTGGGGAACAGGTCACGCGGGGCGCTGGCCTCATCGCGCGGTAAGCTCGCCTCTAGCGGCGCCAGCGCAGGCCTGTGCGAATCCGCTCGCGGCGCCCGCGGCGCAACCCCCTGTTGGTCTTCGAACCAGTGTCCGGGCGCCCACGCCAAGGCGGCGCTGACCCCAAGAAAACCGATCCACATCACGCTACGCCGACTGTTCATCACGACCTCGACAGGTAAAGGGTCATGCGCACCCGACCGGTGAGTTCACGTTCACCGATGCGCGGGCGTTGCAGTTCAAGGTCTTCCAGCACCACGGTCGGCAGTTGACTGAGCAGCGCGTTGAGGAAACCGCGAATCTGCGGGTAACTGCCACGCACCGGCAGGACGATCTGGTAGCGCGCCAGCTGGGTCTTAGGGTCCACGCCCAAGGCGTACTCGCCGCGCGCCAGGCTGATGCGTTCGGCGCTGGCCAGGTGGTACAGGCGCTCGATCAGCGCACTGGCCTCTGGCTGGCCGGGCAGTTGCTGGCGCAAATCGTCCAGTACCTGTTGCTCGGGCTTGGCCTGGACCTTCAGTTCGCCACGCTCCAGGCGCTTGACCTGCACGCTGGCGTCAGCCTCGCTGGCACGCAGTTCGCGCACCGCTTGCCACTGCGGTAGCACCCAGGCCAGGGTCAGTACCAAGGCCAACAGCGCCATCAGCACAGCGCTCAGGCCTACCCGACCAAGGCGTGCAAGGGTTTCGTACAGGATCAGGCTAGGGACGCGCATGACCGGTCTCCCAGGTGGCTGTCAGGTTGAAGCGCACCGGATGTTCGGCCTGCCCCGCCATCACCTCATGGTTGAGCAGCGACACATCCGACAGCGCCGCACTGCGCTCGAGGCGCTGGTGGTACTGGAGCATGGCTTCCAGGTTGCGGGCTTCAGCGCTGATGCGTACCTGGCCCTTGCGTGCATCAGGGGTCAGGCTAAGCAACGCCACGTCCTCCTGTGGCAGCGCTTCGAGCATGGCGAACAGCTGTTGCCAGGGCCGCTGCAGTTGCTGCGAAACACTGCGCATCTGCGCCAGGCGCTCGGCCTGCTCGCGTACTGCCGCGCTGCTTTGCGGTGCGGCAGTGGCCGAGCGGCGGCCTAGCCTGAGTTCGAGCCGATGCACGCGGGCCTCAAGGCCTGCCTGCTCGCTCATCAGTTGCTGCTGGGCCAGCACCAGCAAACCGACCAGTGCAGCGCCGAGGATCAGCAGCGCCCAGGCCAGCGGGCGGCTCTGGCGTGGTTGGAACTCCAGGTCGAGACGGCGCATGTCAGGCCACCGCTCGCCACATCGCGCACAGCGGATCGGCCTCGGCCAGCCCACTGCACAGCTGCACCGCGGCCAGGCTCAACGCCGCCTGGCGACCTGGAGCATGTAGGTACACCTGCGGCAGTGGCTCGCCATACAGCTCGCCGGTGCGTTCGATCAGCGCCTGCAGCGCCTGGTCGTTATCGGCGCAACCCTGGGCCAGCACCTGCTGCCAGCAACCGTGGGCCGCCAGCAGCAGCACGCTGCGCCGGGGTTCGGCCAGCACAAACAGGAAGTTCCCAGGTTCAAGTTGCGCCTGACAGTGGTTGTAGGCGGCCATCAGGTATGGCTGCACCGAACGCAGCCGCAGATGACGCTGCTGGCCCTGCGCCTGCAAGCCTTGCAGCAACGCCTCGGGCAATGCCGTGGCGATGCGCGCAGCCCCGGCAGGCTCGGGCGACAGGACGATGCGCCAGTCATCCAGAGCCTGCCCGTAGAGGTTTTCGAAGCAGGCCTGAGCGTAGGCATACAGCTCGCGCGGATGACCAATCGCATCGCTCCACGGCACCAGGCAGAAGCGGCTGAAGCGTGCTGACAACAGTATCTGCAACGGGGCACCGTTGACTTGGTGTTCGGTCAGCAGGCCATCGAGGGCGAGCAACGCTGCGGCCCAAGCCGGTTGCGCCGCCTGGCAGGTGAACGCCTGGCTGCCCAGCCACTGGTGCTGCTGGCCATGCCAACGTCCCAGGCCCACACCCTCGGCGCCGAGCACGGCGCAATAGCGGCACGCGCCGCGATCAAACAGTGAATGTGACACGGTTGATCTCCTCGAGTGTGGTGCGGCCCGTGCGGACCAGGTCCAGGGCCGAGGCGCGCAGCAGGCGTAGGCCGCGTTGGCAGGCCATCTGCTTGATCTGCGAGAGTGGGCGGCGTTCGACGATCATCTGCCGCAGGTCGTCGTCCAGGTGCAGCAATTCGGCAATCGCATTGCGTCCGCGGTAGCCACTGCCACGGCACTGGCCGCAGCCCTGGGCGCGCACGAAATGCCAGCCCGTGACCGCCTCGCGGGTCAGCGCCGAGGCACCGAGCAGCTCATCGTCCGGCTCGCATGGCACCGCGCAGTGAGTGCAGGCCAGGCGCACCAGGCGCTGTGCCAGCACGGCGTTGAGCGCCGAGACGAAGCTGTAGGGGTCGACCTGCATCTGGCTGAAGCGGCCAATCACGTCGAATACGTTGTTGGCGTGGATGGTGGTGAATACCAGGTGTCCGGTGAGCGCCGACTGCACGGCGATCTGAGCGGTATCCGGGTCACGGATCTCGCCGACCAGGATCTTGTCCGGGTCGTGGCGCAGGATCGAGCGTAGGCCACGGGCGAACGTCAGGCCCTTCTTCTCGTTGACCGGGATTTGCAGCACGCCCGGCAACTGATACTCCACCGGGTCTTCGATGGTGATGATCTTGTCCACGCCATGGTTGATCTCGCTGAGCATGGCGTACAGCGTGGTGGTCTTGCCGCTGCCGGTAGGGCCGGTGACCAGGATCATGCCGTAGGGCTCGGCCGCCAGCCGGCGCAAGGCGCGCAGGGTGTGCTCCTCGAACCCCAGGGCCTGCAACTGCACGCCACTGACCGGATCGGACAAGTCCTGCTTGTCGAGCACCCGCAACACCGCGTCCTCACCGAAGATGCTTGGCATGATCGACACGCGAAAATCGATCTGCCGATCACCGATTGCCACCTTGAAACGACCGTCCTGGGGCACGCGCTTCTCACCGATGTCCAGCTCGGCCATGACCTTGATGCGCGAGATCACCTGCTCGGCGAACGCACTGCCGCTGGCCTTGCCGGCGCCATTGAGGACACCGTCGATACGGTACTTGATGGTCAGGCCCTGGCCGGTCATGCCTAGGTGGATGTCGCTGGCGTGCTGTTTGAGGGCGTCGTACAGGGTGGAGTTGACGAGCTTGACCACCCGGCTCTGGTCCTCACTGATGCTGGTCAGCGACAACCGTTGCAGGGCATCGCCTTCGCCGCTCGCCTCGGCGCCCGGGTCGAGCGCGTCGACGGCATGGAAACTTTCTTCGTGGCGGGCCAGAAATGCCGCCAGGTCGGCGGCGTGCGTCAGGTACAGCGGCGCGCCTTGCAGGCAGTCATCGATCCAGGCCAGGCGTGCGCTATCGAAGGGATCGGCGAACACCCCGATCAGCTCGCCGCCCCGCTCCACCAGCGCGAACTCGCGTTTCAGGCACTGGGCCAGACTGACGTGGGCGAAGGCCGGAGTGCTGGCGAACAGCGCCTGGGTATCGAGCAATGGATAACGCAAGGTACTGGCCAGGCGCTGAGTGAACACGCCGGGGCTGTCGCACGAAAGACGCTCAAGGCACGCAAGCAGGCGCTCTTCGCCCGCTTGCAGGCGGGCCTGTGCCAACAGTTCGCGGGGATAACCGGGCTGCGACAGGGCCAGCGGATCTGGATCGAATGCCTGTGTCATTGCCTGCGACTCCGCTCAAGGGCGACGCCGCAGGCAATGATGCGTGGGGCGCCGCTATTCCCCGGTGAGTAGCTGATCGTCGTCAGGTTCGGCGGGCTTCTCGCCATTGCGGCGGCGGTCGGCCAGTACCCAGCTGCCATCGAACAACTGCAGGGGGAACGATTGGTTCCTGTTCTGGCGTCGTTCGACGAACCCCTCGGCCGGTCGGTCCGTGGCCCTGCGCTGGCGCTCTATCCCCATCAGGTCGAAAACCGCGCGGGCCAGTTCCATCAGCGGGAATGGCTTGAACAGGACATGGCTCACACCCAGTTCGGCGGCCCGCTCACGCACCTCGGCGGTGGGATGGGCGGTGATCAGCACGAAATGGCACGACCTGTTCCTGCGTACGGTCTCCAGAACCTGAAACCCCTCCATGTCGGGCAAGCGGTAATCCAGCACAATCACATCCGGCGCCAGGCGCTCGGCCAGGCCAATACCACTGGCACCGTCGTGGGCAACCTGGACCTCCAGGCCTTGCGCCTGCAAATACGCTTGCAGGTTTTGCGCAAGGGTCTGTTCGTCGTCGACTACCAATACTCTGTTCACCAAGGTCCACTCCCAAGAACTGCCCGGTTTCCCGGTCTGCGAAGTGCGGCCTTGTAGAGGCTTGAGCAGTCTTCGTGCCAGGCATGGAGGATTGTTGCTTACCGCTTGCAAGCGGTTGATATTGCTGAGACTTTCGTACGCCTTCAGGGCAGCGGTGGCGGCAGTTCCCCATAACTGGGGGAACTGATAGCACTTTGCCCTGAGACGATTCCCCAGGAGTGGGGAAACGCACGCGCCGGCCTCAGTCGATGCGCTCCACTGTAGCGGATTCACGCAAACGTTGGCGCACTGAATAGCGCGCCTGGGCTTGCTTGTGTGCCATCAGCAGGTCACGGGCCATGGCCCGTTGCGACTCAATGTCTGTGTGGGTTAAGACTGAAGTGTTATCACTTTGGTTCTGTTTTTCTTCGAATCGGTGACGATTGGCCAGCCAAAAGGCCTGCACCTCGGCCGCGTCAGGCTCGGCCACCTCGGTGAGTCGTGCATAGGCCTGCTGGGCGGCCAACTCATGCCGGGTATAGTCGGCAAAGCCTGGACGGTCGAAACCGGCGGCGCTCAGGCGACGGTCGAACGACGCCGAGCCGCCGAGCGCTGCTTCGAACGCCGCCACCTGCGCCTCCACGTCTGCCTCGCTGATGACGATGCCCAGGCGCTGGGCGTGCTGCCACAGCAGCTCCTTGTCGATCAGTTCGTCCAGCGCCTGGTCACGCAGGCGTCGATACAACTGGGGGTTGCGGATGCTGGTCGGCGCCCGCCCGTGGGCCTGAAGAAACTCACTGAAATAGTGCTCCAGGCGCAGCACGCCAATGTCCACGCCATTGACCCTGGCCACCGCTTGGTCGGCACGGCTGAACGGACTCAGCAGCAATAGCAGGCACATCATCACTATACGCATGGCCAAACCTCCAAGCAGGCGCGAACTTGCCCCGCGATTACCGGCATTGTCGATCCCATCCCCAGGGTTTCTGGGAATGCGCAGCAAGCCCGCCCCGGCAAACCGTCAAGGCGCCTGTAGCACAGCGCTGTACGGCGCGACTTCGGTAAAGCTCGGGCCTGGCAAGCCCACCTGCAGCACGTGCGCCCCTGCCAGCCCGCGACGCCTGCCTGGGCCAAAGCCCAGGGCCGGGGTCAGGCCCGTGTCGATGTCGTGCAATTGCTCAAGTGCCGCCACCAATCTTTCACGGCTCACATCGCGCCCTGCCTGGCGCAGTGCCTCGACCAGCAAACGCCAGGCGCATAGGGTGCTGACCTGAAGTGCCGTCTGCCGTGTGTCCAGGCCTTGACGCTGACGCAATCGGTCCAGGGCCCGGCGCCCCGCTACGCTCCAATCCCCAGGTACGAAGGGGTAGGCCAGCAACAACCGTTGCGACCATTGCGCCGACAGGTCGGGCAGTGCACCGGACACCTGGCTGGAAGCGGCCAGCAGGTAAGGCGTGCGTCCCGCGCTGGCCAACGCGTTGGCGAGTGACGCGAAGGCCCGCGCCTGGCCCAGAAAAACGATGCCCTCACCCGCCATTGCCTGGCCCTCGAACGGCTGCGCGGGGCCAGGGGAAAAACCCAGTTGCTGCAACCGTTGGCGCAGGCTCTGGGCGGCCTCGGCCTGGTCGTGTCCGGCATACACCACTTGCAAGCCATCAGGCGCCAAGCCCAAGGCACTGCGGGCATGCGCGGCCACGCTCAGCAATTGCTCGGGCACTGCCGGTAACGGGTCGAACACCCACACCCCGCCGCCACCACGCGGCGTGGTCCCGACCAAGGGCAAACGCTCGCGCTCCAGCGCGGCGCTGTCGAGCAGCGGCGCCAACGGTGCAATCAAGGCGAATACCTGCCGTTGCGCCAGCCGCTGCAACGCCTGCGCAGTGCTGACAGCCTCACGCCCTGGGTCGATCACCACCAGTTGGAGCCTGCGACCGTGCAGGCCGCCCTGGCGGTTGATTTGCTCGACGCCGTCCTCCAGCACCGCTTGCACCACCCGTCCGGCCTCGGCCAGCGGACCGTCCTGGGGCAACAACGTGCCCAGGCGCAGCACCTCGTCCTCGACGCCAGGGTCGCGATCATCGGCCAGGCGCATGAGGTAGGCCGTGAGGTTGCGTTGGTCGGCAAGGCTCAATTCGAAACGTGGCATGCTCGGATCCAGCCGATTGCCGCCGGGATCGACCCCGGTGCCAATCGCCCGCGCCAGCGTGGCAGTCCGGTAGGCCGGATAACGTCGGCCGTTCATCTCGCGCAGGCCCGGCCCTGCGGCCAGGCGCTGCCAATCCAGGCTGGGTGGACGCACGGCACCTTCGGGGCGACCGCGCCCGTCGGTGCCGTGGCATCCTGCGCAGGGCAGCACGTTGGCCGGCACTTGCAGGTCACTCGGGCCGACCCGGGCGAGCAACTGGGCGTCGCTGCTGGAGAGGCCCTCGCGGTAGAGGCGCTTACCGGCCTGCTCTTGGGCGTTGAGCGACAGGGCCTGCGCCTGGGCACTTAATGCGAGCCCCCCTAAGAGCATCAGCCAGCGCCAGCCGTAACGCGATTCACACGTCGCCAGGCTATCGCTACAGGTTGTCCGGCGCATGGCTTTCAGCGCCCGGCCAAGGGTTGGATAAGCAACTGCATGCGCTGAGCGATGGCCGCTGGCGGCGCATCGGGGCGGATCTTGCTCCAGCGTTTGCCCGCCACATCACCTGCGATCAACTGCGTGGAATGCTGCTCAGGGCTTGGCAGGAACTGACCAAGACGCCCCAGCACCAGGTCGACGCTGGCCTTGTCACCGGTCAGGAACAGCCAGTTCGGCACATCCACCTCCTGCTGACGCGCAAAGGCCTTGAGCGCCTCGGGGGTATCGTTGAGCGGGTCGCTGCTCAGCGAGACAAAGGTCACCTGCGCAGCCAGCGCCGGCCCCATCGCCTCGCGCACCTCGCGCAGCTTGCGGGTGATCAGCGGGCAGGCATCGTTGCAGTGGGTGAAGATCACGTTGAGCATCACCACCTTGTCTTTGAGTACATCGCTGTAGAAGCGTAACTGCCGACCGTTCTGGTCTGTAAGCACGGTGTCGGTGAACCAAGTCTGCGCATCCCGCGTGCCGCCGCCACTGCTGATCGGCGGCGGTGCCGGTTGCGGCGTGGGGGCATGGCCTTCGTGGGCGAAGGCCACCGAGGCCAGGATCCACAGGCAGGCGGCCAGCACTACCCAGTCGAAGCTGCGCATACCCGCGCGACGGGCGCTGACGCTGCTCATGGCTGCACCGCCTGGCCGGCGATGGCCGTGCTCTTGGCGTGCACGCGACGCGCACTCAAACGGTTGATCTGCGTGACCAGCAACGCCGGGTCGGTAAAGCCGTAGTAACGTGTCCAATGCCCGCTGCGCGCGTCACCGACCAGGATCAGCGGGGGATGCTCCTCAAGGTTGGCGCTGAAGCTGCCCAAGCCTTTGAGGGTCTCGCTGATGGCATACGGCGAGCCCGTCAGCCAGCTCCAGCCAGGACCGCGCTGGAAAGCTCGGGCATAGTTGGCCAGACGCTTGGCGTCGTCACGCTGCGGATCGACGCTGATCGACACCAGGCGCACCTCCTCGCCCACGCGCCCGCCCAATTGCTGCTGGACCTTGCCCATGATCGAGGAAACCACCGGGCACACGGTCGTGCAACTGGTGTAGATGAAGCCCATCACCACCAGATGATCGCTGACCAGGTCCTTCTCCAGGCGCACGGGCATGCCGTCCTGATCCAGCAATACCACATCGGCGAAGCGCACATTGGTTTTCTCCTGGCGCAACGCGGGCGGCGAGCTGGAGCTGTCGGCGTGGTCATGGCCGGCGTGAGCCAGGACCAATGGGCTGGCGAACAGCAGGCTCAAGGCAAACAGTTTGCGGGCATAGACAGGCTTCATCGCACACTCCTGGGTTCCCCTTGGGAAGCGGTTGGTGTCGCGGCAGGCAGCACGCGTAGGCTGGTGTAATTGTCTTCGGCGAACTTGCGGCCAAGGCTTGGGGACTGCACATGCAGGTACCAGGCGCCGGCCTCGGCCAACTGCAACGAGGCTTGGTACACGCCCTCGCCGACTTCGGTCAGGGGCAAGTTGCGTGGCAGTGACGAGGGGGCCAGGAAGTAGCGCAGGCTCAGGTCGTCGAGGCCCAGGCGCGGCTGGCCGTCGTCACTGAGAATGCGCACCCTGGCCACGAACGGATCGTGTTGCTGTAATGGCTGGGCGGTGTCGAGGAACTCGGCATGCAGCCCCTGGCGCCGCGCCGTCTGCGGCAGCGCCGCGACCTCGGTGCTGAAGCAATGGATGATCTGCGGCTGGTTGAGCAAAAAAGCCACGTCAAAGGCACCGGCGGCCGGCAGTTTGATGGTCGAGCCATACACCCCCGGCGCCACTTCGCGCAGGCTACGATCGACCACGATCGCCGCACGGGCCTGGTGGCCGCGATTGTTGTAGCCGGACATCGGCGCATTCATGCCCTCGGCATAGAAATAGGTGGTGTTGTCCACCGGGTTGACCACGAACACCGCGTTGTCATCGCGTGACACGCTCAACCCCTGGGCCAGTGGCAGGTCACCGGCCTGACGTGGCGCCGCCGGGCCGGCTTCGAAGCCCTGGACGATTGGCGTACGGCCCTGCCCGAGGCTGGACAGATTGATCATGCTCACTTTCGGCGAGGCCAGGCCGCGCACGTAGGCGTAACCCTTGGTGAAGGTCAGCTGGTACGGCTCGGCGGCTACCGGGATGCGATGGATCAGTTGGTCGTTGCTGGCGTCGATCACCAGCGCCTGGCTTTCCAGGGTGTTGAGCACCACGCCAAAGCGTCCGTCGCGGCTAAAGCGCATCGGGCCAAGGCCCGGCTCGGCCTGCAGCGTATGGCGCAGTTGGTGACGGCGGGCATCGAACACGCGCACCGTGCCCTGCTGCCCGTCGACCACGTATACCGCCTGGGACAGCGCCGAATAGCTCACCGACAGCGGATGCGGACCGGCCTCTAGGGTCTTGAGCAGGCGCATCTCGGCGATGTCGATCACGCTCAAGGTGCCGGCGTCACGGTTACTGACGAAGGCGTAGCGCGAGTCGGCACTGAAGGCGATTTCGTGGTGCCCGGCGCCGGTGATGAATGACTTGAGCGGGGTACGGCTGGGCACGTCGATCACGCTCACCCCGCCTTTGCTGGGGTCGCTGCTGTTGTTGCCCACCCACAGCTGGCGCTGGTCGGGTTGCAAGGCCACGCGAAACGGTTGCTCGCCGGCCTGCAAGGTGGCGACGCGGGTGAAGGTGTCGGTGTCGATCAACGCCACCTGGTTGCGCTCCGGCATGGACACGAACACCTGTTTGTCATCGGCGCTGGCGACCCAGTCCATTGGCCGTCCTGGCAGCTCGATGCGTGCCAGGGTGCTGGTGATTCCGCCGACCGAGACGGTGGGGTCGATGACCGTGAGGCTGGCATCCTTGTTCATCATCAGCAGGAAGTAGCTGTTAAGGTCCAACAAGGGCCGCGCGCCGATGCTGCTTTTGAGAAACAACGCCACCCGCGCCTTACAGCTGCTGTCACGATCGCCGGCCGGGGCGGACTGCGCGGGGTCCAGCCAGGCGCCAGGCGCCATGCCAGAGAGGGGTTTGCCGCTGCTTTGGTCGCTGACCTTGAAACGGATACTCGCGAAGTCCCCTTCACGTAGCGGGCCTGGGGTCAGTGGATGGGCTTCGAACTCGACGGTCACGCCGTCGCGGCTCAGGCGGTGCTGGGTGTCGGGATCGGGCGTCTGTTGCAGCAATTCGCGTGGATCGCACCAGAGTTTTTCGTAGGCGACGCCTAGGCCGATCAGGGCCCATCCCAGGAGCATGCCGATGTAGGCAGGGTGCATTCGGCGCTTCATAGCTTGCACCTTTTTTTTGGGGTGGGTGAATGCGGGCATGGGGTGAGGCGTTGGGGCGGGATGAGCATGCTGCACCTCCTGCTGAGATGGGGACGCTGGTATGGGCTAAGCAAGCGTTATGCCATGGCTGGAAGTTGTTGTTTATCAGGGGGTTGGGGGGTTAAGGAGAGAAAGTTGGGGAGGATTCCCCGGGGGCGTGGCCCGAAGGCGGGGGTTGGTGGGGGTTGGTCGGGGTCGGGGGGGGTTAGGGTGGTTTTTTGGTAGATGTGTGCGCATTCATCGGCGATGTCGACTTTTAGTCACCTTTTCGCCCTTACGGCGACCTACTTTTGCTCTTGGGCAAAAGTAGGCAAAAACCGCTCGCTCCATCATCCGGCCCCTGCGCTGAGCGCAGGGGTTCCCTCGCTCCGGCGCCTTTCGGGCC
>NZ_JBLUQD010000015.1:0-12951 GCF_048068415.1 Pseudomonas sp. NY15463
CAACAGGCTGAATACGTGGCGCCGCGCAGTGAGCTGGAAGCGCGAATCGCTGGGATCTGGCAGGAGGTGCTTAAGGTCGAGCGGGTGGGGATGCAGGACAACTTCTTCGAGCTGGGCGGTCATTCGCTGCTGGCGACCCAGGTGATTTCTCGCATCCGCCAGACAGTGGGGCTTGACGCTGCGCTCAAGCAATTGTTCGAACACGCCCGGCTTGATGACTTCGTGCGCTCACTGAAACCCGCGCAAGGCGCACAACGCCCAGCGTTGGTGCCGGTTAAGCGTGAGGGCGGGGTACCGCTTTCTTATGCCCAGGAACGTCAATGGTTCCTCTGGCAGCTGGAGCCTGGCAGCGACGCTTACCATATTCCCCTGGCCTTGCGTCTGAACGGCGAACTGCGCCAGGACGTGCTCGAAAACTGCCTGCAAACCCTGGTACAGCGCCACGAAACCTTGCGCACCTGTTTTGCCGTGCAGGGCGAGCAGGTCATGCAGGTGATCGCGGCTCAGGCGCATGTGCCCTTGACCTGCGTCGAAGTTGCCAACCAAAACGAGCTGGCCATTGCCTTGCAGGAGGCGGTGCAGCAACCGTTCGACCTGATGGCAGGTCCGCTGCTCAGGGCATGGCTGGTATCGGTGCGGGGCCAAGAGCAGGTGTTGCTGCTCAACCTGCATCATATTGTGACCGATGCGTGGTCGATGCGAGTGCTGGCCAGCGAGCTGCTCGAACTGTACGCCGCTGCCTGTGAAGGGCGCGCGGCGCGTCTGGCTGTGCTACCTGTGCAATACGCCGATTATGCCCAGTGGCAGCGTCAGTGGCTGGAGGGCGGTGAGCGTGCGCGCCAGCTTGCGTACTGGACCGAGCGGATGGCCGGGGGCAGCACGGTGTTGCAGTTGCCCACCGACCGGGCGCGGCCAGCGGTGCAAAGTCATCGGGGGGCGCGGCACATGTTCGAGATTCCTCAGCCGCTGGCCAGTCAGTTGTTCAAGCTCGCCCACGCCGCTCGGGCCACGCCGTTCATGCTGCTGCTGGCCAGTTTCCAGGTGCTGCTGCACCGCTACAGCGGGCAGACGCAGATCCGCGTGGGGGTGCCGATTGCCAACCGCAACGTGCTGGAAACCGAAGGCTTGATCGGCTTTTTCGTCAATACCCAGGTCCATCAGGCCGAGTGCGCCGCGCATCTATCCTTCCGTGAATTGCTCAGCCAGGTGCGCATGCACGCCCTGCAGGGGCAGGACTATCAGGACCTGCCGTTCGAACAACTGGTCGATGCACTGCAACCTGAGCGTAGCCTCAGCCATACGCCCTTGTTCCAGGTCATGTACAACCACCGCGAGCGTGGCGCACGCGAGTTGGCCGGCCAACCGCTGGCCGGACTGCATATCGAAGAACTGTCATGGGACACCGGCACCGCGCAGTTCGACCTGACCCTGGACACCTATGAGTCCCAGGATGGACTGCGCGCCGCGCTGACCTATGCGACCGACTTGTTCGATGCGCAGACCATCACGCGCATGGCCGGCCACTGGTTGAACCTGTTGCAAGCGCTGTCCAGCGACATGGACCAGGCGCTGGGTGACCTGGTCATGCTGGAGGTTACCGAGCAGCAGGCCTTGTTGCCGGACTGGCAGCAGCAAGCCGATACCTGGCAGGGTGAGCTTGCGGTACACCAGCGTATCGCTCAATGGGCGCGCCAGACGCCGGATGCTCCGGCGGTGCAATGTGCTGGGCGGCAACTGAGCTATGCGCAACTCGATGCCCAGGCCAATGCGCTGGCCACTGTGCTGATCGAGCGCGGTGTGCGGCCCGAGACCCTGGTGGGTATCGCGCTGGCGCGCTCACTGGAGCTGATCGTCGGCTTGCTGGCGATCCACAAGGCTGGCGCCGCGTACGTGCCGCTGGACCCACAGTACCCCGCCGAGCGGCTTGCCTATTTGATCGAAGACTCCGGCATGGCCTTGCTACTGACCACTGAGGCGCTTGAGCCACAGTTACCGTTGCCAGCGCAGTTGCCGGTGTTGCTGCTCGAAGCCTGCGACCTGCAGCGCGTCGCCGCCGATCCTGGGATCGCCGTTGCCCCACGCAACCTCGCCTATGTGATCTACACCTCCGGCTCTACCGGCCAACCCAAGGGTGTGTGCGTTGAGCATGGACCGTTGGCCATGCATTGCCGGGCCATTGGTGAGCGTTACGAAATGAGCACCGCGGATTGCGAACTGCACTTCATGTCGTTCGCCTTCGACGGTGCGCATGAACGTTGGCTCACCAGCCTGACCCATGGTGCCCGCCTGCTGCTGCGCGATGAGCAGTTGTGGAGCCCTGAACAGACCTACCAGCAGATGCACGTGGCAGGAGTCAGCGTGGCGGCTTTCCCGCCCGCCTACCTGCAACAGTTGGCCGAACATGCCGAGCGCGACGGCAATCCGCCACCGGTTCGGGTCTACTGCTTCGGGGGCGATGCGGTGCCGCAGGCGAGCTATGCGTTGGCGCGCCGTGCACTTCGTCCGACCTGGATCATCAACGGCTACGGACCAACCGAAACGGTGGTGACGCCGCTGATCTGGAAGGCTGGCGTCGAGGATCACTGCCAGGCGGCTTATGCGCCTATCGGTAGCCGTATCGGCGAGCGCAGCACACTGGTGCTCGACGCTGGCCTGGCGTTGCTGCCTAGCCGTCTGCCCGGCGAACTCTATCTCGGTGGTAGCGGCGTCGCACGCGGCTATCTGCGTCGGCCGGCGTTGACCGCCGAACGTTTCGTGCCTGACCCGTACGGCCCGCCTGGTGCCCGCCTGTACCGCACCGGCGACTTGGTAAGCCGCCGCGAGGAGGGCGTGTTCGATTACCTCGGGCGGGTCGACAACCAGGTCAAGGTGCGTGGCTTTCGCATCGAGCTGGGCGAGATCGAGGCGATCCTGCAACGCCAGGCGCAGGTGCGCGAAGCGGTGGTGGTGGCGCGTGACCTGGGCCAGGGCGCACAGCTGGTGGCGTACCTGTTGGCAGATGCGTCGAGTCGCGACAGCGCCTGGCAGGCAGAGGCGCGGCTGACGATTCGCGCCGCCCTCAAGCAGACGTTACCGGGGTATATGGTGCCCAGCTTCCTGCTGTTCGTCGAACAGTGGCCGCTCACGCCCAACGGCAAGCTGGATCGCAAGGCCCTGCCCAACCCGGACCTCGATGGGTTGCAGCAGGCCTACCGTGCCCCGCAGAGCGCGCTGGAGCAGCAGGTGGCGCAGGCCTGGCAGCAGGTGCTGGGCGTGGCGCGCATCGGCCTGGATGACAACTTCTTCGAACTCGGTGGGCATTCCCTGCTTGCCACCCAGGTCACCTCGCAATTGCAGCAGCAACTGAGTGCGAACCTGGCCCTCGACCTGCTCTTCAAGGCCGAAACCCTGGCCGACTACAGCCAGGCCGTCGCGGCCTGTGTGAACGGCAAGCTGGATGAAGATATGAGCGATATGCACGCATTTCTCGCTGAACTGGAGGCGAACTGATGGCTGGGTTGGACAATGTTGCGCTGGTACAGCGTTTTCTCAAGCTGCCGCTGGAGCAACGCAAGGCGTTTCTCGACAAGCTTGCCAGCAAAGGCATGAGCCTGGGGCAACTGCCGATCCCCGCCAACTGCGCCTGCGTGGAGCGTCCTGAGGCATCGTATGCCCAGCAGCGTCAGTGGTTCCTCTGGCACCTTGAGCCAGACAGTGCGGCCTACCACATGCCCGTGGCGTTGCGCTTGCGCGGGCCCCTCGATCTGCCGGCACTGGAGCGCAGTTTCAGCGCCTTGCTGGAGCGCCACCCAACCCTGCGCAGTCGTTTCGAGCAACACGACGAGCAGTTGTTGCAAGTGGTCATGCCGGCGACGGCATTGACCATTGGCCAGGTACACATTGCCCGAGCAGAGCACGCTGCGCCGGTCGAGGCGCAGATCGAGCGCTTCATCGAAGAGCACTGCGCCGAGCCCTTCGATCTGGCCACCGGACCGCTGCTGCGGGTGAGGCTGCTGCACCTCGGTGAGCAGGAAGAACTCTTGTTGATCGTCATGCATCACATCGTATCGGACGGCTGGTCCATGGCGCTGATGGTCGACGAGTTGATGGCCTTGTATGCCGGTTTTGCGAGTCAGACCCCGGTGAGCCTGCCAGCGTTGGCGATCCAGTACGGTGATTACGCCCTGTGGCAACGTCGCTGGATGGAGGCCGGCGAGCGTGATCGGCAGCTTGATTACTGGCTGCATCAGCTCGGCCGCGAGCAGGTGTTGCTGGAGTTGCCGACCGACTACCCGCGTCCGGCTCAACAGAGCCTGCGCGGCGCGCGCGTCGACCTGCAACTGCCGTTAGCGCAGGTCCAGGCGGTCCGCAAGCTGGCCCAGGCACACAATGGCACGCCGTTCATGGTGCTGCTGGCCGCCTTCCAGGCGCTGCTGCACCGTTACACCGGCCAAGGCGATATCCGTGTGGGCGTTCCCATCGCCAATCGACAGCGAAGCGAGACTGCCGGGCTGATCGGGTTTTTCGTCAACACCCAGGTGATGCGCGCGCAACTGGATGGCCGGATGAGCTTCGATGACCTGCTACGTCAGGTGCGCGAGACCAGCGCGGGTGCCCAGGCGCACCAGGATCTACCGTTCGAGCATCTGGTCGAGGCCCTGCAACCTGAGCGAAACCTTAGCCATGGCGCGCTTTTCCAGGTCTTGCACAGTCACCGTCAGCAGACGCCGCGTGCGGCTACCCAGGCGCTTGGCCTGAGCGTCGAGCCGCACGTGCTGCAAACACGTACGAGCAAGTTCGACCTGACCCTAGAAACGCTCGAGCACGCCGACGGTATCAGCGCTTCGTTGATCTATGCCTGCGACCTGTTCAGTGCCGCCACTGCCCAGCGTATGGCCGGGCATTGGTCTGAACTGTTGCAGAGCATGCTCGATAACCCAGCTGGGAGGATTTCCGAGGTCTGCCTGGGTGACCTGGCTGAGCGCCAGACCCAGCAGGCCTTGTGCCAGGGCCAACCCTTGATGCCCCGGCAGCCGTCGGTACTGGGGTTGTTTCGTGAGCAGGTGGCGCGCTATCCGCAGCGGCTGGCACTGGTGGCCGGTGACGCGCAACTTAGTTTTGCCGAACTTGACCGACTTAGCGATGTGCAGGCCCAGCACCTGCTGGCGGCAGGTGTGGTGCCCGAGCAGGTGGTGGCGATTGCCGCGCCGCGCTCGGCGGGCTGGTTGGTGGCGCTGCTGGCCGTGCTCAAGTCAGGCGGCACTTACGTGTCACTGGACTTGGATACCCCTATCGAGCGCCAGCGTCAGTTGCTCGAAGACAGTCGTGCGCGGATTTTGCTCGACCAGGGTAGTGCGCTGGCGAGCTTGGACCACGGGCTGACAGTGCTGGCTATGGGCGCGGCGGCTCACGATCCGTTGCATGCCAAGCCCTTGCCGCAAGGGCAGGGCGATGCGGCGGCTTACGTGGTGTTCACGTCCGGGTCCAGTGGTCGGCCCAAGGGCGTGGTGGTGAGTCATGGTGCGTTGCTCAACTATGTCGAAGGGATGCTTGCGCGCATCGACCTGGAGGGGGTTGAGCGTATGGCGATGGTTTCCACCGTCGCCGCCGACCTGGGCTACACCCTGTTGTTCGGGGCATTGTGCAGCGGCCGCACCTTGCATCTGCTGGATCGCGAGCGGGTGACCGATGCGCAGGCGTTTGCCCGCTACATGGATGAACAGCGCATCGATGCCCTGAAGATCGTGCCTTCGCACCTGGAGGCCCTGCTCAAGGTTGAGGATCCGGTGCGTTGCCTGCCGCAGCGCTGTCTGGTACTCGGCGGAGAGGCGTGCTCGGATGGGCTGATGACGGAGTTGGCGCGCCTGGCACCTGCTTTGCAGGTGTACAACCACTACGGCCCGACCGAAACCACCGTGGGCGTGCTTGCCGGCAGGCTGCAACTGGGCGGACGCGGGACTGCCGTGCTGGGCCAGGCGCTGGCCAACAGCCAACTGTACGTGCTCGATGCCGGGCTCACTGCGCAGCCCTTTGGCGTAATCGGGGAGCTGTACATCGCCGGCGCTGGATTGGCGCGTGGTTATCTGGGGCAAGCGGGCCTGACGGCCGAGCGTTTCGTGCCAGACCCGTTTGCCGCCGATGGGCGGCGTATGTACCGCAGCGGTGATCAGGTGCGGCTCGGCGACGCGGGGCTGGAGTACCGCGGCCGGGTGGATGATCAGGTCAAGATCAGGGGGTATCGGGTCGAGCCCGGCGAGATCGCGATTGCCTTGCGTCAACTGCCGGGAGTGGCCGAAGCCCTGGTGCTCGCCCGACAGGTGCGCAGTACCCGGCAGTTGGTCGCCTACGTCGTGCCTGAACAGGCGGGGGCGACGTCGGAACAGCAGTTGAAGTCCGACCTTCACAAGCGCCTGCCGGACTACATGGTGCCCGCGCATCTGGTGCTGCTCGATGCCCTGCCGCTCAACGCCAATGGCAAGGTTGACCGCGCAAGCTTGCCAGAACCTACCCTCGCCACGCGCCAGGCCGATTGGCAAGCGCCGCTAGGGGCCATGGAGCAGGGTATCGCGCAACTGTGGGCAAGCCTGCTGAAAGTCGAACGCGTCGGGCGCCAGGACAACTTTTTCGAACTCGGCGGCGACTCGATCGTGTCGATCCAGTTGGTCAGTCGGGCCCGTCAGGCAGGCATGCGCTTTACCGCCAAGCAACTGTTCCAGCATCAGACCGTTCAGGGGCTGGCCTCGGTGGCGCTGTGGGACGCGCCAGGCAGCGTAGGCGAGCAGGGGGCTGTGACAGGCAGCGCACCGCTGCTGCCGATCCAGCAGGCGTTCTTCGACGCTGAGCACTGTGAACCGCACCACTGGAACCAGTCGGTGCTGTTGCAGCCGCTGCAACGGCTCGACGCAACCGTCCTGGGCCAGGCGCTGGAGGCGCTGATCGCGCAGCATGATGCCCTGCGCCTGCGCTTCAGTTCGACGCACGAGGGTTGGCAGGCCAGCTTTTCGCAAGCAGCACCCAGCGCGGTGCTGTGGCAAGCCGAGGTGGCCGATGCCACGGCACTCGAAGCCTTGGCCCAACAAGCCCAGCGCAGTCTCGACACCGCTCAGGGGCCGCTCTTGCGCGCGGTACTGGCGAGCCTGGCGGACGGCCAGCAACGCCTGTTGCTGGTGATTCATCATCTGGTGGTCGATGGGGTTTCCTGGCGCATTTTGTTCGAGGACCTGCAACAGGCTTACCAGCAGCTAGCGCGCGGAGCTGAGGTGCGTCTGCCATCGAAGACCAGCTCGGTGCGCCAGTGGGGCGAACGTCTGCTCGTCGAGGCCGGTAACCCGGCCCGGGTCAGCGAATTGGCCTTCTGGCAGGCACAGCTTGCCGGTGCACACGATCAATTGCCGTGCCGTAACCCGGCAGGCAGTCGACAGAACCGTGTGCTTCGGCACGTTGGCTCGCAGTTGGAGCAGGCGGCGACACGTCAGTTGCTGCAACAGGCCCCGGCGGCCTACCGCACGCAGGTCAACGACTTGTTGCTCACGGCGCTGGCGCGCGCGCTCCAAGCCTGGAGCGGGCATCCGGGGGCCTTGGTGCAACTTGAGGGACACGGGCGCGAGGCGTTGTTCGACGATATCGACCTGACGCGTACCGTGGGCTGGTTCACCTGCAAGTACCCTGTGCACCTGCGAGCGCACGGTGGCCTTGGCGACTGTATCAAGGCGATCAAGGAGCAACTTCGTGCGATCCCCGACAAGGGCGTAGGGTTTGGCATCCTGCGTTACCTGGGCGAGCGTTCGGTACGCGAGGCCCTGGCGGCGCTGCCCGCGCCGCGCATCACCTTCAACTACCTGGGCCAGTTCGACAGCAGCTTCGATGCTCAGGATACGCAAGCACTGCTTCGTCCGGCGCCGGAGTCAGCCGGCGACGAACAGAGCCCGCTGGCAGTGATGGGCAACTGGCTGACGCTGACTGGGCAGGTGTACGACGGTTGCCTGAGCCTGGCCTGGAGTTACAGTGGCGAGGTCTTCGAGGATGCGGCCGTGCAGCAACTGGCCGACATCTACCTGGCCGAGCTGCAAGGGGTGATCGACCACTGCCTGAGCGCAGGTGCTGGCGGGCCGACACCTTCGGACTTCCCGCTGGCGCGCCTTGCGCAGGCGCAGCTCGATAAGTTGCCGGTGGACGTGCGAGCCATCGACGACCTCTATCCGCTGGCACCGATGCAACAGGGCATGCTGTTCCATACCTTGTACGCCCGTGATGGCGGTGACTACATCAACCAGTTGCGGGTCGATGTCGAGGGGTTGGTGCCCGAGCGCTTCCGTGCAGCCTGGCAGCGCTGCATGGACGAGCACGAGATTCTGCGCACCGGGTTCATCTGGGAGGGCGAACTGGATGCACCGCTGCAGGTGGTGATGCGCGGGGTCCAGGTACCGTTCGAGGTGCGTGACCTGCGCGGGCTGGCCGACCTGCCGAGGCAGCTGGAGGCGATCGCCGCCGAGCAGCTCGCGCTTGGTTTCGAATTGGGCCAGGCCCCACTGTTGCGCCTTCTGCTGGTGCGCACCGAGGATGAGCGCTATCACCTGGTCTATACCCATCACCATATCCTCATGGATGGCTGGAGCAGTTCGCAGTTGCTGGGCGAGGTGCTCCAGCACTACCGTGGCCAGGCGCCGGCAAGCCGTGTCGGGCGCTACCGGGATTACATCCGCTGGCTGCAGAGCCAGGACCAGGCTGCCGACCAGGCCTTCTGGACTGACCAGTTGCAACGCTTGGACGAGCCGACTCGTCTGGCCGATGCGGTCATTCGTCCGACCGCCCCAGGCCAGGGTCAAGGGGCCTGGCATCTGGCGATCGATAGCCACATCACCCGCCAGTTGGGTGAGTTCGCCCGACAGCAGAAAGTCACCCTCAACACCCTGGTGCAAGCCGCGTGGTTGCTGCTGCTGCAACGCTACACCGGCAAGCGCAGTGTCTGCTTCGGCGCCACGGTGGCTGGGCGGCCTGCGCATCTGGCCGGTATCGAACGCCAGGTGGGGTTGTTCATCAATACCCTGCCGGTGGTCGCAGAGCCCTGCTCGGAACAGCCGGTCGGGGAATGGCTACAGCAGGTGCAAAACCTCAACCTGGCCGTGCGCGAGCACGAGCACACCCCGTTGTTCGAGATCCAGCGCTGGGCCGGGCAGGGCGGTGCTGGGTTGTTCGACACCTTGCTGATCTTCGAGAACTACCCGGTGTCCGAGGCCCTGGCTGACGCGGAGCAGAACGACCTGCGCTTCGGTGCGGTTCGCAGCCACGAGCAGACCAACTACCCGCTGGCATTGCTGGTAGGCCTGGGGGATAGCCTTTCGCTTGAATTCAGCTTCGCACGTACGCATTTCGCCGACGCCACCATCAAGCAGATGGCGACGCACCTGCGGGCACTGCTCTGCGGCATGTTGGCAGGCGCCCAGCGGCCGTTGGCCGAACTTGAGCTGCTTGAGCGCGATGAGCGCCAGGCACTGTTGCAGCGCTACAACGCCACCGCCTGCGAGCATGACCTGGAACTGGACATCGCGCGGCGCTTCGAGGCGCAGGTGCAGGTCCGCGGCGATGCCCTGGCGGTGGTATTCGCTGACCAGCACCTCAGTTATGCCGAACTCGACCGGCGTGCCAACCAGTTGGCGCATGCCCTGGTTGGCAGAGGAGTGGGGCCTGATGTCGCGGTGGGTATCGCGGTGGAGCGGAGCCTGGACATGATCATCGGCCTGTTGGCCGTGCTCAAGGCGGGCGGCGCTTATATCCCGCTGGACCCGGCCTATCCCCAAGACCGCCTGGCGCACATGATCGAGGACAGCGGCATGCACCTGTTGCTGACTCAGCGCCACCTGCACGAGCGTCTGCCGATGCCGAGCGGTATGCAGGTGATGCTGCTCGATGACGCCGAACAACGCTATGCCGGGCAGTCGTGCAGCCGTCCGGCAGTGAAGGTCGCCCCGCAGCACCTGGCCTATGTCATTTACACCTCAGGGTCCACCGGCAAGCCCAAAGGCGTCATGGTGCCGCACGGGGCGCTGGTGAACTTCGCCCTCAGCATGGCGGCTCGTCCGGGGCTGGTGGAGGGCGAACGGATGCTGTCGTTGACCACCTTCTCGTTCGACATCTTTGGGCTGGAGCTGTATGTGCCATTGCTGGTCGGTGCCTGCGTGGTGATGGCAGAGAAGGCGACTACCCAGGACCCGCAGGCGGCCCTGGCACTCATCGAACACGCCAATATCGATGTGTTGCAGGCCACGCCTTCGACGTGGCGCATGCTGGTCGATGATGTGCGTGCCGATGTGCTGCGCGGGCGCCGTCTGCTGTGCGGGGGCGAGGCACTGGCTGAGGAACTGGCGCAGCGCATGCTGGCCCTGGATACCCAAGTCTGGAACCTCTACGGTCCGACTGAAACCACCATCTGGTCTGCGCTCCAGCAGCTCACGACAGACGCTCCCAAGCCTTGGCTGGGCGGGCCGATCGATAACACCCGGCTGTTTCTGCTCGATGGCCAGTTGCAGGCCAATCCGTGCGGCGTGGCCGGCGAACTGCTGATTGGTGGTCACGGCCTGGCGCGTGGCTACCTCAACCGGCCTTCACTGACGGCTGAACGCTTCGTGCCGGACCCTTTCGGCAACGGTGGGGAGCGTCTATACCGTACGGGCGATCTGGCGCGGCATCGCCCCGATGGCGTGATCGAATACCTTGGTCGGATCGACCATCAGGTGAAGATCCGCGGTCATCGCATCGAACTGGGCGAAATCGAGGCGCGCCTACTGGAACATGCCGAGGTGCGTGAGGCCGCGGTACTCGCTCAGGACGGGCCAGGCGGGGCGCAGTTGGTGGCCTACATGGTACCGGCGAATTCGGCGTGGCTGGGCGAGCCGGCGGCACGCCAGCTTGAGCGACGCGACCTGTTGCGCGCCTGGCTGCGTGAAGCACTGCCCGAATTCATGGTGCCTGCGCACTTGCTGATGCTCGAGCGTTTCCCCAGAACGCCCAACGGCAAGCTTGACCGAAAGGCGCTGCCGTCGGTGGAGCAGGGCCAGTTACGCAAGGCTTATCGCGCGCCGCAGGAGCCCGTTGGCCAGGACCTTGCGCGGATCTGGTCAGCGGTACTGCAGGTGCGCCAGGTGGGGTTGGATGACAACTTCTTCGACCTGGGCGGGCATTCGTTGCTGGCGACACAGGTGGTGGTCAGAGTGCGCAACGAGTTGCGTGTCGACGTACCGCTGCGGGTGTTGTTCGAGTCTGCCGACTTGGCGGCGTTCGCCGAGCAGGTGCAGGCGCTGCGCCAGGGAGCGGCTTCGGTCGATGAAGAACTGGCTAAATCTTTGGAGGCCCTCAAACGTTTATCAAGCGTTGAATTGGAGAAGCTAATTTCCGAGTGAGGGTTTTGCGGTGCAAGCGTTGATCGATTCGGTAGGTAGGTTGTCGCAGAACGAGCGCAAGGCGCTGGCGGTTCTGCTCAAGCAAAAAGGTATCAACCTGTTTGCCGTGGTCCCCGTCTTCAAGCGCCAGCCAGACGAGCCGCTGCTGTTGTCCTACGCACAAGAGCGGCAATGGTTCCTCTGGCAGTTGGAGCCTTTGAGTACGGCGTACCATATTCCTGCCGCGTTGCGCTTGCGCGGCGCCCTGGATGTAGACGCGCTGGAGCGTAGCCTGCAAGCGTTGCTGGAGCGTCACGAAAGCCTGCGCACGGTGTTTGTCGAAGACGCGCAGGGCACCCGCCAGCAGGTGCTGGATCAGGCCGGTCTGGTACTGGGGCGGCATGCCTTGCCGGCGAACGTTGCCGCGCAAGCGCGTGAGGCCTGGGTGCTGGACTTCGTGGCGAGCAACAGTGCGCAACTGTTCGACCTTGGGAAAGGGCCGCTGTTGCGCGCTGACCTGTTGCGCCTGGGCGATGACGAGCATGTGCTGCTGCTGACCTTGCACCACATCATTACCGACGGCACCTCGATGCAGGTCATGATCGAGGAGCTGGTGACGTTGTATGCCGCGTTCAGCCAGGGGCAGGTCGCCGATCTGCCGGCTCTGCCCGTGCAGTATGCCGACTATGCCCTGTGGCAGCGTCAGTGGATGGAGGCTGGGGAGCGCGAGCGGCAGTTGGATTACTGGCGCGAGCAACTGGCTGGCGAGCAGTCGGTGTTGGCCTTGCCCACCGACCGTGCGCGGCCTGCGGAGCAGTCGTTGCGTGGTGGGCGGCATACCGTTGTGCTGCCGGCAGCGCTGGAGCAGGGGCTCAAGGTGCTGGCCCAGCAGGAGAACGTCACACTGTTCCAGTTGTTGCTGGCGTCGTACCAAACCTTGCTGCATCGCTACAGTGGCCAGGCTGACATTCGTGTCGGCGTGCCCACGGCAAACCGCAATCGCGGCGAGATCGAGCGGCTGATCGGTTTCTTTGCCAATACCCAGGTACTCAAGGCTGACTTCAGCCAGCGGTCTAGCGTGCGCGAGCTGTTGCAGCAAGTCCGCGGCACGGCTTTGCAGGCCCAGGCTCACCAGGACTTGCCGTTCGAGCAACTGGTCGAGGCGCTACAGCCGGAGCGTAGCCTTAGTCATACCCCGCTGTTCCAAGTCATGTTCAATCACCAGCGTGACGCCCGGGTGGTGATGCCTGCGACCAGTGTGGCGTTGCAGGTGCAAGCCTTGCAGTGGGACCGGTGCACTGCACAGTTCGACCTGACGCTCGATACATTTGAAGGGGACAATGGGCTGTCGGCCAGCTTCACTTATGCCACCGACCTGTTCGATGCCAGCCGCATCGAGCGTATGGCGGGTCACTGGTTGAACCTGTTGCAGGCCATGGTCGCCAACCCCGAGGCCCGCGTGGCGGAACTGCCGATGTTGGCCAGTGGCGAGCGTGAGCAATTGCTGCACGGCTTCAACGCCACGGCCACCGAGTACCCGCTGGATACCCCGGTGCAACGCCTGATCGAGGCGCAGGTGGCGCGTACCCCGGATGCC
>NZ_JBLUQD010000016.1:0-7884 GCF_048068415.1 Pseudomonas sp. NY15463
CGGGCAAGTCGGGGCGCCGAACCGCCGCTCCCACAGGGTACGCGGCGCGCTTGCGAAATCAGTTCTCTGCACGACAGCGCAGCCCGGCAGGGCTGGGTGAACTCCTACAGGTCCGTGCTGAATCAACAGGTTATGTGCGGCTCCAGGAGAGCGGCCTAGACCCCTTCGATAAACCCCACCACCACGCTCTTGATGATGAACGCCAGCACACCGAGCCCGAGTACGAAGAACAGGATCAGCGTGCCGAAGCGGCCAGCCTTGGACTTCTTCGCCAAGTCCCAGACGATGAAGCCCATGAAGCCGATCAGTACGCTTACCAGGACGATCATCATCCATTCTTCGAATACGGCGGGATCCATCTGTTCTCTCCGGGCAGGCTGAAAACCTGATCATACGCCGGGCTGGCGCAAATTTAACGAAGGTGGGTCAATGGCAGCTCGGTGCTGGCCAGGACCTGGTTGAGCACAAAGCTCGAACGCACGCTGGTGACGCCTTCGATGCGGGTCAGGCTGCCAAGCAGCAGTTTCTGGTAGTGGTCCATGTCCGGTACCACGACCTTGAGCTGATAGTCGGCGTCCATCCCGGTCACCAGGCTGCATTCGAGCACCTGCGGCAGGCTGCGGATCGCCGCCTCGAAGGTCTCGAAGCGCTCCGGCGTGTGGCGGTCCATGCCGATCAGTACGTAGGCGGTCAGGCTCAGGCCGAGCTTCTTGCGGTCCAACAGCGCGACCTGGCGGGAGATGTAGCCGTCGTCCTCGAGCTGCTTCACTCGGCGCGAGCAAGGCGAAGGGGACAGGCCGATGCGCTCGGCCAATTCCTGGTTGGAGATGCGCGCGTCGCGCTGCAATTCGGCGAGGATGCTCAGGTCGTAGCGGTCGAGCTTGCTCATGGAACGGGCCTTTTCTGTTCGAATTGCTGTGGATTATCGATCCGAGGTGAAAAATTGCGCAAGTGCTATTTATCAGAGCAATCTTCGCAATCCTGTGTCGTGCCTGCGGGCGTATCTTTATCACCAGAATCACTGCCCGGACATCAGTCCACGGCGATGCGCCCCAGACGGGCCGTCGCGGCCAGCGATCCAACAGGATCCGCCAGGCCCCCGGGCTACGCACCGTTCAGAAAACGGTGTGAGGTGAGCCGGTGTCACAAGCACCGAGCACGGACAACAATTCCCAAAGGGAGGCCATCGGGCCTCCCTTTTTTATTTGCCTTGTGGCCGACCGACGCGCTTTCATGCAACCGAACGCGGCTGGGTTGATCCAACATTGGGTGGGCAGTCAAGCTGTCGGCTATTTCATCAGCCGATCACCGGTGCCGGGATAGACTGGGCCGGTAAGGTCTGCGTATCGAGCGAGAGGAACAACATGAGGTCGCGCATCTGGCAGTTGGCAGGTGTTGGTTTGCTGAGCATGGGCATCAGCCTCGGCGTGCTAGCCGAAGGGCCGGGCGATGGCCCGCAGGATGGCCATGCTGGTGGTCGCGGTTCGCCGCTCAACTCGCGTGACGAGGTTCGCCAGACGCAACCTGCGCGGCCGGGCAACTATCAGGATATTCCGCGCCGCCCAGGCGATGGCCGGCATTGGCAGGCCGGCGGCCCAGGACAGCGGCCAGGGGGCAGTTGGGATGGGCGCCCAGACGGGCATGGCAATGGCTGGGGGCCGGGGCCGCAGTATCGGCCAGGTCACAGTGTCGAACGGTTCCCGGATCGCTACTGGCGCGTGCCGTACCGTGGGCAGGATTACTTCTATTCCGGTGGCTACTGGTACCGTCCCCACGCTGGCGGTTACGTTGTGGTCACGCCGCCTTACGGGGTGCGTGTCAGCTACCTGCCGTCCTATGCGCGCGAAGTGTGGGTGGGGGGCGCGTTGTTCTTCCTGGTGGCCGATACCTATTACCAGTACCTGGCCGACAGCCAGGAATACGTGGTGGTCAACCCGCCAGCGGCGCCATCACCAGCGCCAGCGCCAATGCCCCAAGGCTATGACGTGATTGCCTATCCGCTGTATGGCCAGGGGCCTGAACAACAGGAGCAGGACCGCTACCAGTGTCATCGCTGGGCCGTGAGCCAGTCCGGCTTCGACCCGGCCACCGCCACCTATGCCCCGCCTTTGCAGGTGGCTGATAGCTACCGCCGCGCCCTGGGGACCTGTTTGAGTGGGCGTGGCTACAGCACCAACTGAGGCCGCTACACCGGGTCGGCGTGAACCATCACGTCGGCCTTTGGGTAATGCTCGCGAATCACCTGGGACGCCTGCACGCACAGCGCATGGGCCTGGTGCAGCGGCAATACACCTGGCAACTCCAGGTGCAGTTGCACGAACCACTGGCTGCCCGAGACCCGTGTGCGCAGTTCATGCACCCCTTGTACGCCTGGAATCGCCAAGACCAGTTCGCCCATGCGCTCGCCAATGTCGGCGGGCAGTTCCTTGTCCATGAGGATTGCCGTGCTTTCGCGGGCGATCTGCAAGGCGCTCCACAGGATGTACACGGCGATGCCCAAGCCGAACAGCGCGTCCAGCTGGGGCCAGCCGAAGCGCGCCAGCAGCAGGGCGAGCAGGATGCTGCCGTTGAGCAGCAAGTCGGAGCGGTAGTGCAGGGAGTCGGCGCGCACGGCGGTCGAACCGGTGGCGCGGATTACCTTGCGTTGGAACGCCAGTAGCGCCAGGGTCAGTACCAGCGAGAGCAACATCACGCCGATGCCGGCGCCGGTGTCGCCCAACGGTTGCGGTGATTGCAAGCGCTGCACCGCGCTCGCCCCGATCAACACCGCACTCACCCCGATGAACAGCGCCTGGGCCATGCCCGCCAGCGCTTCGGCCTTGCCGTGGCCGAAGCGGTGATCGTCATCGGCAGGGCGCAGCGCGTAGTGCACTGCGAGCAGGTTCAGAAACGACGCCATGGCATCGAGTGCCGAGTCGGTGAGCCCGGCCAGCAGGCTCACCGAGCCACTGAGCCACCAGGCCACGGCCTTGCTAAGTACCAGGATGCTGGCCACCGTGAGGGACGCGCGGGTAGCCAAGCGCAGCAGGCGTTGGTGTTCGGTGGTTACGGTCATGCTTGGGGTCTACGCGTAAGGTGGATCAGGCGGAGGGTACCAGGCCCAGCGCGGCCAGTTGCTCGACGCTGCCGCGGTGCTGGATCAGCCGTGGGTCGTCCAGCGGCAGGCGCTGGCCCAGTTCGCTTTCGAGGATAGCTTGCAGCTTGAGGTTGTCGACCTGACCGTCGGCCTTGATTGCGGGCTTGAGCTTGGCTGGGTCGATCTGGGCGCTCTTGCCGCCGGGGTAGTAGATGGCGCCGGTGGCAAAGTCGATACCGAACGCGATCAGGCCAGGAATCACGTAGAACAGGATACCGATGGCGTCCATTGCCACCACCACAGGGTCGATCTTGCCTTCGATCTGGCCCCGGCGATCAGGGTAGAAAATGGTGCCGCAGGCCGTCAGCTGGGTCAGCAAGGTGGCGATCAGGGCGCCGCCAATGACGCGGGAAGGGATGCGCATGTTTCTCTCCGGGAAGTAGCACGACTAGAGGGCGGGCATTCGCCACGCCTGAGACTCAGACCATGATTGGGCCAGCTCGGTTCGCCGTTATACTCGGACGACTGTTCGAGGACCACCATGATTTCATTACCGATCGACGTTGTACTGCCTGATTTGCGCCGCGCCCTGAGCCAACGAGACGAAGCCGTGCTGGAGGCGCCCCCTGGCGCCGGCAAGACCACCCGCGTGCCGCTGGCCCTGCTTGACGCGCCGTGGCTGGCCGGGCAGACCATCGTGATGCTCGAACCCCGGCGCCTGGCGGCCCGCGCGGCAGCCGAACGGCTGGCCAGCGAGCTGGGTGAGCCGGTGGGTGAAACCGTGGGCTATCGCATCCGCCTGGACAGCAAGGTCGGACCGAAAACCCGCATCGAAGTGGTCACCGAGGGCATCCTCACCCGCCGCCTGCAAGCGGACCCGGCGCTCGAAGGCGTGGGCCTGCTGATCTTCGACGAGTTCCATGAACGCAGCCTCGACGCCGACTTGGCCCTGGCCCTGAGCCTCAATGGCCGTGCATTGCTGCGCGACGAGCCGCTGAAGATCCTGCTGATGTCGGCGACGCTGGAGGGCGAGCGACTATCACGCCTGCTTGACGACGCACCGGTGGTCAGCAGCCAAGGGCGCATGTACCCGGTGGATATCCGCTGGAGCCGACCGTTGCAGCCCGGCGAGTTCATCGAGCCGCGGGTGGTCGATGGCGTGTTGCAGGCCCTGGCCACCGAGGCCGGCAGCCTGTTGGTGTTCCTGCCTGGGCAGGCCGAGATCCGCCGAGTACACCAGGCCTTGCAGGACGCGTTGGGCGAACGCCCGGACGTGCTGCTGTGCCCGCTGCACGGTGAGCTGGAGTTGAGCGCCCAACGTGCGGCCATTGAGCCGGCGCCTGCGGGCCTGCGCAAGGTGGTGCTGGCCACCAACATTGCCGAAACCAGCCTGACCATCGAGGGGGTGCGTGTAGTGATCGATGCCGGGCTGGTGCGTGTGCCGCGTTTCGATCCGGGCAGTGGCATGACCCGCCTGGACACCCAGCGTATCTCCCGCGCCAGTGCTACGCAGCGCGCGGGGCGTGCCGGGCGCCTGGAGCCCGGCGTGTGTTTGCGCTTGTGGTCCGAGGCGCAGCACGAACAACTGGCCGCCCATGGCAGCGCCGAGATACTCCAGGCGGACTTGGCTGGGCTGGCCTTGCAACTGGGGCGCTGGGGCGTGCCGCCGGAGCAACTGAATTGGCTCGACCAGCCGCCGTCGGCGGCCTACGCCCAGGCCCAGGACCTGCTGGCGCGGCTGGGTGCCTACAAGCCCGGCAGCCGCGACAACCTCAGCGCCCACGGCCAGGCCATGGCCGAGCTACCAGCGCACCCGCGCATCGCCCATCTGTTGCTACGCGGTCAGCAAATGGGGCTGGCCGAGATGGCCTGCGATGTCGCGGCGCTGCTGGGCGAACGTGACATTCAGCGTGGGGGCGGCGCCGACCTGCACACCCGCCTGAGCCTGATCAGCGGTGACGGCAAGGCATCGCGTGGCGGGCAGGGCGGTGTGCAACGTGCGCGTCAGTTGGCCCGGCAGTACCGTGGCCAACTGCGTGGCAAATCCGCTGCACAGGTCGCCGATCCCGACCACCCGCGCTGGCTGGGCGCGTTGCTGGCGCTGGCCTACCCGGATCGCGTCGCCCAGCAGCGCCGTGCAGGGGGCGCCGAATATCGCCTGGCCAACGGCCGCGCGGCGTTGTTCGGTGAGGCCGACGCGCTGATGAAGCAACCCTGGCTGGTGATCGCCGACCTGGGCAGCCGTCAGGGCCAACGCGAGGAACGCATCTACCTGGCCGCCGAGTTCGATCCGGCGCTGTTCGATGAGGTGCTCGCCGAGCAGGTCGAAACCCTTGACCTGCTCGATTGGGACGAGCGTGAGCAGGTGCTACGTGCCGAGCGCCAGCGTAAGGTCGGCGAGTTGGTGCTCAGTCGTGAACCGCTGCCGGGCCTGGACGATGAGGCCCGCGCCCGCGCGCTGCTTGGCCTGGTGCGGCGCAAAGGCCTGAACCTGCTGAACTGGACCCCGGAGCTGCGCCAGTGGCAGGCGCGGGTGGCGCTGCTGCGTCAGTTGGATCTGGACAAGGACGGCCACAGCGAGTGGCCTGACCTGGGTGACGAGGCGTTGCTGGGCAGCCTGGAAGACTGGTTGCAGCCCTACCTGGGCAAGGTTTCACGGCTGAGCCATTTCGCGGCGCTGGACCTGTCGTCGATATTGCGCAACCTGCTGCCCTGGCCGTTGCCCCAGCGCCTGGAAGAACTGGCGCCCGCGCACCTGAGCGTGCCGTCCGGCTCGAACATCCGCCTGGACTACAGCGAACACCCGCCGATTCTCGCGGTACGCTTGCAGGAGCTGTTTGGCCTGGCCGACACCCCGCGCATCGCCGGCGGTCGCCAGCAGGTCAAGTTGCACCTGCTCTCACCTGCGCGGCGGCCGGTGCAGGTGACCCAGGACCTGGCGAACTTCTGGCGCACCACCTATGCCGAGGTGAAGAAGGATTTGAAGGGTCGGTACCCCAAGCACTACTGGCCGGACGATCCGCTGGTGGCCGAGGCCACGGCGCGGGCCAAGCCGCGCGGTACATGAGGGCGGCGTGACCGCCGCCTCGCGGATCAGCGCGCGAACGCTAGCCCGCCTCGGGCCCGGCTTTGCCTTCGAGCAACATGAACAAGCGGTACAGCACCACCGTGCTGAACAACTGCAAGAAGCCGCTGAGGCTGTCCAGCAGCAATTGTGCGCCCGGTTGCGGGTCGGGGATCAGCGCCATCAGCAGCCCGTCGATCAGCCACAGCGGCGCCAGCACCATGAGCATGCACAGCATGATGCGCAGGAAGTGCCCGGTGGTCATGCTCGCGCTGGTGCGCATGGCCTGCATCACCGGCAGGCCGCGCAGCACCAGCAGGTACTCGGCAAACACCAAGTTCACCATGATCCACACACCGGGGAAGATGAACAGTGCCAGGCCCGCCATGATCAGCAGCGAACTGATGAGGATCAGCAGCGCCAGCGCTGGCCACAATTGCACGGCGCGGGCGAACAGGTCGCGCTTGGGCACTGCCTGGCCATTGCTGCGCGTGTCGAGGTAAAGGATCAGCGCCGCGCTGTACAGGGGGTAGACCAGCAGGCTGACCAGCATGCCGTAAACCGGTGAGGCCGATTCGCCGAGCTGGCGGTAGAGCAATTGGGTACCGAGGGCTTCGATCACCACCAGCGGCAGGCACAGTTGCAGGATGCCGACCAAGTGGCGGCGGAAGAAGTACAGGGAGTCGCGCAGAACGCTCAGGGGATTCATCGGTCAACATCGCATGGCAGAAAAGCAGGGCGTAACTTTAGCCCAGACAGCCTGCATGCTGAAAAAAGTTTCATGCCCAGGGCGATTGAATCGCAGCGTACCGCGCCCCATCTTTGAGGCTGTCCGATGTCCTGTTCAGCGCACGAGGTTGCCCCGATGAACACTGAAGAACAAACCCTGATCGACGGCCTGTTCGGTCGCCTCAAGCAAGCCGAGGATCCCGCCCAGCCGCGCGATGCCCAGGCCCAGGCGCGCATCGATGAGCACCTGCGCCAGCAGCCGGCAGCGCCGTACTACATGACCCAGGCGATTCTGGTGCAGGAAGCAGCGCTCAAGCGTTTGGACGAGCAGAACAAACAGCTCGAAGCCGAACTCAAGCAGGCCCGCGCGCAACTGGAGGCGAGCCGCTCCAGCCCCGCCAGCAGTGGTGGTGGCTTCCTGTCCGGGCTGTTCGGTGGCGGTGCACGCAGCCCTGAGCCGCAGCGCTCGGTGGCTCCGGCGCCGGCCTCAGCCGGGGGCTGGCGCGAGCCTGCCGCGCCTGCCTATGCGCCGCCTCCGGCGCCGCAGCAAGGCTTCGGTGCGGCGCCCGCCCGCAGTGGTGCGAGCAGCTTCCTCGGCGGTGCCATGCAGACCGCGGCGGGCGTTGCGGGTGGCGTGTTGCTCGCACAAGGCATCAGCAGCCTGTTCAGCCACCATTCGCAGCCTGACGAGATCGTCGAGGTGATCAAGGAAGCGCCTGCCCCGGCCAGTGACCAGGGCGGCTGGAACGATCAGGACAGCCAGCGCCAGGTAGCCGACAACAGCGGTTGGGGCAATGACCAGGGCGGCTTCGCCGACACCGACTACAGTGCCGACGATGGCGGCTTCTTCTCGGACGACGACTACGTCTGAGGGCTCTGGCATACTGGCTGTGCTTGTCGCGGGGGGGGCCCCCCCCCCCCCCTGGGGGGGGGGGCCCCCCCGGCATTTACCCCCCCACCCCGGCCCCACCGGAGAAAAAAACCACGGTGGCAGCCGGGCGCAGACCAAACAAAA
>NZ_JBLUQD010000017.1:0-6741 GCF_048068415.1 Pseudomonas sp. NY15463
CGGGCTCTCGACCTCGCTGCGTGCCACACCCGCCAGCCCTTGCACCGTCTGGTGCTGGAACAGTTGCTTGGGGGTGAAGCGAATACCCGCCTGACGGGCACGGCTGACCACTTGGATGGAGATGATCGAGTCGCCGCCCAACTCGAAGAAGTTGTCCTGCATCCCCACCCGCTCGACCTTGAGCACCTCCTGCCAGATCCCAGCGATTCGCGCTTCCAGCTCACTGCGCGGCGCCACGTATTCAGCCTGTTGGCCGACCTCCGGGCGTGGCAGCGCGCGGCGTTCGAGCTTACCGTTCGGGCTCAACGGCAATGCGTCGAGGAACATCCACTGCACCGGGATCATGTACTCCGGCAGGTTTACCTGTAGGCGGCGCTTCAGCGTGTCGCGCAAGCTGCCCTCGTCGGCGCTGCCATCGCTTGCCACCACGTAGCCCACCAACTGCTGGCTACCGGCCAATTCCACCGCCAGCACCACCGCTTCACGTACCTCGGGCTGCTCCATCAGACGCGCCTCGATCTCACCCAGCTCGATACGCAGGCCGCGAATCTTCACCTGATAGTCGATACGCCCGGCGTACTCGATCACACCGTCCGCACGCTGGCGGGCCAGGTCGCCAGTGCGGTACAGCCGCTCGCCATTGCCAAACGGGCTGGTAGCAAAGCGTTCGGCGGTCAATGCCGGGCGGCGGTGGTAACCGCGCGCCAGGCCTTCGCCGCCCAGGTACAGCTCACCGATCACCCCGACCGGCACCGGGTTCAGTTCGGCGTCCAGCACGTAAGTCGTAAGGTTGGCGATCGGCTGGCCAATGGGCACCGTGTCGGCGCCCTCCTCGCGGCAGGTCCAGTGGGTCACGTCGATAGCCGCCTCGGTCGGACCGTACAGGTTGTACAAACCGGCCTGCGGCAGCTTGGTGAATACTTGCTGCTGCGCATCCACCGGCAACGCTTCGCCGCTACAGACGATGCGCTTGAGGCCGGTGCAACTGCTCACCTGGGCATCCGTCAGGAACGCCTGCAACATCGACGGTACAAAGTGCAGCGTCGTGACGTCGTGGGCATGGATCAGCTCGACCAGCTTGCTCGGGTCGCGGTGGTCGCCCGGACCTGCAACGGCCAGACGCGCGCCAGTCATCAGCGGCCAGAAGAACTCCCACACCGACACGTCGAAGCTGAACGGGGTCTTTTGCAGCACCGTGTCGCTGGCATCCAACTGATAGGCCTGCTGCATCCAGCACAGCCGGTTGGTCAGCGCGCTGTGGCGGTTGCCTGCACCTTTCGGCTTGCCGGTCGAGCCCGAGGTGTAGATCACGTAGGCCAGGTTTTCCGGGGCCACGGTGATGTTCGGGTTGTCGCTCGAATAGGTGCCCAGGTCCAGCGTGTCCAAAGCCAGGACCGTCAGCCCTTCAGGCATCGGCAGGCTCAGATGGCTCTGGGTCAGCAGCAGTTCGATGCCGCTGTCCTCGAACAGGTAGGCCAGGCGCTCGCTCGGCAGTTCCGGGTCCATCGGGACATAAGCACCACCGGCCTTGAGGACTGCCAAGAGCCCAACCACCATCTCGACGCTGCGCTCGACGGCAATCCCGACCAGCACATCCGGGCCGACGCCCGCGGCGATCAGGCGATTGGCCAACTGATTGGCGCGGGCATCCAGCTCGGCGTAACTTAGGCGCACATCGCCGAACACCAGCGCCTCGGCATCCGGGGTACGCGCCACCTGCGCCTCGATCAGGCGTTGCACCGGGGTATCCAGCGGGTACTCGGTGGCCGTGGCGTTGAAGCCGTGCAGCAATTGCTCACGCTCGCCGCTGGCCAACATCGGCAGTTCAGCCACGCGGGCCTCGGGGTTGGCCACCATGGCCTGCAACAGATTCAGCCAGTGACCCGCCATGCGCTCGATGCGGCTGGCATCGAACAGGTCGGTGGCGTACACCAGGCTCGCGGCCACAGCGTCGGTAGACTCGACCGTTTCAAGTGTCAGATCGAACTGAGCGGTATTGCGCACACCCATTAACGGCTCGACTTGCAGCGCCGCATGCTGTGCGTGCGGCGTCACCGGCGCCGCACTGCCCTGATGGTTGAACATGACCTGGAACAATGGATTGTGGCTGAGACTGCGCTCGGGCTGCAGGGCCTCGACCAGTTGCTCGAACGGCAAGTCCTGATGGGCCTGGGCGTCAATCGCCGCCTGCCGGACCTGGCCGAGCAACGCCTTGAACGACTGTGGCGCGGTGAAGTCTGCCTTGAGAATCTGCGTATTGACGAAAAAGCCGACCAAGCGCTCGGTCTCTACCCGGTTGCGGTTGGCGACCGGCACGCCAACGCGGATATCGGCCTGCCCGCTGTAGCGGTGCAACAACACCTGGAAGGACGCCAGCAACAACATGAACGGGGTGACGTTTTCCTGCTGGGCCAAGCGTCGCAAACCGTCCAGAAGCTCGCCCGCTACACAGAATGCGTGGCGCGCCCCTCGAAAGCTCTGTTCCGCCGGTCGCGCACGATCGGTGGGCAAGGCCAGCACCGCCTGCTCACCCGCCAGTTGCTCGCGCCAGTAACTCAGTTGCCGCTCGCGCTCTCCGGCTTCCATCCAGTGCCGCTGCCACAACGCATAATCACTGTACTGTATGGCCAAGTCGGGCAACCCAGCCTCGCGGCCTTGGCTGAAAGCGCCGTACAACGCCACCAGCTCATCGACCATGATCTGCATCGAAACGCCGTCCGAGACAATATGATGCTGGGTCATCACCAGCACATGGTCGTCATCGGCCAGGCGCAACAGGCCAACACGTAGCAAAGGGCCGGTCTGTAGGTCGAACAGGGCCTGGGTCTGCTGCTCGACGAACTGCCGAATCTGCACTGCCTGATCCTGCTCGTCGAGCACAGAGGCCAACTCGAACAGCTTGACCGGCACGCCCCCCTCCGGCTGCACGATCTGGCGAGTCGTCCCGTCCACCTCGGCGAACACCGTGCGCAAGCCCGCGTGACGCTCTACCAACCGAGCGAAAGCGCGCTCCAGCGCTGGCAAGTCCAGTGCGCCGCGCAGGCGCAGGGCACAGGGAATGTGGTAGGCCGTGCTGTCAGGCGCCAGTTGCCAGAGGAACCATTGGCGCTCCTGCGCGTAGGACAGTGGCAGCACCTCGAAATCGGCACTGACCTCGGGGATCGGCAGGTTGGCTGGCGAGACCCCTTCAGCGAGCATTTTCTCCAGGTAGAGCTTGCGCTTGTCCAGGGGCAGGGTAATGAAACGCTTTGCAATTTTCGAAGCGACCGACTTGTCCATCAGAAATCCTCCATCTCATCCAGCAGCGCTTCGAGCTTGCTCAGTTTCGTGGTGTTGATTGGTTGCGCAGTGGTTTCCAATTGCTCGACGAACGTGCGCAAGCGCGGGAAACGGAACAACAACTGTGGGGTGAGGGTCAGGCCCAGCTCAAGCTGTAGGCGTGAGACGACGCTCACCACGCTCAGCGAATGGCCGCCCAGTTCGAAGAAATCGTCTTCAAGGCCAACTTGAGCTGCTCCCAGCACGTCCTGCCAGATTGCCGCGACCTGTTGCTCCAGCGCGGTAGCAGGGGCGACGAACACAGTACGCTGCAATCCCGCTTGCGGTGCCGGCAGGGCTTTGCGGTCGAGCTTGCCGTTGGCAGTCAGCGGCAATTGCTCAAGGAACAGCAGATGGGCCGGCACCATGTAGTCAGGCAGATGCTTGCGAAGGTGTTCACGCACCGTCTCGCGCTGCGCCTCGCTGGCACCGGCCAGGTATGCCACCAACTGGCTGGAGCCGGCGACCGGCACCGCCAGCACTGCGGCCCCAGTGACCCAAGGGAGGGTCAGCAGGCAGGCTTCTATTTCGCCCAGCTCGATGCGGAACCCACGAATCTTCACTTGCTGGTCGATACGTCCAACGTACTCGATCACCCCATCCAGGCGGTGGCGGGCCAGGTCGCCGGTACGGTAAAGACGTGCACCTGCCACTTGGCCATACGGGTTCGGAACGAAGCGCAAGGCACTGAGGTCGGCACGACGCCAGTAACCCCGAGCCAGCCCGGCGCCACCGATGTGCAATTCACCCACCGCCCCCCGGGGCACCGGGTTGAGTTCACTGTCGAGCACGTACCAGGACAAGTCGTCGATCGGCTCGCCAATCGGGCTGCTGGCTTCGCGCTCGAGATCCGCCCGCGACAACGGCCTGTAGGTGACGTGCACCGTCGTCTCGGTAATGCCATACATATTCACCAGCCGCGGGGCTTGGTCACCGAAACGTTCGAACCATGGGCGCAGGCTGCGCACATCCAACGCTTCGCCACCAAATACCACCTGGCGCAAGGCACCGCACCCTTCACCGTGGGCCTGGGCGCAGGCCACCTGCATCAGTTGCTTGAAGGCCGATGGCGTCTGGTTGAGCACCGTCACGCCTTCGCGCACCAGCAGTTCGAGGAACTGCTGTGGCGAGCGGCTCACCTCATGCTCGACCATCACCAGGCGCCCGCCATGCAGCCAGGCACCGAACATCTCCCACACCGAGAAATCGAAGGCGTAGGAATGGAACAGGGTCCAGACGTCGTGCGGCCCAAACGCGAACCAGCGCGCCGTGGCCTGGAACAGCCTCAGTACATTGGCATGGGGTAGCAGAGTCCCCTTTGGCTGACCGGTGGAGCCGGAGGTGTAGATCACATAGGCAAGGTTGGCCGAGTTCATCGCCACCTCAGGATCATGCTCCGGTAAGCTCGCCAACTCGCCGGCCATCCGCTCCAGCACCAGTACCGTCACACCCTCTGGCACCCGCAGGCTGTCCAGCAGCGCGCTTTCTGCGAGCAACAGTTCGATACCGCTATCGCTCATCATGAAGGTCAGGCGATCCTGCGGATAATGCGGATCGAGCGGCACATAGGCGCCGCCAGCCTTGAGCACCGCCAGCACGGCAACGGGCATGGCCAGGCTACGCGAGCAGGCGATGCCCACCCGCACATCCGGGCCGACGCCACGGGCGATCAAGGCATGCGCCAGGCGGTTGGCCTGCTGATTGAGCTGCTGGTAAGTCAAGGCCTGCTCACCCAGCGATACCGCCACCGCATGCGGCGCGCGCCGAGCCTGGAACTCGATACGCGCATGCAGGCTGCCGCCCTCTTCATGGCAGGCCAGCGCCGGGTTCAGTTGCGCCGCGCGCTGCTGCGCCTGCGCCACCGGTTCGAGCAACAGTTCGCACAGACGTGCGTCAGGGCGCGCACGCATCTGCTCCAGCAAGCACTGCACGTGTTCGCCGAGGGTCGCCATGGCCTGCCGATCGAAACAGGCTTGGTCGTAGCTCAAGTGCAGGCTCAGTTCCTGGCCAAGTCCAATGGCCAGCGTCAGCGGGTAGTTCGCCAACTCATGGCGCTGCACCGCGCCAAAACGCAAATCGGCACCGCTGCCTTGTTGCAAGGCTTCGGAGACCGGATAGTTCTCGAATACCAGCAAGGTGTCGAACAGCGGACCCGCATGACCGGCCCAGCGTTGAATCTCGAACAGCGGCGTGTGTTCGTGTTCGCGCAGGGCCAGGTTCTGCTCCTGCACGCGCTGCAACCAGTCACCCACCTGCTCGTTCGGCTGCGGGCTGGCGATCACCGGAAGGCTGTTGATGAACAGCCCGACCTGGCGCTCGATGCCTGGCAGTTCGGCTGGCCGCCCAGCAACGGTGGCGCCAAAGCAGACGCTGGCCTGCCCCGTGTATCGCTGGAGCAGGATAAGCCAGGCCGCTTGCAGCAGGGTATTGACGGTCACCTTGCGCCGACGCGCAAACTCGCTGAGTTGCGCCGTCTGCCGGGCATCGATGCGCACATGAAGGTCGGCCTGCCCGCTGCCGCTCGCCTCACCGAGTCCGGCCAGGGCCTGGGTCAACCGTGTCGGTTCGCCAAGCCCTGCCAGCTGGGCTTTCCAAAATGCCTCGCTGGCGACCACATCGCGGGACTGCAACCACTCGATGTGGTCCCGAATACGCCCTTCAGCCCGTGGCACCGGCTGCCCGTGGTAGCGCAGGAGTACTTCGCCCAGCAGTTGCGAACTGCTCCAGCCGTCCATGAGGATATGATGGTGGGTGTAGATCAGATGCTGGTCGTTATCGCCCAGGCGCACCAGACACAGACGCAACAGCGGCGCCTGAACCAAGTCAAAGCCGTGTTCCAGCTCCGCGCGCGCCAGCGCATCGAGGTCGGCCGGCGAGACGGCACGAGCGCGCCAATCGAGCACCCGCATGGGCAAGGTCAAAGCCTTGTGCACCACTTGCAGCGGTCGAACCAGATCACCTTGCCAGATGAAACCGGTGCGCAGGCACGCCTGGGCGTCCAAGGTAGCCTGCCAGGCGGCGCGGAATCGCTCGGTGTCGAGGCCTGACACCGCGACCTGAAGCTGGTTCAGATACTGGCCACTGCCCTGCTCATACAGCGAATGGAACAGCATGCCTTGCTGCATGGGCGTCAGCGGATAAAGGTCTTCGACTTCCCCCAGCGGCACTGGCAGGCGGTCGAGCTGCGCTTGGTCCAGGCCGGCCAGCGGGAAATCGGAAGGGGTCGCGCCTGGCGTAGCCGTGCCCAGGCAGTGCTTGACCACAGCCTGCAACTCGTCACGATAGGCATCAGCCAGGGCCTGTAGGGTCTGCACATCGAACTGCTCGGTACTGAACGTCCAGCCCAGGCTCAGCTCGCCGCCATACACGTGGCCATTGATCGTCAGCCAGTTGCCCAGCGGCGCGTCGGCGCTTTGCTCTGCG
>NZ_JBLUQD010000018.1:2500-5356 GCF_048068415.1 Pseudomonas sp. NY15463
AGCTGGTTTGAGATTAGTGGAACGCTCTGGAAAGTGCGGCCATAGTGGGTGATAGCCCCGTACACGAAAATCTCTTGCCAGTGAAATCGAGTAGGACGGAGCACGAGAAACTTTGTCTGAACATGGGGGGACCATCCTCCAAGGCTAAATACTACTGACTGACCGATAGTGAACCAGTACCGTGAGGGAAAGGCGAAAAGAACCCCGGAGAGGGGAGTGAAATAGAACCTGAAACCGTATGCGTACAAGCAGTGGGAGCCTACTTTGTTAGGTGACTGCGTACCTTTTGTATAATGGGTCAGCGACTTATATTCAGTGGCGAGCTTAACCGAATAGGGGAGGCGTAGCGAAAGCGAGTCTTAATAGGGCGCTTTAGTCGCTGGGTATAGACCCGAAACCGGGCGATCTATCCATGGGCAGGTTGAAGGTTAGGTAACACTGACTGGAGGACCGAACCGACTACCGTTGAAAAGTTAGCGGATGACCTGTGGATCGGAGTGAAAGGCTAATCAAGCTCGGAGATAGCTGGTTCTCCTCGAAAGCTATTTAGGTAGCGCCTCATGTATCACTGTAGGGGGTAGAGCACTGTTTCGGCTAGGGGGTCATCCCGACTTACCAAACCGATGCAAACTCCGAATACCTACAAGTGCCGAGCATGGGAGACACACGGCGGGTGCTAACGTCCGTCGTGAAAAGGGAAACAACCCAGACCGTCAGCTAAGGTCCCAAAGTCATGGTTAAGTGGGAAACGATGTGGGAAGGCTTAGACAGCTAGGAGGTTGGCTTAGAAGCAGCCATCCTTTAAAGAAAGCGTAATAGCTCACTAGTCGAGTCGGCCTGCGCGGAAGATGTAACGGGGCTCAAACCATGCACCGAAGCTACGGGTGTCATCTTTGATGACGCGGTAGAGGAGCGTTCTGTAAGCCTGTGAAGGTGAGTTGAGAAGCTTGCTGGAGGTATCAGAAGTGCGAATGCTGACATGAGTAACGACAATGCGAGTGAAAAACTCGCACGCCGAAAGACCAAGGTTTCCTGCGCAACGTTAATCGACGCAGGGTTAGTCGGTCCCTAAGGCGAGGCTGAAAAGCGTAGTCGATGGAAAACAGGTTAATATTCCTGTACTTCCAGTTATTGCGATGGAGGGACGGAGAAGGCTAGGCCAGCTTGGCGTTGGTTGTCCAAGTTTAAGGTGGTAGGCTGAGATCTTAGGCAAATCCGGGATCTTAAGGCCGAGAGCTGATGACGAGTGCTCATTAGAGCGCGAAGTGGTTGATGCCATGCTTCCAAGAAAAGCTCCTAAGCTTCAGATAACTGGGAACCGTACCCCAAACCGACACAGGTGGTTAGGTAGAGAATACCAAGGCGCTTGAGAGAACTCGGGTGAAGGAACTAGGCAAAATGGCACCGTAACTTCGGGAGAAGGTGCGCCGGCGAGGGTGAAGGACTTGCTCCGTAAGCCCATGCCGGTCGAAGATACCAGGCCGCTGCGACTGTTTATTAAAAACACAGCACTCTGCAAACACGAAAGTGGACGTATAGGGTGTGACGCCTGCCCGGTGCCGGAAGGTTAATTGATGGGGTTAGCGCAAGCGAAGCTCTTGATCGAAGCCCCGGTAAACGGCGGCCGTAACTATAACGGTCCTAAGGTAGCGAAATTCCTTGTCGGGTAAGTTCCGACCTGCACGAATGGCGTAACGATGGCGGCGCTGTCTCCACCCGAGACTCAGTGAAATTGAAATCGCTGTGAAGATGCAGTGTATCCGCGGCTAGACGGAAAGACCCCGTGAACCTTTACTATAGCTTTGCACTGGACTTTGAGCTTGCTTGTGTAGGATAGGTGGGAGGCTTTGAAGTGGGGACGCCAGTTCTCATGGAGCCATCCTTGAAATACCACCCTGGCAACCTTGAGGTTCTAACTCAGGTCCGTTATCCGGATCGAGGACAGTGTATGGTGGGTAGTTTGACTGGGGCGGTCTCCTCCCAAAGAGTAACGGAGGAGTACGAAGGTGCGCTCAGACCGGTCGGAAATCGGTCGTAGAGTATAAAGGCAAAAGCGCGCTTGACTGCGAGACAAACACGTCGAGCAGGTACGAAAGTAGGTCTTAGTGATCCGGTGGTTCTGTATGGAAGGGCCATCGCTCAACGGATAAAAGGTACTCCGGGGATAACAGGCTGATACCGCCCAAGAGTTCATATCGACGGCGGTGTTTGGCACCTCGATGTCGGCTCATCACATCCTGGGGCTGAAGCCGGTCCCAAGGGTATGGCTGTTCGCCATTTAAAGTGGTACGCGAGCTGGGTTTAGAACGTCGTGAGACAGTTCGGTCCCTATCTGCCGTGGACGTTTGAGATTTGAGAGGGGCTGCTCCTAGTACGAGAGGACCGGAGTGGACGAACCTCTGGTGTTCCGGTTGTCACGCCAGTGGCATTGCCGGGTAGCTATGTTCGGAAGAGATAACCGCTGAAAGCATCTAAGCGGGAAACTTGCCTCAAGATGAGATCTCACTGGGATCTTGAATCCCCTAAAGGGCCGTCGAAGACTACGACGTTGATAGGTTGGGTGTGTAAGCGCTGTGAGGCGTTGAGCTAACCAATACTAATTGCCCGTGAGGCTTGACCATATAACACCCAAGCAATCTGCTGAGCAGATTGTGGTGGTGAAGACGAAAGACCCGAAAATTCGTAAGACCACAAAATCACATATCCGAATTGGCTTGGCGTGTTCATTGAACAGGCTGGGCAACCGAATTTCTTGACGACCATAGAGCATTGGAACCACCTGATCCCATCCCGAACTCAGTAGTGAAACGATGCATCGCCGATGGTAGTGTGGGGCTTCCCCATGTGAGAGTAGGT
>NZ_JBLUQD010000019.1:0-3661 GCF_048068415.1 Pseudomonas sp. NY15463
CGGCGGCACTGAGTACCAGGTCAACGTCGACGCCAGCGGTAAAGGCACTCTGCAAGTCCCGAACACCAACACCGATGATGTCTACAAAGACCCGTCGACCCTGACCGCGACCGTCACCAAAGTGGATGGCGGCAACTTCGAAGCCGTCGACCTGAGCAAATCCAGTGTCACGGCCAACATCGAAGACACCCTCGACACCACCACCGTCACCGTGACGGCAGATCCGGCGAAAGAAGGCGACGCTAACGTCACCTTCAACTTCCAGTTGAGCAATCCGCCGCAGACTGGCAGCGCTACTACGCTGACCGTGAGCGTCGGTGGCACCGAATATCAGGTCAACGTCGATGCCAGCGGCAAAGGCACGCTACAAGTGCCGAATACCAACGTCGATGACGTTTATAAAGACGAAAGCACCGTCACTGCGACCGTCACCAAGGTCGAGGGCGGCAACTTCGAAAACGTTAGCCTGACCGGCGCTTCGGCGACCGCGACTGTGGCCGACACCCTCGATACCACCACCGTCACTGTCACCGCAGATCCGGCGAAAGAAGGCGACGCAAACGTCACCTTCAACTTCCAGTTGAGCAATCCACCGCAGACTGGCAGCGCTACTACCCTGACCGTGAACGTCGGCGGCACCGAATATCAGGTCAACGTCGATGCTTCCGGCAAGGGCACGCTGCAAGTGCCGAACACCAACGTCGATGATGTCTACAAAGACGAGAGCACCGTTACCGCGACCGTCACCAAGGTTGAGGGCGGCAACTTCGAAAACGTCAGCCTGAACGGCGCTTCGGCGACCGCGACCGTGGCCGACACTCTCGACACGACCACCGTCACCGTCACAGCAGACCCAGCGAAAGAAGGCGACGCAAACGTCACCTTCAACTTCCAGCTGAGCAACCCGCCGCAGACTGGCAGTGCAACCACCCTGACCGTGAACGTTGGCGGCACTGAGTACCAGGTCAACGTCGATGCTTCCGGTAAGGGCACGCTGCAAGTGCCGAACACCAACGTCGATGACGTCTACAAAGACGAGAGCACCGTTACCGCGACCGTCACCAAGGTCGAAGGCGGCAACTTCGAGAACGTCAGCCTGAATGGCGCTTCGGCGACCGCGACTGTGGCCGACACTCTCGACACGACCACCGTCACCGTCACAGCAGACCCAGCGAAAGAAGGCGACGCAAACGTCACCTTCAACTTCCAGCTGAGCAATCCACCGCAGACTGGCAGCGCTACCACTTTGACTGTGAACGTCGGTGGTACTGAGTACCAGGTCAACGTCGATGCTTCCGGTAAGGGCACGCTGCAAGTCCCGAATACCAACGTCGAAGACGTCTACAAGGACGAAAGCACCGTCACTGCGACCGTTACCAAAGTTGAAGGCGGTAACTTCGAGAACGTCAGTCTGAATGGCGCGTCGGCCACCGCGACCGTGACCGACACCATTACGCCGGAAGGTACGACTACCGTCACCGTGACGGCAGACCCGGCGAAAGAAGGTGATGCGAACGTCACCTTCAACTTCCAGCTGAGCAATCCGCCGCAAACTGGCAGCCCGGTCACTCTGACCGTGAACGTCGGCGGCACTGAGTACCAGGTCAACGTCGATGCTTCCGGCAAGGGCACGCTGCAAGTGCCGAACACCAACACCGATGACGTCTACAAAGACGCTTCAACCCTGACCGCGACCGTCACTAAAGTAGACGGTGGCAACTTCGAAGCTGTGGACCTGAGCAAATCCAGTGTCACGGCCAACATCGAAGACACCCTCGACACCACCACCGTCACCGTGACAGCAGATCCAGCGAAAGAGGGCGATGCGAACGTCACCTTCAACTTCCAGCTGAGCAATCCGCCGCAAACCGGCAGCGCCACCACGCTGACTGTGGACGTCGGTGGTACTGAGTATCAGGTCAACGTTGATGCCAGCGGTAAAGGCACGCTGCAAGTCCCGAACACCAACGTCGATGACGTTTATAAAGACGAAAGCACCGTCACTGCGACCGTTACCAAAGTAGACGGCGGCAACTTCGAGAGCGTGAGCCTGAATGGCGCTACAGCCACTGCGACCGTTGCTGACACTATCGACACCACCACTGTCACCGTGACGGCAGACCCAGCGAAAGAAGGCGACGCAAACGTCACCTTCAACTTCCAGCTGAGCAATCCGCCGCAAACTGGCAGCGCCACTACGTTGACCGTCAACGTTGGTGGCACCGAATATCAGGTCAATGTCGATGCTTCCGGTAAGGGCACTCTGCAAGTGCCAAACACCAACGTCGAAGACGTTTACAAAGACGAAAGCACCGTCACCGCGACCGTTACCAAAGTCGAAGGCGGTAACTTCGAGAACGTCAGCCTGAATGGCGCCTCGGCCACCGCGACCGTGACCGACACCATTACGCCGGAAGGTACGACTACCGTCACTGTGACGGCAGACCCAGCGAAAGAAGGCGACGCAAACGTCACCTTCAACTTCCAGCTGAGCAACCCACCGCAAACTGGCAGCCCGGTCACGCTGACCGTGAACGTCGGTGGTACTGAGTACCAGGTCAACGTCGATGCTTCCGGCAAGGGCACGCTGCAAGTGCCGAACACCAACACCGATGACGTCTACAAAGACCCGTCGAGCCTGACTGCAACTGTCACCAAAGTGGATGGCGGCAACTTCGAAGCCGTAGACCTGAGCAAATCCAGTGTCACGGCCAACATCGAAGACACCCTCGACACCACCACCGTCACTGTCACAGCAGACCCGGCGAAAGAGGGCGATGCGAACGTCACCTTCAACTTCCAGCTGAGCAATCCGCCGCAGACGGGCAGTGCAACCACCCTGACCGTGAACGTTGGCGGCACCGAATATCAGGTCAACGTCGACGCCAGCGGCAAAGGCACGCTGCAAGTCCCGAATACCAACGTCGATGACGTCTACAAAGACGAGAGCACTGTCACAGCCACTGTGACCAAGGTGGAGGGCGGTAACTTCGAGAACGTCAGCCTGACCGGCGCTTCGGCGACCGCGACCGTGGCTGACACCCTCGATACAACCACCGTCACCGTCACGGCAGACCCAGCGAAAGAAGGCGACGCGAACGTCACCTTCAACTTCCAGTTGAGCAATCCGCCACAGACTGGCAGCGCCACGACGCTGACTGTGAACGTGGGCGGTACTGAATATCAGGTCAACGTCGATGCTTCCGGTAAGGGCACACTGCAAGTGCCGAACACCAACACCGATGACGTGTACAAAGACGAAAGCACGGTTACCGCAACCGTCACCAAAGTCGAAGGCGGCAACTTCGAGAACGTCAGCCTGAATGGCGCGTCAGCGACCGCGACTGTGGCCGACACTCTCGATACCACTACCGTTACTGTCACCGCAGATCCGGCGAAAGAAGGCGACGCCAACGTCACCTTCAACTTCCAACTGAGCAATCCGCCGCAGACCGGCAGCGCCACCACGCTGACTGTGAACGTGGGTGGTACTGAGTACCAGGTCAACGTCGATGCTTCCGGTAAGGGCACACTGCAAGTCCCGAACACTAACGTCGATGACGTCTACAAGGACGAAAGCACTGTCACTGCGACCGTTACCAAAGTCGAAGGTGGCAACTTCGAGAATGTCAGCCTGAACGGCGCTTCGGCGACCGCGACT
>NZ_JBLUQD010000020.1:0-1518 GCF_048068415.1 Pseudomonas sp. NY15463
GACGTTCACGGTGAGCGTAGTAGCGCTGCCAGTCTGCGGCGGATTGCTCAGCTGGAAGTTGAAGGTGACGTTCGCATCACCTTCCTTCGCCGGATCTGCGGTGACAGTAACGGTAGTAGTGTCGAGAGTGTCGGCCACAGTCGCGGTCGCCGAAGCGCCGTTCAGGCTAACGTTCTCGAAGTTGCCACCCTCGACCTTGGTAACGGTCGCGGTAACGGTGCTCTCGTCTTTGTAGACATCATCGACGTTGGTGTTTGGCACTTGTAGCGTGCCCTTGCCGGAAGCATCGACGTTGACCTGATATTCGGTGCCGCCGACGTTGACGGTGAGCGTAGTGGCGCTGCCAGCCTGTGGCGCATTGCTCAGCTGGAAGTTGAAGGTGACGTTAGCGTCGCCCTCTTTCGCTGGGTCTGCCGTCACGGTGACGGTAGTGGTGTCGAGGGTGTCGGCCACGGTCGTGGTCGCCGACGCGCCAGTCAGACTGACATTCTCGAAGTTGCCGCCCTCGACCTTGGTGACGGTCGCGGTAACGGTGCTCTCGTCTTTATAGACGTCATCGACGTTGGTGTTTGGCACTTGCAGCGTGCCCTTGCCGGAAGCATCGACGTTGACCTGATATTCGGTGCCGCCGACGTTCACCGTCAGCGTCGTAGCGCTGCCGGTCTGCGGTGGATTGCTCAACTGGAAGTTGAAGGTGACGTTGGCGTCGCCCTCTTTCGCCGGGTCCGCCGTCACGGTGACTGTGGTGGTATCGATAGTGTCTTCGATGTTGGCCGTGACACTGGATTTGCTCAGATCCACGGCTTCGAAGTTGCCGCCGTCTACTTTAGTGACAGTCGCGGTCAGGGTCGAACCGTCTTTGTAGACGTCATCGGTGTTGGTATTCGGGACTTGCAGCGTGCCCTTGCCGGAAGCATCGACGTTGACCTGATATTCGGTGCCGCCGACGTTCACGGTCAGCGTGACCGGGCTGCCAGTCTGCGGTGGGTTGCTCAGCTGGAAGTTGAAGGTGACGTTGGCGTCGCCTTCTTTCGCTGGGTCTGCCGTCACAGTGACGGTAGTCGTACCTTCCGGCGTAATGGTGTCGGTCACGGTCGCGGTGGCCGACGCGCCATTCAGACTGACGTTCTCGAAGTTACCGCCTTCGACTTTGGTAACGGTTGCAGTAACGGTGCTTTCGTCTTTGTAAACGTCTTCGACGTTGGTGTTCGGCACTTGCAGAGTGCCCTTGCCGGAAGCATCGACGTTGACCTGATATTCAGTACCACCGACGTTCACGGTGAGCGTAGTAGCGCTGCCAGTCTGCGGCGGATTGCTCAGCTGGAAGTTGAAGGTGACGTTCGCATCACCTTCCTTCGCCGGATCTGCGGTGACAGTAACAGTAGTAGTGTCGAGAGTGTCGGCCACAGTCGCGGTCGCCGAAGCGCCGTTCAGGCTGACATTCTCGAAGTTGCCACCTTCGACTTTGGTAACGGTCGCAGTGACAGTGCTTTCGTCCTTGTAGACGTCATCGACGTT
>NZ_JBLUQD010000021.1:0-1367 GCF_048068415.1 Pseudomonas sp. NY15463
ACATCGAACTGCTCGGTACTGAACGTCCAGCCCAGGCTCAGCTCGCCGCCATACACGTGGCCATTGATCGTCAGCCAGTTGCCCAGCGGCGCGTCGGCGCTTTGCTCTGCGCCACGCGCCTCACCACTGGGGGTGAACAGGGTGTCGTCCTGCTCGGCGAAGCTGCCGTCGAACTGACCCAGGTAGTTGAAGGTCAGGCGCGGTTGCGCCAGGCCTGCCAACGCGGCGCGGCTGGCCTCATCGCCCAGGTAGCGCAAGGTCGCGTAGCCCAGCCCCTTGTCGGGAATCCCACGCAGTTGTTCCTTGACCTGCTTGATGCTCGCCGCCAGGTCCTCCTGCACGTCCAGCCGTGCCGGGAACAGGCTGGTGAACCAACCCACGCTGCGCACCAGGTCGGTGTCTTCGAACAACTCCTCGCGACCATGCCCTTCGAGCTGCACCAGCACCGACGACTCACCGGTCCAGCGGGCGATCACCCGCGCCAGTGCCGTCAGCAGCAGGTCGTTGACCTGGGTCCGATAGGCACTCGGCGCTTCCTGCAACAACTGCCGCGTCAACCCCGAATCAAGGCGGGTATGCACGGTATGCGCCTGGCGGCTATTGGCCGACGCTAGCGCACGGTCGCGCGGCAGTTCGGCATTCACACCTTGCAACTGCGCCTGCCAGTAACCCAGCTCTTCGCGCAATTGCGCGCTGCCCGCATGGGCCTGCAAGCGCTCGGCCCAGGCCTGCACCGAGCAGGTCTTGGCCGGCAGGACCGGCACCTGGCCTGCGGCCAGCTGGCGGTACAGCGTCTGGAGGTCTTCGAGCAAAATCCGCCACGACACCCCATCCACCGCCAGGTGGTGAATCACCAGCAGCACGCGCTGCTCCTCGCCCATGCGCGCCAGCACCGCCCGCAGCAGCGGCCCCGCGCCCAGGTCCAGGCTGGTCTGGGCACGCTGGTAATGGGCCTGCAACTCGGCCGCATCCGCGCCCTCTACCTGCCACAGCAAGTGCTCGGCGCAGCCCGCCTCTGGCGCCGCGAGGGTCGCCCGCCACTGGCCGTCTTCGGCCACAAAGCGTGTGCGCAAGGCATCGTGCTGCTCCAGCAGGCGCTCCAGCGCCTGGGCCAGTAGCCCGGCCTGCAACGGTTCACGCGGCTTGAGCAGCACCGATTGGTTCCAGTGATGGCGCTGCGGGATCTGAGTGTCGAAGAACACCTGCTGGAACGGCAGCAGCGGCGTTGGCCCCGTCACCGGCCCCTGGGCCTGCAACGGGCTCTCGACCTCGCTGCGTGCCACACCCGCCAGCCCTTGCACCGTCTGGTGCTGGAACAGTTGCTTGGGGGTGAAGCGAATACCCGCCTGACGGGCACGGCTGACCAC
>NZ_JBLUQD010000022.1:0-838 GCF_048068415.1 Pseudomonas sp. NY15463
CGGCCTCAAGCGCATCGTCTGTAGCGGCGAAGCGTTGCCGGTGGATGCGCAGCAGCAAGTATTCACCAAGCTGCCGCAGGCCGGTTTGTACAACCTGTACGGTCCGACCGAAGCGGCCATCGACGTGACCCACTGGACCTGCCGCGAGGAGGGCGCCGACACGGTGCCCATCGGTCAGCCGATCGCCAACCTGAGCACTTACGTGCTGGACGCCGAACTGAACCCGGTGCCGGTCGGGGTAATCGGTGAGCTGTACCTGGGCGGCGAAGGCCTGGCGCGCGGTTACCACCGCCGTCCGGCATTGACCGCCGAGCGTTTCGCCACCAGCCCGTTTGGCAATGGCGAGCGGCTGTACCGCACAGGAGATCTGGCCCGCCAGCGTGCGGACGGTGTGATCGAGTACGCCGGGCGTATCGACTATCAGGTGAAGATTCGCGGCCTGCGCATCGAACTGGGTGAGATCGAGGCGCGGCTGATGGAGCAGCCCGAGGTGCGTGAGGCCGTGGTGCTGGCGGTGGAATTGGCCGGTAGCCAGCAGTTGGTGGGCTACGTGGTGGCAAGCGATGGCAGCGCTGACGAGGGCAGCTTGCGCGACACGCTGAAGCGCCGCCTACAGGTAAACCTGCCGGAGTACATGATCCCGGTGCAGTGGATGTTCCTCGACGCATTGCCGCTGAGCCCGAACGGCAAGCTCGAACGCCGCGCGCTGCCACGCCCGGAGGTCGGTCAACAGGCTGAATACGTGGCGCCGCGCAGTGAGCTGGAAGCGCGAATCGCTGGGATCTGGCAGGAGGTGCTTAAGGTCGAGCGGGTGGGGATGCAGGACAACTTCTTCGAG
>NZ_JBLUQD010000023.1:0-534 GCF_048068415.1 Pseudomonas sp. NY15463
GCGCACCTTGGGCCCTCCAGTCACCTCCGCTCGGCCTACTGAAGTCGCGAAGTTAGGGGTGGCGCCTGTACTTGCGCAGCTAACCGCTAGTTACAGTTGTGGGAACTCTGGGTTACAGGACTGCGCCAAGCCTGAATCCAGCGCTGCACCTGAGCGGCCTTGTGCCGCGAACACCGGCGTAGCCGGTGCCATCCACCGCGTTGCTTGCTTCGCGGGCAAGCCCGCTCCCACAGGATTGTGCACAGTCTGAATTGCACAAAACTTCAAACATTGAATGTCACACTTGTGAAAGCATGTTTGCTGGAGTGCCGCATCACCGCGAATACATAAACTCAAACAACACATCCATCACTTCAAATAAATAATTCTGCTGCTCTTGCTTCTAAGCGCGCAATAGTCCAGGCGCCGCCAATTGCGACTTCAGGAGGCCGCGCGGGCCCGAAAGGCGCCGAAGCGAGGGAACCCCTGCGCGCAGCGCAGGGGCCGGATGATGGAGCGAGCGGTTTTTGCCTACTTTTGCCCAAGAGCAAAAGT
>NZ_JBLUQD010000024.1:0-522 GCF_048068415.1 Pseudomonas sp. NY15463
GTCGCGGTCAGGGTCGACGGGTCTTTGTAGACATCATCGGTGTTGGTGTTCGGGACTTGCAGAGTGCCTTTACCGCTGGCGTCGACGTTGACCTGGTACTCAGTGCCGCCGACGTTCACGGTCAGGGTGGTTGCACTGCCAGTCTGCGGCGGGTTGCTCAGCTGGAAGTTGAAGGTGACGTTCGCGTCGCCTTCTTTCGCTGGGTCTGCCGTCACGGTGACGGTAGTCGTACCTTCCGGCGTAATGGTGTCGGTCACGGTCGCAGTGGCCGACGCGCCATTCAGGCTGACGTTCTCGAAGTTGCCGCCTTCGACTTTGGTAACGGTCGCAGTGACAGTGCTTTCGTCCTTATAGACGTCTTCGACGTTGGTATTCGGGACTTGCAGCGTGCCTTTACCGCTGGCGTCGACATTGACCTGATATTCAGTACCACCGACGTTCACGGTGAGCGTAGTAGCGCTGCCAGTCTGCGGCGGATTGCTCAGCTGGAAGTTGAAGGTGACGTTCGCATCACCTTCCTTC
>NZ_JBLUQD010000025.1:0-467 GCF_048068415.1 Pseudomonas sp. NY15463
GGCGCTGGTGTTCGGCGATGTGCGCCTAAGTTACGCCGAGCTGGATGCCCGCGCCAATCAGTTGGCCAATCGCCTGATCGCCGCGGGCGTCGGCCCGGATGTGCTGGTCGGCATTGCCGTCGAGCGCAGCGTCGAGATGGTGGTTGGGCTCTTGGCAGTCCTCAAGGCCGGTGGTGCCTATGTACCGATGGACCCGGAGCTGCCGAGCGAGCGCCTGGCCTATCTGTTCGAGGACAGCGGCATCGCGCTGCTGCTGACCCAGAGCCATCTGAGCCTGCCGATGCCTGAAGGGCTGACGGTCCTGGCTTTGGATGCGCTGGACCTGAGCGCCTATTCGAGCGACAACCCGAACATCACCGTGGCCCCGGAAAACCTGGCCTACGTGATCTACACCTCGGGCTCGACCGGCAAGCCGAAAGGCGCAGGCAACCGCCACAGCGCGCTGACCAACCGGCTGTGCTGGATGC
>NZ_JBLUQD010000026.1:0-440 GCF_048068415.1 Pseudomonas sp. NY15463
AAGCGGGGAGGCCGACAGGCCTCCCCGCTTTGTTTTTCGGCGATATTAAGGTTTTTTGAAAATAAGGGTTGACGGGGTTTCAGATCCCCTTATAATGCGCCCCACTTCCAGCGACAACGGAACGCGAAACTCCTTGAAAATCAGCGAGTTAAGCGATTCGGAAGGTTCTGGAAGTGCTACGGTCAGTTGATCGAAGCGGTGAAAAAGGTGGTTGACAGCAGGTTGTAACGCTGTATGATTCGCCTCCCGCTACGAGAGATCGCAGCGAGTTAAGCGTTTGAAGTTGAACGAAAAACTTCAAAATAAACGCTTGACACGAAATGAGGAAGGCGTAGAATGCGCGCCTCGGTTGAGACGAAAAGCTCTTAACCAAACGCTCTTTAACAAATTGAATCAAGCAATTCGTGTGGGTGCTTGTGAGTATGGACTGATAGTCGCCA
>NZ_JBLUQD010000027.1:0-415 GCF_048068415.1 Pseudomonas sp. NY15463
CGACGCAAACGTCACCTTCAACTTCCAGCTGAGCAATCCGCCGCAGACTGGCAGCGCTACTACGCTCACCGTGAACGTCGGCGGCACCGAATATCAGGTCAACGTCGATGCTTCCGGCAAGGGCACGCTGCAAGTGCCGAACACCAACACCGATGACGTCTACAAAGACGGTTCGACCCTGACCGCGACCGTCACTAAAGTAGACGGCGGCAACTTCGAAGCCGTCGACCTGAGCAAATCCAGTGTCACGGCCAACATCGAAGATACCCTCGATACCACTACTGTCACCGTGACAGCAGATCCGGCGAAAGAAGGCGACGCAAACGTCACCTTCAACTTCCAGCTGAGCAACCCACCGCAAACTGGCAGCCCGGTCACGCTGACCGTGAACGTCGGTGGTACTGAGTACCAGGTC
>NZ_JBLUQD010000028.1:0-349 GCF_048068415.1 Pseudomonas sp. NY15463
GGTCACGCTGACCGTGAACGTCGGTGGTACTGAGTACCAGGTCAACGTCGATGCTTCCGGCAAGGGCACGCTGCAAGTGCCGAACACCAACACCGATGACGTCTACAAAGATGGGTCGACCCTGACCGCGACTGTCACCAAGGTGGACGGCGGCAACTTCGAAGCTGTGGACCTGAGCAAATCCAGTGTCACGGCCAACATCGAAGACACCCTCGATACCACTACTGTCACCGTGACAGCAGATCCGGCGAAAGAAGGCGACGCCAACGTCACCTTCAACTTCCAACTGAGCAATCCGCCGCAGACCGGCAGCGCCACCACGCTGACTGTGAACGTGGGTGGTACTGAG
>NZ_JBLUQD010000029.1:0-290 GCF_048068415.1 Pseudomonas sp. NY15463
TGAATCTTGACGATGACCTACTCTCACATGGGGAAGCCCCACACTACCATCGGCGATGCATCGTTTCACTACTGAGTTCGGGATGGGATCAGGTGGTTCCAATGCTCTATGGTCGTCAAGAAATTCTGTGTGCCGGACCGTACTCAAGGACGTGCCAGCAAATCTCTGTACTTCTACTTAAAGACAAAACCCCTACCTGCTTACGCAGATAGGGGTTTTGCGAAATGAATCTTGACGATGACCTACTCTCACATGGGGAAGCCCCACACTACCATCGGCGATGCATCGTT
>NZ_JBLUQD010000030.1:0-252 GCF_048068415.1 Pseudomonas sp. NY15463
CGGGCTCTCGACCTCGCTGCGTGCCACACCCGCCAGCCCTTGCACCGTCTGGTGCTGGAACAGTTGCTTGGGGGTGAAGCGAATACCCGCCTGACGGGCACGGCTGACCACCTGGATGGAGATGATCGAGTCGCCGCCCAACTCGAAGAAGTTGTCCTGCATCCCCACCCGCTCGACCTTAAGCACCTCCTGCCAGATCCCAGCGATTCGCGCTTCCAGCTCACTGCGCGGCGCCACGTATTCAGCCTGTTG